>NZ_BCSI01000004.1 GCF_001570785.1 Dermabacter hominis NBRC 106157
GCTCGGCCCAACAAACCCGGAAGCCAAAAAAGAGACGTTGACCGAGCCGCGGAAGAAACACTGACTGAAGGTCTTGATGAGCAGCGTTGTGCACGAGAGAATAGCTGCTTACGACAGATTCGCTCTGTCGTGAAAATGCCGTAGCGGTTGGGGCATAGGCACCGGCGAAGCACGTTCTTTGGTTAACGCGCTTTGCTGAGTTTCTACACCCTGATTCTCATGGGTGCGGAATACCTCAATCAGCGCCTCTTGCGGTCAACTGATTCACTCCGCGTGTGGAAGGCGAGAGGGGCTGAAGAAGAGGGGTGAGGTCGGGGTGCCCCTAGCTGAAGAGGCGAGTTTAGGTGAGGTTGGGAAATCCAAGAGGCGGAGCCAGCTGAACAGGTAGGGCGGAATGAGGCCGAGGCTGCCGTCGGACCTGGGCAGCGAAGCCAGTGACCACCGGCCCTAGGCATACTCCCTTGAGCCGACTCGCAATGCGATCGAATCAGGCGAAGAAGGGAGGGGCAAAGGCGCCGCTAACGGTGATCTCTAGGCATCCCAAACCCCCACAACCCCTATGCAATCCGAGGAGGGCGGCATCAAACCCCCACAACCCCTATGGAATTCAGTGAGGGAGGGGGTGGGCCTTGAATTTCGTGTCCGGATTGACGAAAGCCTCCTGGCATTCAACGATGAGAAGCTCGCGCGCCTTCGCCTCGATCGTGCGGTCGATGAGCTCGAACACCGAAGCGGCCGTCTTCTCGAGTGCTTCGACAGGGCCGGCGCCACCGAGCAAATGCGCAGCGAAGAGAGCCGTCGTCACATCGCCGCTGCCATGAACCTTCCGCTCAAGGCGGGGGGTTGCGAGAAGATACGCGCCCGACGAATCAGCGACGAGGAGCTCGAGCATGCCGTCGGCGGTGTCTTTCGTGATCACGCTCGTCACCAGCACGGTCTCGGCACCCTCGGCACGCAGCTGCTCGACCGCTTGAAGCGTGCCCTCGAGCGTGGACACATCGGTCCCCGTGAGTACGCCAAGCTCGAAGTGATTGGGCGTGAGTACCTCGGCGGCAGGAACGACTTTGTTCGCCATGAGCGGCGGAATATCGGCATCGACGTAGAATCCCTCGCCGGCATTGCCCATGACCGGGTCGGCGATATACACGGCGTTCGGGTTATGAGCCTTCACGCGTTCCACGGCGTCGAGAATCACGTCGGTTACAGCCGCGGATCCCTGGTATCCGCTCAAGATAGCGTCGGCTTCGCCAAGAATGCCGAGCTCTTCGATTCCCAAAACAACCTCGTGAACGTCCTTCGCATCGATGACGGGACCGCGGAACGTCGGGTGGCCCGTGTGGTTTGAGAAAAGGACGGTGTTGACGGGCCATACTTCGTGGCCGAGCCGCTGCAGCGGAAAAACAGCGGCAGAATTACCCGCGTGTCCGTAGGCCACGGCGGACTGGATCGTCAAAATCTTCATGCGTCTCTCCTTGACGGCAGTTGAAAGGGGCACATCGCTGTTTAGAAAAGGGAGGGGCCGAGCGCTTTGGCTTTTTCGTCCAGATAGCACGTGCCGCACAGGGACTCGTAAGTGACGCGGCCAGCGCCATCAATCGCCACCTGATCTCCCTGGAATACGAACATGCCGTTTACGCTGCGGCAATTGAATTCGGCCTGAGAGCCGCATCGACACATGGTCGGTAGCTTCTCGAAGTTGTCGGCCAGCTCGAAAAGTCGCGAAGAGCCAGGGAATTGGCAGGCGAGGAAGTCCGTGCGAAGCCCATAGCAAATCACCGAAATCTGATCGTTTTTCGCGACGAGAAAAAGTTGATCGATTTGGTCGCGGTCGAGGAACTGGCTCTCGTCAACGAGCACCACATGGAAGTCGCGGTCGGGGCGTGCGGCGATGAACGCTTTGATTTCCTCTCGCAAGTCATGGCCAGACTCGATGAGAACGTCGACGCGTCGTTTTGCGCCTCCGCGGGCGAGCACCCAGTCCTCGCCCTTCGTATCGATAGCGGGCTTGACCGTGATCGTGCCGAGGCCTCGTTCCTCGTAGTTGTAGGCCGCCTTAATGAGGGTGTCGGATTTTCCCGAATTCATCGCGCCGTATTTGAAGTGGAGCTTAGCCATCGGTTCCTCCTGAGCGTCCCTTCGCCGTGCGCGAATCTATCCTCCCCAACCTTAGTGCACCTGGCCTTGCTAGCGTGAAGGCGTGAGCACACGTGAGGATAGCGCCGGCGGCCGAAAAGTATTCACCCGCAAAAATCAGGCGAGGAAAAACTCGGAAGTTTGGCGCGAGAGGAGCCGGGCAGGCGTCGGAATCCGAGAACCCGCTCCTGGCAACGGAACGGGCCGTACCAACGAGGGTGGTGCCCAACCCGGGGGCTCCCACCCGAACCGCACGATTCCCGTGGGCCTGTCGACCTCTTCGCTTTTCCCGCTTGGCCTCGAGGACACCTTTAAAGCGGCGCGTGAAACCGGCTATGACGGCGTTGAGGTCATGTGTTCTCTCGATCCCGCAACGCGTGACGCAATGCGTCTTCAGACCCTCACTCGCGTGTATGAGCTTCCAATCTTGTCGCTTCACGCACCAACTCTCTTCTTTCTGCAGTTCGCGGGCGGCCTTGACCCCAAGAAGAAGCTCGAGGACACGATGCGCCTCGCTGTGGATCTTGGGGTTCCGACGGTTGTCGCCCACCCGCCGTTTCGATGGCAGGGGCGTTACGCCAAGAATTTCGTGGAGATCGTTGCTGGACTCGAAGAGCGCTACGGAATCGCGCTTGCCGTCGAGAACATGTATCCGTGGCGCCTCGGCGTGCGCGAGGTGCTCCCGTATTACCCCGATCACGACCCCACGGATGAGGATTACGCGCATCTCACGATCGATCTCTCGCACGCGTCGACGGCTGGAGACGATGCGCTCGCGATGATCGAACGCTTGGGGGATCGGCTCAGCCATCTCCACCTCACCGATGGGTCGGGGCACACCTTGCGCGATGAGCATCTGGTGCCGGGCGACGGTGACCAGCCGGTTGCCGAAATTCTGCAAAGGCTCGCGCGTCGAGGATGGGGCGGCTCTGTCATTGTGGAGATCGCGACGGGCACGAGCCGGAACTTCGAGGCGAAGCTCGCCCCGATCAAACGCTCGCTCACGCTCGCCCGCAGAGAACTCAGTCACGTTTGAGCCTCGCTGCCCCCTGATCAGGTCAATTTTTCACCAAATCTCCAGTGCTTCGGTGGACAATAATGGGGCGCTTTGAGAGGCGCGAACCGAGACCGAAAGCGAATAGTAGTAGTGATCCCCAACACCGCGTTTGACCATAAAAACGCCGCCATTCTCTCCGTTTCCGCCGTGGAAGCTCAGGTTCCCGTCACTTCCGATTCGATCGACGAGATGCTTTCACCGGCCCGCAAGCGACTTCGCTTGCCGAAGGGCACGCTTCAACGCGTGGCCGGTGTGTACGAGCGGCGATGGTGGAAAGACCCGGAAAACGGTTGGAAACAGGGTGCCGTGATTGCCGCTGAGCGTGCGATGGCGAGCGCGGGCATTACGCGCGAGGACGTCGGGGTCCTCATCAACGCTTCCGTTTCGCGTCAGCACCTCGAGCCGGCGATGAGTGCCCACATTCACGCGGCGCTCGGTATGCCCGCCTCGTGCATGAACTTTGACATCACGAACGCGTGCCTCGGCTTTGTTAATGCGATGACCCTCGCCGCCGGTCTGATTGACGCCGGTCAAATCGACTACGCACTCATCGTGGGCGCGGAGGATGTCGAGGAAGTGCAGCGGCGCACCATTGCGCGCTTGAACGACAAGAACTCGACGCGCCAGGATTTCAATAACCAGTTTGCGTCGCTCACGCTCGGTTCGGGCGCTGCTGCGGCCGTTGTGGGGCGCTTCGATAAACACCCGGATGGCCACCGGATCGTGCACACGCAAACGCGTGCGGGCACCGAGCACCACGAGCTGTGCATCGGCAACATGGACGATATGCGTACCGATACGGCCGGTCTCCTTGAAAACGGCCTCGAGCTCGTGACGCAAACGTGGCGCGCCGCCGAGGAAAGCGGTCGCAATTATTCGAATAAGCAGTGGTACATCACCCATCAGGTGTCGATGGTGTACACGCGTGCCTTCGCGAAGGCCATGGGGATCAACCCTGAGATCATTCCGGTGACGTTCCCCGAACTTGGCAACATTGCCGCGGAGGCCGTTCCGCTCACTCTCGCCCTCAACCAGGATCGCTTTGCGAAGGGCGATGAACTTCTGCTCCTCGGCGTCGGCTCGGGATTGAACACGGCGATGATGGAGGTCCAGTGGTGAGCGCGAAGACCTTCCAGGACGTGCAGGATGTTCCCGATCTTCCCGGCGTTCAGCCTGAATTGCACCACACGCTGAAGGTGCGGGACTCGTTCGGTGATATGCGCCGCTGGCACTATCTCGATAACGAGCGTCAACTCGCCGAGCGGGGCATTGAGCCCCGCGGCACGCTTCTGTGCGTGCACGGCAACCCCACCTACTCCTTCCTGTATCGCAGCCTGTTCAACGAGGAGATGCTCGAAGCGGGTTGGCGTGTCGTTGCCGTTGACCAGCTCGAGATGGGCTACTCGGAACGCACGGGACGTGAGCGACGCTTGCAGGATCGCATTACCGATCTTTCGTTGTTCACGGATGCACTCGGCCTTTCCGGCAACGTCGTGACAGTGGGGCACGATTGGGGCGGCATTGTGTCGATCGGCTGGGCACTCGACAACCGCCACGACGTGATCGGTATGGTGCTCACGAACACCGCAATTCATCAGGAACTTGGCGAGTCGCTCCCGGCTTCACTTCAGCTCGCAACGGCCCCCGGTTTCCTTCCGTTCTCGACGTCGCGCACGGACGCGTTCCTTCGCACGACCGTAAACCTCTCGAAGCCGCCGCTGCCGCGCGAGGTGCGGGAGGGCTACTACGCGCCGTATCGGTCGAGAGTGCGCCGTCGGGGCATCGAAACGTTCGTCGCCGATATTCCGGCGAGCGCGGAGCACCCCTCGCGCGCGACCCTTGAGCGCCTTGCGGAGGGCCTCAAGGGCATGGACGTTCCCACCCTCATGGTGTGGGGGCCGCGCGATGTTGTCTTTTCGGACCGATACCTTCGCGATCTTCTTGAACGTGTTCCGCATGCCGATGTGCATCGTTTCGAAGGCGCCTCGCACCTCGTGTGGGACGACGCGCCCGTCGCCCCGCTTGTGCGGCGCTGGCTCGAGGAACGGCTCATCAACGGTGCCGACCATCGCGAACGTTCGGTCTCGAGCTTTGCCGAACAGCCCGAGTACCGACGTCTCGGCTCGCTCATTACTGAGCGCGCAAACGATCCGGCAACGATGTATGAGCCCGCTGTCGTCGAGATGCTCGCCGAGGGTCCTCGCACGATTACGTGGGGCCTTCTTGAAAAGCGTGTGGCGCAGCTTGCGAGTGGAATGCGCGCGCATGGCATCAAGGCCGGTGATCGTGTGAGCGTTCTCGTGACGCCAGGCGCCGACCTCACGGCGGTGCTGTATGCGTGCCTCCGGATCGGCGCGATTGCCGTCGTTGCCGATGCAGGCCTGGGGGTTAAGGGCCTCACGCGCGCAATTGTGGGCGCCCACATCGACTACGTCGTGGGGATCCCTACTGCTCTTGCGGGAGCCCGCGCACTCGGTTGGCCTGGTGAACGTATTTCCGTGCGCACACTGCCCACGATCGATCGCGCTGTGTTTGGTGTAAGCACGTCGATCGATGAGCTCATGCGCGAGGGCGAGCAGATTCACGCTCTTGGTGGCGGCGATGAGCGGTCCGACATTGATCCCGATGCGGATGCGCTCGTGCTGTTTACATCGGGGTCGACCGGCCCCGCGAAGGGGGCCGTGTACACGCATCGGCAGGCGAGCGCGATGTTCGCGGCGGTGGGGGACACCCTTCAGCTGCGTCCTGAACGCGGGCTCGTTGCCGGATTCGCGCCGTTCGCACTGCTTGGCCCGGCCCTCGGTGCGCCGAGCATTGTGCCCGAGATGGACGTGACGCGCCCCGGCGAGCTCACCGCGAGCGCCCTCGCCGATGCCGTCGATGAGCTCGGTTCGCCGGCAGTCTTCACTGCTCCGGCTGCGCTCCAAAACATTATCGATACGGCCGGTGCGCTCGATGAGCGCCAGCGCGAGGCACTTTCGCGAGTGCCGAGCTTCTTTAGCGCGGGGGCACCAATTCCCGCGCCGCTTCTTCGCGCACTACGCGATGTGCTCCCGAACGCGCACTCGTACTCGCCGTACGGCATGACCGAGTGCCTCGCGGTCGCCGCAATTGACCTTGAAGGAATCGAAGCCGCGGGCGAGGGCAGCGGTGTGTGCGTGGGCGCGCCCGTCCCTCGCGTGGAGCTTGCGATTGCGCCGCTTGAGTCCGACGGCCGCGCAGCCTCCACGGTCACCACTAAGCCCGGTGTTGTCGGCGAGATTATGGTCCGTGCCGCGCACGTTCGCGACCGCTACCTCATGCTGTGGGATACGACGCGAGAGTCGATGCGCTGCGAGGGCTATCACGCGACGGGAGATGTCGGTCAGCTCGATGCCGAGGGCCGCCTGTGGGTTGAGGGGCGCCTTGCACACGTGGTCACGACTGCGGCGGGCCCCGTGACTCCGGTGCAGATAGAGAAGGCCGCGGAAAGTCTCGACTTCGTGCGTCGCGCGGGTGTATGCGGGGTAGGCCCCGCGGGAACGCAGCAGGTCGTGGTGATCTACGAAGACCCGGCGACGTTCCGCCCGGGTAAGGGCCAAACGCCCAAGCCCGCGACTCCCGAGCGCCAGGCCGCGATTCGCGAAGCCGTTGAAGCGGCAACGGGTATTGCCGTGACGGCTGCTTTTGAAACGACGACGCTCCCGACCGACATCCGCCACAACTCGAAGATCGAGCGCGCACGCCTTGGGGCGTGGGCCGCGCGCGAGCTGGCCGGTGAAAGGAGTGCGCTGTGAAGGTTCTCGTGACCGGTGCGAGCGGGATGCTCGGCGGCGAGGTCGCAAAGAGGCTTCGCGATGAGGGACATGAGGTCAGCGCGTTCCAGCGCCGCCCCGCGGGAATCGAGGGCATCACCGACGTGTGCGGTTCGCTTACCGAGGCGGACCAGGTGCGCCGTGCCGTCGACGGCAACGACGCGGTCGTGCATCTCGCGGCGAAGGTGTCCATTTCAGGCCCCGAGGAGGAATATCGCGCCATCAACATCGAGGGCACCCGCAATGTGGTGAATGCGCTTCGCGCCCAGGGTGGCGGGAAGCTCGTGAACACGTCTTCGCCGTCGGTCGCCCACTTTGGCGAGGCTATCGTCGGGCTCGACGCGACTGCCCCTGAACCTACGCGCGCCCGCGGGCCCTACGCCCGCACGAAGGCCGCCGCTGAACTCGTGGCGATGGAGGCAGACGGCACGGACGGCATGCTCGTCACGACTTTGCGACCGCATATCGTGTGGGGCCCCGGTGACACCCAGCTCGTGGAACGCATCGTCGAGCGTGGCCGCAAGGGGACGATGCCCCTTCTCGATCGGGGCATGGCGCTCATCGACACGACGTACATCGATAACGCCGCCGAGGCATTCGTCGCGGCACTCGAGCGGATCGAAGACGTGCACGGAGAGAGCTTTGTGATTACGAATGGCGAGCCGCGCACCGTTCGCGACTTCGTGGTGGGGTTGTGCGATGCGGCCGGTGTCTCGCGCCCGCGAATCACGGTTCCCGGCCCGCTCGCACGCGTTGCGGGTCGCGTGATCGAGAAGGCGTGGGAGTTGCGGCCCGGCTACGATGAGCCACCTATGACCGAGTTCCTCGCGGAGCAGCTGTCGACAGCGCATTGGTTTGATCAGCGACGCACGTGCGAGCGTTTGCAGTGGAAGCCGCGCGTAAGTATGGATGAAGGCTTCGCGAAGCTCAAAGCGTATTACGATAAGGCGCGTGACTGAAGATTTAACGACTTCTCCTTACGGCGAGAAGGATTTTGCGGCCATTGATGCTCAGATTCGCGCTGAGCAAGACGCGAAGCCTCGAGCTTCTCAGCGCACCGTTGGGCTCGTGCTGCTCATCGGGTCTGTCCTCGGGATCATCGCGTCATTCGCGCTTATGCAAGATAAGCTCGCGATTCTCGCGGACACGAATGCGTCGCTAGCCTGCGATATCAACCCGTTCATCTCGTGCGGGACGTTTATCCAGACGTGGCAGGCTCAGACGTTCGGTTTTCCGAACATGTACCTCGGGTTCATGGGATTCTCGATCATGGGTGTCGTCGGCGCACTGCACCTTTCGGGCCTTGCGCTTCCGCGGTGGTTCCAGTGGGCAACGTTCGGAGGGCTCGCCTTCGCGTTTGCTTTCGTTGTGTGGCTCTCGAGCAACGCGCTATTCGCCATTCACGCCCTGTGCCCGTGGTGCCTCCTGGTGTGGGCGGTCGTGCCACCCATGTTTTGGTCCTTCGTGACCTTCCTTGTGGAGGAGGGCATCATCGAGGTGCGCGGGCTCGTGCGCACCGTGCTGCGTTCCTGGATCGCGCTTTCGCTCGCGTGGTACGCCCTGGTTATCGTGGCTGCTTTCTTCATGTTTCTGCCCGAATGGCAGGCGATGTTTTTCTAGGCCCTGTGGCGCTCCAGGCTCCACAAGCCCCGGTTGTCCCCAGTGGATCGCCGGGGCTTTTTCGTGGGCGCTCCTCGTTCCTAGCGTGGAGGCTATGAACAGTACGAAGGGGCGCGAGAGGCGACACCGCGCAGATGCACGAACGAGTGCGAACACACGCTCGTGGGACGACCTTGAGGAATGGTCACGCGAAGGATCCGGCGTACGTCGGGGTCCTCGATGGTCAGCACTCAAGGACCCGCGCGTCATACTCGGGATCCTTACCGCGGGTGTGCTCGTGCTCGGTGGGGCACACATGGCTACGTCGATGACGCCGCATGACGACACGGTCGCGGTCACCGCGCCAACTCCCCAGGGGACACCGGAAGCGACGACGGCTCTAGATGAGGGGGCGGCGCCGGATGGAACCTCACCCGCCTCGGTTCCACCGGCGCCCGGGGCCTCGAATCCTCCCGCTTCCGGAAAGCAGACGGTGGTGGTTCACGTCGTGGGGGCGGTCAAGCAACCGAAGCTCGTCGAACTTCCGTCAGAAGTGCGCGTCGGCGATGCACTCGAGGCAGCAGGCGGGCCCACCGAGGACGCCGATCTTGGCCGAATTAACCTCGCGCGCGTCGTGAACGACGGCGAACAGGTTTACGTGCCGCGCCAAGGGGAGGAGACCCCCGCGGCAATCGCGAGCCCCGCGACCGGCGTTGAACCTTCCCCCTCGGGCCCTGGAGCGGAGGCCGGCGGGGACGGCGCTCTCGTCAACATCAACACGGCTTCCGAAAGCGAGCTCGACGAGCTTCCCGGCGTGGGCCCCGCGATCGCCGCAAGAATCGTTGAGCATCGCACAACGAACGGCCCGTTCTCAAATATCGAGCAGCTCCAGGACGTCAAGGGGATCGGTCCTGCCATCTTCGAGAAACTTCGTGAGCGCATCAGTATCTGAGGGCATGAACGGGTGTGGTGTGAGGCCCGTGAGGGGGCTGAGCCTCATTCCACACGCCGCTGTGCTCTGGCCGGCAACCATTGCGAGTGTGTCTCTCGGTCCTGTCGTAATTCTCGCCGTCGTCATCCCGGCGCTTCTCCTGGCCTTAGTGCGAGAGAAACGTTTGCGGGCACATGCGCTGCTTGCCGTTGTTCTTGGTGCAGCAGTCGCAGGGCCGGTTGCCCGCGTGCACAACGATCACTTGAGTCTCGATGAGGCTCTTCGCGAAAGAAACGTTGTGAGCGAGGTCGTGGTGACGCTTCGCGAGTCACCGTCACAGCCCGCGCGAGGTGCCGCGTGGGATACGACGGTTGCACGTGCATCGAGCCAGCCCGAACTCTCGAAGATCACGGTCGGTGCAGGAGACAAAGCGATTTCGAGGCAGACACGAATCGTGCTCACCTGGTCGAAACACACGCGTGGGGGCGATCCCTTCTCGCTTGGACGTGGGGACATGCTTCGGGCGCGGGGGTATGCCGATAAGGACGGCTCCACGCTCTTTCTTGAGATTGCCGAATGGGAGCAGGTGCCGCCACGACCTGCTGAGGATGAGGGGGTGATTGCCGCCGTAGGGCGTGTCCTTGACTCCTGGCGAGAAGAGCGAAAAGAGGTTGTACGGCTAGCCTCCTCGTTTTTGCCTGCCAATGAAGCATCGCTCGTCGTGGGCATGACCCTCGGAGACGCGGCGGGCCTTGCCAGAGAGGTGAAGGACGATATGGCGACCTCCGGGCTCACGCATCTCGTTGCTGCCTCGGGTGCAAATATTGCTTTGACCTATGCTTTTGTCACGCTGCCGCTGCTTGCCGTGGGCGTGCGCCGCAAAGCGCGGGTTCTGGCGGCGGCTGCGGGGATCGCCGTGTACGTGGCTGCGGTGGGCCCGGAGCCCAGCTTGCTGCGAGCCGCACTCATGGCCGTTCCTCTCATGATTGGACGCTACGCAGGTTTTCGCACGCCGCCTCTCAACGCGCTTGCGCTCACCGTTCTCGCCTGGTGCCTCATGGATCCGGCGCTCGTGGGAGAGGTGGGCTTCGTGCTCAGCGTGGGCGCGACGGCGGCTATTCTCGCGCTCTCGGTTCCGCTTGCTGAGGTTATCCGGCAGGTCAGTCGCGAGAGAATTTCTCGCAATCTCGCGCTTGTGGTTTCCGTTCCGACGGTTGCCCAGGCAGCATGCACGCCGGTCTTGCTCCTGCTTGCTCCCGAAACGTCAGTGTGGGCTGTGCCGGCGAATATTGCCGCGGAACTCGTCGTGGCGCCCGCAACCGTGAGCGGTTTTGTCGGCATTATTGTCGCGCATGTGTGGGCGCCGCTCGGGGTACCATTCTTCGCCCTTGCGGGGGCAGGTGCGCACGTTCTCGTGCTCATTGCACAGGTGAGTGCCGCACTTCCGGGAGCGCACATTGCGTTGCCGGCCGGCGCGGGAGGTGCACTGTCCACGGCAGGGGTACTCATCGTCGTAGGGCTCACGCTTTGGCTGCGCACGCGCCGCGAGGTGCGCTGGGCGCTCGCATTCCTCGTAGTGATCGCCCTCTTCGGGGGAGTCTCCACGCTGATTCCCGGGGACGTCGAAGACTGGGATGTCGTGATGTGCGATGTTGGGCAGGGCGATGCAATGCTCGTGCGTGCCGGGGGAAAAACCGTACTCATCGATACGGGACCAGACCCGAACATGCTCGCCCGATGTTTGGACCGTGCGGGAGTCGGAGCGATCGACCTCCTCGTCGTGACCCACCCTCACGCTGATCATGACGGCGGAATACCGGCGTTGACGGGAGAGCGTACGCCGCGGCGGGCGTGGGTGTGCCCGCTCGATACCACGACGAAAGCGAAGCTCCCTCGAACTGAAGTGGACACCGTGCTCGCGCCCCGCGCGGAAACCGTCGGAGGTGTTTCTCTCACGGTGCTGTGGCCGCGTTCAGCCGAGGAAGCGAGAGCCCTCGGGGCAGGCGAGGGCGGGGGTGAGGAGTCGGCGCTCAATGACTGTTCGATTTCGATGCGCGTGGAAGCACCGGAATGGAGCGCACTTACGCTAGGGGATCTAGAGCCGGATGCGCAAGCCAGGCTTGCGCACTCGGGGGCGGTGAAACCTGTTGAAGTGGTCAAGGTTGCGCATCACGGCTCCCGCCGGCAGGCACCGGAGCTTTACGAGGCAGCTCACGCCCCGCTTGCCATCGTTGGCGTTGGTGAGAACTCATTCGGACACCCGCACCCTAAGACGCTCGCGATGTTTGAGCGACAAGGAACAGTGCTTAGACGTACCGACGAGGAGGGGATGCTGGTGTTGACGAGAACGGACGCGGGCTGGACGGTGCGCACGAAATGACGCTCAACAGGCCGATGTAGCATGGCCTGTGCTCATGCCTATGTAGCGGGATTCCGCTGTTGATCTTCGAAGGAGTTCTGCGTGTCTGATGCCGCGGCGAAGACCGTGACCGCCACCCTGCGCAAGCGAATTATCGCTGCCCAATACGAGGCCGGCACTCCGCTTCGTGAAGTTGCCTTGGCGAAGGAGTTTGAGCTGTCGCGCGTCCCCGTGCGTGAGGCATTGCGCATCCTCACGGCGGAGGGATTCGTTGATACGCGGGCAAACGTCGGATCCCGCGTGGCCCACCCGCCCTTTGACGATGCGCGCGAGCTTTTTGACCTCCGCATCACCCTCGAAACCTCACTCGTGCGGGACGCAGCCGCGCGATTTGCCGAGTTCTCCGCTCCCGGGGCCGCTCATGTCGAGCGTTCGCGCCGTCTGTGCACGGAAATTGAGGATGCCCTCGCGCAAGGCGACGAGGCGTTTGCGAATCGAGACGGTGCTGGAATCGCGGAGGCGAATCTCCGCGTGCACCAGGGACTTGCGGATCTAGCCATGCGCCCTGTGCTGAGTCACATCCTCCAGCAGATCGGCGGGCGCGTGGAGTGGCTTCATAGCGCGCATCGTGGCTTCACGGTTACGCGCGACACGTCTGCCTGGGATCAGCACAAAGTGATTTACGATCTCGTGCGCGCAGGAGATGCGCACAACGCGCCCACGCATATGCGCGCCCACCTGGAGGCGTCGCGCGATGCTTTCCTCGCGAGCCTCTCGAGCTTGGCCGACGAGGATCGGTAACTAGCGCCTTCACTTTTCCTATACAAACTGTCGCACGAGCGCGACGAGGGCGACGACGACGATGGTCGCGCGCAGCACCGAGTTCGGTAGACGCTTCGCAACGTGCGAGCCAACATAGCCGCCGATCATCCCGCCCGCGGCGAGAATGGCGACGCCAGCCCACCACACGTGCGCGTCGAAAAACACAAACGCCACGAGGTAGACAATCGCGGCCGTCGTATTGACGTAGAGCTGCATGAGGTTCTTGACCGGGTTGACGTCTTTCATGCTGCGGGATGTGGCGATGCCGAGGATGCCCATGTAGAGAACGCCCTGTGCAGCGGTGAAGTATCCGCCATAGACTGCGGCCGCCCCCATGGGGGCGACGAGCCACGGGCTTTCGTATGCCTCGCCGACGGGGCCGGTTTGCGTGCCAGGGTCGGCCTCGCGCCGTTTATTGAGCCACGCCGTCAGATAGGGCTGACCGATGACGAGGACGAGCGCAACGACGATGAGAATGGGTACGACGATGTCGAGAGCACTCGAGGGGGAGAGGAGGAGCATTATCGAGCCTGCGCTCGCGCACACGATCGTGGTGATCGAGAGGGG
Organism: Dermabacter hominis NBRC 106157; assembly: GCF_001570785.1. Lineage (GTDB taxonomy): Bacteria > Actinomycetota > Actinomycetes > Actinomycetales > Dermabacteraceae > Dermabacter > Dermabacter hominis. The sequence continues at coordinate 13,263 of NZ_BCSI01000004.1, forward strand.
GACGAGGTGGCGCTTCTCCGCTGCGATTTCTTTGCGAAAGCCTAGGACGGAGGCGACTGTCGCGAAGGACATGCCGATCGTGTTGGTGCGCACGGCCACGCCGGGCGGGACGCCGAGTGCGAGGAGCACGGGAAGGGTGAGGAGAGAGCCGGATCCGACGGCTGCATTGACGATGCCCGCGAGTATGCCCATGACGAACAGCAGCAGCGCGCTCAAACCCAACACGGGTCACACCTCCAGTTTGTTGTATACATTCAGGCGCTCTAGGTCACCGTAGTCGCTGACCTCAAGCCAAGCGCACAGCGTGAGCCATGTGGTCGATAGACTCTCCCCATGGCCGAAGTCCAGTGGCACAGTATCGAACCCGCGCCCGTTGTGCTCATCGCGGGCAAGGAAGCGCTCCTCGCCCAGCGCGCGCTCGAACGCATCGTCCACCTCAGTCGCGAACGCCACGCGGACCTTGAGGTCCACCGTTTCATCTCGACTGAGATCTCGAAGAGCGACTTGCTCCAATGCACGGCCCCCTCGCTGTTCGGCGAGCCCCGCCTCGTCATCATCGACGAGGTCACGCGCGGCGCGGAGCCTCTCATCAACGCTCTTATGGAATACGTGAAGAGTCCCGAGCAGGACGTCACGCTCGTGCTCATCAATCGCGGTGATCAGCGCGCCAAGAAGCTCCTCGACGCCGTGAAGAAATCGGGTGCCCCGTGGGTGAACGCAGCAGAGATCAAAACCGCGAAAGCGAAGATGACCTTCGCGATGAGCGAGTTTTCACGCGCGCGGCGCCGCGTCAACTCCGATGCGGTCAAAGCCCTCGTCGATGCCTTTGGGGCGGACCTCATGGAACTAGCGGCCGTGAGCACCCAACTCATGCGCGACACCGAGCCCGAGTCGGGGCAGCAGGCTGGTCCCATCACGCTGCGGCACGTCGAGGCTCTTACGGCAGGTCGCGCGGAGACAACGGGTTTTGCGATCGCCGACGCCTGCCTAGCCGGCAAAGAACGCGAAGCGCTCGTGCTGCTTCGCCAAGCCGAACTCTCGGGGCTGTCTCCCGTTGCTATCGTCGCGACGATTGTGCGCAAGGCCAGGCAGGTGGCGCAGGCAGCGATTCCCGGTGCGTCGGCAAAGAGCACAGGCATGCAGGACTGGATGTTCCGCAACAACGCTCAGCTCGCCCGCCACTACTCGGAGCGAGCGCTCGCCTCGGTGTTCGAATCCCTCGCTGCAGCGGATGCCGCGGTCAAGGGTAATGATCGTGACCCAATGTGGGCGCTTCAACGCCTTATCGTTGAGATTTCGCGCGCGAGGAGGAGCCGGGCATGAATCGTTTCGACTGGAGAACCGCTCTGTGGGTGGTGGGTGGTGCGCTTCTCACGCTTCTTCTCGTGCTGTCGTTCGCGAAGGACCTCGTCGCGCAGGTGCGGATCATCTTCGGCTAGGTAGGTCGACGCACGGGTCGATCCATTGCCGACAAGGCAACGAAAAAGGCCCCGCCGAAGCGGGGCCTTACGTCAGGCTAAAACGCGAGAACTATGCTCACTTCTCGAGCGTCGCTACAAGCTTTGCGAGACCCGACTTGCGGTTTGCAGCCTGGTTCTTGTGGATGACGCCCTTCGACACAGCCTTGTCGAGCTTGCGCGAAGCCTCACGAAGAGCCTTGGTCGATGCTTCCGCATCGCCGGCAGCGACCGCGGTGCGAACCTTGCGCACGTAGGTCTTGAGCTCGCTGCGGTACGCCTTGTTGCGTGCCTGAGCCTTCGCGTTGGTCTTGTTGCGCTTGATCTGGGACTTGATGTTTGCCACGAGGTGCCTTTTCTAGATGTTGAGGTGAAACGCCGCTCATGAGAGGTGCTCGCGCTCGACGGGGACGGGCGGTGGGGTGTCGCCTGGAGACGTCAAACGTTCGCATCACGAACGGAAAAACTCACGCCGGCGCATGCAGCACTCTGCCCCAGAGACACGAAAGGGGCGAAAGTGCGCCGCACGCAGCGCAGTATGTTCACACATACAGCCGTCAACTTTACCAGCGGCTGCGGCGAAAGCCCAGAGCTTCAGCTCACCAACCGTGCTCTTCGCGTGTGGCATTAGCCACCCGGTCGAAGCGGGCCTTGTCGAGCTTGCCGCCCTCTCGTCGCACTTTCGCTGCTTCGAGTCTAATGAGGCGATCGACTCGCACCTCCGAAGGGCGGTGCTTGGCATCCCACGAACCGGTGCCGATGTCCACCCAGCGGTTGCCGTATTCATCAGTGTGATCGCCCTTGCCGCGGTCGCGTGAGGTGAGCATGAGTGCCACGATCACGCCGTTGCCTTCGTCGGCAAGCACGAGTACGGGGCGGTCTTTGCCCTTCGAGGGGTCTTCCTCGAACGGTACCCATGCCCACACGATTTCACCCGGATCCGGATTGCCATCAGCGGAGGGTGCGTACGTGATGGTCAGGGGAGCGTTGCCGGCACGGTCGGGGAGAGTGGTTCGGGCGTCGCTCGCGCGAGCATCGGCGTACGAATCTGGCCCGACGCTTGCCCGGCCACCGTCGGAACCCCTCATTTTTCCTTCGAGGGTGCGCACCCCCTCCCGCGCAAGGCGGCGCGCGGCGCGTTGCACTTGACGGTTTCGGGCAAGGGAGCCCGCGATGGACCGGAGGGAGGAGAAAAGGCTCATGATGTGACCGTATCAACCCGTGCGCGGGCCCGCGCGAACGGGCCAAAACTGTCCGTGCATGGGACAATGGAGTCATCTATGCCCGTCGAAAGGATTCCCGTTGACTAGCGCCCCCGCGAACATGCGCGAGATTGAGCCAGCCGCGACCTCCATGGAGAGGATTCGCAACTTCTGCATTATCGCGCATATCGATCACGGAAAATCGACCCTCGCTGACCGGATGCTCCAGCTCACCGGGGTCGTCGACGAGCGTGCGATGCGGGCCCAATACCTCGACCGCATGGATATCGAACGCGAGCGCGGCATCACGGTGAAGAGCCAGGCCGTGCGCATGCCGTGGGTCGTGGATGGCGAGGCCTATGCGCTCAACATGATCGACACGCCGGGTCACGTGGACTTCACCTACGAGGTCTCGCGCTCGCTCGCAGCATGTGAGGGCGCGATCTTGCTCGTTGATGCTGCGCAGGGCATCGAGGCGCAGACCCTCGCGAACCTGTACCTCGCGCTCGATAATGACCTTGAGATCATCCCCGTGCTCAATAAGATCGACCTGCCCGCCGCTGATCCCGAAAAGTACTCCGCGGAGATCGCCCAGCTCGTGGGCTGCGACCCGGAAGATGTGCTCAGGGTTTCCGGCAAGACCGGCGAGGGTGTGGAGGCACTTCTCGATCACGTTGTGCGCACGATCCCGAAGCCCCACGGGCAGATCGATGCGCCCTCGCGTGCGATGATTTTCGATTCCGTGTACGACACGTATCGGGGCGTTGTCACGTACGTGCGTGTGGTCGACGGGCAACTCGACCCGCGTGAGAAAATCCAGATGATGTCGACCGGTGCGACTCACGAACTGCTCGAGCTCGGCGTGATTTCACCCGAGCCGAAGCCCACGAAGGGGCTTGGTCCCGGCGAGGTCGGATACCTCATTACGGGCGTAAAGGATGTGCGCCAGTCGAAGGTCGGTGACACGGTGACCGCCGCGCTGCGCGGCGCCGAAGAACCGCTACCCGGCTACTCCGAACCGAAACCGATGGTGTTCTCGGGGCTCTTCCCGATCGACGGCTCCGACTACCCGGCGCTGCGCGACGCGCTCGACAAACTCAAACTCAACGACGCCGCGCTCAACTACGAGCCAGAAACCTCGACCGCGCTTGGCTTCGGCTTCCGCGTGGGCTTCCTTGGGCTGCTTCACCTTGAGATTGTGCGCGAGAGGCTCGAGCGCGAATTCAACTTGGACCTGATATCGACCGCGCCGAGCGTGATCTACCACGTGACTATGGAGGACGGCACCGAAGTCCAGGTGCTCAACCCTTCGGACTTTCCCGAGGGCAAGGTGCACGAGATTCGCGAACCCGTCGCGAAATCTACGATCCTCGTGCCCAAGGAATTTGTGGGCACCGTTATGGAACTGTGCCAGTCCAAGCGCGGAGCGATGAAGGGCATGGACTACCTGAGCGAAGACCGCGTGGAGCTTCGGTACACCCTTCCCCTTGCCGAAATCGTGTTTGACTTCTTTGACCAGCTCAAAAGCCGAACGAAGGGCTACGCCTCTCTCGATTACGACGTGCAGGGTGAGGAAGCGGCAGACCTAGTCAAGGTTGACATGCTCCTTCAGGGCGAGACGGTGGACGCCTTCAGCGCGATTGTGCACCGCGATAAGGCCTACCACTACGGCGTCGAGATGGCCGGAAAGCTCAAGAACCTCATTCCTCGCCAGCAGTTCGAGGTTCCGATCCAGGCGGCGATCGGCTCGCGCATCATTGCGCGCGAAAACATCCGCGCGATCCGCAAGGACGTGCTTTCCAAGTGCTACGGGGGCGACATCTCCCGTAAGCGCAAGCTGCTCGAGAAGCAGAAAGAAGGTAAGAAGCGCATGAAGTCGATCGGCTCGGTCGACGTGCCGCAGGAGGCCTTCATCGCGGCGCTGCGCTCGGATGGCGGCTCGTCCGACGGCAAGAACAAGTAAGGGGACGAAGATGAACGTCGAACCGCTTTCGGTCGCGATTGCCCAGGGCCCCGCGCGCGTGCTCTCGACGTGCACGGTGGACTCGCTCTTCCACGTCGAGGAGACGGGCATTCGCTCGGGAATCAGCAAAGTTCCGCGAGAAGAAGGCATCAAGCTGCTCACGCACGGCGTGCTCGGCGACGTGCAGGGCGATACCGAACACCACGGAGGCCTTTTCAAGGCCGTATACGCCTTTGCGCGCGAAACGCGGGAGGAACTTGCGCGCCGGGAAGGTTTGAGCGGATTGCCCGACGGTGCCTTCGGCGAAAATCTCGTCACGGAGGGTATCGATACCGACGAGGTCATCATTGGCTCGCGCTGGCGCATCGGCGGGGCAGAGCTTGAGGCAAGCGTGCCGCGCCAGCCCTGCAAGACTTTCGCCGTGTGGATGGGGCGCTTCGCCAAGCAGGCGGGAATTGAGCCCCAAGGGCCATGGGGCCGCCGCTTCAATGCCTACGGAAAGTCGGGGGCGTACTTCCGCGTTGTACGCGAGGGCGTTGTGCGCCCGGGTGACGAAATCGAAGTGCTTTCGGTTCCCGAGCACGGCGTAAGCATAGGCGAGATCTTCCGCGGTCTCTCGAGCGAGATCGATCCGGCGAGCGCCAAGGCGCTCCTGAGCTGGGCGCGAGACACGGAAACGCCCGTGTACACGTCGATGGCGAGGGGATGCCTCGCGGCGCTTCAAAGCGCCAATATCGCGTTCGAGTTCCCCGCCTCGCTCATCACCGATGGCCGGGGAAACTAGCGCGAACGACCGAGGACTCTCGGTTTACATTCACGTGCCGTTTTGCGCGGTGCGTTGTGGGTATTGCGACTTCAACACCTACACCGCAAAAGAGCTTGGCGGGGGAGGTTCGCAAGCTGAGTATCCGGATAACGCGATGCGCGAAATGGAGCGCACGCTCGCGGACGATCAAGCGTCGGGCTTCACTTACGACCGCGTTGACACCGTGTTCTTCGGAGGAGGTACCCCCACCCTCCTGCCCGCCGAGGAACAGGCGCGCATGCTCGCCCACCTCGACTCGCTTATTCCTCTCGCCCCGGGCGCCGAGGTGACAACCGAGGCGAACCCCGACTCCGTCACCCGAGACTCCCTCTTCCGCCTCGCCGATGCTGGGTTTACGCGCGTGAGCTTCGGCATGCAATCGGCCGTGCCGCGTGTGCTCGCGATCCTCGACCGTACCCACAACCCCGAATCCGTCCCGAGGGCTGTCGCGTGGGCCCGGGAGGCGGGCCTTCAGGTGAGCCTCGACATGATTTATGGGACGCCGGGGGAGACGCTCACGGACGTCGAGACCACCATCGGGGCGATAACCGAGATGCAGCCGGATCACGTGAGCGCCTACTCGCTCATCGTCGAGGGCAACACCAAAATGGCTCGCCAGCTGCGCCGCGGCGAACTCAGCGAGCCCGATCCGGACTTCATGGCCGATGCCTACGAGCTCATCGCCGACCGCACGCGAGCCGCGGGCTTCGAGTGGTATGAGGTCTCGAACTTCGCGCGCGGCGACGAGTTTCAGTGCCGCCACAACCTCGCCTACTGGCGGGGCCGCGACTGGTGGGGGATCGGCCCCGGCGCGCATCGACACCGCGACGGCTACCGCTCGTGGAACCTCAAGCACCCCTCACGCTATGCCGCGGCCCTCGCCGCCGGGCGTTTGCCCGTTGACGGGTTCGAGAACGTTTCGCTGGAGGATCGCGCGCTCGAGCGCCTCATGCTCGAGATGCGTATAAGGGAGGGTTTCGAGGCGGCGAGCAACCCGCTTACTTCACGTAGCGAGGCACGCGAGGTGCTCGTGCAGCACGTGGCAGAGGGGCGGTTGGATGCGAGTGCATGGGATAGCGGGATCGTGAGGCTTTCCGACGCCGGCCGGCTTGTCGCCGATGCCATTACGCGCGATATCGCAGCGCTCTAACGCGCGCCGCCGCCACCAATCAAACCCCCACAACCCCTATGGAATTCAGGGATTGGCGGTGACGAAGTCGATCAGTTCCTCGATACGGCCGCTAAGGGTTGGCTCGACATCCGCGTACGAGCGCACCCGCCCGAGAATCTTCTGCCAGCCTTCGGCGATGTCCCCTTGCGACTCGGCGGGAAGTCCGAGCGCTCTGAGCGAGCCGACTTTGATGTCCGTTCCCTTGGGGATGTGGGGCCACTTCTCGAGCCCTACGCGCGCGGGTTTCACGGCTTGCCACACATCGACGTATGGGTGACCGAGGATGAGAACGTGCTCTCGCATCCCCGGCTCGCGCATGACGCTCTCGGCGATGCGGGTTTCCTTGGATCCCGCAACGAGGTGGTCCACGAGAACGCCGAGCTTGCGGTCCGGCCCCGGCCGGAAAGCCCGAACGCGCTCGAGAAGGTTATCGGCGCCATCGAGCATTTCGACAGCTACGCCTTCGATGCGCAGGTCGTGCCCCCACACCTTCTCCACGAGTTCGGCGTCGTGCTTGCCTTCGACCCAAATCCGGGAGCCACGCGCGACGCGGGCACGGGCTCCTTCGACATAGGTTGAGCCCGACGCGCTTCGTTTAGGGCCCGACGTTTGCCGAGCAGCCGTCGGACCGCCGCTCGTGGGCGGGGTCAAGCGAACGGGCCTTCCATCGATCAGAAAACCAGGGCCGAGGCGGAACGTGCGTAGGCGCCCGTGACGATCCTCGAGTTCGACGATGTGGATACCGCCCGACTTCTCCACGCGCGTGACGGCGCCGACCCAGCCGGTTTGGACATCCTCGACAACGAGCCCGCGCTCGGCTGGGACATCCCTGCTCGCGGGGCGTTTCGGGTGAAAGGCATCCCCGGTACCGGAAAGGACGTCGTGGCCGTATCGATCGATATTCACGGCGCTTTACGCTACCAGGGGCGTGTTCGCTCACAGGGGATCGCCACACCGTGCAAGGGTCGCGCGCTACGCGTAGTATTGGCACTCGAAGCCTGTGACTGCTAACGCGCGAAAGGATGAGAAGTATGGATGAGCGCAAGCTCAGCATCCTCGGCGCAATCGTGGAAGATTACGTGGCGACTCGCGAACCGGTGGGCTCGAAGTCGTTGCTCGAGCGGCACGAACTCGGCGTCAGCGCGGCGACCGTACGCAACGACATGTCCGTGCTCGAAGAAGAGGGCCTCATTATGCAGCCCCACACGTCGGCAGGTCGCATTCCCACCGACAAGGGCTATCGCGTTTTCGTCGACTACGTCGCGCAAGTCAAGCCCCTCTCGGCTCCTGAACGGCGCGCGATTCAGACGTTTTTCGACGGCGCCCACGACCTTGACGACCTTCTTTCGCGCACGGTGCGCCTGCTGTCGCGTCTCACGAATCAAGTGGCGGTCGTGCAGTACCCGGCGCTGCGACAAGCACACGTGCGCCACGTTGAGCTCGTGAAGACATCCGAGACTCTCCTGCTCGTCGTGCTCATCACAGACGCGGGGCGCGTTGATCAGCAGACGATCTCGCTCACACACCCCCAAGAGGCCGCCTATTACGAGAGGCTTCGCGAGCGCATTAATCGGGTATGCACGTCAAGGCCCGTGACCTCCGTGGGAGGGGATCTAGACGCACTCCTCGACGCGGAATCCGAATCGACCCGCGCCGCGGCGACCGAGGTGCTCGACACGCTCGGAGAGCTGCTCGCCTCTCGCCGCGAGGATCGCATGATCGTCGGCGGAGTCTCGAACCTTGCGCGCGGCGAGCAATTCTCTCGCGAGGTCGGGCCGATGCTTGACCTGCTCGAGGAACAGCTCGTGCTCCTTCGACTCCTCGGCGAAATGCATTCGAACTTCGGCGAGGTCGATGTGCTGATCGGCGAGGAACTCAGTAGCGTTTCGGGCGATGCCCTTCAGCGAGCGGCCCTTGTGGGGAGCGCCTATACCGAAACTGCGGGCGCCGCTTCCCCCTCCTCGCGCATCGCGATCCTCGGCCCCTCGAGCATGGACTACGTGACCTCGATTTCTTCCGTGCGCGCTGTCGCGCGGTACATCTCCCGTTTCATCGGTTAAGAACTGAACCCAACTCTCAAGGAACCACACTTCGTGAACGACGACTTTTACGAGATCCTCGGCGTCTCAAAGGACGCAAGCGCGGACGAGATCAAGAAGGCCTACCGCAAGAAGGCCCGCAAGCTGCACCCCGATGTCAATCCCGATCCCGCCGCAGCCGATCAAATGAAGAAGGTCTCCCAGGCATACGAGACCCTCTCCAACCCCGAAAAGCGTCGAATGTACGACATGGGCGGTCAGAACCCATTCGGGGGCGGCGGCTTCGGTGGCTTCGGCGGGGGAGCGACGTTCGATTTCTCCGACCTCTTCGATGTATTCGCGGGTGCGTCAGGAATGAGTGGGCGCGGGCGTGGCCCGATCCCGCGCGAACGCCGCGGTAACGACATCCTCCGACGCATGACACTCGAGCTTGATGACGTCGTCTTTGGCTCCGAAAAGGAGCTGACGTTCCCAACGGCTGTCACGTGTAATCGCTGCCACGGTAATTGCTGTGAGCCCGGAACGGAGACGAAGAAATGCACCGTCTGTAGCGGAAGCGGCCACGTGCAGCGCACGGTGAACTCTCTGCTCGGTCAGATGGTGCAACTCGCGCCGTGTTCGGCCTGTCAGGGTCATGGCACGATCATCGAGAATCCTTGCAGCGAGTGCCAGGGGCACGGCCGTGTGCAGGACGAGCGCACGATTACGCTGCGCGTTCCCGCGGGCATCGATACAGGTCGCCGCATCCAGCTTCGCGGGGAGGGCGAAGCGGGTGAGGCTGGCGGCCCCGCAGGTGACCTCTTCGTCGAGGTGCGCGTCAAGGAACACGAGATCTTCCATCGCGAAGGCAACGATCTGCTCGCGCGCCTCACAATTTCCATGGTTGCCGCGGCCCTCGGCACGAAGGCCACCCTCACGACCTTCGACGGCGAGCGCGAGGTCGAGATCAAGGCCGGAACTCAACCCGGTGACGTGATTCGGCTCCGCGACCTCGGCGTCACTGCGTTGCGCGGCGATTCTCGAGGCGACATCCTCATCGAAGTGGGCGTCGAGATCCCGAAGAAACTCTCGGGTGCCGAAAAAGATCTCCTCGCCAAGTTCGGCGAGATGCGTAACGAACCTGACCTGCGCTCGGCGGCGAAAAATGCTCAGCACAGCGACGGCGGCGTGTTCGCGAAACTCCGCGAGAAATTCCGCGATCTGTGAGCCTCAAGAACTTCCTTCTCCTCGAGGGGACTCTCGAGGACGCCACCGCCGGAACCTCAATCGAGATTGGCGGGGACGAAGGCCACCACGGGGCGCGCGTCATGCGGCTTCGCCCGAGCGAGAGCATCCTCGTGACGGACACGGACGGTTACCAGGTGGAGGCTACCGTCACGAGCGTATCGAAGAGCAGCTTCGACATTCAGCTGTGCAGCGCGCCCACGCACCAGCCAGCGCCGGAGACGACATTTGTGCTCGTCCAAGCGCTCGCTAAGGGCGGCCGCGACGAATCGGCGATTGAAATGGCGACCGAACTTGGCGTTGACCGCATCGTTCCCTGGCAAGCTGATCGCAGCGTCGTCCAATGGAAAGGCACGAAAGAGGATAAGGGGCTTGAGAAGTGGCGTGCGCGTATCAACGCCGCAGTTAAACAGTCTCGTCGCGCACGCATCCCCGTGCTCGAGCCCGTCGTCACAAGTGACGATCTCGCTTCCCAAATCGCGCGTGCAGTTGACAGCGGATCGACGGTTCTTGCCCTGCACGAGAGTGCAACCGTAGGACTCGGGGCACACCTACGCGATCTCAACCCCGCCGCGGGTACGCAAGAAGGCATTCCTCGCGACGTCTGGGTCATCGTCGGGCCCGAGGGCGGTATGAGCGACAGCGAGATCGACCGGTTTACTCGGGCTGGTGCCACGCAGACGCTTCTGGGCACGGAGATTCTTCGGGCCTCGAGCGCGGGCCCCGCGGCTCTTGCGGCCCTGTGCGCAGTAACCGGGCGGTGGCAGTAGCCCCACCGCGATACTGACTGCCTTCACGGCTCGCGGCCGGCGAGCGTCGGAAGCACAAGCCGCGCGGGCACCCGACTACTAGACTGGTGGAACCAGCGCCCACACGAGCCGCCACGCGCCAGTTTCCGGCACCGTGCGGCGGCAGCCCTGAGGAGGAACCGATGACCACGACCGCACCAGACTGTGTCTTTTGCAAAATCGTTGCCGGCGAGATCCCGTCGACCAAGGTTTACGAGGACGCCGACGTCGTGTGCTTCAAAGACCTTGAGCCGAAAGCTCCGGTTCACGTGCTCGCCGTGCCGAAGGAACATTACGCCAACATCGTGGAGCTCTCGGCCAACAAGGACCTGCTCGCTGCGGTCGTCAAAGCAGCGGGCTCAGTCGCGAAAGAACATGCCCGAGGCGAGTTCCGCTTCCTCTTCAATACCGGTGAAAGCGCTGGCCAAAGCGTTTTCCACGTGCACGGGCACATTCTTGCCGGTAAAGCCCAATCCGAAGGAGACCTCTTCTAACCGTGCAGGAGACCACCGAAATCCTCGAACGCTACGTCGCAATCCCCGACCACTTGCGTCCCGTCGCCGTTCTCGGCGCGAACGATCAGGCACTCAACGTCATCGAGAAGATCATGCCCGACATCGACGTGTCGATGCGCGGCCACCAGATCACACTGCGCGGCCCCGAAGGCTCGCTCGATCGCGCTGCCGCCATCATGAACTCTCTTATTGAGATCGCCGCAAGCGGCGAAACCGTGACGGGCGAAGCCGTCCACCGCGCCGCAGAACTCTACGGCGATGATCGGCGACGTGACCAGCACGTGTCGGCGATCCTCAGTCAATCAGTTCTCTCCGCACGAGGGCGCACGATTAGGCCGAAGACGATCGGCCAGAAAGAGTACGTGGACGCAATCGATGAGAACACGATCGTGTTCGGCATCGGCCCCGCAGGCACCGGAAAAACGTACCTCGCGGTTGCGAAAGCCGTGCGTGCACTTCTCGATAAGCAGATCAACCGGATCATCCTTACGCGCCCCGCGGTCGAAGCAGGCGAGCGCCTCGGATTTCTCCCGGGCACGCTCAACGAGAAGATCGATCCCTACTTGCGCCCCCTCTACGACGCGCTTCACGACATGCTCGACCCCGAGTCCATCCCGCGGCTCATGGGTGCGGGAACGATTGAAGTTGCGCCGCTTGCCTACATGCGCGGGCGTACGCTTAACGATGCGTTCATCATCCTCGACGAGGCGCAAAACACGACACCCGAGCAGATGAAGATGTTCCTGACCCGCCTGGGTTTCAACTCGACCATGGTGATCACGGGCGATGCGACCCAGGTGGATCTTCCCGGAGGCACTAGCAGCGGCCTCAAAGTCGTCGAACGCATCCTCGGTAAGGTCGACGACATTGCCTTTTGCCACTTGAGCTCGAAGGACGTCGTGCGCCACCGACTCGTCAGCGACATCGTCGACGCCTATGCGCGTTGGGATCTTTCCGAGTTCTCACCGAAGAAGAAGGGGAAGCGATGAGCATCGAAGTCAACAACGAAACGACCGCTCAGATCGATGCCCGCGAGTTCGTTGATCTAGCTCGCTACGTATTCGAAGCCATGTTCTTGCACCCGGCCACCGAACTGTCGATCACGTTTGTGGACGAGAAGGCAATGAGTGAACTCCACGAGGAGTGGATGGACCTCGAGGGGCCCACCGACGTCATGAGCTTCCCCATGGACGAACTTCGCGAAGGACGCGAAGGGGAGCTCGCCCCCGAGGGCCTCCTCGGGGACATCGTCATCTGCCCCACCGTCGCCGCGCAGCAAGCCCGTATTGCCGGCCACAGCTCTGAAGAAGAAATGCTTCTTCTGCTCACTCACGGCATCCTTCACCTGCTCGGCTACGACCACGTCGAGCCCGAGGAAGAGCGTGTGATGTTCACGCTCCAGCGCAAGCTCCTGTTGACGTTTCTCGCTGGCCGTGGCTCTCGCGTGGGCATCTGCGATACCGGCGGCCCCGACGCATGAGTGCCATCGCTTTTCTCGTTCCACTCGCTATCGTCGCGATCGTCCTCGCGGTGTGCTTCTCGGCCGCTGACGCCGCGCTCAGCACGCTTTCGCGCCACAGTATCGAGCGCTACTTCGAAGACGAAGAAAAGAAGCGGGACCGCATCCTCACGATGCACGACGACACCCACACGACGTTCGCCACGATCGCGCTTGGGCGCGTTCTTGCCGAAACGACCTACGCTGTTGTCATCACGGCATTCATGTTCGAACGGCTCGAGGGACTGTGGCTACCACTCCTCCTCGCGATTACGGTGACCTTCCTCGTGTCGTTCATGGGAGCCTCCGTGTCGCCCCGCACGCTAGGCAGGCGTGCCCCCGAGAAAACGATCTCGGCTCTTTCCCCGCTTGTCCGTTTCGCCCGGGTCGCCCTAGCCCTTCCTGCGAAGGTCCTCATCCACATTTCGAATGCCTTCACTCCCGGCGGGAAGGTCGCGGGTGGACCGTTCGCGACGGAGGAGGAGCTTCGCCACTTCGTGGATCGCGCGAGTGAAACGGAAGCGCTCGAGGACGACGAGCGCAACATGATCAAGGGCGTGTTTGATCTTGACGACACGATGATCCGCGAGGTCATGGTGCCCCGAACCGATATGGTGACGATCGACGCGGACGCGACCGCGAACAAGGCCATGCGCCTGTTCGTCCGTTCGGGGTACAGCCGAATTCCCGTCATCGGCGAAGAGGGCGTCGACGACCTGCTCGGCATGCTGTACTTCAAAGATGTGATGCGTGCGATCCATTCGCCGTGGGATCCCGGCGGCGATCGGCCCGTCACAGAGATCATGAGGCCCGTGAAGTTCTACCCGGAGTTCCTCACTGCCGATCGCGTCATGGAAGCCATGCGTACCTCTCGCGTGCACGTTGGTATCCCCGTCGATGAATACGGTGGTGTTGCCGGCATCGTCACGATTGAGGACATCCTCGAAGAGATCGTGGGGGAGATTGCCGACGAGCACGACCGCCGCGAGCAAGAGGCCGAGAAGGTCGCCGAAGGCGAATACCGCGTTCCCGCGCGCATGACCATCGTCGAGGTCGGCGAGCTGTTCGATCTCGAGATCGAAGACGACGACGTTGACACGATCGGTGGTCTCCTCGCGAAAACCATCGGAAGGGTGCCGATCGTGGGCGCCGAGGGTACTGCCCACGGTTTACACATGGAAGCGGATCGCACGAGTGGCAGACGCAAGCAGGTCTCAGCAATTCTCGTCAGCCGCGCCCCGCGCGATACCGGTGACGAGTCGCACGAGAGCGACGATTAGGAGAGCAAAAGTGGAAACCGTGCATCGAAGTGGCTTCGTCGCTCTCGTCGGCAGGCCCAACGTCGGCAAATCGACGCTCACGAATGCGATGGTGGGGGACAAGGTCGCGATTACGAGCTCGAAACCTCAAACGACGAGGCGAGCCATTCGAGGGATCGTCAGCCGCGAACACGACCAGATCATCATCGTCGATACCCCGGGCGTCCATCGCCCCCGCACTCTTCTTGGCAAGCGCCTCAACGATCTCGTGCGCGAAACCCTAGCCGAGGTTGATGTCGTGGGCTTTTGCCTTCCGGCTGACCAGAAGATCGGGCCCGGCGATCGCTTTATCGCCGAGGACCTTCGACAGTTGCGTGGCAACCGTCGGAGCCCGGCGATCGTGGCGATCGTGACGAAGGTAGATCTCGTGAGCCGAGACGAGCTCGCCGCTCACCTCATGGAGGTTGAGCGTTTTGTCAAGGCTGAAGACATCGTTCCCATCTCCGCGCTCGAGGGTGAGCAGATCGACGTGCTCATGGATGTCATTGCCTCGCATCTTCCCGAGGGCCCAGCGCTTTACCCGGATGATCAACTCACGGAGGAGAGCGTGAGCGACCGTATCGCGGAGCTCGTGCGCGAGGCTGCGCTCGAGGGTGTGCGCGATGAACTCCCGCATTCCCTCGCCGTTGTGGTCGAGGAGATCGTGGAGGAGTCGCTCGATGGTGATCCGTTCGCGGAGGTGGCGCCCGGCGAAGGCAGGCTCGTGGTGCGCGTTTCACTCTTCGTTGAACGCGACTCCCAAAAGGGAATCGTGATCGGCAGGGGCGGTAAACGTCTGAAGCAGGTCGGTACGCGGGCGCGGCGTGGCATCAGGGATCTCATGGGTCGCCCGGTCCATCTCGATATTCGGGTGAAGGTCGCCAAGGATTGGCAGCGGGACCCCAAGCAGCTCGGTCGCCTGGGCTTCTAATTTTTCGAGCCGTTTCGTCTCACAGTTCGAGTGTCCGACGGTTGCCGCTCTCGCATTGCTCGCCCCAGGTGTAAGGTGACGGCCATGAACCGCGAAGCTCGTATCGTTGCCGCAACTGAAGATCCGCGCACGCCCGTTCTCGGGCAGCACGGGGATGCGCCCCAAGCGCCCTCTGGTATGCCAGTCAAGCGGTATCTCCCGTTTCACGAGCAGATTCCCTTCACGCTTGAGGGGCGCGAGTGGCCAAACCGCGTGATTACCCGTGCGCCGCGCTGGTGTGCGGTGGATCTTCGCGATGGTAACCAGGCACTCATCGACCCCATGAACACCGAGCGGAAGCTCAGAATGTTCAACCTTCTCGTGGGGATGGGATTCAAGGAGATCGAGATCGGGTTTCCTTCGGCGTCGCAAACGGACTTTGACTTCTGCCGCACCCTTATCGAGCAGGATCTCATTCCGGATGACGTGACGATTCAGGTGCTTGTCCAGTGTCGTGAGCACCTGATTGAGCGCACGTACGAGGCGCTCCAGGGCGCTAAGCGCGCAATCGTGCATTTTTACAACTCGACATCGATCGTGCAGCGCGATGTCGTATTCCGCGCGAACGAGGACGAGGTTCTCGACATAGCCGTGCAGGGGGCGTTGCTCTCGAAGAAATACGAGGAGTCGCTCGATGGCTGCGACATCACCTACGAATACTCGCCCGAGTCATTCACCGGCACGGAGCTCGAGTACGCGGCACGCGTGTGCAACGCGGTCATCGACATCATCAAACCGACCCCCGAGAAGAAGATCATTATCAATCTTCCGGCGACGGTCGAGATGGCGACCCCAAATGTGTACGCGGATTCCGTCGAATGGATGGATCGCCATTTGCACGCACGCGAGAGCGTCGTGCTTTCGCTTCATCCCCACAATGACCGCGGCACGGGGGTAGCGGCGGCCGAGCTCGGTTACCTCGCGGGGGCGGACCGCATTGAGGGGTGTTTGTTCGGCAACGGGGAGCGAACGGGTAACGTCGATCTCGTGACGCTCGGCCTCAATCTTGCGACGCAGGGCGTTGATCCTCAACTCGATCTGTCGAATGTGCCGGAGATTCGCCGTACGGTCGAACATTGCAATCAAATCGGGGTCCATGAGCGTCACCCGTACGGCGGCGACCTTGTGTTTACCGCTTTTTCGGGTTCGCACCAGGATGCGATCAAGAAGGGCCTTGAGCGCATGGACACCGATGCGCAGCGCGCGGGTGTCGAGGTGAGCGAGGCGACGTGGCGCGTACCCTACTTGCCCGTTGATCCCAAGGACATCGGCCGCAGCTACGAGGCGGTTATCCGGGTGAATTCGCAGTCCGGCAAGGGTGGCATGGCGTACCTCCTGCGCACCGAGCACGGACTCGATCTTCCTCGCCGCCTGCAGATCGAGTTTTCGACCATCGTGCAACGCCGCACCGACACTGCCGGTGGTGAAGTGACTCCAGCCCAGCTGTGGGAGGCGTTCGTCGACGAGTACCTTCCCAACCCCGATGCGTCCAAGCGCTGGGGACGCTACGGCTTCAGGGGGCTCACCCAGCACTCTGAGGGCGAAGGGACAGACAGAATTGCTGTGCAGCTTCGCGTCGAGGATCACGAGAGCACGATCGAGGGCCTCGGTAACGGCCCGCTCGATGCGTTTGTGAAGGCGCTCGCCTCGCGCGGGGTCAAGGTACGGATTCTTGACTACGCCGAGCACGCACTGAGCGAGGGCGATGACTCGCTCGCCGCGGCGTACATCGAGGCCGAGATCGGCGAGTCTATCTATTGGGGCGTGGGCATTGACGGCTCGATTACCAGGGCCTCACTTCAGGCGCTAATTTCGGCACTCAATCGTGCCGCGCGCGCGGGAATTCTGTAGGGCCGCTCGCAGGTGGCATCGAGGCTGTACCGCGACGATGCGATCGTCCTTCGAACCCAAGACTTGGGGGAGGCCGATCGCATCGTTACGCTCTATTCGAAAAACCACGGGAAGATCCGCGCGGTCGCGAAGGGAGTGCGGAAAACCTCCTCCCGCTTTGGCGCGCGCCTCGAGCCTTTCCAGCGTGTCGACGTGCAGTGTCATCGTGGACGCTCCCTCGATACCGTTTCGCAGGTCGTGACGATCACCGCGTACGCCGAGCAGATCGCTGGCGACTACGCGCGCTACACGGCAGCGGCGGCTATGGGCGAGCTCGTGGAGAGACTCACGAACGAAGGATTCGACCCTACGAGCGCGCACTACATGATGCTCGTTGGGGCACTGCACGCGCTCGTGAATTCCGGGCGGCCGCCCGTGCTCGTCCTTGATGCCTTTTTGCTGAGGAGCATTGCGATGGCGGGTTGGCGCCCGGAGCTTCGCAACTGCGCTGTGTGCGGGGCAGAAGGGCCGCACCAGGCATTCGATGTGAGCCAAGGTGGCGTCGTGTGCCGAGAATGCCGGCGCCCCGGCGCCGTGGCAGCGCGACCGAGCGTGACCGAACACATGATCTTTTTACTCGCGGGAGACTGGGACGAGGCCCTCGCAACCGACCCTGCTGCGCAGGCAGAAGCGGGCCGTCTCATCGCGCGTATTCTTTCCTATCACCTTGAGCGGCCGCTTGCTGCCCTAGAATTGGTGGATCGATCCATCGAAAGCGCGCCGGCGCTAAAGGAGAACGCGTGAAAGCCAGCTACGTGAACCCGCCCGAACACCCCTCGGGGGAGAAGGCCCCGGTTCTCGAGGAACGCTTCATCCCGAAACACGTCGCTGTCGTCATGGACGGCAACGGACGCTGGGCTAATAAGCGGGGTTTGCCTCGCACAGAGGGCCATGCCGCCGGCGAGGCGGCGCTTCTTGACGTTGTTGCCGGGGCGATTCAGGCGAACGTGACGCACCTGAGCGCCTACGCGTTTTCGACGGAAAACTGGTCGCGCTCCCCGAGCGAAGTCCGTTTTCTCATGGGCTTTTCGCGGAGCGTCTTGCGGCGACAGCGAGACACGCTCCATTCGTGGGGAGTGCGCATAAAGTGGATCGGCCAGGCAAAACGGCTGTGGCCTAGCGTGATCAAAGAGCTGCGTGAAGCGGAAGAACTCACGAAGCACAACACGGGGCTCACGCTGTATATGTGTGTCAATTATGGCGGTCAGGCGGAGCTCACGGATGCGGTCCGTGAGATCGCGACAAAGGTCAAGAACGGCAAGCTTTCGCCGTCGCGCGTCAACGAGAAGACGATTCGCGCCCACCTCTACGACCCCGACATGCCCGACGTCGATTTGTTCATTCGCACCTCGGGTGAGCAGCGCACCTCGAACTTCCTTTTGTGGGAGGCTGCCTACGCCGAGATGCTTTTCGTTCCCGAGCTGTGGCCGGACGTCGATAGGCGGACCCTCTGGCGCGCCATTCTCGACTATGCCAAACGTGACCGTCGATTTGGAGGGGCGATAGACAAAGTTGCGACGTCCGAAGGCTTCGAAGAGTAGGGTGCGCTAGCTGTCGCGCTCGGCTTTGCCGCTTTCCATTTCGGGGAGCAGCGGGGCGCGCTCGCCCGTCACGACACGTTCGTGCGCGAGCTCTCTCGTGGCGCGGTTTCGCTCGGCGCGTTTGCGAAGGATGTAGTACGTCAGTAGTCCGACGGCTGCCACGGCTATAGCCACCGCCACGTAGGGATTGGTGAGGGCTACCCTCCACCACAGGGCAAATGCGGCAAGACCTACGGTCGCGTAGATAACGGCCCACGCAAACCCGCCGATCAGGAGGGCCGGGAGGTAACGAGCCAGTGGCATGCGTGTCACTCCCGCCGCGAGGTTGGCGGCCGTTTGGAAGCCGATCGTGAGGAAGCTGAGCGCGACGATCGGCGCGCCCCATTTGTTGACCTTTTCTGCGGCGTTTTCAACCCGCGGGCTCGTGAGGATCGCGTGGAAGCGGCCGCGGTCCGCGAGTGTATAGGCGAATCTTCCCAGAAGATACGTGCCCCCAGCGCGGCAGTAGATCACGACCATGAGGAAAGCGATCGCGGGAAGAAGGGGAAGGGAGTTGATCCAATCGAGCATTCCAGCAGGAGACGCCTACTTCGCCGCGGACGACGCCGAGCAATCGGGGCAAAGACCAAAGATTTCGAGCGTGTGCTCGATCTGGGTGAAGCCATTCTCCTCAGCGACCTTATTTGCCCACCCTTCAAGCTCGGGCGGAAGGAACTCGATGGTCTTGCCGCATGTGCGGCACACGAGGTGATGGTGGTGCGATTCGGTCGTGCACTGACGATAGATCGCTTCGCCCGAATCGGTGATGATGACGTCCACGAGACCAGCGTCGACGAGCGGCTGCATGTTCCGGTACACGGTTGCGAGCCCCACCGACTCTCCGTCGGCTCGCAAAAGGTCGTGTAGCTGCTGCGCCGTCATGAAATCCTGTGCTGATTCGAGCGCGCCCAAAATCGCGGTGCGCTGTTTAGTGGTGCGGAGTGGTTTTGCCACGACAATCACGTGCCCTTCGGTTCGTGCGAGATTCGCGCGCGGCCAATACCTGCCTGCGCGAGAACTCCCAGGATATAGAACCCAATCGCAATCAGCACGATCACGCCACCAGGCGGAAGATCCACGTACACGGTCAGGAGGAGCCCGCTGACGGCACAGACGACGCCAAGGAGCATACTCACGCGCATCGTGCGCGTGAATCCGCGAACGACCTGTTGCGCTGCCGCGACCGGCACAATCATGAGAGCGGACACCATCAGGGCACCGACGATTCTCATCGCGAGGGTCACGGTGAGCGCAGCCATAATGGCGATCACCACGTTCACGGCACGTACGGGAAGACCGATCGCTCGCGCGTGCTCTTCATCGCTCGTGACGGCGAACAGAAGTGGGCGCGCGCCGACGCCGACGAGAAGAATGACGAGTGCAAGAGCGAGCGCAACCCACAGATCGGAGTGCGTGACCGTCGCGAGTGACCCGAAGAGATATGCCATGAGGCTCTGCGACGTGCCCCCAGCAAGTTGAATGATCACGACTCCGCCAGCGATGCCGCCGTAAAAGAGTATCGCGAGGGCTGTGTCGCGGCTCGTATGGCCGACCTCGCGCACGTACTCGATGAGCACGGCACCTATGACACTCGCGGCAAGCGCTCCCGGGATCGCGAGCGCATCGCTACTGGAAAGCTGGAAGATCGAGCTAGCAAGCCACCCGATTGCCACACCCGTGAGCGCGACGTGGCCAAGCCCGTCGCCGAGAAGCGAAAGCCGCTTTTGCACGAGATAGGTGCCCACGACGGGCGCTGTAAGCCCCACTAGTACCGCGATGATGAGGGGGTAGCGGACGATCGGCGAGAGAAGAAGGTCGAGGGGGCTCACGGGTGAATCTCGTTCCCTAGGCACTGGTCGATGGTCTCGTTCACGTGGTGCTTTCCGTCCTCGCTCTCGCTTGCATCCGCATGCGGATCGTCGTGGGGGAGTGGGCCGTCGTGAACAATTCGACCTTCCTCCATCACGATTGCGCGCGTAATGAGGTCGCGCAGCGGGTCGAGATCATGGAGCACGACAACGACAGTCGTCCCGCGCTCGTGGAGCTTGCCGATGAGCTGAGAGATGTTCTCTTGAGTCGCGGCATCGACCCCGGTAAAGGGTTCGTCGAGGACAAGAATGCGTGGCTCCCGCACGAGAGCGCGAGCGATCATGACGCGCTGACGCTGACCACCGGACATCTCCGTGACGGCGCGGCTCGAAAGAGCACCGAGCCCCACGAATTCGAGGGCACGCTGGACCTTGTGCTTCGGTGCCCGGGTGAACAGTCGCGTGCTCGTGAGTAGGCCGCTCGCGGTCGTCTCGTACGCGCTCGCCGCAATATTTCCGCTGAACGCGGCCATTTGTGGCACGTATCCGATCGCGTCGTGCACACCCCGCGTGGTCGAGGGGCGGCCGAGGATCTGGGCGCTTCCACCCGAAAGGGGCAGCACCCCGATCATGGCCTTGAGAAGCGTCGACTTACCCGAGCCGTTCGGCCCGAGAATGGCGACGACTTCGCCCTCGTTAATGCGGGCTGTGACGTCCTTGAGGACGACGTTGCCGCCGCGTTTGAGGCTCACATGTCGAACCTCAAACGCGGCGGCGTCGTGAGTGGTGGCGCTACTCACTGCCAGGAAGCAACGAGTTTGTCGGCGTTGTCTCGCATGACCTGAGCATAATCTTTCTTCTCATCGAGCTGCGTCTCAAGATTGTCAAGTTCCTCCGCCTTCGCGCCCGTGCGGCTCGCGAGCGCCTCAGCGACGGCGGGAGTCGCCGAGGTCTCGAAGAAGACGGTCGTCAGCTTCTCCTTCTTGACGAGATCAGCGAGCTCGAGCAGACGTTCGGTCGAGGGCTCGTTTTCAGGGTCAATGCCCGCGATGCCGATTTGATGAAGGTCGTAGGTCTTTGCGAGGTAGGCGAACGCGGTGTGGCTCGTGATAAAAGCCTTCTCTCGCGTCACGGAGTCGTACTTTTCGTGGAGCTCTTCGTCGAGCTTCGTGAGCTCCTTTTCGAGCGATTCGTAGTTCTTCGCGTAGTCCTTGGCGTGATCTGCGTCGATCTCGGAGAGAGTGTCGGCGAGTGCCTTTGCCGCCTTGATCATGCGGTGCGGGTCCTGCCAAAAGTGCGGGTCGATGCCGCCGTGATCGTGATGATGTTCGTGGCCACCGTGCTCGTGATCATGCTCGTCAGAGTGCTCATCGTGTTCGTGTTCGTGTTCGTGTTCGTGTTCGTGCTCGCCGCCGCCGTCACTCGCCTCATGCTCGTGATCGTGTTCGTGTTCATGCTCTTGAGCATGCTCATCGCCGTGTTCGTGCTCGTGCTCCTCACCGCTTGCGGGCAGAATGTCCACAAACTCGTTGAGGTTCAGAAGCTTCTTCGGCTTGTGAGCCTTGATGGCATCGTCGACGGCTGTTTGGTAATGCTCGATCTGCACCACGAGGTCGGCATCGGCCATTTGCGCAACCTGCTGCACCGAGAGCTCGAGGCCGTGAGGGTCGATGCCCGGCTTCACCGGGTTGATGATTGAGACGTGCTTACCGCCGATCTTCTCGGCGAGGTACTGGGTGGGGTAGCACGTGATCATGACCGAAACATCGCCGGAACCCGAGGAGGCGTCGGACCCCTTCGCGCCACCCGACGTGCCGCCACACCCGGCAAGAAGTGCCGCAAGCGAAAGCCCGCCGCCGAGCGTGAACGCGCGGCGAGAAATGGGGGAAGGCATGCCTGAAAGTGAGCGTGAATCATTCATGAGAACTATTATCAATGATTGTTGTGGTGTGCGGCAAATCTTCGCCTACCTGCGTGCAAGAAGGATCAACCTTTCGGCGGTTTCTGGTTAGGGTGGAACAAAGCGCGCAAGCCATGCGTGCCCATCGTTCCAAGGAGATCTCGTGGCGAAGCCCCAACCGTCGAAGCTCGATAACGTCATCGCCCTCGCGAAGAAGCGCGGATTCGTGTTCCCCGCCGGCGATATTTACGGCGGCACGCGTTCGGCGTGGGACTACGGCCCCCTCGGTGTTGAGCTCAAGGAGAACATTAAACGCCAGTGGTGGCGCACGTTCGTGACTTCGCGCGCCGACATGGTGGGCCTCGACTCCTCAATCATCCTGCCTACTCGCGTATGGGAGGCCTCGGGGCACGTCAAGACCTTCACGGACCCGCTCATCGAATGCCGCAGCTGCCACAACCGCTTCCGCGAGGATCACCTCGTGGAGGAGTTCGAGGAACGCAAGGGGCGTAAAGCCGAGGGCATGAGCGAAATCCCATGCCCGAACTGTGGCACCAAGGGCGAGTACACCGAGCCCCAGCAGTTCTCGGGCCTCATGAAGACTTACCTCGGCGCGGTCGACAACGAGGAGGGCCTGCACTACCTTCGCCCCGAAACAGCGCAGGGCATTTTCGTCAACTTCCTCAACGTCGTCACCGCTGCGCGCGTGAAGCCGCCTTTCGGCATCGGCCAGGTCGGCAAGTCCTTCCGCAACGAGATCACTCCGGGCAACTTCATTTTCCGCACCCGCGAATTTGAACAGATGGAGATCGAGTTCTTTACCCCGCCGGAGCAAGCCGGCGCATTTTTCGACGAGTGGGTCGAGGCGTGCGAGAAATGGTTTTTCGATCTCGGTATCAAACCGGAAAACATTCGCCGCTTTGACGTTCCGGAAGGGGAGCGTGCCCACTACTCGGATGCCACCATCGACCTCGAGTACCGCTTTGGTTTCCAGGGCAGCGAATGGGGCGAACTCATGGGCGTCGCTAACCGCACTGACTTTGACCTCGCAAGCCACACGGAAGCTTCGTGCACGAAGATGCAGTACTTCGACCAGGCAAGCGGCGAACGCTACACTCCCTACGTCATCGAGCCGTCGTTTGGCCTTACGCGTTCGATGATGGCGTTCCTTATTGACGCCTACGAAGAAGACGAGGCTCCCAACACCAAGGGCGGAGTCGATAAGCGCACCGTTCTCAAACTCGATCCGCGCATCGCGCCTGTCAAGGTCGCCGTGCTTCCGCTATCCAAGAGTGAGGATCTTCAACCCACCGCGCACAACCTCGCCTCGGAGCTGCGCGGGCTGTGGAACATCGAGATGGACCTCTCTGGTGCGATCGGTCGACGCTATCGTCGCCAGGATGAAATTGGCACGCCTTACTGCGTTACGGTCGACTTCGACACACTCGACGATCAGGCCGTGACCGTGCGCGATCGAGACACCATGGCTCAAGAGCGCGTAGCCCTCTCCCAGATCAAGGGCTACCTCGCCGAGCGTCTTGCAGGATGCTAGGGAGCTCCTTTCACGCATGAGTCGTTCCCTCACGATTGGTCCTCACACGAGCGACACTCCCGTGGTTCTCGCCCCGATGGCGGGCGTGACGAACATGCCGTTTCGTCTCCTCTGCCGCGAGTTCGGCGCGCTTCACTCGGAAAACGACGGTGGGTTTTTCGTCTCCGAAATGGTGACGAGCCGCGCGATCGTCGAACGCCACCCGGAAACAATGCGTCTCGTGACGATGGGGGAGCGGGAGACGCCTCGCTCCATTCAGCTATACGGCGTTGATCCCGCGACCATCGCAGCTTCGATTCGCGTGCTGCGCGAGCTTGATCTCGTTGATCACGTGGACCTCAATTTCGGTTGCCCCGTTCCTAAGGTCACCCGCAAGGGCGGCGGTGCGGTGCTTCCGTGGAAGACTGAGCTGTTCACCCGCATCGTGACCGAGGCCGTGAAGGCCGCCGAGGACGTCCCCGTGACGGTCAAGACCCGGATGGGCGTCGATGACTCGCACCTCACCTATCTCGACGCGGGACGCATCGCGGAAGAGGCCGGTGCCGCGGCGATCGCGCTCCACGGGCGCACGGCCAATCAGCATTATTCGGGGCATGCTAGGTGGGACGCGATCGCGGAGCTGAAGCAAGTGGTCACGAGCATTCCGGTGCTCGGAAACGGGGATATCTGGAGCGCCGAGGACGCTTTGCGCATGGTCGAGCAGACGGGGTGTGACGGCGTGGTCGTCGGCCGAGGCTGCCAGGGGCGGCCGTGGCTCTTCGCCGATCTTGCCGCGGGATTCGCCGGCAAACCTGATCGAGTGAAACCGACACTCGGGGAGGTTGCCCAGGTGCTCATTCGCCACGCCGAGCTTCTGATCGAGTTCTTTGAGGACGAAGGACGAGGCGTGCGTGATCTGCGCAAGCATGTCGGCTGGTACTTCAAGGGGTACCCGGTGGGTGGCAAAGCACGGCACGCCCTTGCGACCATGGAATCGCTCGAGGACCTCAAGGAGAAGCTTGCTGGTCTCGACTGGGACGCACCGTACCCGGGTGAGCCGGTTGAAGGCCCCCGCGGGCGAGCAGGGCACCCGAAGCGCACCCACATGCCCGACGGCTGGCTCGATTCGCGCGAAATCTCAGAAGAACACCGCGCCCGTTTGCACGAGGCGGAACTTTCCGTCTCGGGAGGTTGAGACGTGCCACCACACATTCCTGCCCCGTACCACTCGCGCGACATCGAGCGTTTCTTCGCGGAACTACCGAAGTCCCAGGCGCGCACGCCGTTTCAACGCGATCGCGCGCGAGTGCTGCACTCGTCGGCGCTCAGGCGCCTCGGTGCCAAGACCCAGGTGCTCGGGGCTGGCTCGAACGATTTTTCCCGCACCCGGCTCACTCACTCGCTCGAGGTCGCACAAGTGGGCCGCGATATCGCCCATGAACTTGGCTGCGACCCCGATATCGTGGACGCCGCATGCCTCTCACATGACCTCGGGCACCCGCCGTTTGGGCACAACGGCGAGCGGGTGCTCAATGAACTCGCGCGCGACATCGGCGGATTTGAGGGAAACGCTCAAACACTGCGCCTGCTCGCGAGGCTCGAACCGAAGGTCCTTGGCGGTGAAAGGAGCTACGGCCTCAATCTGACGCGGGCGGCGCTCGATGCAGCGATCAAATACCCGTGGCGGCGCGGTGAAGGCCCGAATCCCAACTCGCCTAAGTTCGGGGTTTATGAGGATGATCTGCCCGTGTATGAGTGGGCGCGCGAGGGCGCGCCCGAGCACCGTAAGTGCCTCGAGGCACAGGTCATGGATATTGCTGACGATATCGCCTATTCGGTGCACGATATCGAGGATGCGATAACGGGCGGAACGATCACGCTGCGGGCACTGAAAGATCCGCAAGAGCGCGAGGCCGCGCTCTATGTTGTCCAGGACTGGTACACCCCCCATCTCGAGATTAGTGACCTTGATGTCGCCCTTACGCGCCTCGAAAATGAAACGGTGTGGCAGTGGGAGCATTCGGGGGATCCGTTCTCCGCTGCGGCCCTGAAGGACATGTGCTCTCAGCTCATCGGCCGCTTCGTGGGATCGGTTGTCGAGGCGACTCGTCAGGCACACGGGCAGCACGCACTGGCACGCTTCGAAGGAAGCGTCGTGATTCCCGAGGACACCGAGCGAGAGATCTGCGTTCTCAAAGGGCTCGCGGCCGCATACGTCATGTCGAGCAGGGCTCAGCAGGGCGTGTATGCCCTCCAGGAGCAGATCCTTACGGATCTCTTTACGCTCTTTCGCCGCACGGGAGCGGCGCACCTGGATCCCATCTTTACCGTGCTGTACGAGCGGGCGAACACGCTTCAGGAGCGTGAGCGAGTTATCGTGGATCAGATCGCGTCGCTCACCGATGTCTCCGCAGTGCGGCTGCACTCCGAGTTCTTCTCTGGCGCCTACTCGGATGCGTTGGCGGGCGATGTGCCACTTCCCGGGTTCGGCCCGGAAATCCCGTTTAACTGAGCGAGGAAGGTGCGCGTGAAAGGCCTCATCAAACGCGAGGACATCGTGGCCGTGCGCGAGCGCGCGAACCTCGAAGAGATCGTCTCCGAGCACGTCTCCCTCAGGAGCGCGGGCCTAGGTTCGATGAAGGGCCTGTGCCCTTTCCACGACGAAAAGACTCCCTCGTTCAATATTCGCCCCGCGATCGGCCGCTACCACTGCTTCGGCTGCGGCGAAGGCGGAGACGTGATCGAGTTCGTCCAGAAGATCAACCACATGAGCTTCACCGAAGCCGTCGAATACTTGGCCTCTCGCTACGGCATCCAGTTGCGGTACGAAGATTCCTTCTCGCGCGGTGATCGCGATGGGGGTCCACGAACCGACTTTGGTACCCGCCAGCGGCTGCTCGCGGCCCACGAGGTAGCGGAGGAATTCTTCCGCGAACACCTCACGAGCCCCGAAGCTGAGATCGGGCGTCGATTTCTGGCGGAACGCGATTTTGGGCCGCGCGCGGCCGCCCACTTCGGGATCGGCTTCGCGCCGCAGGGGTGGGACAACCTCACGAGGCACTTGCGCTCGCGCGGCTTCACGGAGAAAGAGCTGACTCTCAGCGGGCTCGTCTCTGAAGGCCAGCGCGGTGTCTACGATCGTTTTCGTGGGCGCCTCGTGTGGCCTATTCGCGATGTCACGGGCAAAACGATCGGCTTCGGCGCGCGCCGGCTCTTTGAGGACGATAAAGGCCCGAAATACCTCAACACGCCCGAGACCCCCATCTACAAGAAATCGCAGGTACTTTACGGTCTCGACCTCGCGCGCAAGCACATTTCCGCAAAACGCCAGGTCGTCGTCATGGAGGGGTATACCGACGTCATGGCAGCCCACGCAGCCGGTATTGACACCGCCGTCGCTTCGTGCGGAACCGCCTTCGGCTCCGAGCACGTCACCCTCGTGCGCCGCATTATGGGCGACACTTCCGCGCTCAGCTCGCTGAGCCTTGCCAGCGGTGGCGGATCGTTCGCGGGAGCTGGGGGAGAAGTCATCTTCACGTTCGATGGCGACGAAGCGGGGCAAAACGCGGCTCTCAAAGCCTTCCGCGAAGACCAACGCTTCGTTGCCCAAACGTATGTCGCCGTCGACCCCCAGGGGATGGACCCGTGCGACATTCGCGTCAAGCGCGGTGAGGAAGCGCTCAAAGACGTCATCGCTGCCCGCATTCCCATGTTCGAGTTTGCTATTCGAGCAGCGCTGCGTTCCGTCGACCTCGACACCGCCGAAGGCCAGATCGCCGGCCTGCGAATGGCCGCCCCTGTCGTTGCACAGATCAGAGATCACGCGCTTCGCCCCGAGTACGCGCGCAGGCTCTCCGGGTGGCTTGGCCTCGATGAACGAACCGTTCAACGAGCGGTTCAGGACGCCGGAAAGGCGGTATACGAGCAGCGCAGGATCGCGCAGCAAGCGTCGGAATATGTGCCGGAGAGCCCCGGCGCGGGCAGTTCCGACGCCACGCACGCACCCGCCGATGCCGAACCCCTCCTGTCGCCCATTCGCCTGCGAGATATAGCGCAGACGCACGACCCGATCGAGACGGCCGAAGTGCAGGCACTGTCCCTCCTGCTTCAGGCGCCCTCATGCGTCAGTATCGAGGATGTGCATGCGCTGCCCGACGAGCCATTTCGCACGGTGACCCTTCAGAGCGTGTGGGACTGCGTGATCGCGACCGGCCTCTTCGAGGAAGCGGCGCACAAGAACGTCAGCGTGCGCGCGTTTGTCGAAGCGGTCATGGAAATTGCGGGTGATTCCTTGCGCCCGCTCATCGGCGACCTTGCCTCCTACCCGCTTCCCGCACGCGATGAGCAGCAACTGAGCCGTCTGGGCCCCGCGCTCATACGCCGTCTACAGCAGTTGAGCTTCACGCACGACATTTCCGAGCTGCGTCGCAAACTCGGAAGGCTCACCCCCGAGCGCGACGCCGAGGAGTACCGGGCGACCATGAATGCCCTTCAAGAGGCGCAGCATAAACTCCGCGCCCTCAAAGACTAGAGGCACGCGGAGTTTTTGGAAACGGTCGGTCAGCCGACGAGGTGAAGGCGGCGCGGCTCCTCACCGCTCGCGGCTACGCGGAATACCTCGAGCTCGCGATCCCACGCCTCGCCAAGAGCCTTGCCGATCTCCTGTTCGATGCGCGCGGCGTCGCCAGCACCAGCGGCAATGCAAAAACGAATACGGTCTTCGGTGAGCGTGACGTTGCCCGCCGCGTCGATCGCGGCGTGATGGATGCCGAGCGAGGGCGTGTACATCCACCGTGCCCCCTCTTCGCCGCCTCCCGGCTCTTGCGTGACTTCGAAGCGCACGCTGTCCCAGCCACGAAGCGCAGTCGCGAGGCGTGCACCAAGGCCTTCGGGGCCGGTCCAGTTGATCGCCATGCGTAGCTGCGAGGGATCACTTTCGTGGCGATGCCACTTTACGCGTACGGGCACACCAAGAACTCCGCTGACGGCCCATTCAAGATGAGGTGCGAGGGCACGCGGCACGGAGTGGATTGTGAGGGTTCCACGAGCCATGGGCTTACCTTTCGTATCAATCGAAACGTCTTCCCCACGATTCGCGTTGATACTTGCGGTGGCCAAGCTCGGGCCTTACGACAGTCTAGAGGTTTGCGCGGATAGCCCGCAATGCCTTCTTTTTCTCGCTCTTCTCGAGACCGTCGATATAAAGCGCACCGTCGAGATGACCCACCTCGTGCTGGATCAAGCGCGCGACAATTCCATCGCCCTCGAGCACGACTTTGTTTCCGTCAAGGTCAAGGCCCTCGCACGCCGCCTTCGCGGCGCGTTCGCGCGGAAACCACAGGTCCGGAACTGAAAGACAGCCTTCGTCACCGCCTTGCTTTTCCTCAGAAAGGTAGGTGATGACCGGATTCAGGATGTAGCCGAGCTCACCGTCGATGTTCCAGGAAAACGCGCGCAAGCTCACCCCGATTTGATTCGCGGCAAGACCGGCGCGCCCCTCCTCGTTGACGTTCTCCAGGAGATCCTCGACAAGGGCACGAACGCCAGGGGTGATGTCCTTGATCGGATCGCACTCGGTGCGCAGAACCGGGTCGCCAACAATGCGAATGTCGCGCTTGGCCATTACTTCTCCTCCTCGTGCGATGCAGCCGCGCCAGCGGAATGTGCATCGGTAATCGTGTGGCGCACTTCGGCCCCAGGAACGACAGTGCGCTGAATCGTGCACGCCGCATCAATGACGCGATCGATGACGGCGGCGAGCTTCTCCCGCTCTCGCTCATCAAGACCGGAGAGATCCAGCTGAATCGTCTCGTCAATCTCATGGTAGCGGTCGTCCTTTTCGTCGGACGTACCGTGCGCGTAAAGCCGCGCCGCAAAGTCCTCGCCGAGGCGCCGTGCAACCGAATGATCCATCGACATTCCCGCGCACCCAATGAGAGCGAGCTTCAAAAGCTCCCCGGGGCTGACGCGCCCTTCCTCGAGACCAATGGGGATCTCCACACCCGACTGAGTGTGACCCACGTACTGGCGAGTGGCGACTCGATCGACCCACACGCTGCCCGGTCCGAAATCCTCGGGCCGCTCAAATGACTCGGGCGAGTGAACACTCATGGGTACCTTCTTCCAGGCCTCGGGGCTTAACGCTACCGCGAAAAGTGAAGGCCCCGGGTTTCCCCGGGGCCTTCTGTTGCTCCCCCAATTGGACTTGAACCAATAACCCTTCGATTAACAGTCGAATGCTCTGCCGATTGAGCTATGGGGGATCGACTCGAAATACATTAGCAGCGCCCCGGCCTATCTCGCCAATTCAGAGGCTCAATCTGGCGCAGATGTGCCAAAGGCCACGCTCATGGCGCTCGGGCCGCGTCAACTTTTCTTCCGGGGCGCGAACCAGCGATAATGGTGCGCATACGCGGGCCCGTAGCTCAGTTGGTTAGAGCACCGGACTCATAATCCGTCGGTCGCGGGTTCAAGCCCCGCCGGGCCTACTCGCAACGCTCAGGAGTAGAGCAAACGGGGGCCGACAACCGTCGGACCCCGTTGCTTTTTTGGTGAGTTTTCGTTAGGCGCTCGCAAACACGACCGACATGTCGTGGCCGCCAAAGCCGAAGGCGTTGTTGATAGCGGCGATGTCTCCACTTGGGAGTTCGCGCGGCTGGCCGTTGGCGATGTCCATCGTGACGCCTTCATCGAGATTTTCGATGTTGATGGTCGGCGGAGCCAGGCGGTTGTGGAGGGCAAGGATCGTGAAGATTGATTCGACAGCGCCCGCGCCGCCGAGGAGGTGACCGGTCATCGACTTCGTCGAGGTGACGACGACCTGATCGGTCTCGCCCTCGAGGGCGATCGAGATGGACTCGAGTTCGTTGAGGTCGCCAAGCGGAGTCGAGGTGCCGTGCGCGTTGACGTGAACGACGTCGCGTGCGGCTAGGCCAGCGTCGGTGAGCGATTCACGGATTGCGCGCGCCTGACCTTCGGTGCTCGGTGCCGAGATATGGTGGGCATCGGATGCCATGCCGCGGCCGGCAAGGTAGGCGTAGATGTGGGCGCCGCGTGCCTTTGCGTGCTCCTCGGTCTCGATCACCATGATGCCTGCGCCCTCGCCTAGAACGAAACCGTCTCGATCGCGGTCGTAGGGGCGGGAGGCTGTCTCCGGGGAGTCTGTGCGGGTCGAGAGCGCACGGATGTTGGCGAAGCCGGCAAGGGGGAGCGGGTGCACGCAGCCCTCGGTGCCGCCGACGATTGCGATGTCTGCGCGGCCACTGCGAATGAAGTCAAGGCCGTGCGCGAGTGCTTCAGCGCCCGAGGCGCACGCCGAGACAGGAGTGTGGGCACCAGCCTTCGCCCCGAACTCGATCTCGATATGCGCGGCCGCGGAATTCGCCATGAGCATGGGGACGGTGAACGGATTCACGCGGCGCGCGCCGCGCTCTTTCACGGTGTCCCACTGGTCGAGGATCGTCCACACGCCACCGATTCCGGTACCGACCACAACGCCAAGGCGCAGAGGATCGATCTCGGGGCTGCCCGCGTCCTTCCAGGCCTCACGTGCGGCAATTATCGCGTACTGGCCGTTGGGGTCGAGCTTTTTAGCTTCAGGCTTCGACAGATAGTCGAGGGGATCGCCCGCAACCGTGCACGCGAAGTCGACGGCGAGTCCGTAGCGCTCGGCCCAATCGTTCTCGAGCGTGTGGGAGGTCGATTGTCCCGCAAGGGCGGCGTTCCAGGAGCTTTCAATGTCGACTCCAAGCGGGTTGAACGTGCCTAGGCCGGTAACAACTACGCGAGGGCTCTCGCTCATGGGTTCTCCTTGCGGGCGTGATGGAAAAGGGCGAAAAGATTAAAGTGCGCGCCCGCCGCTAACGGGCGAGCGCGCACCGGCAAAAATCAGGCCTGAGCGTTCTGGATGAACTTGACGGCGTCGCCAACGGTCACGAGGTTCTTGACCTCTTCGTCGGGGATGCGCACGTCGAACTTCTCCTCAGCGTTCACGACGATGGTCATCATCGAGATCGAGTCGATGTCGAGGTCGTCGGTGAAGGACTTGTCGAGCTGAACGTCAGCGGTCTCAACACCGGTTTCCTCGTTCACGATCTCGGCGAGGCCAGCGAGGATGTCTTCTTCGGTGTGTGCCATGAGGCTCTCCTTTGTGCTTTACGAATTAAATCAGCGGCATTAGCCTACAGGCATAAACCTGAAGGTTCTGGTTCCGACGGTTGCAAGTTTGACGTGTGTCTCGCTCTGCTCGATCGCGGCTTGTCCTGCGCTCGTGTGCGTGAGACCGTCCCGCGGGTTAGGTCCGGACCGGGCAAGCGAGGCACAACCTACGGCAAGACGACGATCTGGCAAGCGTAGGCGAGGCCGGCACCGAAACCGATCTGCACGCACACGTCGCCAGATTTCGCTTGGCCTTCTTCGAGGAGCCGGTGCACGGCGAGCGGAACCGATGCCGCCGACGTATTACCCGTGTCGGCAATGTCGCGGCCGATCACTACGCTTTCCGGAAGCTTCAGCTGCTTTGCGAGCTCGTCAATGATGCGCATGTTCGCCTGGTGGGGAACGAACACGTCAATGTCGTCGACGGTGAGCCCCGCCTCGTCGAGCGCTGAGCGAACGATCTCGGCGGTGTGCCATACCGCCCAGCGGAAGACGGTGCGCCCGTCTTGTTCGAGGGTCGGGAAACCGAGTTCGGGGTTGTCCCGGTACTCGAGCAGCGAGTGGGTCATGCGGATCGTGTCCCAGTTCTCGCCGTCGCTGCCCCAAATGGTGGGGCCGATCTTTGGTTCGTCGCTCGCGGATACGATCGCGGCGCCCGCCCCATCTCCGAGGAGGAACGAGATTGAACGGTCGGTGGGGGAGATGAGGTCTGAGAGCTTCTCTGCACCCACGATGAGCACGTTCGTTGCGGCGCTCGAGCGCACGAGAGCGTCGGCTTGTCCCACCGCGTAGCAGAAGCCTGCACACGCCGCCGAAATGTCGTAGGCGACTGCATCCTCAATCCCGAGTCGGGCCGCGAGGAGGGTTGCGGCCGAAGGCGTTTGATATTCAAACGAAATCGTCGAGACGATAACCGCGTCAATGGCCGAAGCGTCGAGACCCGACTTTTCGATTGCTTCCCGCGAGGCCTCTTCGGCGAGGTCGATGACGTGAATGCCTTCGCTCGCACGCTTGCGGGTCACGATGCCCGTGCGGCGGCGGATCCATTCGTCGGACGAGTCGATCGGGCCTGCGATGTCATCGTTCTTGACAACGAGGTCGCCGCGTGCGGCGCCGTAGGCGAGAATCTGCGAGCCCGCAACGGGCTTCGAGGGGCGAAGAGTGACCACCGAACCTATGCCTCCTTCGGGGTCTGGCCGGCATGCTCGCGCACGAAATCGCGCGCGGCATCGAGCTGATCGGGAGTATTGAGATCGAACCGAGCGATCGACTTTGCGTCCCGCTTGACGAGCCCGGTGAGGGTGCCTGCAGGTGCAAGTTCGAGGATGCCGGTGACACCCTCCGCCTCAAACGTGCGCATGCATGCAAGCCAATCGACGGTATGGGCGACTTGCGTGACGAGCGACTCAAGGAACGCCTGGCCGTCGTGGACGACGGCGCCATCGGCGTTTGAGACCACGGGAATCTGGGGGGTGCGCACCGAGTAGTCGCTTACTCGAGCGGCGAGCGCTTCTCGCGCGCTTTCCATGAACGGGGAGTGGAACGCGCCGGCCACCTGCAGCGGGATTACGCGAGCCTTTGCCGGCGGATTTTCCTTGAGGGTCTCGAGCTGGGCGAGCGAGCCGGCTGCGACGACCTGAGCCGCTCCGTTGATGTTTGCGGCAACGGCACCGGCGGCTTCGATCTTCGCGAGAACGTCCTCGCGCACACCGCCCACGACTGCCGCCATCCCGGTTTCTTCTGCCGCGGCGGCTTCTGCCATGGCCCGAGAGCGATCACGGACGAACTCCATCGCGTCCGTCTCCGTGAGGGTCCCGCTCAGACCAGCCGCGGCAACCTCACCGACCGAGTGCCCCGCGTAAAAATCGGGGCGCGGCATGTCGAGCGCGCCGAAAAGTACGCTGTGCACGATCAGGCTCGAGGCAACGAGAAGCGGCTGGGCAATCGCCGTGTCACGAATCGTGTCGGCATCCGACACGGTCCCGTGCTTCACAATGTCGACGCCAGCGGCTTCGCCGAGGGAGCCCGCATATTCCGCGACGCTATCGAGGTCCAGCCACGGGGCGAGAAACCCCGGTTTCTGAGCGCCCTGCCCGGGCGATGCAATGACGAGCACGCCACTGTCCTTTCACACTGTCGAACGAGAGGAGGCCGCTTCCGTGCGGAGCGCGGCCTCGAACATCGCGAGGGAGGCGTCGGCCCCCACCCCCGATGAAACTGCCAGGCGCGCGGCATGCGCAAGAGCCTCTTGAAGCGAGCGTTCTACCTCGCCCCAGGGTTTTATGCGCGTGCCCCGACGCCCATCGGTTTCCACAATACCTGCCGCCGCAAGTGACTTAATGGCCTTCGCCGCAGTGTTCGGTGCGACGTGGCAGGCTTCCGCGAGTGCACGGACGGAGGGCAACTTCTCACCCGGGGCGAGAGTGCCCTCCGCCGCGGCATTCGCGATTGAATCATGTAGCTGCGCTGCGGCGTTCGGCGCGGACGCGTCGACTCTAAGCCACGGCAGTTCAGCGGCCATGATGCTCAGGCGTCCCCGCCTGCGCCACCGGACGAACCGGCGTTGACGTTCAGCAGATCGTACTTGTCGATGGCCTGCTTGACGATCGACCGGTCAATCGTGCCTTGATCCGCGAGCGACTTGAGAGCGCGCACGACGAGCGACTCGCGGTCAATGTGCAGGTAGCGGCGGCCCGCAGCACGCGTGTCTGAGAACCCCCAGCCTTCGGCGCCGAGAACGGCATAGTCGTTCGGCATCCAGGGGCGGATCATGTCGGGAACGAGGTAGTCGAAGTCCGTGGTCGCCACGAACGGGCCTTCGGCGCCCTTGAGCTTCTCGACCATCCACGGCGTCCTGGGTTCCTCTTCGGGGTGGAGGAAGTTGTGCTTGTCCGCGGCGAGTGCGTCGTTGCGCATCTCGCTCCACGAGGTCACCGACCATACAGCCGAGCGAACGCCCCAGTCCCTGTAGAGAAGATCGCGTGCTTCGCGAGTCCACGGGACTGCAACGCCCGAGGCCATGAGCTGGGCAACGGGGCCGTCGCCCTCTTGAACGTCATCGACCTTGTACATGCCCTTGATGATGCCCTCGACATCGACATTCTCGGGTTCGACGGGCTGGTGGATCGGCTCGTTGTACACGGTCAGGTAGTAGAAGACTTCCTGGAGGCGCTCTTCGTTTTCCCCGTACATGCGTTGCAGGCCATCGCGCACGATGTGCCCGATCTCGTAACCGTAGGCGGGGTCGTAAATAACCGCACCGGGGTTCGTGTACGCGAGCAGCGGGGAGTGGCCATCCATGTGCTGGAGACCTTCACCCGCGAGGGTCGTCTTGCCGGCCGTTGCGCCGATCACGAAGCCCTTGGCCATCTGGTCGCCGGCGGCGTAGAAGAAGTCGCCGGTGCGCTGGAAGCCAAACATCGAGTAGAAGATGTAGAACGGCACGAGGGGTACTTCGTGCGTCGAGTAGGCCGTACCCGCAGCCGTGAAGGCGCTCGTCGAGCTGATCTCGTTAATGCCCATGTGCTTGATCTGACCCTGCGAGGATTCCTTGTACGCCAGGAGGAGATCGCGGTCCACCGAAAGGTAATTCTGGCCCTTCGGGTTGTAGATCTTCGCGGTCGGGAACATCGCGTCGAGGCCGAACGTGCGGGCCTCATCGGGAATGATCGGAACCCAGTATTTGCCGGTTTCCTTATCGCGCATGAGGTCCTTGAGAAGGCGCACGAGTGCCATCGTCGTGGCGACCTCCTGCTTACCGGAGCCGCGCTTCGCGACGGCCCAAGTCTTCTCGCCGGGAACCGTGAACGTCGCCTTCTTGTGGCGGTTATCGGGAACAACACCACCCAGTTCTGCGCGGCGCTCGCGCATGTACTGCATTTCGGGCGAGTCTTCGGCCGGCATGTAATACGGCTGGTTGTAAAGATCAGCCTCGAGTTGCTGATCAGTGAACGGAATGTGCAGCGTGTCGCGCAGCTGCTTGAGGTCATCGATCGTGAACTTCTTCATCTGGTGGGTCGCGTTACGGCCCGCGAAGTTCTTGCCGAGCACGTACCCCTTAATGGTGTGCACGAGGATGACGGTCGGCTTGCCGTTCTTGACTGTCGTGGCATGCTTGAACGCCGCATAGATCTTCTTGGGGTCGTGGCCGCCGCGCTTGAGACCCCACCAAATGTCGGCATCGCTCATGTCTTCGACGAGGGCCTTCGTGCGCGGGTCGCGGCCGAAGAAGTTATCGCGGATGAAGCCGCCCGATTCGGCGCGGAACGTTTGGAAGTCGCCGTCGGGGGTTGTGTTCATGAGGTCCACGAGGGCGCCGTCGGTGTCTGCGGCGAAGAGCTTGTCCCAGCCCTCGCCCCACACGACCTTCACGACATTCCAGCCCGCGCCGCGGAACTGGGCTTCAAGCTCCTGAATGATCTTGCCGTTGCCACGCACGGGGCCGTCGAGGCGCTGGAGGTTGCAGTTGACGACGAACGTGAGGTTGTCGAGTTGCTCGTTAGCGGCGATGTGGAGGGCGCCTCGCGATTCGACCTCGTCCATTTCGCCGTCGCCCAGGAACGCCCACACGTGCTGCTCGCTCGTGTCCTTCAGGCCACGGTTGTGGAGGTAGCGGTTAATGGATGCTTGCTCAATTGCGTTGACGGGGCCGATGCCCATCGAAACGGTGGGGAACTGCCAGAACTCCGGCATCGCGCGCGGGTGCGGGTAGCTGGGGATTCCGTGCGGGTTCGACTTTTCCTGGCGGAAACCGTCGAGATCCTTTTCACTCAGGCGCCCCATGAGGAAGGCTCGCGAGTAGATACCGGGGGAGGCGTGGCCCTGGAAGAACACCTGGTCGCCACCGCCGCGGTGTTCGCGACCGCGGAAGAAGTGGTTGAAGCCAACCTCGTAGACGGTGGAAATGGAGGCGTAGCTCGAGAGGTGGCCACCGACGCCGATTTCGGGGCGCTGTGCGCGATGAACCTGCATTGCTGCGTTCCAGCGCACGGCCCGTCGGATCGACTTCTCGATGTCGAGATCGCCCGGGTACTCGGGCTCGTCCTTCGCGGCGATGGTGTTGACGTAGTCGGTGTTTTCCACGCTTGGAACGTCAACATTCTTTTCGCGTGCGCGCGTGAGGAGGTTGCCGACGATGTGGGAGGCACGCTCCGCGCCGCTGTTCGCTACGACCGCGTCGAGCGAGTCGATCCACTCCCTCGTTTCTTCGGGATCCACGTCGTTCGCGTGGCTGGGAAGACCGATCCCTTGACGCCCGGTGATGTCGTTCGAGTTCACGCTGTTGTTCTCCCTCATGGTGTGAGTGAAAAGGGCTGTGCCTAAAGGCCCGCCATTGTGCCGTCCTAGCGTATAGCGTGCGCCCGAACGAGAGGTGAGCGCGGGGCGGTTAAAGGTGCCGCGGGTCTCATACTTCGGGCGTGGTTTCACGTCGTGTTTTTGTGAGTGACACCGCCGGAGTCCTTAGGTACAGTTGGAGCGTCCCGAGATCCTCCATCTCATTTCCGACCTCCGAAGGAGTCGCCCCTTGTCACCGGTTGCAGCTTCGAGCGACAACCTTGCCGAAGTTTTTGAGTTCCACGAAGGCCAGCTCGTGCAGGAATTCGGGTATGACGACGATGTAGATCTCGACCTTCGCGATGCCATCGAGGACCTTATCGACGCCGACCTCGAAGATGAGTACTCCCGCGAGATCGTGGACGGTGTCATTATGTGGTGGCGCGATGGTGACGGTGATCTCACCGATGCGCTCGTCGATTGCCTGTCGAGCCTCGTCGCCGGAGGGCCCGTATGGCTGCTCACGCCGAAACCCGGCCGCCCGGGTCACGTGGATCCCGCGGATATCCAGGAAGCGGCGAACACCGCCGGCTTGCGCGGAATGAATGCGGTTTCGCTTGCGCCGGATTGGTCTGGCACGCGGTTGGCCTCGCGGTCGTAGTTTTCGCGGAAGAGTTTTCCGACGCCTTTCCGCTTCCCGTTTTGCCGAATCCGGCCGCTCGTGCGACGATAGTCCGCGCGGGTCTTTAGCTCAGTTGGTTAGAGCGCCACGTTTACACCGTGGATGTCGGGGGTTCGAGTCCCTCAAGACCCACGTAAGATGAGAAAATCGAAACTTGCCCCGCCTGATGGCGGGGCAGTTTTGTTTCTGCGGTGACGTGCACCGGGGCGCCGATGCTGGTGTGGGCAAGGACGGTGGGGGTGGTCTGCTCGGGTGTGCAGGTGGCGTTTTCTTCATCGTCGATGGTGATGCGGGTGAACAAGGCGCGGTTGAGGATGCGTCGTTCGGCTGGGGCGCACTTGTTGTAGAGGTTGTCGAGGAGTTTGGTGAGCCGGTCCAAGCCTGTTCGGGCCTCGGCGTAGGTGTCGGTGAGGTTGTCGAGCCGTGTGCTGATCTGGTCGAGGCTGGCGCGGATGCGGTCTTGCTCGCTCTTGAGGAGGTCGAGGGGGATCGCGTCGGCGTAGTGGGCCTGGACGAGCTTGAGGCGTTCGGCTTCGAGCTTGTCGCGCTGGGCGGTCAGGAGCATGCGTTCGTCCTCGCTGGATCCTTCGAGCTGGTCGAACACGTCGTTGAGGACCTTCCGGACGTGCTCAGCCTGGGTTGGGCTCAGGGAGTTGCGCTGGTAGGTGCTTTCGATCTCAGCTTCGGCGCGTTCGGCGAGGATCGCGGAGCGGGTGCATGACACTGCGGTGCATGTCGTAGATAGTCGCAGAAGATGATGCACAACACGCTCGCCTGAGAAGCCCGTCGGTCTCGCGCTAGACAGTGGGAAGCAAGAAACTTGTCCGGCGGTGCCATCGTGCCCGGGGCAATCCGCTGATTCCCCTTGGGTTGCGGTTAGAGCTTGGTAGCGATCTTCATGAGCGTGTTCCAATTTCGAGCGGTCGCCGTCCCCCCGAAGCGCTTCTCCAAGGCAGTATGTGAGACCTTCATCGCCTTGACGCCACCAGGGGTCCACACGAACGCGGTGCGCCCGATGAGCCGTACTACTTCAGGACTGACATCTTCTGACTCTAGGGCCGCAACTTCCGCCATAGCGGGCGTTGCAGACAGGAAGATAGCCAAGTACTTGGAATAGTCGGTAGCGACGTCTGCTAAAGGATTGCTCGCCAAGACCTCGCGTACTTCGTCGGCTTGCCGCACCACCATGGGGACCGTAACTCCAAAGGCATCAGCCATTACCGACTGCACCTCAATGATAACTTGATCCTCACTCCCTGACCGAGAGGCAATAATGTTCCCACTTTGACCAATCGTGACGACAGCCTCGAACCCCGCGTCAGTGAGCGCGGAACGCAGTTCAGACATTGGTACCCGGTTGTTGTTGCCTACGTTGATGCCACGCGGCATGACAAGCCAGCGAGTCATGCGAGTTTGTAGTCAAACGTATAGGAGTGGTCACCGTCAACGTCGTCGATGGTCAAGGTGCCACTGATCCCGGTCAGCTCACCAGTACCCGTCCCAGGAACGATAACCACGGACAACTCCGGTTCCCCATGAGCGACGATTCCATGGTGTTGCAAGACGAAGGTGCCTTCCTTGCCATTAAGGGTGCCGGTGAAGTGTTCGATCGCGACATAACCAGCCGAACCGGGATCCGGGGTGCGCGCTGCGATCATATGCGCTTCGGAGGTGCCGGTGACCGCACCTGTGAAGGTCTTACGCACCACATTGCGGTTGATTGTGACCCCGTCCTGCTCATAGAAAGGGGGCTCACTGTCAGTGGTGACCTCGAATGGTCCGCGAAGGATGGTCATTTTTCCCCTCTTCAATTGAGGCGGCGAATCGCCGGCGATAAGTTGGCATCTGCCTGCGGTCTCGGGGGGGCCGAGGTCTCCTCAGACGCGCTCTCCCCGGGCACCGTAACACACCTCTTGGGGTTCGGTCATGTTGACGTGGCCCTGCTACGACGACCGCCCCTAGAAGGTATGGACCATCAGCATCAACCAATTCAACCGCGGTGAAGTCGACTCTTGGATGATCGGTCAAAGTGCCTCGAGTCAACGTTCGCTCGATGTCCCGAGATTTTTGTGTTCTGGAGCGTTAAGGTGTGACTTATGGTCAACGGTTCATCGCGCACAGCCAAACGGGGGGCGTAGGCGCACCGCGTACATTGTTGTCGCAATTGTTGCTGTCGTTGCGTTTCTTGCGATGGTAGGAGTTGCCCAGTTCACCTCGGGAAATACCAACGCTTCCAGTGACGGGTTAGCTCAGAGGAGTTCATCATCCTCGAATGAGAACACAAACGACGGGTCATCGTCCGGTCACGAAGGCAATGCCACCGATCGAGACACTCGACCAAGCAGCGATGGCGACGTTGCGCTCATCCTCGTCCTCGAACGTGAACCGGATGATCGCGAGTGTCGCGGGCAGCATCAGTGCTGCACCCACCGCGAGTAGTGCCCGCGCGACGATCAGCACCCACACGTTTGGAGAAAAGGCTGCGAGTAGGGAAGCTATCCCGAACGCGCTGATGCCAATCTGGAACACCAGCTTGTGTCCGAACCTATCCCCGAGCGTCCCGGTGCCCAGCAGTAGGCCAGTCATGACGAGGGGGTACATGTTGATGATCCACAGTGACTCACTTACGCTCGCCGACAACTCGTCCGTCAGAAGAGGCACGACCACGTAGAGAATCGAAGTGTCGACCGTTGCAAGCAGCAAACCGAGAGAAACGGCGGTGAGCACGAACCGCCGTGTGCGCTGCGAGGCCGGCGCAGGGGATCTTGAGTCATCTCAGCCTTGCAATATTCCGATACGTCGTCAGAGCGCGGTAGATTTGGGGGTCGTATACAGGGAGCCTGAAAGTCAGACTCCTGATCATTGGCGCATGTGCTCGGAGGCAAGTCGCGCGAAGATGAGGGTGTCGGTCCATTCGCCCTTGCTGAACCAGTCCTGGACGTGACGTGCTTCGAGCCGGAGCCCGACACGACGAGCCAGTGCTGCCGAGGCGCTGTTGCGGGCATCCACCTGCGCGGTGATGCGGTGGAGCCGGTAGTGGTCAAACCCGAGGGCGAGTACTGCTCGGACGGCTTCGCTGGCGAAACCTTGCCCACCGTGCGCTGGGTCGAGAACCCACCCGATCTCGCCTTGACGGTGCTCGTGATCGGTGAGCCACAACGCGACGTCTCCGATTGGGACGCCGTCATGCTCGATGACCAGCGCAAGCGCGCCACTCTCGCCATCGATGTCAGTCTTCGCTAGACGTTCGGTGAGCTTGTCGTGGGTGACTTCCGCGGTCCATGGCTCGTCCAGCAGGTAGCGGGCAACGTCGGGTCGCGAGTACAGCTCGTGAAGCCATTCGGTATCGTCGGCGTTATGCGGACGGAGCCGAAGCCGCTCCGTCGCCAACGGCCACTGGGCGGTGGGCTTGAGATCGCGCCGGTAATGGAAAAGTTCCTCGCGCTGTCCTGCGGGCGTGGTCCCGACGGCTCGCTCGACCTCATGGAACCCTGCGTTCGTCAAGCACCGCTGGGAGGCCCTGTTCTCCAGGAGCGTGCGTGCTGTCAAGGTTCGCAGTCCACTGTTGCGTGCGAAGCGCGATGCCAACTCCAGGCCCCGACGAGCGTGCCCTGCTCCCCGCGCATCCGGATGAATCCAGAACCCGACCTCGGCAGCCTCGGAGCTGACGTCGAAGAGCACCAAGGAGCCCACAAACCGGTCCGTCTCGGCGTCGGCAAGTGCGAGAACTGCCAGCGTGCCGGACGACAGACCCTCAGCAACCTCGTCACGGATCATCCGTCGCACGGACTCGGGGGTGTAGTCGGACTCGGGCAGGTGGCCGAAGCGCCGCACAGCTTCATCCTTGGTGCCGGCTGCATACGCGCCTGCGTCCAGCTCAAAGAGGGGGCGTAGGCGAGTGTTCTCAAAGGTGATCGGGAGGGTGGTGGCATCCAGCATGCTCGAAACCTAACATAGAATGGATAGCTAACGGAAGCGTGTTTGGTTAGGCTGGTGGGGTGAGCTACTGGGAACATCGCAAACCTGTGCGACGCCTTCGCGCAGTGGACATCGGGGAGGTTGCGAGGGCATCGGTGAGGCTGCTGGACGAAGGCGGGTTGAGGGCCCTCACCCTGCGATCTGTGGCACAACAGGTGGGTGTCGCTCCAGCCAGCTTGTACTCCCGCGTCGAATCCGTCGACGACCTGTTCGACCTCGCCCTCGACACAGCGCTTGCAGACGATCCTGTGATGTCCGAGTCGATCCGCAACGCCGACCTGTCTGCCCTGATGCACGCCTTCTTCGCACACCTCACGACCCACCGGTGGGCCGGTCAGGTCATCGGTATGCGCGCTCCCAGGGGCCCGGCGTACCTGGCCCTTTCCGAGCGGATGTGCGTCCTGGTCGAACAAGCGGGTACCCCGGATCCGCTGGGAACTGCCTACCTATTGTCCAACCTGGTGATTGGCGCTTCGCTGACCGCACCCATGGCGTCTGACGAGAAGCGCGTCGCCA
The DNA here is from genome assembly GCF_001570785.1 of Dermabacter hominis NBRC 106157. GTDB lineage: Bacteria > Actinomycetota > Actinomycetes > Actinomycetales > Dermabacteraceae > Dermabacter > Dermabacter hominis. Next base: position 55,509 of record NZ_BCSI01000004.1, read on the forward strand.
TTGACCCTGACCAAGCTCCTACCTATGCGCGGCTCCACGCGACGCACCACGTCAGCCCACGCGAGATTCTCTCCGACGGCCTCACGGCACTCCTGTCGTGAGGGGGCCTTTTGATTCGGGGCCGCCGTGCATTGCTGATGGCCACGGACTGGTCTCCGTGAGAGTGCGCCCCTTCGCAGTGCGCCGATAGTCGGACGGGCTGATGCCGACATCGTTCGCGATCGCGCGGAGCGCTTTGCCATCGTGATACCGCCGATCCAGAGAGTTGACTGCCTCGCTACCGATGCTGCGGTACGGACTTACCGGTTCTGGCTCACGTTGGGCAGGCGCCCCGCGCGACTGCGGTTCGTCCGGTGCAGTGATCTCATGGAACCCACCGGTGGGGCGAGTTTCTACAAGCTTTCTGCTAGGTCCACCATCGCAACCCTTGCTCTTCGCGAAGAGTGAGGGTGTTGTGACGTTGTGTTCTGGTTGCTCAGTCGCGGTGAGCGCACGGCGTGTCGCCAATGCGGGCGCAGCGCTTGTATCTTCGCTCCGGACGAAGGAAGGGGCCCGTGGCCCGAACGGCTCGTGTGAGGCTCTGACACATTTCCCACAGATTTGCGCTTTTCGTGTTGCAAAATTTCTATACTGGTTTGCGCACGCTCGAACGGTCGACAAGGAGCATTCATCCATGACACCTGAAGTGTCCGCGCAGCATCCCGGACTCGACGTCGAGGCTATCCGCCGCGACTTCCCGATTCTCCATCAGAACCTCGCGGATGAGAGACCGCTGGTGTATCTGGACTCGGGGGCGACAAGTCAGCGCCCCCAGAGCGTGATCGATGCTGAAGTCGCGTTTCTCACGGCGAGCAACGCGGCGGTTAAGCGCGGCGCCCACCAGCTCGCGGAGGCGGCAACGGATCGTTACGAGGGGGCGCGCGAATCCATCGCTAGTTTTATTGGTGCGACGGACCCTCGGGAACTCGTCTTTACCAAGAATGCGACCGAGGCACTCAACCTCGTGGCGTATGCACTCGGTAATGCAGACTCGTCAACGCCGGAACACCTATGCGTGCACGAAGGCGATGAAATTCTCGTCACCGAGATGGAGCACCATTCGAACCTCGTGCCGTGGCAGGAACTTGCCCGCCGCACGGGAGCAACGCTTCGCTACATCCCCCTGACGGACGATTTCGAGCTCGACCTCACCGATATAGATTCGCTGCTGAATGAACGCACGAAGGTTTTCGCTTTCGCGCATCAATCCAATGTGCTCGGCACGATCAATCCGGTTTCCACTCTCGTGGCGCGTGCCCGCGATGTCGGTGCCCTTACAGTGCTCGACGCATGCCAATCCACACCTCACATGCCGATCGATGTCGCGGAGCTCGGCGTCGATTTTCTTGCGTTTTCGGGGCACAAGATGCTCGGGCCCACGGGCATCGGCGCACTGTGGGGGCGCTACGAACTGCTCGCCGAGCTCCCACCCTTCTTGCTCGGAGGGTCGATGATCGAAGTTGTCCACATGGATCACACGACGTTTGCGGAGCCTCCGGCCCGTTTTGAGGCGGGAACCCCGATGATCTCCCAGGCCATTGGGCTTGAGGCGGCCGTCGGATACCTCCGCAGCCTGGGCATGGCGAACGTTGCCGCCCACGAAGCTGACCTGACCGCACGGGCTCTCGACAACCTCTCGCAGATCGACGGCGTACGGATTATCGGCAAGGGGCCGAGTACCGGACGCGTGGGTGCTGTTGCTTTTAGCGTCGAGGGGCGGCACCCTCACGACATCGGCCACGTTCTCGACTCCCTTGGGGTTGAAGTACGCGTGGGGCATCATTGCGCGTGGCCGCTTCATCGTCGATATGGTGTTCACGGAACGACGCGCGCAAGTTTCAGCGTGTACAACACAATCGACGAAGTTGACCGCCTCGCGTCTGCACTCGAGGAAGCCATCTCGTTTTTCAAAGGATTTGATCGATGAACCTCAATGCGATGTACTCCGAGCTCATTTTCGAGCACGACAAGCGCCCCCAGAATTTTGGGCTTCGCGAGCCGTTCCAATCCGAAGTTCACCACGTCAACCCGACGTGTGGGGACGAGATCACGCTGCGCCTCCAGCTTGATGGCGACGCGGACAACCCGACGATCACGGATCTGTCCTATGACGCGACGGGGTGCGCCATGAGCCGCGCCTCCGCCTCCATCATGAGCGATCTGCTCATCGGCGAGAGCCTCCAGGATGCACAGAAGACGTTTGACCACTTCGACGAGGTCATGCACTCTCGCGGCAAAAACGAAGGCGACGAAGACATCATTGGTGATGGGATCGCACTCGTGGGCGCAGCAAAGTTTCCCGGCCGCGTGAAGTGCGTGCTCATGCCGTGGAAGGCCTATCAGGCGGCCCTCGCCGAAGCTCAAGCTGCGCGCGGATCGCAATCCTGACTCTCGTTCACCGACAACCGCTGAGGTACAACCCATGACGACCATCGACCGCGTGACCGCGCTGCTCGAGAGCCTCTACCCGCTCCAATGGGCGGAAGAGTGGGACCGCGTGGGCCTCGTGCTCGGGGACCCCTCCTGGGAGGTTCAGCGGATACGCCTCGCGGTGGATCCGACGGTTGCCGAGGCTCGCGAGGCTGCGAAGCGTGAAGGAACGCTCCTCATCACGCACCACCCGTTGCTGCTACGAGGCGCGAACTTTCTGCCGGCAACGACGGGTAAGGGGGCGGTGGCGACCGAGATCCTCCGCTCACGCGGAGGGCTGTGGTGCGGTCACACCAACAGCGACCGTTCGCGAAACGGCACCGTCGGGGCATGGCTCGAGCTGCTGGGCCTTTCCGACGCCAGGGCGCTTGAGCCGGGTAGGCCCGTGGACGATGAGTCCTTCTTCGGCCTTGGTGCCGTGGGAGAGTGTGCGCAGCCGTCGACCGTCGGTGACGTGGCCCGGCTTATCGCGAAGAGCGTGCCCGCCACTGCTCAAGGGGTCCTGTATACCGGCGAAGCGGATCGCGAGGTGCGCAGTATTGCGGTGTGCCCGGGCGCCGGGGACTCTTTTCTTGAGGCTGCAACGGACGCGGGGGTGGATCTTTACATCACGTCGGATCTTCGCCACCACCCGGCGCTCGAGCACCTCGAATCGCGTGCGGATCACTCTCGCGTGCCCGCGCTCATCGACCTTCCGCACTACGCGAGCGAGTACCTCTACCTGCCGCATCTCGCGGAAACTCTCCGGGCAGAGTTCCCCGACCTCGAGGTCGAGGTATCCGAAATCTCGAGCGACCCGTTCACGGGAGCAGCGCGATGAAGCCTCTCGTCAAGCCGGCGTCCGTGCGCGAGGGTGACAAGGTTGCCGTGCTCTCGCCCGCGTGGGCCGCACCGGCGTATTTCCCGGCCATCCACGAGCAGGCGATGAGACGGCTCGAGGAGATCTTCGGGCTCGAGGTCGTCGAATACCCCACGACCCGTGCACTTGGCGCGAGCCCCGAGGAGCGTGCCCGCGACGTGAACGCCGCTTTTGCCGATTCCGAGATCCGCGCGGTGGTCTCAACCATCGGCGGGGACGATCAAATACGGATTCTTCGTCACCTTGACCCGACGCTTCCCCTCGCCGACCCAAAACCGTTCTTCGGCTACAGCGATAACACGAACCTGAGTAACTGGCTTTATGCACAGGGCCTTTCGAGCTACTACGGCGGCTCGACCCAGGTGCACCTCGGTAGCGGCCCGACGGTTGATAGCGAACACGTCGCCTCCCTTCGCGCGGCGCTCACGGGCACGGGGGATATCGCCTATACACTTCCGGCCGATAGCCAAGACTACGGATACGACTGGAGCGAGGAGCGCGCCCTCACCGAGGCCTCTCCCCGCGAAGCCTCGGCACCGTACGAGTTCTACGGCGCGAAAACACGTGTACGCGGGCGAACGTGGGGAGGCTGCCTCGAGGTGCTCGACCAACTCGCGTGGGCGGACCGTCTGCCCGACCCGGCCGAACTCGAGGGCGCAATACTCGTGTGTGAAACATCGGAAATGCTCCCGAGCCCCGACCTCGTGGGCCGCTGGATCCGTGGAATGGGAGAGCGCGGCTACCTCGAAGTCGCCGCCGGGATGCTCGTCGCGCGGCCCGTCGTCGACGACCGGGACCAACCCGCTCCCGAGAATGTGCGCGCGGCTCGCCGTGCGGCGCAGCGTGATTACGTGCTCGCCGAACTTTCGCGATACGCGCCGGGTCTTCCCGTGTGTTTCGGTGTTCCTTTCGGACACACGCGCCCGCAGTACGTCATCCCTTACGGTGGGGACGTCACCATCGATACGGGCCGGAAAGAGGTCGTGGGCCACTACGGGCAGTGAACGTCAGCGGCGCTCCCAATCGTCGATCACGGTGAGCGTCCGTCGAGTTTTGCCATCGGTGATCTCGAAATCTAATGCATCGCCGAGGGCGGAGGTGAGCACGTCGAGGACGCCCTCAGCTGTTGTCGCAGCCTCTGGCGCCGCGCAAAGAGCACGCGCAACGAGGCCTCGGTAACGCTTAGCGTCGTGGCTGATCACCTGACGTGTGCCATCGCGCACCGCTACCGGGGACACCTCGAGAACCTGTGCGCCCTTAAGTGGCATCATCGAGCGATACGCACCAGAGCGGCAATCGATCACGATCTCGCCGCTTTCCTCGATTGCTGCGCCAATGTCTTTGAGATGCTGCTTCCACCACGTCGAGACTTTTCCGAGTCCCAACACTTCGCTTGCCGCTGAAAGACGATAGGCAGGGATGAGGTCCTCGGTGCAGTCGACCACCCCAAAGAGTGCGGACTGGACGAGAAGCCGGCAGCCGTCGGACACGGAGACCGTGCCGAGGGCATCGTAGAGAACTCCCGAATACACCTCGAGTGGCGGCGCGACCGGTTCCCGCTCGAGGTGGGCCATGCGCTCGCGCAGCTCCGGTTGAGTAGTCGGGATTTTGAGTGCGCTCATCGCGGTGTCGCTCTCGGCAGTGAGCTTTGCCGCGCCCAGCATGTCCTCACGTGCTTCACGTAGTTCACCCCACGACATCGAGGCGAGATCGAGACTCGGTGCTTCGAGGGCGGTGGGGCGAGTTTTCGTTTCCGAGGGTGGTAAGAGAATTAACATCTCGCGCGTGCTCCTGTTGGGCGGGCGTGGAGTAAAGTTGAGGACTGGACCAGTCAGCTGGACAGTCGCGAGGTATTGCCTCGAGGAAAGTCCGGGCTCCCCCTGGCACGGTGGTGGGTAACACCCACCCGGAGTGATCCGCGGGCCAGTGCCACAGAAAGCAAACCGCCTGCTACGCAGGTAAGGGTGAAAGGGTGGTGTAAGAGACCACCGCGGCGCCAGCGATGGTGCCGGCACGGTAAACCCCACCGGGAGCAAGGTCATGCAGGAGGCGCCAAGGCTGCCAGGCCGAGTCTCCGGGTAGGCCGCTCGAGGTCGTCGGTAACGGCGATCCTAGATAGATGACTGTTGAAACAGAACCCGGCTTATAGGCTGGCTGGTCCGCGCCTTAGGCGCCCCCGATACCCTTCGCCTCAGGCCTCTTCGACCGACTCAGCAGCGAGTTCCGCCGCCGATTCGTTCTTCTTGTCTTTTTTGGCCTTCTTCTCGCCCTTGTCTTTTTTCACTTCGAGCTTACGCTCGGCGTGCGCAAGTGCGGCCGCACCGATGATGCCTGCTTCGTTGCGGAGTTTCGCGGGCACGATCTCGGTTTTGAGATCGAGGAAGTGAAGGTACTTCTTCGCGTCTTTCGACACGCCACCGCCCACGATGAACAAATCGGGGGAGAAAAGGAACTCAACGTGGCCGTAGAACTTTTGCAGGCGCTCCTTGGCCCATTCCTCGTAGCTGATACCGGCCTTCTCGAAAACCGAGCTCGCGGCGAACTTCTCAAAGCTCTTTCCCTCGTACGTGAGGTGGCCGAGTTCCGAATTAGGAATGAGCTTGCCGTCCATAAACATTGCCGAGCCGATTCCGGTGCCGAGAGTCGTCATGATGACAAGGCCGGACTTGTCCTTGCCTGCGCCAAACTCCATTTCGGCGATGCCGGCGGCGTCAGCATCGTTGACAACGAAGACCGAGTGGCCCGTGACCTCAGACAGGAGGGTATCGACATCGGTGCCGATCCACGAATCGTCGACATTTGCCGCTGACTTCGCGACCCCGTGCTGAATGATCGCGGGGAAGGTCACGCCCACGGGCATGTCCGCGGGAACATCAAAGGAGTCGATGAGCTCCTTGACCGTTTTCGCGACCGCATCGGGGGTTGCCGGTTGAGGCGTGGGGATGCGCACGCGCTTGTGGGCGAGTTCCCCCTTCTTCAGATTAACGGGCGCACCTTTGATGCCGCTGCCGCCGATATCGATTCCGAATGCTTCCTTGGCCATGGTGAAAGGTTTCTCCTTGCGGGGTGACAATGTCCTTTAGTCTACGCGGAAATCTCAGCGTCCGGATCGGTCAGAACCTCGTAGCCGTCCTCGGTGATGAGGAAGGTGTGCTCAAACTGCGCCGTATAGCCCTTATCGCGTGTCGTGACCGTCCAGCCGTCGTCCCACTGATCCCACTCACGTGAGCCGAGCGTCACCATTGGCTCGACCGTGAAAATCATGTTGGGTTCGATGACGTCGTCGTAATGAGGCGCGGAATCGTAGTGGGGGATGATCAGGCCGTTGTGGAAACCCTCGGCGACACCGTGCCCCGTGAACTCCCGGACCGATTCGTAGCCGAAGCGGCCCACGTACTTCTCGATCACGCGGCCCACGACATTGACCTCGCGGCCGATCTTCGCGGCTCGGATCCCGCGGAACATCGCTTCCTCAGTGCGTTCGATGAGATCCGCTGCTTCCGGAGCGATCTCGCCGACGGGGAATGTCGCGTTCGTATCGCCGTGCACGCCATCGAGGTACGCGGTGACATCAACGTTGAGAATGTCGCCCTCTTCCATGACGGTGGAGTCGGGGATGCCGTGGCACACCACTTCGTTGAGGCTCGTGCAACACGACTTCGGGAAGCTCAAATATCCAAGCGTCGAGGGGTAGGCGCCGTGATCGAGGATGACCTCGTGGACGATGGCATCGATCTCGTCGGTCGTGATACCCGGTTGTGCCGCCTTGCCCGCTTCTCTCAGCGCGATTGCGGCAATGGCGGAGGCACGGCGCACGCGCTCGATGACCTCCGGGGTTTGCACGTAGGGGCCGCAATTATCGGATTTGGCCTCGTCTTTGAACGCGTATTCAGGTCGCGCGATCGACGGGGGAACCTGTCGAAGGGGGCCGATGGTACCCGGTTCAAGCACGGAACGGTTTTCGGGGCGAAGCCAGTGGTCTACAGTCATGGTTACCAGTTTGGCAGGTTCATCTGGATAACGACTAACGAAAGGCCGTGTGATGAGCGAGTTCTATTACAACACCAAGACCTCTGAGATCGAAGAAGGTATGCAGAGCCCGGCGATTGAGCTCATGGGCCCGTACCCGACCCGCGAAGCGGCTCAGCACGCGCTTGAAAGCGCGGCTGAACACAACGAACAGTGGGAGGAAGAAACCGAGGAGTGGAACGAGTACTACCGCGACGACGATCAGGACGACGAAGACCGGTAGTGCATCGACCTCACTATTGTTCGAAGGTGTGCTCGGGCGCGGGGAAGCTTTTCGCGCGCACAGCGTCGGCGTATTCTCGCGCCGCCCTTGACAGTTCGGAGCGCAGGTCGGCAAACGCCTTGACGAATCGAGGTTCGAAGCCGCTCAGCCCCGCCATGTCTTGCCACACGAGTACCTGACCATCGCATCCTGCCCCCGCGCCGATGCCGATCGTTGGTACTTCGAGCGTTTCGCTCACGCGTGTAGCGAGAGGAGCCGGCACGAGTTCGAGGACGACGGCGAAGGCGCCAGCCTCTTCGAGAGCAACCGCGTCGGCCAGGAGAGCGTCGGCCCCCTCCCCGCGGCCCTGCACCTTAAACCCACCGAGCTGATTGACCGACTGAGGCGTGAATCCCACGTGCCCGCACACGGGGATTCCCGCGTTGACGAGCGCCTCAACCTGGGGAAGGATTTCACGGCCGCCCTCGAGCTTGACCGCGTGTGCCCCCGCCTGCATGAGTTCGACACCGTGACGCACCGCGTCCTCAACACTCGCTTGGTAAGTCCCAAAAGCGAGGTCGGCAAGAACTAGGGGCCGCGTGCACGAGCGAGCAACGGCCCCCGTAAAGCGCACGATGTCCTCATGCTTGGTGTACACGGTCGAGTCGTACCCGAGCACGGTGTTTCCGGCAGAATCTCCCACGAGAAGAACATCGATACCGGCCTCATCGAAAATGCGGGCGCTGAACGTGTCGTAGCTCGTGAGCATCGTGATTGGCCGGCCCTCCCTCTTGAAATCGTGGAGGGTGTGGGTGCGGACCTTGCGCGGTGTGGCGCTCTCGCTCACGGGAATTCCTTTCGTGCGTGTCCAATGCAGCGGGTGCGACCTCAGCGTAGTCGGCTCGGCGGGGGACTTCTGAGGCGCAGTGGGTGTGGGGCACAATTGATGTATGGAACGCCACCAGGATTCAGTGCTCAGGCAGGTCGAGGAACAGGGGATCGATTACATCCGCCTATGGTTCAGTGATGTCGTGGGGCGGCTCAAGTCGATCGTGATTTCTCCCCACGATCTCGACAAAGCCTTTGACGAAGGGATCGGAATTGACGGGAGCGCGATCGAGGGCCTGACCCGCTCCTATGAATCCGACATGCTTTTGCGCCCAGATCCCTCGACCTTTCGGGTTATGGGGGCGCCGCGCGGAGGCGAAGCGGGCGTCATGATCTGTGATGTCTTCACGCCCGATTCCGAGCCGGCAGCTTCGGATCCTCGCCGGGTTCTTCGCGATGCCCTCGCGCGTGCCGAAGCCAAAGGCCTCGAATTTTTTACCCATCCCGAAGTGGAGTTTTACCTGTTCGAACGGGCCTATGAACAGGGGGTTGGCCTTACCCCCGTCGATCAGGGCGGGTATTTTGACTACGTGCAGCGAGTCGACGGTAGTCGGTTTAGACGCGACGCTATGCGAGAGCTCGAGCGCATGAACATTCACGTCGAGTACTCCCACCACGAGGGCGGGCCGGGCCAAAACGAGATTGACCTTCGCTACGCGGACGCACTCACGACCGCAGACAACCTCCTCACGCTTCGCGCCGTCGTGAAAGGCATCGCGCTCAGCGAAGGAAAATTCGCGAGCTTCATGCCGAAGCCCATGATTGAACACCCGGGTAACGGCATGCACACTCACCTGTCTCTTTTTCAAAACGGCACGAACATTTTTCACGAACCGGGCGCCGAGTACGGGTTGTCGCGAACAGCGCGCCACTTCATCGCAGGATTGCTTGTGCACGCGCGCGAGTACTCGATCCTCACGAACCAGTTCGTCAATTCCTACAAGCGTCTGTGGGGAGAACAAGAAGCCCCGAGCTACATCGTGTGGGGGCACAACAACCGCAGCGCCCTCGTGCGCGTCCCGTTCCATAAGCCTACGAAAGGCACGAGCTCGCGCGTCGAGTTCCGCGGTCTCGATTCGGCCGCCAATCCCTACCTCGCATTCGCGGCGCTCTTAGCCGCGGGCCTCAAGGGCATCGAGGAGGAATATCCGCTGCCAGAAGGTGCAGAAGACACCGTGTGGGAGCTGACTGAACGGGAAAGAAAAGCCATGGGCATCGAGCCGCTCCCGTCGGATCTTCTGCGCGCGATCGAAAGCTTCGAAACCTCCGAGCTCATGGCTGACGTCCTCGGCGAGCAGGTCTTTGAATACATCCTGCGTGATAAGCGCCGTGAGTGGGAGGGGTACCGCCGCCAGGTCACCGACTCAGAGCTGCGCACGACCTTCGATATTTAGACCACGCATGAGACTCGAGACCGGCGCGATTCAGGCGCTCCAGGCGGGCACAGACGAAGGCGAATTCAGCCACTTCGATCTGGCGCGCCTCGGTTTCGTCCGCACGGAAAGGAGCGCCGCTCTCCTCGCGAGTGATGCTCTCTCTCGGGTTCCTCCCGCGCTTGTGCGAGACATGGGCGCGTCGGCGGACCCGGACGAGGCGCTCCTTGCTCTGACGCGCCTTGCCGAATCTGCAGCGGAAGCCGGCGAAAGCGCGCAGTTTGACAGGGTCGTTGCGGATGAAGCACTGGGGCGCACGCTCGTGAGGATCCTCGGCAGTTCGGTCGCGCTCGGGGATGCGCTCGCACGTCACGTGGATGCACTCGAAGAAATCCTCGAGTGTCCGACGCTTGCCGGCCCCACGCGTGAGCGTTTTCGCGAGGTGATGCTCGCCGCCGTCGGCACCCACCCGGATGCTGCCGTGGCCGTGGCGAAAGAGGGGCCCGCGCCGCGTCATGCTTTCCGCCGCGCGTACTATTTTCTCCTCGCTCAAATCGCGGCTCTCGATGTGTGCGCAACCGATCCGTTTGCGCATCAGGAAGAGATCTCGACGCTCCTCAGCGACCTCGCCGACGCGGCCCTCGAGGGGGCGCTCGCCCTTGCTCGCGCGGCAACACCCGAGCACGACAAGGTGCGACTCGCGATCATTGCCATGGGTAAAGCTGGCGCGCGCGAGTTGAACTACATCTCAGATGTTGACGTCATGTATGTCGCTGAAGCCGCTCGTGGCGGCGTGAGTCAAGAAGAGGTCTCCGCCATTGGCAGTGCCCTCGCGCGTGAGGTCGCGCGCGTGTGCGCGGAACGGACAGCGGAGGGAAGCCTGTGGCAGATTGACGCCAACCTGAGGCCGGAGGGGCGTAACGGCGAGCTCGTGCGAACGCTCGAATCGTATGCCCAGTACTATCGAAAATGGGCTCATTCGTGGGAGTTCCAGGCGCTGTTGAAAGCCCGCGCATGCGCGGGAGACACCGAACTCGGTGCGGAGTTTGAGCGCCTCACGGCGCCGCTCGTGTGGCAGGCTTCGACGCGTGAGGGGTTTGTTGAGGACACTCGCGCGATGCGCGCCCGCGTGCTTGCCAGGGCCGATGCGGACCGGGATCTCAAGCTTGGTCGCGGGGGACTGCGCGATATTGAGTTCACCATCCAGCTGCTCCAAATGGTGCACGGGCGAACAGACGAGCGAATCCGCGAAGCTGGCACCCTGAGCGCACTGGACGCGCTCACCCGGGGTGGGTACGTGGGCCGAGAGCACTCGGTTGAGCTCGCCGATGCCTACCGCTACTTGCGCGTATGCGAGCACAGGCTCCAGCTTTGGCGCCTTCGGCGCACACACATGCTGCCGTCATCAGACCCCGACGAGCGGCGCCTCGCCCGCGGCATTGGCACGCGGGTGGAGAACCTTCGCGCCGACATCGATGCCGTGCGCAGGCGCGTGCGCCAGCTTCACGAGGAGATCTACTACCGCCCGCTTCTCGTGACATCCGCGCGCCTGAGCGATGGCCAGATTGCGCTAAGTCCCAATGAGCAGCGCGCTCGCCTCGAAGCGATCGGCTACCGAGATCCTAAGCGCGCACTTCACCACATCGATGCGCTCACCAAGGGGCTCAGCCGAGCATCCGCGATTCAAAAACAGCTGCTGCCCGCCTTCCTCGAATGGTTCGCGAACGGTGTCGATCCCGACCTCGGCCTGCTGTCCTTCCGGCGACTTTCGGATACCCTCCGCGAAACGCACTGGTTCCTTGGGATGTTGCGCGACTCCGGCGCAGCCGCCGAGCGTCTTACGCGCATCCTCTCGAGCTCTCGATACGTCGGCGAACAGCTCGTACTGCATCCCTATGCCGTGCGCTGGCTCGCGAACGATGCTCAATTGACGCCCTTGAGCCGCGCACAGCTTTCGGGCGAGCTTGACGCGATCGCGGGGCGCGCGGACAGCGAAGACGACGTGATTGACGCCCTTCGAACCGTGCGCGCGCGAGAAATCGTCCGTATCAGCATCGCGCACCTATGCGGTCTACTCGACCTGCCGTCGCTAGGGGAGTCTCTGACGACCCTTGCCGAGGCAATCCTCACCTTCACGGTTGAATTCGTGCAACGGGATACAGATGTCGAGCTCTGCGTCGTCGCGATGGGGTCGTTCGGCGCTCGTGAAATGGGTTTTTCCTCCGATGCAGACGTCCAGTTCGTGTGCGCGAGAGACGCGGAAGAAGCGATCGCCGCCGCTTCACGCGTGCAGAAAATACTCAACGCCCCCGCCTCGGGCATCAACATGCGCGTCAACGCCGATCTCCGCCCCGAAGGCCGTTCCGGCCCGCTCGTTCGCACTCTCGCGAGTTTCGACGACTACTACGCCCATCACGCCGAACGGTGGGAAAGCCAAGCACTGCTGCGTGCCCGCGTCATCGCAGGCTCCGAAGACACGAAGGCAGCCGTGACCGCAGTCCTGGACCGCGCGAGATACCGCGCGGGCGGTATGGACGATTGCGATCGGCGCGATTTTGCACGGATGAAGGCCCGCATCGAAGGGGAAAGGCTCCCGCGAGGCGTGAAATCGACGCACCACCTCAAACTCGGTCGCGGCGCGACGACCGACGTCGAGTGGAGCGTCCAACGGCTTCTTCTTGAATACGCGGGGGACGACGTAAGCCTCCGAACCGTCGGAACCCTCGACGCGCTCGCCGCCCTCGAGACCGCCGGGCACCTGAGTAGCGCCGACGCAGAGGCGCTGCGTCGAGCATGGCTCCTCGCATGGGAGCTACGCCGCGCACTCTTTTTGTGGCGGGGGCGTGAAACCGATGCACTCCCTACCGACCTGGTCGACTTGCGCGCGCTCGCAGCACTCGTGCACGAACCCGTGGACAACGCCCGCGCAATCGAGGAGAGATACCTCAAAGTCACGCGCCACTCGCGCCAGGTAGCTGAACGCCTGATCTTCGGCGAGTAGCCTGAAGAGGTTATGACCTCACCCGAATTGAGCGCCCAAACCGCACGCGGACGCATGTATCGCATGGAGCCCGGAGGAAAGCTCATCCATCCCTCCATCACCACGGTCGCCGGGATGCGCGCAAAAGATCACCTCAACGGATGGTACGCGCGCATGGCCTCGAAGCGTGCCCTCGAGATGTTCTCGTACCTCGACCGCAACCCGTCGCGTGCCTTCGACGAAATTCGCCGCGTCAACCGCAACAGCTGGACCACCCAAAAGCGCATCGCAGAAGCCGCCCCCGACTACACGAAAACAACGGCAGACTTCGGCACCTACGTCCATGCCTTGTGCGAGGCGTGGGAGCGATCGGGCGAGCGCCCCACTGATGCCGACATGCGCGATCTTGCCACCGAGATGCGCAGCGGCGGCGACCTGTTGAGCATGGAGACGAACCTCGGCGAGCTCGTTCGGCGTGCCAACGTACGCCTCGATGGCTTCGCGGGCTTCCTCGACGATTTCCAACCGGAGTTCATTGAGATCGAACAAACCGTGGTGAACCGCACGGTGGGTTATGCCGGCACGACGGACGCGATCGTCAAAATCGGCAACACCCTCCTCACCGGCGACATCAAAACCTCCAAAAAGGTGCGAGGAGACTACGCGCTGCAGGCAGTCGCGGTCATGAACGCCGAGAACCTCCTCGACAATGACGGAACCCTTCGCGACATGCCAGAGCTTACGGGCGCCTTCATCATCCACCTGCCCGAGTCCGGCGGCTACAGCGCTGTTCCGCTGCGCACATCACAAGCCGAGTGGGAAACCTTTAAAGCCTTGCGAAAGGCGTGGGACTTCGCGCCAGATGACTGCGCGCTCAGCGAGGCACAGAGCCCAAAAGAACTCTTGCTAACGCTGCTGAACGCCAAGCTCTAGCACGAAGCCCCACGGCTCTAGCTCCGCTTACAGGTCGTAGTAGAGCTCGAACTCGTAGGGGTGGGGGCGCAGCCTAAACGGCTCGACCTCAAACTCACGCTTGTACGCGATCCAGGTCTCGATAAGATCCTCCGGGAACACGTCCGCTTCGGTGAGGAAGTCGTGATCGCGTTCGAGCGCGTCAAGTGCCTCCTCGAGCGAAGCGGGAAGAGTCTTGATCTCCGCGTGTTCTTCCGGCGGAAGCTCGTAAAGATCCTTATCAATCGGCTCGGGCGGCTCGACACGGTTCCTGATCCCGTCGATCCCCGCCATGAGCTGGGCTGCAAACGCAAGGTAGGGGTTTGCCGAGGGGTCGGGCGCACGGAACTCAAGGCGCTTCGCCTTCGCCGAACTGCCCGTCACGGGAATGCGAATCGCTGCGGAGCGGTTGCGGGCCGAATAGACCATGTTGACCGGAGCCTCGAAGCCCGGCACGAGGCGCTTGAAAGAATTGACGGTGGGGTTCGTGAACGCCGTGAGTGCGGGGGAGTGTTCGATCAAGCCACCGATGTACCAACGGGCGAGGTCCGAAAGACCGCCGTAGCCGCGCTCATCGTAAAAGAGAGGCTCTCCGTTCTTCCACAGCGATTGGTGGCAGTGCATACCTGAACCGTTATCGCCGAAGATTGGCTTCGGCATGAACGTCGCCGAGCGGCCGTTCTCCCACGCAACATTCTTGATGACGTACTTGAACTTCATGACGTCGTCGGCAGCCTGAAGAAGCGTCGAAAATCGATAGTTGATCTCCTGCTGGCCGCCCGTGCCTACCTCGTGGTGGGCGCGCTCGACCTCGAGCCCGACCTCGTCCAGGACACGCACCATTTCGTCGCGCAAATCAGCCATTTGATCCACGGGAGCAACGGGGAAGTACCCGCCCTTCATCGCGGTCTTGTAGCCCTGATTACCGAATTCTTCCTCGCGACCCGTGTTCCAGGCAGCCTCGTTCGAATCAATCTCGTAAAAAGCGCCTTTGGCTTCGGTCTGGTACCGAACCGAATCGAAAATGTAGAACTCGGCCTCGGCGGCAAAGAAGGCGGTATCGGCGATGCCGGTCGAACGAAGGTATTCCTCTGCCTTCGCGGCGACCGTTCGCGGGTCACGGCTGTAAGGCTCATCGGTAAACGGGTCAACGATGGCGTAGTTGATGACAAGGGTCTTTTGGTCGCGGAATGGGTCCACGTAGGCGGTGCTCAGATCCGGGATGAGCTTCATATCGGACTCGTGGATTGCCTGAAAGCCGCGAATCGACGAGCCGTCGAACAACTGCCCCTCAGCGATCGCCTCTTCGTCGAACGTCTTTGCCGGAACATTGAAGTGCTGCATCACGCCTGGCAGGTCGCAAAAGCGGATGTCGATGAATTTGACGTCCTCTTCCTCGATAAACTTCACGGCTTCGCTGGGATTGCTGAACACGTATCCTCCGTCCGTGCTGGGTGCACGATTGCTATGAGTGTTTTGCGCGTCCTAGTTTACGTCCCCACATTGGACGGTTTGCGCACTGCGGGTGCTCGAACGTACGGTTCAGGGATGAATAGCAGCCTCAATAGTGACGAGTCAGTCTCCAGCGCCAGTAAGTCTGACTCTTTCGCGGGTGCGGGTCTTGGCCTGCCAGACCAAGGGTCCGGCTCGCTCGCGCCCATCCCGCTTCGCTTCTTATCCACGTGCATCGATTGGGCTGCCGCGGCGGCGGTGTCGGCCGCTGTTTTTCACTACGACCCGCTCGCCACCCTTCTACTTTTTCTCGCGCAGATCATCTTCATGCAAACGCTCTTCGGGGCGAGTATCGGGCAGTTCGTCACCTCACTTCGAGTACTCCCCGTCACCGGGCGCTCACCCATGATCGCCCGTGCCGTCGTGCGCAGCGCGGTCATGCTCAGCATCATCAGTGCTTTCGTCGTGAACGATAATCGGCAGACCCTTCACGATCTCGTTGCAGGTGTCGTTGTCGTGCGTGCATAAACGCTCGTGTCCACATACAGGTTGGCCCCCGCGAGTCGAGACTTGCGGGGGCCGCGTGTGAATGAGTACCGCCTTAGCGGCCGCGCATCGCTTTGCGATTCGGGCGCGCACGCATTGGATCCACGCCCTTCGGGATCGCCTGACGAACGGGGTTCGGCAGAGCGTGAAGACGGCGCCCAATCTCGCCCGCCTCAGCCTTCGTAAGCTCGTTCTTCATTCCCGTGAGGTGGCGGTTGAGCTTCGGAAGAGGAACCTCCCCCTCGCTGTGGCCAACGAAAACCGCGTGAACGGGCACATTCGGGAACATGCGGTTCATGCGCTTGACTTCTTTCGCCATGAGCTTTCGCGAGCCGCCGCCGGAACCCTCAGACACCAGTGCGATGCCTTTACGGCCGCTCGCCCGGAAAAGCATCGATCGACTACGCGCATCGAAAGCGGCAGGCTCCTGCTCGACGTTCCACCCGCGCGAAATTTGCTGCATCACCGCGATCGAAGCGCCGGGCTGATCCTCGATCTTTGCGTACGTTGCTTTCTGTGCCTTCCGGCCAAGGATGATCATCGCGATGAGAATGCCGAAACCGAGCCCGATGAAAGCGCCGTAGATCGGGTGACCGAAAGCACCGAACACCAGGGCGAGCACGACGGGGAGCCCCACGATTGAGAGAACCATGAGCGGGGCTGTCGAGCGATCGTACGCCTGTGTCTCCTTGAAGACGTCGATCGTCTGCCGGATGCGGCCGGGCTTTTTCGCCTGAGCGGGGGCGTCGGTCGTATTCTTGCGTGCCATTAATCCTTGTCCTTAACGCGATGCGAGTGATCCGAAGACCACCCCTAAGCATAGCGGGGTTGAGTACCTAGGCGTTCGCCGCAGCCTTGCGCGCAGCGCGCTCCTTGTCACGCTTTTCACGCGCCGCCTGACGCTCCACAACGCTCGTCGCTTCCTGAAGGGCAGGCGCCGAGGAATTGAGGTGAGAAAGTTCCTCGGGGATCTCCCGCCCCAGCTTCTCCATGGCTTGTGCCCACAGGCGGCCGGCGCGATACGACGAGCGCACCATGGGCCCCGCCATGATGCCCGCGAAACCCATCTCGTAACCGGCCTCGGATAGCTCGAGGAATTCCTGAGGCTTGACCCAGCGGTCGATCGGATGATGAAGCTTCGACGGTCGCAGGTACTGAGTGAGGGTGAGGATATCGCAGCCATGATCGCGAAGGTCCTGCATCGCGGCAAGGATCTCCGCGGTGTCTTCACCCATGCCGAGGATGAGGTTCGACTTGGTGATCATGCCGTTGTTTTTTGCATCGGCGATCACGCCGAGGCTGCGCTCATAGCGGAAGGCGGGGCGAATCTTTTTGAAGATTCGCGGCACGGTCTCGAGGTTGTGGCCGAACACTTCTGGCTTCGAGTCGTACACCTGTTGCATCGCGCTCGAGTTGCCTTTGATGTCGTCGATGAGCAGCTCGACCCCGGTGCCGGGGCTGATCGCGTGGATCTGGCGGCACGTCTCGGCAAAGAGGCCTGCGGCTCCGTCTTCGAGGTCATCGCGTGCCACGCCGGTCACGGTTGCATACTTCAGCCCCATCTCCTTGATGGACGTCGCCACCTTAAACGGCTCGGCGGGATCGATGGCTTGCGGCTTGCCGCTTGCGATATCGCAAAAATCGCACCGACGTGTGCACGTATCGCCACCGATGAGGAACGTCGCCTCGCGATCCTCCCAACACTCGAAGATGTTGGGGCATCCAGCCTCCTCGCACACCGTGTGCAAACCGCGCGAGTGCACGCGCTTTTTCATGTCGGTGTACTCGGGGCCCATGTTCGCCGTGGTTTTGATCCAGTTGGGCTTGCGTTCGATCGGGGTTTCCGCGTTGCGGGCCTCGACCCTGAGCAGGCGGCGTCCTTGAGGTTCAACTGCCACGTCACACTCTCCTTGCGAATAGGGGTCTCAAGATTCTAGTGGGCTTCACTGCCCAGGCCGCACAGCATTGGTGTGATCTCCGCGGCCCAATGGTGTTTAGTTAAGGCCGCGTTCGGCCTCGAGCTCTCTCATGACGTCTTCGACATCGGCGAGGACATCTCGAGGACGCACCGCGCGTCCGCTTTCGACGGAAAGCGATGTCACGCCCGCGTCGTCGATGCCGCAGGGAATGACATTCATCGCCCATGAAAGATCGTTTTCACAGTTCAATGCGAAGCCGTGCATGGTGCAGCGCTTAGCGACCCGCAAACCGATCGCACAGACCTTGCGGTCCATTCCAAGCTCATCGAGTACCCAGACACCGCTACGGCCCTCCACGGGCGCGGTTGCAACTCCGGCGCGAGTGCAGACCTCCATGATGGCTTGTTCGATGCCGCGCACGAAGCCCACCACATCGATAGGGGCGGGAAGCTTCACGATGGGGTAGCCCACGAGTTGGCCCGGGCCGTGCCAGGTAATCTTTCCGCCTCGATCGACATCGACGACGGGGGCGCCATCGCGTGGACGTTCGATATCGAGTGTGCGGCGACCCGCGGTGTACACGGGCTGGTGTTCGAGGAGGAGAAGCGTGTTGGGGCGCTCGCCCGCAATCACTTCGGCATGAATTTTCTTTTGGACATCCCACGCTGCGTTGTAGTCAACGGGGCCCGGGGGAAGATCAAACTCTTCGTGAGCGGATTCGATCCCGGAATCTTCTGAAAACGCGAGGTGGATGATGTCAAGCACCACCCCATGCTAGTTCGCCAAGGGCCTGCACAAAAGTTTCCTATGAGCGATCGAACGAGTGCCGGCACCGACTTATCCACAATTTCGGATATCCACTGAAAAGGTACCGGAATGGGGCTCGAATAGAGACATGAGCCTTTACCCATCGCGCCTCAGCGCCATCGTCAGTAACGGTCTGCGTCCCGTGCGCCTCATCCGCAGCGAGGAGGGCCGGCAGGTGTGGCACGCCCGCGATCACAGGGGCCGACGGTTGACGCTCGTCCGTGCCCGCTCAATTCGCGCGCTCAAGAAGGTGCGCCAAGAAATCGGGCTGCTTCGCGCGTTGGGCGCCCGCAACACCCCAGCCGTGCCAGTTCTTAAATGGCGCGGTGTCGCGGCCTATGCCATAGCGGAAGGACCGAGCGCTCTCGCCCCGCCGCGAGGCAAACGCGCCGAGCGCGGTCCGATTGCCGGTGCGGGCGCAGGCGAAGCACAGGCAGCGTCGGATCTCACCGCGCTTTTGTCCACCCTTCACTCGCAGAATCTGGCCTTGGGTCTCCAGGGCGTCCGGGGGCTTGAACTTGCGCCAAACGGGTGCGTCGTTGTCACGGATTTTTCACGCGTGACGGACCTTACGCCTGTGAGCAAACGACATGATGAGCAGTGGCGCGAGAGGCTCACAAGCGGAAGTGGAACCTACCGATACGCCCATCGTCGGGCCGGGGCCGTGACCGAAGCTCCCTCCTCAAACCCACAAGAGCGGGCTACTTTGCCAACGCGTTCCGAGGCCGCGCGTGCGGATCGCGCTACAAGGGTCGTGCCGCGCTCTCGACACCAAGACGGGCATTCGCGGCGAAGCGGCCGGAACTTTCGACGGCTATCCTTCGGGCTCGGAGCGATCGCCGTTGTTGCATGCGCCTTACTTGTAGGGGCTACCGCGCCGGCGACGGCGCCCCAATCTTCGGCAACGGCGGCCTCACAACACGCGGTAATGGAGGACCCCGCTAGCGTCATCACGGCTCTCGCCGCCGCGCGCCACCGCTACCTCGTGGGTGTGACGAGCGAAAACACCTCTGCCGCTCCCGGAAGCGAGGCGGAAGTGGCCGATGAGAAACTTCGCGCAGCCATCGCACACGCACACGTCGATGGTGGAGACATTCGCATCCTCAACGCCCGGATACTTGATTGTCGAGATAACAGCGCCCGTGTGCGTGTTCGTGTGATCGACTCGGGCGCCCGCATCACGGGTGCAGGGGAGTATCGCGAGCTGTCCGAAAGCGAGCCCTATGAGCTGGACGTGCAGCTTGAGCGTGTGCGCGGTGCATGGCGTATTTCCTCGACAGCACCCGTGAGCGACGGCCAGCGGCGCTTTACGTGAAAGCCCGGGCCATACTTTCTTGCGAAAGTATGGCCCGGGCACATTCAGCGTGTCAGGCTCAGAGGCCGAGGTCTCCCTCGAACGCGCCGTCCTCAAGCCGCTTCTTCATCGTCGAGAGGAATCGAGCAGCGTCGCCGCCATCCACGAGGCGGTGATCGTAGCTGAGGAACAGGTACATCATCGAGCGGATCCCGATCGTCTCGTTACCGTCCGCGTCCTTCACGACAGCCGGGCGCTTGACGATCGTGCCGCAGCCGAGAATACCCACCTGCGGGTTCGGAACGATCGGCGTATCGAACAGAGCGCCGCCCGAACCGGTGTTGGTGATCGTGAACGTCGCACCCTGCAGGTCGTCCGGCGTGAGCTTGTTGCCCTTCGCCTTCGCACCGAGCTCGCCGATCTGGCGAGCGAGACCGGCGAGGTTGAGATCCCCGGCGTTCTTGATCACCGGCACGACGAGTCCGCGTTCGGTGTCCGCGGCCATGCCGATGTTCTCGACGCCGTGGTACTTGATCATGTCGCCCGCGATCTCCGCGTTGAGCTTCGGGTGTGCCTTGAGGGCCTCGACAGCCGCCTGCATGATGAACGGGAGGAACGTGAGCTTCGCACCCTCACGCGCGAGGAAGTCGTCCTTTGCGCGAGCACGCAGGGCGGCGATGCGCGTCATGTCGACTTCGACGGCGGTCGTGAGTTGTGCCTGAGTCTGGAGCGACTCCACCATGCGCGACGCCACAATCTTGCGCAGGCGGCTCATCTTCTCCTCGGTTCCGCGAAGCGGGGACACCTCGACCTTGGGCGCTTCCTTCTTCGAGGGGGCTGCGGCGGCAGCCGGCGCGGCTGCAGGCGCGGGAGCCTCGGGCTTTGCCTTCGCGTCGATCGCATCCTGCACATCCTGCTTGCGGATGCGGCCACCGATTCCCGAGCCCTTCACCGAAGCGAGATCGATGCCGTTGTCGGCAGCGAGCTTACGCACGATCGGCGTGACATACGCCTGGGAGTTGTTGCTGGAGGAAACGGTCTGCGAGGCGCTCGCCGCTGGGGCGCTGCTCTCTTCAGTCTTGGGGGCCGGCGCATCGCTCGAGGCCGCAGGGGCGGCCGGAGCCGGGGAAGCGTCGGACGGTGCACCCGAACCGATCACGGCAATCGCCGCGCCGACCTCTGCCTCTTCATCTTCCTGCACGAGGATCTTCTGGAGCGTGCCGGAAATGGGGGAGGGAACCTCGGTGTCGACCTTGTCGGTGGACACCTCAAGGAGTGGCTCATCGGCCTCAACCTCGTCGCCCACTTCCTTGAGCCAGCGCACCACGGTGCCCGAATCAACGGATTCACCTAGTGCGGGCATCGTGACTTCCTGCCCGTCAGCCGCACCCGAGGCCTTCGCGGCTTCAGCAGGGCGCTCGCTCTCGCCGGCGGGAGTCTCCTCAGCGGTCGATGGAGCCACCGTCTGGTCCGAGGCGAGGTTGTCGCCCTCGCTAGGCGCTTCAGTACCGGAGCCATCGCCCACAACTGCGAGATCAGCGCCGACCTCCGCGTCCTCATCTTCGTTCACGAGGATCTTCTCGAGAACACCCGCAACGGGTGAGGGGACCTCGGTGTCGACCTTGTCGGTGGAAACCTCAAGGAGTGGCTCATCGACGGCGATCTCCTCGCCGACTTCCTTGAGCCAGCGGACAACGGTGCCCTCGGTGACGGACTCACCGAGCGCGGGCATCTTAACGATTTCAGACATGTTCGTTTCTCCTCGTGATCAGGCGTGGGCGTGAAGCGGCTTGCCAGCGAGAGCGAGCGCGGCCTCGCCCATCGCCTCGTTCTGAGTGGGGTGGGCGTGGATGAGCGAAGCAACATCCTCGGGCTCCGCCTCCCAGTTGACGATGAGCTGCGCCTCGCCGATCTGCTCGGACAAGCGTGCGCCGATCATATGGACACCGACAATCGGGCCGTCCTTCTCGCGCACGAGCTTGATGAAGCCCTGCGTGCCGAGAATCTGCGACTTACCATTGCCGCCGAGGTTGTAGTCGTATGTCGCGACATTGTCCTCGCCGAACTTCTCCTTGGCCTGCTTCTCGGTGAGACCGACGGAACCGATGTTCGGCTCGCAGTAGGTCACGCGCGGGATGCCGGATTCGTCGATCGGCTGGGGATTGAGGCCGGCGATCTGCTCGGCTACGAAAATGCCCTGCTGGAAGCCGCGGTGAGCGAGCTGAAGACCAGGCACGATGTCGCCGACGGCGTAGATACCGGGAACATTCGTTTCGAGGGTCTCTTTGTTCGCGAGCACGAACCCGCGATCCATCTCGATCCCCTGCTCTTCGTAGCCGAGGCCCTTCGTCTGCGGGCCGCGGCCCACGGCGACGAGAAGGTAGTCACCCTCGTAGGTCTTGCCGTTGGCGAGCG
Source organism: Dermabacter hominis NBRC 106157 (assembly GCF_001570785.1). Classification (GTDB taxonomy): domain Bacteria; phylum Actinomycetota; class Actinomycetes; order Actinomycetales; family Dermabacteraceae; genus Dermabacter; species Dermabacter hominis. The sequence goes on from NZ_BCSI01000004.1 coordinate 77,693, forward strand.
TGACCTTGACGCCGGTCTCGGTCTGTTCGGCCTTTTCGAAGAAGACGCCGAGCGAGTACGCGATCTTGCGCTTCTTGAAGGCGCGCTCGAGGTTCTTCGAGATGGCTTCGTCTTCGTTTGCAACGAGGTGCGGCAGGCCTTCGATGATCGTGACCGATTCAGCGCCGAGCGACTTCCATACCGACGCGAACTCGACGCCGATCACGCCGCCGCCGAGGATGATGGGGTTCTTCGGGACTTCGGGGAGCTGAAGCGCAACCTCGGAGTCGATGATGCGGCCACCGAGCTCGAGTCCCGGGAGGGTCTTCGAGAAGGAGCCGGAGGCGAGGATGATGTTGTCACCGGTGAGGGTCTGCTTTGAGCCGTCCTCGGCTTCAACTTCGATTGTGTTCGGGCCAGTGAGGCGACCGAAACCGTTCACGAGGGTCGCGCCGGAGGCGCCCACGAGCCCCTGGAGGCCCTTGTAGAGGCGGCCGATGACCTTGTTCTTGAAGTCGAGCATCTTTTCGGTGTTGACCGCGGAGGCAGTCATCTCGATGCCCACGGCCTTAGCTTCGGTCGGCGTATCGGCGATCTCGCCTACGTGAAGCAGGGCCTTGGTGGGCACGCAACCGCGGTGCAGGCACGTGCCGCCGAGCTTGTCTTTTTCGACGAGGGCGACGCTCTTTCCAAGCTGGGTGGCGCGCAGCGCGGCCGCGTAGCCGCCGCTGCCACCTCCCAGAATCACGATGTCGAACTTCTGGTCTGTGGAGGTATCCGCCACGTTCAGCTCCCTAACTGTTGAGGATTGGGGGCATGTCGCCGAAAGTCCCGGCCTCGAACGCTAAGCCAGCCGGTGCGGCATGCACGTCCATTATCGTAAGACACGCCCCTGGATGTCGCCGTGGGTGGACCGTGAGCGGGGCCAGAGTGTGGGAAAGCCCCCAACTTCGCTCGCGGCTGCGGGGCAAAAGCGGGGGCTTTCCGACGGTTGCTGCGCGTGAATCGCGCAACGTTTTACTTGGCGGCTTCGCGCTCAATAACCTCAACGAGAGTGCGCATGCTCATGCCGGTTCCGCCCACATTCGAGTACCCAAATGCTTTCTGGGTGAAGGCAGGCCCGGCAATGTCGACGTGTGCCCACTTGGTCTCGCCGACGAATTCCTTGAGGAAGATGCCCGCGCTGAGGGCGCCACCGGGGCGCTCGCCGATGTTGCTGAGGTCGGCAACACGGCCGTTGAGGCCTTCGCGCAGCTCTTCGGGGAACGGGAGCGGCCACATGGGTTCGCCAACCGCCTTCGATGCTTCCCATACCTCGTCGCGAGCATCGTCGGTGCCCATGACTCCCGCGGTGCGGTTGCCAAGCGCGACGATAGCGGCACCCGTAAGCGTCGCAACGTCGATGAGGAGATCCGGTTCGAGAGCGGCGGCGTCCACGAGGGCGTCTGCCATGACCATGCGGCCCTCGGCGTCGGTGTTGAGTACTTCGACGGTCTTGCCGTTACGCATCGTGACGACGTCGCCGGGGCGCTGCGCGCCGCCACCGGGGAGGTTCTCGGCGAGCGCGAGGAACGTCGTGACGTTGACGTTGAGTTCGAGCGCGGCTGCGGTGACGGTCGCGGCCAGAACGGTTGCGGCACCGCCCATGTCCATCGTCATCTCATCCATGCCGGCGCCGGGCTTGAGGGAAATGCCGCCCGAATCGAACGTGATGCCCTTGCCGACAAAGGCGACGTGGCGCTTGGCGCGCTTGGGTGCGTACGAGAGCTTCACAAGGCGTGGCGGGCGAGTCGAACCCTGGCCCACGCCCACGATGCCGCCGTAGCCGCCGTCGGCAAGTGCCTTCTCATCGAGGACCTCGATCGTCACGGGCAGCTTCTTCGTGAGCTCCTTTGCGCGCTTCGCGAAAGACTCGGGGTACAGAAGATTCGGCGGGGTATTGACCAGGTCGCGAACGAGGTGAACGCCTTCGGCAATCTTTTCAGCGCGATTCGCCGCGCCTTCGAGGGCCTTGAGTTCCTTCTTATCGGCGACGGCGAGAACGATCTCCTCAACGGGCTTTTGGTCGTCCTTGAGGTCACTCTTGTATTCGCCGTAGGCGTAGGCGCCGAGAGCTGCACCTTCGAGAGCCGCAGCGATGTGTGCCTCGGAGGCGGCCGGGAAGGCAAGGGCGATGCTTGTGTGGCCGGTGAGGGTTCGCGAAGCGGAACCAAAGGCGTAGCGGATGTCTTCGCACGTGACATCTTCAAGGGCCTCGGCGCCGAGGCCAACGCCGACGATTGCGTGAGCGTGGTAGGCAGCGGGCGCCGGGATCGTCGTGAGCGCACCCTTGGCGCCACTGGCCTTGACGGCAGTGAAGGATTCTTCGAGCGATGAAAGCCCAACCGGGTTTGCCGGTGCATCCTTTGCACCCTTAAGGAGGGGGACGACGAGGACGTCCGTCGTGATCGAGTCAACGTTGCTGATGCTCAGAGTTATATGTGCCATGTGTTTATCGTAGGGGAGTCACTCGAGTTTGAGGTGGGAGTGGGCAAATGCTGATCGCCCTGTACGTTGTTGCGGCTCTCGTAGCCGTTCTCGGCGCGGTCTACGTCATCAAGGACCTTGCAGCAGACCTGTTGCTCATGGGGGCCTCGCTCGCCCTAGCGCTCGTGTGGCTCATCGGAGCTCTTGCGTGGCTACTCGCTCCGGAGAGCCCTGGCGATGCCGTGATTTTCTGGGGCTATGTTGCCACCGCAATCGCGCTGCCGATCGCGGGCGTGTACATCTCGTTCCTCGAACGTACCAAGTGGGGGTCGTTCGCCATTGCCGCCATCGCGCTCACATGCGTCTTTCTCGCCTACCGTCTGCCCCAGATCTGGCCCGCGGGGTTCGCGAAATGACGCCCGCCGGTTCGACGAAATCGTCGATAACGCAGGAGAATTCACGCGGCTTCCGCATGGCCCTGTTCGTGGTGTACGGGGTGTTTGCCGTATCGGCGACGGCGCGTGCACTCGTGCAGTCGATTCGCGATTTTTCCGAGGCGCCGCTCGCCTTTTCCCTCAGCATTGTTGCTGCGCTTACGTACGTCGCGATCGCGGTCTTGCTGTTTCGGAAGGCTCCCCACTGGCGAGCGATCCTGATTCTCGTTGGTGTCGAACTCGTCGGCGTTGTCGGCGTGGGCGCTTTGAGTTTCGCGCAGCCCGAGTGGTTCCCCAAGGCGACGGTCTGGTCGCACTTCGGCGAGGGATATGGGTATGTTCCACTCGTGTTGCCCCTTGTCGCGGGTATCTCGATCATCGTTGCTCGGCGGCGCGAATCTCGCGCGCCCTCGCTACGCTAGACGTGTGGACGACGATCTTTTTTCCCTCAAGCCAGGCGTGCAGGCCCCAAAGACTCTCGCGGACCGCAACGTCGATCACCGCGCGCCGCTAGCCGCCCGTATGAGGCCGCGTTCGCTCGAGGAAATCGTCGGTCAAAAGAACGCTCTTGCCGACGGCTCACCCTTATTTCGTCTCGTGGGGGAGGACGATTCGCATACGGCCCCGAGCTCAATCATCTTGTGGGGCCCACCCGGAACAGGCAAAACGACGATCGCTTACGCCGTCGCGCGGGAGGGCGACCGCGAGTTCGTCGAGATTTCAGCGGTGCTTGCGGGAGTCAAAGATATCCGTGCCGTTGTTGATGCGGCGCGCTCGCGCCTGCGCACGACTGGCCGCGAAACTATTCTCTTCGTCGATGAGGTGCATCGGTTTAATAAGTCGCAGCAAGATGCGCTTTTGCCGTCGGTTGAGAACCGGTGGGTGACACTGATCGCCGCGACGACCGAGAACCCCTACTTTTCAATCATTACCCCGCTGATCTCGCGCTCGATTGTGCTCACCCTCGATTCGCTCGGTGGAGAGGAGATTGATGCACTGCTGACGAGAGCGCTCGCCGAGGAGCGGGGGCTCGGCGGTTCGGTCGAACTTGAGAGCGATGCCCGCGAGGCGCTCGTGCGTCTCAGCGGAGGCGATGCCCGCAAGGCCCTCACAGCGCTCGAGGCTGCTGCTGCTTCAGCACTGAAGACCCCAGATAAGCGGATCACGGGCGACATCCTCGCCCACGCGATCAACCGTTCGATGTTGACCTACGATCGCGAGGGCGATCAGCACTACGACGTCATCAGCGCGTTTATCAAGTCGATGCGGGGAAGCGATCCGGATGCGGCCCTGCACTATCTGGCCCGCATGATTGAGTCGGGTGAAGACCCGCGGTTTATCGCGCGGCGAATTGTGATCGCAGCGAGTGAGGAAGTCGGCATGGCCGACCCGACCGCGCTTCAGGTTGCCGTGGCTGCAATGCAGGCGGTGCAGATGATTGGGATGCCCGAGGGGCGGATCCCGCTCGCCCAAGCGGTGGTGCACATCGCAACGGCCCCGAAGTCCAATGCGAGTTACGTGGGGATCAATCGCGCGATCGCCGATGTGCGCGAAGGAAAAGGGCGTTCGGTTCCCGCGCATCTTCGCGATGGGCATTACAAGGGCGCCGAAAAACTTGGGCACGGCGTTGGGTACGTGTACGCGCACGACGAGCCGCGGGGAGTGGCACGTCAGCAATACGCCCCCGACGACCTCGTCGGCGTCAACTATTACGAACCAACGGATCGCGGTTTTGAAGCGCGTGTGAAGAGCTCGCTTGAGATCTTGCGCTCGCTCACGCGCGGCGCAGGTGGGGTGCAGGGGTCCGACGGTTGACGCGCGGTGAGCGATCCCACAGAGGCTTGAGTCTCCCAAGCCTCCGAAACACTTGAGGCTCGGCACCCGGCACGGTAAAGTTTTGCGCTGAATCCGCGGCTGCCAAATGGATTCATCGCATCGAAATTGAGGTAACTTACGTGACCAGTGTCACCAAAGCACGTCGTACCGCACGCCTTTCGCGTGCGCTCGGTCTTGCGCTTACCCCGAAGGCCGTCAAGTACTTCGAGAAGCGCCCCTACCCGCCGGGCCAGCACGGTCGTGGCCGCCGTTCGAACTCGGACTACGCGGTTCGTCTGACCGAGAAGCAGCGCCTTCGCGCTCAGTACCAGCTTCGTGAGAAGCAGCTTCACCGCGCCTACTTCGAGGCCAAGAAGCTCCCGGGTCTGACCGGTGAGTCGATGATCGAGCTTCTCGAAACTCGTCTCGACGCCCTTGTTCTTCGCGCGGGCTTCGCTCGCACGATCCTTCAGGCTCGTCAGTTCGTCTCGCACCGCCACATCCTCGTGGACGGCGAGATCGTGAACATCCCCTCGTACCGTGTGAAGCCGGGCCAGACCATCCAGGTCAAGCCGAAGTCGCAGACTCTCGAGGCTTTCGCGGACGCCGCTGAGGGTTCGAACTCCGACGTTCAGGCGTCGGTTCCTTCGTACCTCTCGGTGCAGCTCGAGGAACTCAAGGCTCAGCTCGTTGCTCGCCCGAAGCGCTCCGAGGTCCCCGTGACCTGCGACGTCGCGCTCGTCGTCGAGTACTACGCTCGCTGATTTCCTTATGAAGGAGGCCTCACGGCCTTCTCTTCAGGCGGCTCCGACCAGTACGAGAACGTACACTTGGTCGGGGCCGCTTTTTCGTTAAAGGCCCAGCCCAGTCCACGCCCGCGAGGGCTTAGGGAAGGAAGAACCCATGCAGACAGCCGAGGTTTCACGCCGGTGGCTCGAATTCTTCAAGAGCAAGGACCACGAGATTGTCCCGAGCGACTCGCTCGTCTCCTCTGATCCTTCGATCCTTTTTACGGTTGCCGGCATGGTGCCGTTCATTCCCTACATTGTTGGCACGGATACGGCTCCGTGGCCGCGTGCGGCGAGCGTCCAAAAGTGCATCCGAACGAACGACATCGACAATGTCGGCAAGACCACGCGTCACGGCACGTTCTTCCAGATGGCCGGGAACTTCAGTTTTGGGGATTACTTCAAGGAAGGCGCGATCGACTTCGCGTGGGAACTTCTCACGACGAGTGTGGATGAAGGCGGGTACGGGCTCGACGGTGACCGGCTGTGGATCACCCTGTGGGAGAACGATAATGAAGCCTACGATCACCTCACCCGTGTAATCGGTATCGATTCTCGCCACATTGTGCGCCTTCCGAAGGAAGAGAACTTCTGGTCGACCGGCCAGCCGGGCCCGGCCGGCCCGTGTGCCGAATGGCACTACGATCGTGGCCCCGAGTTCGGACCCGAGGCCGAAGGAGGCAGCGTCGACCCGGGTGGCGATCGCTACCTCGAGATCTGGAACCTCGTCTTTGACCAGTACATGCGAGGCGAAGGTAGCGGGAAGGACTACCCGCTGATCGGTGAACTCGACCGCAAGGCGATCGATACCGGTCTCGGCGTTGAGCGTCTCGCCTATCTCTTGCAGGGCAAGAACAACATGTATGAGACCGATCAGGTCTTCCCCGTTATCGCGCATGCAGAGGAACTGACGGGGCTTCGGTACGGGACGGGCGACGAGCAATCGGATGTGCGCATGCGCGTCGTTGCCGACCACGTTCGCAGCGCCATGATGCTTGCGTCGGATGGCGTGCGCCCAGGCAACGAGGGGCGCGGTTACGTGATGCGCCGACTTATTCGGCGCGCGGTGCGCTCGATGCGTCTACTTGGGTTTGATAAGCAGGCGCTGCCGGAGCTGCTGCCAGTCTCGAAGAACGCCATGGCGGCGTCGTATCCCGTTCTCGAGGAGAAGTTCGCGAAGATCGAAGAGGTACTGTACACGGAAGAAGATGCCTTCCGTCGCACACTCTCCAACGGCACGCAGATTTTCGAGGGCATGAGCGCGAACCTCAAGAAGAGCGGATCGGATCTGCTCGCGGGAGATGACGCCTTCACGCTCCACGACACCTACGGCTTCCCAATCGACCTCACCCTCGAAATGGCTGCAGAGGCTGGTCTGCGCGTTGACGAGGCTGGCTTCCGGACAGCGATGCAGGAGCAGCGAGAGCGCGCCCGCGCCGATGCCCAGGCCAAGAAGGCAGGGCACACCGATACGGCACTGTTCAATGACATTGTGAACACCAACGGCCTCACGCGCTTCGTTGGGTACACGGACGACACTGTCTCGACGACAGTCGGCTCGATCCTGGTCAACGGTGCTCTCACTGAAACCGTCAGCGCTCCCGCCGATGTGGAAATCGTTCTTGCGGACACACCGTTCTACGCCGAGATGGGCGGTCAGCTCGCCGACCAGGGCACGATCAGTCTTGCCGGCGGCGGCATCATCGAAGTGGACGACGTCCAAGCGCCCGTCAAGGGGCTTTCGGTCCACCGAGGTCGCCTCATCGAAGGGACTGCCCGTACCGGCGAGTCTGCGATCGCACGCATTGACACAGAGCGTCGCGGTGCCATTGCCCGTGCCCATACGGCAACGCACATGGTGCACCAGGCGCTGCGTGAAGAGCTTGGCGAAGGCGCGACCCAGGCCGGTTCCGAGAATTCGCCGGGCCGTATGCGCTTTGATTTCCGCTACGGCCAGGCCGTTCCGCAGAGCTCCCTCGCGCAGGTCGAGGGCAAGGTCAACCAGATGCTGCAGCAGAACCTCGAGGTGACAGACGCGCAGATGCCGATCGACGAGGCGAAAGCGCTCGGCGCTCAAGCATTGTTCGGTGAGAAATACGGCGACATCGTGCGCGTCGTGTCGATCGGTGGCGACTGGTCGCGCGAGCTGTGCGGCGGCACGCACGTGCCCGTCACCGGCAGCCTCGGCTCAGTCCAGCTCGTTTCGGAGGCTTCGATCGGTTCGGGCGTCCGTCGCGTTGACGCGCTCGTTGGCGAAAGTGCCTATAAGTTCCATTCGAAAGAGCACGCGCTTGTCTCGCAGCTCGCGGAGATTTTGAAAGTGTCTACGGACGACATTCCGGGGCGTGTGCAGGCGCTTACGAAGCGTGTGAAGGAGATGGAGAAGAATCTTCAGCAGATGCGAGGTCAGCAGCTGCAGGCCGAGGCAGGCAAGCTCGTGGAGTCCGCCGCTCCCGTCGGCGGCGTGCGCGTGATCGCCCATGACGCTGGCGAGGGAGTGGCAGCGGGGGACTTGCGTACTCTCGCGACGGATTTGAGGGCGCGCCTTGGAGAATCAGAGCCCAGCGTGGTGGCACTCGCAGGGGAGTCCGATTCTCGCGCAGCGCTCGTTGTCGCCACCAATGCCGCGGCGCGCGAGGCTGGCATCAAGGCCGGGGCGCTCTTGCGCGACGCTGCCGCAGCGATGAACGGTCGAGGGGGCGGCAAGGACGACCTCGCTCAGGGCGGTGGCGGCGAGCCGTCGCTCGTGCCCGTTGCGCTAGAGACGATTACCGCGGCACTTCGCGCCCGCGTATGATGCCTCGGCGATTTGTGCGGATCGGCGTCGACGTGGGCGATGCCCGCGTCGGTGTCGCCCGCAGTGACGCCGACGGCCTCCTTGCGACGCCAGTCGACACGTTCCCGCGCGAGGAAGCCGCCCCGAAGCTCCAGGCTCTCATCGCCGAACTTGGCGCCGAGCGACTCTATGTCGGCAAGCCCCGCTTGCTGAGCGGCGAATGCGGCACGGCAGTTGAGAAAGCTCACGCGTTCATCGCAGAACTCGCGGAACTCGAACCAATTGAGTCGGAACCCGAGTACGACGTGTACCTTGTAGACGAACGCATGAGCACCGTGAGTGCTCACCGTGCACTGAGCGATTCGGGGCGCCGACATCGCGCACACCGACCGGTGGTAGACCAGGTCGCTGCAGTCATGATTCTTCAGACTGCTCTTGATTTCGAACGCGCGCGTGGAGCTGCGGCTGGAGAGCCGTGGAGCTACAGCGATCCCCAGTAAGGAGTATTCGTGCCAGATTCTTCCCTTGAGGACCTGCTGGGTTCGTCGGGTCACCATGAGCCTCGATCGAGGCGCGGCAAGCGTCGGAACCCGAAGCCGAGCCCGGTGAAGCGGTTCTTGCCCGCTGTGTTGGTGCTCGTCGTCCTCGGAGCGCTCCTGGGCGGCGGATACTTCGGCTACTCCTGGATTTCTACCAACGTGGATGTGTCGAGCGCAGCGAAAGACTACGAAGGCGAGGGATCCGGCGAGGTCCAGATTGTCGTGAAGGATGGCGACAGTGGCTCGGACATCGCGACAACTCTCGTCGACGCTGGCGTGATCAAAACGAAGGGCCCGTTCGTCAACGCCTTTGCGGCGAGCCAGGATGCCCCGAACATTACGCCCGGCACCTACAAGCTGCGTAAACAGATGAGCGGAGCTTCAGCGCTAAGCCTGCTGCTCGATCCTGCGAGCCGCGTGGGGATTCGCGTGACTATCCCTGAGGGACAGACCACTCGAAAGATGTATGAACGGTTGAGCGAGGCAACGGGCATCCCCGTCAAAGAGTTTGAAAAGGCCGGAGCTGATTATGAGGCACGCGGCGTGCCGAAGAACCCAGCGAAGTCAATCGAAGGGTACCTGTGGCCCGGTACCTATGATTTTCACGAAGACGATTCAGCCGCCGATATCCTCGACACGATGGTCTCCCGTATGACCACGAAGCTCAAGAAGAAGGGGATTCCCGAGGACAAGTGGCACGAGACCCTCACGATTGCCTCGATCGTGGAGAAGGAAGCACGCAATCCCGAGGACTACGGGAAGGTCGTGCGGACGATCGACAATCGTCTTGCCGGCGTCGGCGAAGCGGGTGGTAAGCCCATGAATCTCCAACTGGATTCGACGGTCGCCTATTTCAGCAAGAGCGAAACGATCTCCACGACACCCGAGCAGCGGGCGACTGACTCGCCTTACAACACGTACAAGCACCCCGGGCTTCCCATCGGCCCTATCTCCAATCCCGGCGATGCCACCCTCGATGCCGTGAAGAATCCGCCAGAAGGGCCCTGGCTCTACTGGGTGACCGTCAATACGGATACCGGCGAGACGAAGTTCGCTGCCACTAAGGCAGAGCACGACAAGAATGTGGCGCAGTGGCGCGAATGGGCGAAGAAAAAGTAAGCGGTCATCGACTGAGGTTTGCCGTGATCGGGGATCCGATCGCGCACTCGCGCTCGCCCGAACTGCATGAGGCGGCCTATCGCGCGCTCGGGATCGAGCACGCGAGCTACGAGCGGGTCCACGTGCCACGCGGAGAATTTGCGCGTTTCGCGCGCGACATACTCCCGCTCTACGACGGCGTGAGCGTGACGATGCCTCACAAGGCTCATGCGCACGAGCTCGCCGTGGCTCACGGTGCCCATGCTGAGCTCGGGATCGCGAATACTCTGCTCCCGATCGGCTCGGGCTGCAAGCGGCGATACGTCGCCTTCAACACCGACGTCGCGGGAATTCAGGGGGCGCTCGATTCTGCGGGCATCTCGGGGATCGAAAGCGCGACGCTTCTTGGATCGGGCGCAACCGCCCTTTCACTCGCCGTGGCCCTGTATGAAGCAGGGTGCAGGCATTTTAGTCTTCTCGCGCGCTCACGCCAGAAACTCACCGCCCTCGAATCACTTCTCACGAGCCGGGGTGTTCACGTGCGCGTGGGGGACTGGGATCATCCCGCACGAAGCTATGATGCCGACATCGTCGCGAGCGCGCTCGCGCTCGAGGGTGCCAAAACAGCTGCATGCCGCGTCCTTGACCATCTGGACGAGGTAGCGCGAATACCGTCGGCTTTTTTCGATGCGCTGTACTTCCCGGACCCCACCCCGCTCGCGCGAGTTCGCATGGCTCTCGCCGACCGCATGGATTGCGCGACTGCGCCGGCATTCGCGACCGGCGCGCACATGCTCGCGCATCAGGCCGCCCGGCAGGTCGAACTCATGTGCGGCGTTGAGGCTGCTCCCGCCGAAGGGATGTACGAAGCAGTATTCGGAGTCGGGATCTAGAGCGCGCCGGAGTAGCCAAGCTGACGCCACGCCTCATATACGGCGATTGAGGCGGAATTAGCGAGGTTCAGCGAGCGGCGCCCCTCGAGCATAGGAATACGTACGCACTTCGTGATGCGGGGGTGCTGCAGCACCCACTCGGGAAGTCCTGTGTCTTCCCTTCCAAAGAGGAGAACATCGCTTTCACGGTAGGTGACGTCGTGGAAATGCGCATCTGTATGTCCCGTGAATGCGAATACGCGCGAATCCGGGAGGGTGGCGAGGGCGTCGTCGAAGCTCTCGTGAACTGTCATGACCGCGAGATCGTGGTAGTCGAGGCCCGCGCGGCGCAAATGCGCGTCGTCAAAGTTGAAGCCGAGCGGCTTAATGAGGTGAAGCGGCGCCCCCGTCACGGCGGAGAGCCTGATGGCGTTGCCGGTGTTACCGGGGATGAGAGGTTCAAAAAACATGATGTGGGGCATAGGTTCGAGTCTCTCACGTCGCTCATTCTTACCCGAACCTCCGTCGGCGCGTGATTCCGTTCACGAATCCGCAAAAAACGAGCTCTGAATTTCCTCCGACGTGCGCACGGTGGTAATCTCATTGAGTCGCAAACGAAGGAGCGACAAAAACCCGGTCCGGGTGGCGGAATAGGTAGACGCGCTAGCTTGAGGTGCTAGTGCCCGCTTAAGGGCGTGGGGGTTCAAGTCCCCCCTCGGACACCGTGGAGAAACCCTCCGTGCGCAATCGCAGCACGGAGGGTTTTTTGTTGCGCATACTCACGCCCTGCAGCGCGCGTGTTCGGGAGCTTTGCATCCGCGAACGTTTACCGAAAGTTATTTCTTGTTCAAGCAGAAGTCTTGTTGCCGTTTGTCGACCCTGCTTCTATTGTGATGGGCGTCTCGCGGGGGCGGAGAGACGAGTTCCAACCATGCGGAGCGGGCATGCGCTAACGCACCTGCGGTGCGAAGGCAAGGCGGGGGCCTTCCTTCTCCACTTACGCTGCGGCATGAATGACGACCGGTTGGAACCGCGGGCGAAGCCGTGCATACCGATATGAATGGAGCTTCGCCCGCCCCGCCCGCACCACTGCGCCTCTCCTCTGCCGTTCACTCGCACGCGAGTCGAGGATTGTGACCGAGGTGCGGCTCGGGCCGGAAAATCCGAAAGTGAGGGCAGTGGCCAGCCCTGGGTTCCTTAGATCAAGCGGCGCTAAAAAAGACCGAGGATCGCGAGTCCGAGGCCCGCGTAGGGAGCACTCAGGATGATCGGGCCGAATGCAAAACGGGCCTTGGTGCTTCTCGTTCTGACAAGCTCCCAAAGTGCTGCGAGTGCCCCGGCGCCGCATATCCACGCTAAGGATCCCAGAAGGACCGGTATGCCGCCGAGTCCCGCGAGTACAACGGTGGCCGGGGTGACTTTCGCATCGCCCATTCCGATACTCCCGGGGGACAGGAGCGCAAAGACAAATACCAACGCGCCAACAATGACGGCCATGGCACATGCTCCGAGCACGCGCTTCTCGACCGCGGGAATCATAAGGGCGGTCACCGCCGCCGTACAGGTCACTGCACCGGTGATCGCGAGCGTGAGTTTGTTGGGTAAGCGATGCTCGCGGATGTCGATGTACGACAGGGGGATCGCAAACGTGAGGTGCGCTAAAGCCACGATTGCAAAGAGTGCCGTTGTGTCGGCAGAGTCGAAAATACTGATCACGCTTCTCAGTTCACCACATGACATCAGGCATTGCTGCCTGGACGCCTATTCTGTGGACAACCATTACGGTGCGGTGACACGCATGATGCGTCGGCGCAGCCACACCTTTTTTCCGCCGCCGATGAACTTCTGCGTCCGGGCAAGTTCCCAGCGCCCGTACTCGGCCTCGTCCGTGAGGGCCTCGCGGGCCTGACCAATCGACGTACCCTTCGGGATCGTGAGCACCTGAAACTCGTAGTCGCGCGCCGAGCGTCCCTTCGCCACCGGAGCGTGAAGCAGGCTGGAGGGGGTGGAGACCTTCCACTGAGGAGGAAGGATCGATGTGCGTGATCGGTCCGGAATGTTTGTCATGAGCGCTCCTTTCCTCGAGCGAGTCTGCCACCTTGCGTGCCGCACAAAAAATTGCCGCCAAATTCCGGGCAATCCGCTACCTTTTGCGGGGGTTTCGCGGTATTTTCGTTGCATGAACACGAAAGATCCTCGCGCCGCACTGACCGCACTGATCGCTGCCCTTGAGCGCCACTTCGATGTCATCGCCGCCACGAATGGCGAGGATGAAGACCAGCTCGACGTTGCCACCGAACGTCTCTCGCTCGCATTTGAGAATTACGACGACGCACTTTTCGATGCCTACAACGTCGCGACCCCATTCATTATCTTTGACGACGATGAGGACGACTATGACGAGGACGACGATTTCGACGACTTCGACGATCTCGACCTCGACGATGACGACGACTATGACGATGAGGACTGAGCGTCCGGCGTCGATCCCGTAATCGATCACACACTGCGCGGTGCCTTCCAGGCGGAGAGGTGCCGCGTAGTGTCGCATTGTGGCGAAATCGCCCGGCGTGCCGCGCATGGATCTGATGCCCACGCAACTTGATAAGGAGTCGTTGAGTTGAGTTTCCTCGATGCGGTGATCCTGGGCATTGTCCAGGCGCTCACCGAGTTTCTTCCCGTGTCATCGAGCGCTCACGTGCGCGTCGTTGGTGAACTTCTGAACCCAGGGCAGGATCCCGGGGCGGCATTTACGGCAATCATGCAGCTAGGAACTGAGCTCGCCGTCCTCATCTACTTTTTCAAGGACATCGTCCACATCATCGCGCAGTGGGCAAAGTCGCTCGTAGGTAAGGTTCCGCATTCGGATCCTGATGCCCGCATGGGGTGGTTCGTCATCCTCGGATCGATTCCAATCGGAGTTCTCGGGCTCTTGTTCGAGAAGCAGATCGACCACGCGCTTCGTAATCTGTACATCACGGCAGCGATGCTGATCCTCTTCGCGGTGTTTCTCGCGTATGCAGATGCACGCGGTGCGCAGGAGAAGAATCTGGAGGACTTGAGCCTCAAAGACGCGATCCTCTACGGCCTCGCGCAGGCTCTCGCCCTCATCCCTGGCGTGAGCCGCTCCGGTGGCACGATCACGATGGGCCTCATCTTGGGTTACAGCCGCAAAGCCGCGGCGCGTTACGCTTTCCTCCTCGCGATTCCGGCGGTGTTCGCGTCTGGCCTGTACAAGGCGTACAAGGAGGTGCCGGCCCTCTTGAGCCCTGAGGGGCGCGCCGCCGCTATGGCAGCGGGGGAGCCAAGCCTTTCGGCAATCATCGTCGCAACGCTCGTGGCGTTCGTGCTCGGCTATGCGGTGATCGTGTGGTTCATGCGCCTCATCGAGAATCACTCGTACTCGGTGTTTGTGTGGTACCGCCTCATCGCAGGTACGGTTCTTCTTCTCCTGCTCGTGTTCGGGGCGGTGTCCCCGCTCGGGGGCGTGTAGAGTTTCCAGAACCGACGTAAGACGGCGGCGCGCCTAGTGCGTGTCGCCGTCTTCGCGTCTGCGGAGGAATTGCTCGAACTCGGAAGCGATCACATCGCCCGATGCTTCCGGCAGTTCCGTCGCATCCCTCATCTGTTCGAGCTGCTCAACGTACTGCTTGATGTCCGCCTCTTCGTCGGCCATGGCGTCCATACCGCGCTCCCACGCGCGTGCATCCTCCGGGAGCTCGCCGAGGGGAATGTGCAGGTCAAGTTCGCGATCGAGTGCGGTCAGGAGTGCGAGGGTGGCCTTGGGGGCGGGGTTTTGGCCTACGTAGTTCGGGACCTGGACCCACAGGGAAAGGGTTCCGACGCCAGCGGTGTGGGCAGCGTCGTTCAAAATGGCGGGGATGCCGATGGGGCCCTCGTAATCGTCGGCGTCGGCAACCCTCGGGGTTTGCGAACCCCACGTTGTCGATGTTGGCAGCGGCCGCGTATGCGGGGTGTCGGCGAGCAGGGCCCCCAGTGTCACGAGAAGCGTGCACTGAGCGGATGTCACGTGCGTGAGGATGTCTTCGCAGTAGCCCGTCCAGTTGAAGGAGGGCTCGGGGCCGGTGATGATGAGGATCCGCGTGCCTCGGTGGGGCTTGAGGGGGATGATGTGCGTGTGCGGCCAGGTCACGCGGCGTTGGCCTTCGCTATCCCTGGCCAGGAGCGGGCGGTTGATCTGGAGGTCGACGTAGTGATTAGCGTCGATGGTGTGAGGTGGGCGTTCCTCATCGACGCCGATCGTGTTCATCAGGTGGGTGAGGGCTTCACTACTGCCGGTACCTGCATCGTTCCAGCCGCCGAAGGCTGCGATGGCTATTGTGCGGTTGACCTCGTCGCGAGCGGGGTTTTCGGGCACGCATTCCTCCTTCAGCTACGCCGTTAGGCGTGTCGTGCAAGTATAGTTCTCGACGCTGCAAGGTCGAAACGAGGCGGATATGGGAGCTGAGCTGGAACGTACGATGCCAAAGGTCTCCGTCGGGGCCGGAAGTATTCTTTTTGCGGTGTTGCTTGCGGTGATGATTCAGCCGCAGTTCGCCCAGTACTTGCCGGGGGCCTTTGCCATTGGCGCGGCAGCCATCGCAGCAGTGCTCTTTTTGCTCTCGGTTGCTTTGCACGAGCTCGCACACGCGTGTGTCGCGCGTGCCTTCGGGGCTCGGGTGCGTGAGATCGCCCTGACCTTGTTTGGCGGGCACACGAAGTATGAGGGACCGCGTCTGAGCCCTTCGCGCTCGATGCTCATCTCACTTTCGGGGCCGGCCACGAATGCCATCCTTGCCCTCATCCTGAGCGCCGTCGCTCGGGCCCTGACGCCCGTGCTCCTGAACGCCGATTCGGGAGCATTCGCGATGTGCGTGCTTGCGTGCCATTTTGCCTCGACCCTCAACTGGGCGCTCGCGATCTTCAATGTCCTCCCGGGGCTGCCCATGGATGGCGGGAGGGCTCTGGAAGCGATCCTACGTGCGCGTGGAACCAACGCTGCCCGGGCAACGATCATCACGGGTTGGGTAGGCCGTGTGATCGCCGTCGGCGTCGTGGTCGTCCCACTCGCGCTCTCCGCCGTGCGCGGAGACCTACCGTCCCCGCTATGGACGGTGTGGAGCATTCTGATCGCGCTATCGCTGTTTCAGGGAGCCTCGCAGGCTATCGCCCACGCGCGCTTTCTCGAGAGCGCCGATATGCTCCACATCGCGCACGTGTCGCAAGAGGTTCGGACGCTTTCGAACGCAGCAACGGTTGAGCGGGAACGGTCCTACCTTGAACGCGGTGGGCTCTACGTCGATCCCGACGGCGTCGTCCTCGCCCCGGCTGCCGCGATCGCTGAGGCGCCTGCGGACTATCCGGTTCACGCGGTGCTCTCACCCGTGGTGAGGGCAACGGTGCTCGATGGGCGTCCCGAGGGGAGCGACCTTCTCGCTGCCATGCAGGCTGATGAGGCGCCCGCCTATCTCGTGCGCAACGACGCAGGTCAGTTTGTGAGCGTGATTTTTGCGCAGGATGTAGCCCGCGCGCTGAACGCTCGCGGGTGAGGTGCGCAAAAGCCACGTAGACTCACTGTCATGACTTCGCCGCACGAAACCGACCCCACCGTCACTGCACGCCTCGACCGTACGGGGCCCTTCGTTGTGGGGGACAAGGTCCAGCTCGCCGACCACAAGAATCGCCTCAACACGATCACGCTTAAAGAGGGCGGGGTGCATCATTCCCACCGCGGGTTCCTTCGCCATGACGACCTGATCGGCAAGAGCGATGGCACGGTTGTCGAGAACAGCGCTGGCGTCGCCTTTCAGGCGCTGCGCCCGCTCTACAACGACTACATGATGGCGATGCCTCGCGGCGCGGCGATTATCTACCCGAAGGATTCCGCGCAGATCCTCATGTACGGGGATATTTTCCCGGGGGCACGCGTTCTTGAGGCAGGGGTGGGCTCGGGCGGGCTCACGATTGCGCTTTTGCGGGCGCTTGGGCCCGACGGCTCTTTGCGCTCCATCGAACGCCGCGAAGATTTCGCCGAGGTCGCGAAGGCTAATGTCGAAAGTTTCTTCGGTTCCGTGCCCTCGTGGTGGGACTTGAGCATCGGCGATTTCCAGGACGGCGCGCATGAGCTCGCGCAGCAGGGCGAGCGCGTCGACCGTGTCGTGCTCGATATGCTCGCGCCGTGGGAGTGCGTGGACAGTGCGGCAGAGGTGCTTGAGGACGGCGGCGTTTTTCTCGCGTATGTCGCGACGGTGACGCAGCTGTCTCGTACGGTCGAGGCGCTTAGGGATCACGGCGAGTTCACCGAGCCCTATGCGTGGGAAACGATGATGCGCCCGTGGCATCTCGATGGCCTTGCGGTGCGCCCTGAGCACCGCATGAACGCCCATACGGGGTTTTTGTTGACGTCCCGCCGCACGGCTCGCGGCTGCAAGGCACTGCTTCGCAAGCAACGCCCGGCCCCCGGTTCGCGGGATGAGGCGGAGCTCAACGACCCCGCAAACGAGGGCTTCGGTGGCTCGAGTCATGAATGGACGAGCGAGGACTTCCGCGAACGCAACGTTGCGCCACGCAAGACGAAGCGGGCACTTCGAGACATTAGGCAGGGGAGGACGCGGTGAAGACCTATCAGGAGCTGAACGAGGAACTGTCTAAGCTTGCTCGCAGTAACGAGCAGCTCGTGAAGTCGCTGTCGAAAGCGCGCGAACAGATCGTGCAGTTGCGAAGTGATCTCGAGTCACTCGCGGATCCGCCGTCCTCTTTCGGCACGTTCGTTGCGAAAGTCGAGGATAACCAGATCGATATCCTCCACAATGGTCGAAAGCTGCGCGTACTCGTTGCCGCCGACATTGACGTCGAAGCGCTTACACAAGGCCAAGAGGTGCGCCTCAATGAGAACCTCATAGCCGTTGAAGCATTGACGCACGAGACGACGGGTTTTGTCGCGACCGCCGTAGAGCAGCTCGAGGATTCTCGTGTGCTCGTTCAGGTTCACGCCGATGAACAGCGTGTCATGAACGTCGTTCCGAAACTTCTGGACAGTCGTATCAATAGGGGCGATCACCTCATGGTCGACCCGAAATCCTCCCTCGTTCTCGAGGTTCTTGAACGCAAGGAAGTTGCGGACCTCATCCTCGAGCACATTCCGGATGTGTCCTACAGCGATATCGGTGGCCTTGGCGACCAGATTGACGCGATCCGCGACGCCATCGAGATGCCGTTTCTGCACCAGGAGCTCTTTCATGAGTATGGTCTTCGCCCGCCAAAGGGCGTGCTCCTGTATGGCCCGCCCGGATGCGGAAAGACGATGATCGCCAAGGCTGTTGCGCACGAACTCGCCCTCAAAGCAGCACGTCAACGCGGCCAGGATCCGAGCGAGGTTGTGAATCGCTCGTGGTTCCTGAACGTCAAGGGACCGGAAATTCTCAACAAGTATGTGGGCGAGACGGAACGCTCCATTCGGCTCGTGTTCGAGCGCGCCCGTGAGAAGGCAAGCTCGGGCAATCCGGTCGTCGTGTTCTTCGACGAGATGGACTCGCTTTTCCGCACGCGCGGGTCGGGGGTGAGCTCGGATGTCGAGTCAACGGTTGTGCCCCAACTTCTTGCCGAGATCGACGGTGTGGAAAGTCTCGAGAACGTCATCGTCATCGGGGCCTCAAACCGCGAGGACATGATCGATCCGGCGATCGTTCGGCCCGGGCGACTCGACGTCAAGATCCGCATCGAACGCCCTGGCCCCAAGGCGGGCGCGGAAATCCTGCGGCTCTACCTCACGCATGACGTCCCGCTTGCCGAAGAACTCGACGTTCTCGTGGATTTCGCTATCGAGCGTATTTACGCGCGCGACGACGATATGGCCTATGTCGACCTCGAGTATGCGGATGGGACAACCGAGGTGCTGTATTTTTCGGAGTTCATGTCCGGTGCGATGCTTCGCAACATTGTGGACCGCGCGAAGAAGCTCGCGATTAAGGCGGAGCTTTCCGACGGTGAGCGGGGGATTTCTCGCGCTCACCTTCTCGAAGCAATCCACACTGAGTTCAAGGAAAATGAGGATCTTCCCTCGACCGCAAATCCTGATGATTGGGCTCGAGTTTCGGGTCGTCGCGGCCAACGTATTACCCGCATGACGCCGCGCCGCGCAGCGAGCAGCGAGGAGGTCGCGGCACCATGAGCTCGGTCATTCCGCCCCTGACAACTCGGCGCCCAATGGGCATCGAAACGGAATTCGGCATCGTTCACACGTCTGATTCCGAGCGTGAACGTTCCGGGGCGAACGCGTCAATTCGCCTCTCGCACTATGCCGTCGCAGCTTATGCCCTGCTCGAAGACTCACCGAAGCGCCGTGTCCGCTGGGACTACGGCGACGAAACTCCTTTGCGTGACGCGCGTGGGTTTGAAGTTCAGCGCGCTGCCGCACACCCTACTCAGCTCACCCATGAAGCGCACGATGCGCACGTCCCAAGCGTCGACGCGGATTTCGAGATCACGGTCGGTGACGATATTCCGCTCGACCTCGACGACGCCGCGACCCTGCATTTTGCGGAACGCCGTGCGATCGGAAACGCGGTACTGACCAACGGTGCTCGACTCTACGTCGATCACGCCCATCCCGAATACTCTTCGCCAGAGGTCATGACCGCCCGCGAAGCGGTCGTGTGGGATAAGGCGGGGGAGCGTATCGCTCGGCTCGCCATGGCTCGCATCGAGGAGGCCGACGGCATCCCGGCCCTCGCGCTGTTCAAGAACAACACCGATGGCAAGGGCCAAAGCTATGGGACGCACGAGAACTATCTCGTGGACCGGGGTGTCCCTTTTGAGCGCCTTTGCCAAATTCTGATCCCCTTTTTCGCGACGCGCCAGATTCTCGTGGGGGCGGGACGCGTCGGGATCGGCACCCGCGGTGAGATCGACGGCTTTCAGATTAGCTCACGCGCCGACTTTTTCGAAAACGAGGTGGGGCTCGAGACGACACTCAATCGGCCTATCGTTAACTCTCGCGACGAGTCCCATGCCGATTCCTCGCGATTTCGCCGGCTGCACGTCATTATTGGCGATGCGAACCTCTTCGAAACCTCAACGTTCCTCAAGCTCGCGATGACATCGCTCGTTTTGAGCCTTGCGGAACGGGAACACGCGACAGGTAAGTCGCTCCTTCCGGACATTCAGCTTGTCGATCCTGTCGCGGCCGTCCACGAGATTTCGCATGATCTGGGCCTCGCGAAAACCTATGCCACCACGGATGGTAGGCAAGCGTCGGCCCTGGATATTCAACGCGCCTACTTGAGCGCCGTGAAGAATTCGCTCGAGGGAGACGAGGCCGATGAAGAGACCCTCGAGGCGATCGCGCTGTGGACCGAGCTTCTGGAGGTGCTCGAGCGTAATCCACTGGAAGCCGCGGATCGCATCGAATGGGTGGGCAAGTATGCCCTCGTTAAGGCGTTTCGGGAGCGGCACGGCCTGGAGTGGTCCGACCCCCGGCTCGCGGCGCTCGATCTCCAATTCACGGATGTCCGCGAGGATAAATCCATCTACGAGAAGCTTGCGAAGGCGGGGCGCGTGCGCCGACTCGTGCGCGATGACGAGATCTCGCACGCGGTGACACACGCTCCCGAATCGACCAGAGCGTACATACGGGGCGGCCTTGTCACGCACCACCGCGACGATCTTGACTCGGCAGGGTGGGACGTCGTTACGGTGCGACATGAGGGTGCGGCCATGCGCGTGCGTCTCGCCGATCCAACGGTCGCGTCGAAACAGTGGTGCGAGGCGCACGGGGTCGATCCAAGCGGGGAGATTGCGACTCTCCTTGAGAGTTTTCGGAAGGCCGCTGATGAGATGCGGTGATGGCGCGCCCCGTCGCGGGGCGCATGTAGCGTGGACACGAATGAAGAGAAAGGACGTCACACCATGACACAGTCGCAGATTCACGGTTCCGGTGGCGGCGATGAGAATGACGAGCCGCTTATCGACCAGAACTCCGGCCAGATTCAAGCGTCGATCGCCTCAAGCGACGATCTCCTCGACGAGATCGACCTTGTGCTCGAGTCCAACGCGGAGAGTTTCGTGAAGTCCTTCGTGCAAAAGGGCGGTCAGTGACCAACCTTGGCGACCCCCTCACCTCGCTTTCGGCGCACTTGAAGGCGGAGGGCCTTCTGGCCCCCGAGCTTTCAGGTGTAAGCAACGCTAACGTGACTGTTGCCGAGGCGACGACGATCATTGCCGTCCGCCATACGGGTGGGAAGGCCGTCACGCTCGCCGCTGATCGACGTGCGAGCGCCGGCTACCGGATCGTCAAGGACGACATGATGAAATTGTTCCTTGCCGATTCTCACTCGGCCATCGGTATCGCGGGCACCGCCGGACTCGGCATTGAGTTTGCGCGCTTGTTCGCCCTCGAACTCGAGCACGTCGAGAAAATCGAAGGGCACGCGCTTAGTCACGAAGGCAAGGTTCGAAGGCTGAGCATTCTCGTGCGCGCGCACCTCCAGCTTGCTCTGCAGGGCCTCGCCGCCGTCCCGCTGCTCGCCGGCTTCGATGAGCGCCTGGGCATGGCGCGTGTGCACACCTTCGATGCAACCGGAGGATCGTACGAGGAGGAAGAGACGGCGGCCATCGGCTCGGGCAGCGACATCGCGCGGGCGGTGCTCGATGCACGGCGAAACATTCTCGACTGCGACCGCGACGAAGCCCATCGCCTTTCCCTTCAGGCACTCGCGTCCGCCTCCCGTCGAGATTCGGCAACCTCGGGCCTTCGCGGCGGGTCACTTCCCGTTCTTGTCGACGTCGATGCAGACGGCGCGCGCTTCGTGGATGCGGATCGGATCCTGGAGCTCGCTAAGGAGCTTTCATGAGCATGCCGTTTTACGTCGATCCCGAACAGCTGACGAAGGATCGGGCCGACTTCTCCCGTCGCGGAGTGTCGCGTGGTCTGCCGGTTATCGCCGCGAGCAGCGCCGATGGCATTGTCATCATCGCCCTCAATTCATCGACGTCTCTCATGAAAATCGGCGAGGTACACGACCACATCGCCTTTGCCGGCGCAGGAAAGTTCCACGAGTACGAGGCGCTCAGGCTCGCGGCCGTGCGGTGGGCCGATACTCGCGCCTACCAGTATTCCCGCCGTGATGTTTCGGCGTCCTCGCTCGCCAACGCTCTCGCCCACGCCATTGGCGAGGCATTCGTCTCCGCACCAAAACCGCTGGAGATTGCGCTCTTGCTGCCGGAAGTCGGGCAGGCGCCAGAGTTGGATCGTATTTTCTCTTTGAGCTTCGATGGATCTTTGAGCGATCACGGCACATTCGCCGCAATCGGCGGTGTTCCCGAGGGACTCGCACAACGTGCCTTCGACAGCGCTCTTCATGAGCGCGATGCCGGGGCCGTGATCGATTTTTGCGTACGCGAGCTTGCGCGAACCCACGCCGATGACAGAATCCATGCCGAGATTGCCCTGCTTCGACGTGGAGTTGAGTTGCGTTCGTTTGAGAGGCACACTCCTGTCAGGATGGCCAGGGCGGAAAGGTCGCATCTATGAAACGACGCGTGGGCGGATTAGAGACAGAATTTGGGCTTCTCGCGGTAACCGCCGATGGGCGGCAAGCCCTCGAACCTGAAGCCGCAGCAAGGGAACTGTTCCGGCCGGTCGTCGCGTGGGGGCGTTCCTCGAACGTGTTTCTGACGAACGCGGGCAGGCTCTATCTCGACGTTGGCTCCCATCCCGAGTATGCGACCGCGGAATGCGATGACCCGTGGGACATTGTCGCCCAGGAGCGCGCGGGCGAGAGGGAGCTTCACGCCCTCGTCCATGAGGCCAACGCGCGGCTGAAATCCGACGGCCGCGACGCACGCATCCATCTGTTTAAAAACAATGCTGATTCGCAGGGCAATTCCTTCGGAAGCCACGAGAACTACCTCGTGGAGCGCAAAGGCGAATTCACACGCCTGCCAGCATTGCTGCTGCCATTCCTCATTACGCGGCAAATCGTCACGGGGGCCGGGGGAGTTCTCGAAGGCGAGGGCGGGCCGGTTTTCGGCTTCTCGCTGCGGGCCGACCACATGTGGGAGACGGTTTCGTCCGCGACGACCCGTGCACGCCCGATCATTAACACGCGCGATGAACCCCACGGCGATCCATCGCGCTACAGGAGACTGCACGTCATTTCTGGAGACTCGACCATGAGTGAAGTCTCCACCTGGCTGAGGTTCGCGATGACGTTCGCCGTGTTGCGATTTATTGAAGACGGGCACGCTTTTGCAGACTTCGAGCTCGCAGACCCGATCAGCGATATTCGCCGAATTGCGCGAGACCTCACGGCGAGCGAACCACTCCAGCTGAAGAACGGCGGCGTGAGCACGGCGCTTTCGATTCAGCGCGCCTATTTCTCCGCTCTCGAGCGCACATACGATGACCTCGATCCTCGAATGATGGACACGTGGGACAGAGGGCTGCGAGCGCTCGAAACGGGGAATTTCTCGCTCGTCAATCGCGAACTCGACTGGGCGATTAAGCACGAGCTGTTTACGACGGTGGCGGATCGGCGTGGGCTCGCGCTCAACGCCCCCGAGATTCAGCGCCTCGAACTGGCCTATCACGATATTGATCCCGATCGAGGCGTGTTCTATGCACTCGAGCGCCACGGACTTGCGACGAGCGTCCTGAGCGACGAGCGAATTGAGGCCGCCCGTCGACTGGGTCCGGCTACGACTCGCGCGCACTTGCGTTCACGAGTCTTGACACTCGCACGGGAAAAGGGGATCGACGTTGCGGTGGATTGGACGACCGTGCGACCGAACACACCCGGCGCTCTTCCCATCACACTGCTCGATCCGTTTGAGGTCGAAAACCCAGAAATCGACCGCTTGCTCGATAGTCTTGAAGAATATTCATCGGCACCCGCCGAGCTGAAAGGACTCCAGTGATCAACCGTCGCTCGCTGCTCGCTGCAGCTGCTTCCACTTCCGCCCTTGTCACCCTTGGGGCGTGCGCGAAAAAGCCGTCACCTACGGTGAAGGGCGCTGCTCAAGCATCGGACTCGGGCGCATCCACGGCTTCGGATGGCGGCGGTAGTGCGGCCGACGAAGCCAATGTTCTTGACCGCGTGAAGGTCACAAGTGCGTTTGGTGAGGATCCGACTGTCGATTTCGACGCCCCGCTGAAGTTTTCTAACTTCCACTCAACCGTGGTGAGCAAGGGCGACGGCCCTGCAATCGCCGAAGGCGATTTCATCGTGACCCGTTCCGCCTACTTTGATCCGGAAAGCGCGGAAGTCCTTGCTTCGCAGTGGGAGGAGGGGACGTTCTCTCCTTTCAAGGTGGATAAGCAATCCGTGGGCCAAACGGCGACCGAATTCTTTACGGGGTTGACCTCCCATTCGCGCTTTCTCATGGCCGGCGTGGCCGGGACCCAAAAACAAAAGGTGCTCCAGGTCGGGGACGTCGTCGGCGTTGCATTGAAGCGAGCTGAGGGCGACGCACAGAAGCTTCCCGCGGAGGTTCCCGGTTTCGCCCTCGGTGAGGACGGCGCTCCAAATCTCACCGCCAAACCGAACGGTACCGCTCCCACTAAGCAGGTTGTCGCCCCCGCGATCAAAGGTCACGGACCGGCCGCGAAGAAGGGCGACACGCTCATCATGCACTACCGCGGTTGGGACTGGGCAACCGGAGAAGAGTTCGACTCGTCGTGGGGGCGTGGCACCCCGTTCTCGTTCAAGCTAGGCGACGGCCAGGTCATTAAGGGCTGGGATGAGGGGCTCGAGGGTGCAACGCAAGGTAGCCAGATTGCTCTGATTCTTCCGCCGGCGTCGGCCTACGGGGAAGCGGGCGAAGGCAATCAGAATCCTCTCGCCGGCAAGACCCTTCTCTTTGTCGCCGATGTTCTGTACGTGGCCTCGCCCGAAGCCTAAGCACTAAATCTCAGGAGAATCATGTCGAAACCAGTTGTGAGCGTTGAAGGGTGCGAAGCGCCCGAGGAACTCGTCATCATCGATGAGAAGGTCGGTGACGGTGACGAAGCCAGGGCCGGCGACGTTGTCGACGTCCACTACGTGGGGGTAGGCCTCAGCGATGGCAAACAGTTCGATGCGTCGTGGGATCGAGGTGAGCCACTGCGCTTTACGCTCGGCGTAGGCCAGGTCATCCCCGGCTGGGACCGTGGCGTGCAGGGAATGCGCGTGGGCGGGCGCCGACGTCTCGAAATCCCCTCGTCGCTTGCGTACGGTCCCCGCGGTGTCCCGGGCGTTATTAAAGGTGGGGAAACCTTGATCTTCGTCTGCGATCTCGTTGGGGTGACCGGGCGCTGACCCAGGAGCCACCGGCGCTCTTTGACTCCGCGACGCCCAAGAGCGAAGACAGCAGTCGCAACGGACGACCGTTCGAAACCACCGCGGGCTTCGCGCTCGCGACGGATCGGCCGGTCGTCTCTGTTCACGTGCTCGGTACTCTCGCGCACCTCGATCGCCCCTTCGAGTACGCGGTCCCCGCGGCTCTCGATGCTGTTGAGCCCGGGATGAGGGTGCGCGTGCGATTCTCCGGGCGCGAGCACGAGGCGCTCATACGGGCACGCTACGAAAGACCCGACACTACCCGGCCGCTCGCACCGCTCGTGTCCGTCGTAAGCGAGGACGTTCTCCTTTCGGAGCACATGTTTCGGGTGTGCGAGGACGTTGCGCAGCGGTACGCGGGATCGCTCAGCGACGTGCTGCGACTCGCCGTTCCCGCGCGCAGCGCAGGCGCGGAAAAGGCACACCGGGCGCGCATGGAGCGCCGCGCACGCGAAAAATCTGGCGCACCTGATAAGAAGACTGCTTCGAGCGGTAACACTAGCCCTCAGAGCGAGAAGTACCGTTCCAAATTCGCGGGGCTCGGGGCTTTCCTCGAGCACTCATGCGGTGGAGACCGCACTCCGCGGGCGTCGATCGTTCTCGATCCGGTGGATTCGTGGATTGAACTCGTGCTCGAATGCCTCTCGGGACTTGAGGATGATGCGGGAGCGATCATCCTCGCGAGTGATCAGCGCGACGTCGATCGACTGGCAAAGGCCCTCACGGCGCACGCGATCGACCACGTCCAATTCGGTAGCGCACAGGGCCCTCATGCGCGGTACACGGCGTTTCTGTCCACACTCCAGGGGCGCTCACGCCTCGTCATCGGGACGCGCAGCGCTGTTTTTGCTCCCGTGGCAAACCTCCGCATGATCCTTGTATGGGATCCGGATGACGACCTCTACGAAGAACCACGAGCGCCCTACCCCCACGCGCGCACTGTCGCCCTCACGCGAAGCTTCCACGAAAGCTGTTCCCTGCTCTTCGTTTCGCGGGCACCGTCGGAATTCGCCCGCTACCTCACCCTTGCCGGCACTCTCGCGGCTCTCGAACCCGTGCCCGCCGCCCATGCCCATACTCACCCACGTATCGAGCTCATGGACGCGTACTTGCGTGAGAGAGAGGGGGCAAGCGGGTTTTCGCGTTTGCCGTCGCACGCCCACGCGGTTATACGCCGAGGGCTTGCGGAAGGGCCCGTGCTGGTCCACGTGCCGCGAGCGGGATACGCCCCGGCACTCGCGTGTCGATTCTGCGGGACCAAGGCGACGTGCGTGCATTGCCACGCGACGCTCGCTGCGCCTGGAAGAGGGGAACTATCGTGCAGCGTGTGTTCTCGTCGGTACGGCCACTATCGGTGCCAGGAATGCGGGGGAGCGGATCTGCGCCCCATAGTCCTCGGCCAAGAACGCACCGCTGCCGATTTGAAGCGCTCCTTCCCGAACGCAACGCTCCACGTATCGGGCGGGGCCTCCGGAATTGTGGAGGATTCTGACGTTCGCGACGGCGACCTCGTGATTGCAACGCCGGGCGCAGAGCCGCAGCCCGAGGGCGGATACGCGGCGTCGGTGATCATCGACGCGGCCGCCTCCCTCGGCAGAGCCGCCTACAACGCCGACTGCGAAACAATCCGCCGTTACTCCCATGTGATCGGCCAGACCCGCACGTTCGACAAGGGCGGGCAGGTGTTGATCGTTGGACCCGATCAGCACCCCGCACTTCGTTCGCTCGTTCTCGTGCGCTCGAACGCATTTATAGACCGAGTGTTGGAAGAACGCGCCGAACTCGGGCTTCCCCCTGCGTTTAAGGTCCTCGAGGTGCGAGGAGACCGAACGGCGTGCACCGATTTCCTCGAACGGATCGATGCGCCGCGAGGCGTCGACATTTTTGGCCCCACGGAGGTCGAGTCTTCCACCATTGATGCCGAAGCGCGCGTCGTGCTCCGGTGCCCGGTCAAGCACGCGCCTGCATTGGTGGAGGCGGCGCGAGCCGTCATGCTCGTGCGTAGCGCAAAGAAGCATCCGGGCTCCCTTCGCCTTCAGGTTGACCCCCCGCATGTCTTCTAGGCGTGGCCGTTAGACTTGGGCATCATGCGAATTCTTTTTGCCGGAACGCCCGACGTTGCCGCAGCCTGCCTCTCCGCCCTCGCCGATTCCTCCCACGAAGTCGTCGGCGTACTCACGCAGCCCGATGCCCGCGGCAAGCGGGGGAAGAGCCTCGTGCCCTCTCCCGTTGCGGTCCTCGCGCAAGAGCTGGGAATCCCAACGTTCAAACCCGCTGACGCGCGAAGTGCAGAAACGCGCGAGTGGATCCGCGAGAGCGGTGCCGAGGTAGCGGCCGTCGTCGCTTACGGTCAGATTCTCGAGCGCCCCGTGCTCGAGTCCCTTCCCGACGGGTTTTTTAACCTTCACTTTTCGCTGCTTCCCGCGCTTCGCGGCGCGGCACCGGTACAGCGCGCGATTGAGCAGGGCCTTCAGGAAACGGGCCTTAGCGTGTTCAAACTTGACGAAGGCCTCGACACGGGCGCGTTGGCGCGCCAGGAGCCGCACTCGATTGCCCCGCTTGCGACTGCGGGAGAGCTCCTCGAAGACATGGCCGAGCATGGCGCCCGGGTTCTTGTCGAGGTCATGGATGAACTCGACCGCGGTACTTTGACTCTCACCGCGCAAGAAGAGGAGGGAGCGAGCTACGCTCGCAAACTTCGAGCCGACGAAGCACGGATTAACCCGGCGCGCCCCGCACGGGAGGTTGCCGCTCACATTCGCGCTTTTGCCCCCAATCCTGGCGCATTCACGAGCGTGAGAGGTTCGAGGCTCAAGGTCCTCGGCGTAGGAAACACAGAGGCCCCCGAAGGCATGAGCCTCGCCCCCGGCGAATTCGGTGTCACGAAGAAGCACGTGTTCCTCGGCACCGCCACCGAGCCTCTCGAGCTGACGCTCGTGGGGCCGGCGGGCAAGAAACACATGGCCGCTGCTGATTGGGCGCGCGGCGTACGACTGGAAACGGGCGAGCGCATGGAAGAGGAGAACGCGGCATGAGCGAGGAGCGACAGAAGCGTCGCGGGGGACATACCCAGCGTCACCGGAACGACGCGGGTCACGAGCGGAGCGGTTCGCGCGGCAGGGGCGGCCCTCGACGCGGTTACTCGCGCAAGCGCCCGAGCGAACGCCGCCGCGAAACGACCCCCTCAAGGCTCGCCGCATACGAGGCAACGCGACGTGTGAGCGAGGAGGATGCCTACGCGAACATCGTGTTCCCCACCGTTCTTCGTCGCCATCGTGTGGAGGGACGCGATGCCGCTTTTGCCACGGAGCTCTTCTACGGGTCGCTTAGGGCACAGGGTCGGCTCGACGCAGTTCTTGCGGAATGCGTGGATCGCCCGCTTTCGAAAATCGAGCCTGCCGTTCTTGACGTTCTTCGCCTTGGCGCATACCAGATGCTTGATATGGGGGTCGCGGCGCACGCTGCTGCCTCTGAGACGGTGGGCCTTGCACGTGAGGTGACCGGGGCAGGCTCGGCAAGCCTAGTCAATGCCGTGCTTCGCCGCGTGGGGGAAAAAACACTCGAGGAATGGCTTGCCATTGTCGTTCCGGCCCGCGAGGACGACGAGGACCGTTTCCTTGCGATCACCTATTCGCATCCGGAATGGATCGTGCGCGCGCTGCGGGAGGCCCTCAAAGCTCACGGGCGGGATCCACGCGAGATCGACGCCCTGCTGGCCGCCCACAATGACGCGCCTTCGGTCAGCCTCGTCATGCGGCCCGGTCTAACCGACGAAAACGAGCTTGCCCAAGCCGGTGCACAGCCCGGCCGCTGGTCGTTGTTTTCGATGGCGTGGCCAGGCGGCGATCCGGGGACGATTCCCGCGGTTAATGAGGGACGTGCCGCTGTTCAAGACGAGGGCTCGCAGCTTGTCGCACTCGCGCTTGCCCTCGGCGCGGATAGCCTCGTCGTGGAGCCCGACCATCACTGGCTTGATCTCTGCTCGGGGCCCGGGGGTAAAACCGCGCTTCTCGCCGGTGCGAGCATCACCCACGACGCCGAGGTGCTGGCGGTCGAGCTACAGGAACACCGCACGCGCCTCGTCGAGCGTTCGGTCCACACGCTCGTAGAAGCGGGTGCGGAGGTCGAGACGCTCACCGCCGACGGCCGCTCGATCGGCGAACGTTTCCCCGAACAGTTTTCGCGCGTCCTTGCCGATGTCCCGTGTTCGGGCCTCGGCGCGCTACGGCGCAGGCCAGAATCGCGGTGGCGTAAGCAACCCGGTGATCTCGGTTCTCTCGGGCGTTTGCAACGCGAGCTTCTCGACAGCGCGGTCGCGGCCACCCAGGTAGGTGGCGTGATTGCCTACGTCACGTGCTCGCCGCACGCTAATGAGACGCTCCTCGTGGCAAAGGCGGCGCAGCGCCGGCACGGGGATCTCGAAGTTCTCGACGCTCGTGAAGCGCTGCGTGCCGGGCTTCGTAGCGATGCGGGTGACATCGACCTCGGCAACGGCCCCTTTGTGCAGTTGTGGCCGCACGTGCACGGCACAGACGCCATGTTCCTCGCGCTGTTTCGCAAAATCGATCCAGAATCCTGACCTTCCACCACGATAGGAGAGCCTCCCGTGTACTCGACGTCGTCAACGAGCATCCACCCATCCATTCTCAACAGCGACTTCATGCACATCGGTTCCGAACTCGACAAGATTTCCAATGCCGAGGCCGCCCACATCGACGTCATGGACAACCACTTCGTGCCCAACATGACGTTCGGCGTCAGCATGGTCGAGCAGATCGCGAAGCGCTCACCGATCCCGCTTGACGCCCACCTCATGATCGATTCGCCCGACCGCGATGCCGTGGCATACGCCGAGGCTGGAGCACAGTCGGTGACGTTCCACCTTGAGGCCTCGAATGCTCCCGTGCGACTCGCGAGGGAGCTTCGAGCGAAGGGTGTTAAGGCCGGCGTTGCGCTGCGCCCAGCGACACCGGTCGAGCCTCTCGTGGACATCCTTGGAGAGTTCGACATGCTCCTCGTGATGACGGTCGAGCCCGGCTTCGGTGGGCAATCGTTTATCGACTCGATGCTCCCCAAGGTTCGACGAGCGCGTCGCGCTATCAGTGAGCAGAACCTCGAAGTGTCGATTCAGGTTGACGGCGGCATCTCACGCGCGACGATCGAGGGAGCCGCTGAGGCCGGGGCGAACGTGTTCGTCGCGGGAAGCGCGGTCTATAAAGCAGCCGATGCGGAGGCTGAGATCGACGCCTTGCGTGAACTCGCACGCACCCATCGTCACGATTAATCCCCCATGCCTGCCGCTTCGCACATCCCAGAACTACCGCTCACGTATCGTCCCCGTGCAGTACGCAGGTGGGGGTACATCGTCGCCGCAGTGTTCGCCCTTGCGTGCCTCGTGATGGCCGTGTCGCTTCCGCTTCTCACCCACAAGGTTTTCGATTCGCTCGGTTTCGTGCTGCTCGCGCTCGCAGTGGGGTGGTTTTGCCACCGGCACGCTAGCGTCCACGTGCGAGCCGACGCCGCCTGCGTGACGGTGCGCAATGCTTTTTCGACGCGCCGCTTCGAATGGGCCGAACTGATCGGGGTGAGCTTCCCCGAAGGAGACCCGTGGGCACACCTGGATGTGGCCGATGGCGACACGTGTGCCGTCATGGCCTTTCAACGGGCCGATGGCGAAAGAGGCGTCGTCATGGCGCGGGAGTTCAACGCGCTCATCGACACGCACTCGCTTAGACCGTAGGCACCTCGGCGGCAATCCGGCCCGCCAGAGCGCTGTAAAGGAAACTCGCCCGATCTTCCTCGAGCCCGCGGCCCATGGTCGATACGCGTATCGGTAGCGCGCGTATCGCGTTTTCGAGGCCCTCGCCAGACGTGGCGGTGATTCGATGGGCGGGCAACCCGCGGGCGGCCCGCACCGAGTTCATGTGTGCGTAGCTTTCGGCTATCTCGCGATCGATATCGCTGCGCTCGGATGGGGATAGGCTCGGTAGCTCGACTCCCGCAAAAAGCATGCGCTCGAGCACGGTCCTCGAGTGGTGGGAGAGGCCCACGTGGCGCGAGCGCGGGTCAGCCTCGGATACGCGTGGCGCACAAATGGCTCGCGCCCCCATCGCAGCAGCGGCGTGGAGGGCATCCGCGACGGCGATTGACCCAAAGCCCCAGCGTGTACCGGTCCCGAGGTTTCCGGGCCCCTGCGCAACGATGACGGCGTCGGCCTCGAAGTGTGCGCGTGCCGCGGCAAGAGCCGAGGGCACGGACACTGCTTCGGCGTCGCCCCCGAACGACTGCCCGGCGCTGATGGTGGCTGAAAGGATTCCCTCCTCGCGAAGGCGGGCATTAGCGCGCGAGTATGCCACGGGTAGCGCAGCCCAATCCGTGTGGACATACACGAGCCGCGCCCCCGGCCGCACCGCGTGAAAGCCCGCGGCGATGGGGCCGACGGCTGAATGCAAACCGGCGACGATGACGCTCATCCCGTCGAGGCTCTCCACGGCGTCAATCGCCTCGTGGGCCGGGGAAGCAGGGTCGTCGATGGCATCGACCATCATCTGCTGCGGGGTATAGCGGGCCTTCATCATGTGGCCTTCGGGAAGCTCTCCGCGCTCGTACGCATCAAGATTGGCGATGATGAAAGCGTCGCCTCCCGTCCCGAGGCTCTTTCGAAGGGCATTGGTATTGAGCAGGAGGCGATCGCCCACCGCCGGCGCCGCGACCATGTCGAGATAGGCGAGGGCGCTCACGCGGGTACCGTCGGAATCGAGCGCGGCCCACACGCGGCAGACACCCGGCCATGTATCTCGGTGCTCGAGCACCGTTCCCGTTTCCTGCGCGATCATGGTCCCAAGCTTACCGAGCCGGGACGCTAGGGTTGAGATGTGCCACCTACGCAGAATGTCGAGCGACTCCTGAGTCTCGCACTGACCCTCACGTCGAGCACACGCGGCCTCACGCGGGAGGAAGTGACGGAGCTTGTGCCGGGGTACGAGCGCATGAATCCCACGAGTGTCCGCCGTCAATTCACCCGTGATCTCGCTCGACTAGCCAAGCTCGGAATCGATGTTGATTCCACCCCCGACCTCGTCAATCCCTCTACGCTCAGGTACACGGCCTCCGTTCGCGATGCTGCGTCGTCGACCGGCACGTTTGACGCACACGAGCGCCTCATGCTCGGGGCCGCGGCAGCGATGTGGAGCACTCAGTCCGCGGGAAGCCTCGGAGCCCGCATCCGCGCAAAGCTCGCCTCGTTGGGAGTTCCGCCAGTCTCGGGTATTGCGCGCGGAGCGCTCGGCTCCTCGCCCGCAAGCACCCCTCTCCTCGAGGCCCTTGAGTCCGGCAAATCCGTCACCTTCGCCTATCGCTCCTCTGCGGCGGCGGCTATCCATAAACGGCGCGTGGAGCCGTGGGCCTTCGACGTGGTTCATGGACGTGAATATCTCTACGGCTACGACCTCGACCGGGATGCTCCTCGACTCTTTCGCGTCAGCCGCATCGAATCGATCCCTGTCGAAGGACCGGCCGCGCGGCACGCGCGTGAGCCGCATCCGCCGATCCGATCGCTCCTTTCGAACGATGGGACGCTCGCCGGACAGTCGAACGAGAGCGCCGAACGATTGCGCGTGCGCATCGCGCCCTACAAAGCGCTCGGCTTGCGCTCTCAACTCGGCATGGACGCCGAGAGTCTGGTTGCCGAGGTCCCACAGTGCAAGGCCGACGGGATTCTTAGCGCAGCATGGGCCGAGCCGCTATGGGTGGCACTGGAAGGAGACCACCCTCTCGCTACGACATGGGCGCTGACGAGAGCAAGAATCGCCGCCCTCCACACTGGGTCCGCCTCACTGACGTGGGAGCGCGCATCCACGTTTGACACCGTCAAACAAAAGCGCGCACGCGACGTGGGCACGGGCGATGGCGAACTGACACGCCTGAGTGCCGAGATCGCCTACCTTCATTCGTTCGGAGACGTTGCCGTAGCCGACATGGCCCGCGATTTTGGGCTCACGGTAGACGAGCTCAATGCCGACCTCGACATCATTTACAACGCGGGGGACTACTCGCGCGGGTACGACGAACTCGTCGAAGTCTCGCGCGCTGACGGATACGTCTCCATCGCTGGAGCCGACCCGCTCGCGCGTCCCATGACCTTCACCGCTAGTGAAATCAGCGCACTCCTCATGGGCCTCGAGGCCGTCGCCGACTCGCGCACCGGGTTTTCGGGGTCCGCGATCGAGGCTCTTAGGACCAAGCTTGCCGCGATGGTGCCCGAGGGTGCCGCTCAAGGCGGGCAACCGTCGGAGGCTTCTCGTGACCACGAGAATCCCACCCTCACACGCATCCTCGATGCGCACGCTACGAAACGCCCCGTGCGCATCATGTATTCGCCTGCCGCTCGGCACGGCATCAGCGTTCGTGACATCGAGCCACGCGAGGTCACATCAAAGTACGGCGCTCTGTATGTACGCGCGTATTGCCGGCTCGCGGGGGCCGAAAGGGAGTTTCGCTCCGACCGCATCGTTGACTCGTGGGAATGCACCGATCCCGCCGCTCCCGCAACCGGTGATTTCACGACGCCGCTTGATGTCGCGCTCGAAAACTGGCCGACTGTCACTCTCGCCATCGGCCCTAAAGCGAGATGGATTCTCGATGCCTTCAACGCGAGCGAGCTTCGCGCCGAGCCCAATTCCACTAGAGTGATCGCGCGCATCACGCCTTCGTCGAGCCATGCACTCCTTGCCGCGATCTTCGAAACCCACGGCGAAGCAGAAGTTCTTGACCCGGATCACATTCGATCCGCAATCAGGGGCGTGGCTGAGACCAAGGTCGCGCATCTAGGGGAGTAGGCTGGAGCGGCCGAGACGATCCGGACCGACCGGTGGTGTCTATGCGAAAATTATCAGCGTGCCGGGTTCTCGGCACTTACATCACACGCTATGGATGGTGATTTGACGATGCCTAGCAACTTTTTCAAACCTTGGACCATCGCGATCCTCTTGCTGCTGGTTGTTCTGCTCTTCGGCGCGAACAAGCTCCCGGGCCTCGCACGCAATCTTGGTGAGTCCATGCGCATTTTCAAGAACGAAGTTTCCGAAATGCGCAAAGAGGATGACGACGACCACGCCGAGGCGTCCATCAATGTCAAGCGCGATCGCGAAGGTGCGCGTCGCGACGACCGTTCCTACGACGCCCGCGATGATCGCGACCGCGACTACCGACGTGACGACCGCGACTACCGACGTGACGACCGTGACTACCGTCGGGACGACCGCGACGACTTCCGACGCGAAGAACCCGTGCGCGAGGCTCGCGATCGCGAGGACTTCCTCGGCGACGGCCGCTCTGACGACCTCTACCGCCGGGACTGAGACGAAACGCATCTAGCGTGCCCGGTCCTCCACTGGCGAGGGCCGGGCAGAAACTGAGGGTAGGACGACACACGTGGCAAAGAAGAAGAAACGCCCCCGCGATCCAGAAGGGCGCATGAGTCTTGGCGAACATCTCGCCGAACTTCGTGACCGCATCTTCATCGTCGCGTTATTCGTGGTCCTCTTCTCGATTGCCGGTTGGTTCCTTTACTACCCGCTTTACGAAGCACTCGCCGTACCGTTCCGCGAGCTCAAGGGGCTCGGATACAACGTTGCGATCAATATTGGTGGTGTCGCCGGCACGTTCGAAACGCACTTGAGGCTCGCCGCCTACATTGGCGTGGCACTGAGCATCCCGGTGATCGTGTACGAGGCGTGGGCATTCATCTCACTTGGGCTCAAAAAGAACGAGAAGCGGTGGGCTCTTTCCTTCCTGTTCTCTTCGGGGCCGCTCTTTCTCGCCGGCGCCATTTTCGGGTACTTCGCGATCACAAGAGCGATCCCGATCCTCATGACTTTCGGTCCCAACAAGGAAGTTCTTCAGCTCGTCGAGTTTCGCGACTACATCGAGCTTGTCGTCAAGACCTGCATGGTTTTCGGCGTCGCCTTCATCTACCCGGTATTCCTCGTCGCGCTCAATATCGTGGGGATTCTTCCGTGGCGCACAATCCTCAAGGCCTGGCGCTGGGCTATCCTCCTCAGCTTCATTTTTACCGCCGCGATGGTGCCGACGCCTGAGCCAATCACGCTTCTTCTCGTGACCTCTCCCTTCCTCATTCTCTTCTTTGGTGCCGTGCTCGTCGCCTACATCCTTGAGACGCGGCGCGAGAAGCGCCTCAAGAAGCAGGCAGCCTTTACGGAATCCGGCGAATACGTGCCGTCCCAAATTGCGCTTCCCAAGTCGCTCGATGACGCCTACGCCGATTCCCGCAAGGACACCGGCGGTTCCTCAGAATCATGAGCCGCCTCCGAGTAGGTGTTATTGCGAACCCCTACGCAGCCAAGCGCCGCTCAGGGAATATCGGCCACGACGTCTGCGCTCTGCTCGGCGCCGCGGGTGTGTCGGTAATCGACCTTTCTGCCCCCGATGCCCTCACGGCGAAGCGGCGTGCCGAAGCCGTCATCGACACCCTTGACGCTCTCGTAGTCGTTGGGGGTGACGGCACCGTGGCTCTCGGGGCCTCTCTCGTGTGCGACACGAGTATTCGCCTCGGCATCGTGCCGGCAGGCTCTGGGAATGACTTTGCACGCGCGATCGGGCTGCCCCTTGATGATTCCGACGCCGCCGTGCGCGTGATCGTCTCCGCGCTCGCACGGGACGAGCAACGAATTGACGCGATCGAGGCACACTTTGAAGGCGGGCCGGAGGGCAGCAGCGTCATCGCCCTCGGCAATCTCAACATGGGCTTCGACGCGATTGTCAATGCGCGCGCGAATCGATCCCGCTACGGCTATTCAGGGGCCGTCGCACGAGAGCTCCTTTCGTACAGGCCGCACCGATACTGGGTCGAACTCGACGGCGGCGAACGTCAGCACATCGACGCTTCACTCGTGACGCTCAGCAATGCTGGCTACTTCGGTGGTGGGATGAAGTACTGCCCCGTCTCAAAGGTCGACGACGGGGTGCTCGAATTCGTCACTGTTTCGGGCCTGAGCAGAACCGGGCTCGTGCGCTTTTTCCCTCGCGTGTTCTCGGGAACGCACGTGTCCCTGCCTAACTACACGGTTACTGCTTGCACTTCGCTCGCGATTGGCTCAGACGATCCTATTGAGGTGTGCAGCGATGGGGAAACACGCGCCTTTCTCCCACTTCGCGCTCGAGTTTTGCCCGGGGTGGTGAGCATCCTCGCCCCGCAGCTTCACGACGACCAGATTCAGGAGGCAGCATGAACGACGCTCCAGATACCGGCCTTCGCGGGCACTTTACCGAGCGCTTTGCGTTTGACCTCGATCCGTTCCAGCTGAGCGCCATGGACGCGCTGGACCGAGGAAGCTCCGTTCTCGTTGCCGCTCCCACGGGCGCTGGCAAAACCATCGTCGGCGAGTATGCCGTTCACCGGGCCATGGCGCACGGCGTCAAGGTCTTCTATACGACTCCGATCAAGGCCCTGAGCAATCAGAAGTACCAAGAGCTTGTGGAGTGGCTTGGGCACGAATCGGTCGGGCTTGTGACGGGCGACGTAAACGTCAATTCGGAAGCCCAGGTCGTCGTGATGACGACCGAGATCCTTCGCAACATGATGTACGCCGATTCGCCGACTCTTCATTCGCTCGGCTATGTCGTGATGGATGAGGTCCACTACCTCGCGGATCGAATGCGAGGGCCCGTGTGGGAAGAGATCATTATTCACTTGCCGCGAAGCGTGCAGCTCGTTGCGCTGAGCGCGACCGTTTCGAACGTCGAAGAGTTTGGTGCGTGGATAGAGGAGGTGCGGGGGAGTACGGAAGTGATCGTTTCCGAGCGCCGCCCGATCCCGCTGTGGCAGCACGTGCTCAGCGACCACGAGCTCATCGACGTGTTTCTCGACGAAGACGGGCGGGCAACGCCCTCCCACGGGCCGTTTGCCCATCGGCGCTATCGCGAGGTCAATCCCATGCTCGCCGAAATCGGCAAGGGGACATGGGGCGACGTGCCAGACGGTCAGCGCTACGGAGGCAAACGTCACGGGCGGGGGCGGAAGAGCGGCAGGTCGGGCCGCCGGGGCTATCGGGATCGGCGCAACGATCAGCGTGGTCCGCATCGTTCGCATCGCCACGAGCAGAGGATGCGGCCTCGGGCGATGAGCCGAGCCGACGTCATCTATCTCCTCGAGGAGCGCGGCATGCTCCCCGCGATTTTCTTTATTTTTTCTCGGAGCGGCTGCGATCAGGCGGTGGCACAGCTCATGCGAGCGAACGTGCGGCTCACGGATGACGCTGAGCGCTCGCAGATTAAAGAGGCCTTTCGCGCCGCGCTCGGGGATTTGCGTGCTGACGATTACGATGCGCTCGGGATCGGCAGGATTGAGCGGGCGGCGATGAACGGACTCGCGGCCCATCACGCGGGTCAGCTTCCCGCTGTCAAGGCCGTGATCGAGGATCTTTTTGCTCGTGGACTCATCAAGGTCGTGTGCGCAACGGAGACCCTCGCCCTCGGCATCAACATGCCGGCGCGCACCGTCGTCCTGGACAAGCTGACGAAGTTTAACGGGACTGAGCACGCGAAGATCACGCCGGGGGAGTACACGCAGCTCACGGGACGCGCGGGGCGCCGCGGCATTGACGTCGAAGGGCACGCTGTCGTCGTTGTTGGCTCCTCGATCGCGGCACAAGACGTCGCCGGCCTCGCCTCGACTCGAACGTACAAACTGCACTCTGCCTTTAGGCCCACGTACAACATGGCCGTGAACCTCCTTGACCGGTTCAGTCTTGACGAAGCGTACGAGACCCTTGAAAGCAGCTTCGCGCAGTTTCATACGGACCGAAGCGTCGTGGCGCAGGCGCGCAAGGCGCGCGAGAAGCAAGAGGTGGCCGAGCAATACCGTGAGGCGATGCACTGCTCGAAGGGCGATATCGCGCAGTACGCGGACATCCTCGAAATGATCTCGGCACGAGAAAAAGAGCTGAGCCGAACGCGTGCCGATAAACAGCGCGAGCGTACTCGCTCAATCGTCGGGAAGCTCCGACGGGGGGAGGTCATCGCCATCCCCGGGGGACGCCGCTCAGGTTTCGCGGTTGTCATTGACCATGACAAGACGGTTCGCGGGCCACGCGTGTGGGTCATCACGCGTGAGGGCCAGCTTCGAGATCTCTACACCGAAGATTTCACCGCGAGTCCAATGGTGCTCACGACCATGCGGGTGCCCGCGCTCGACCGGGTACGCAGTGCGAGAGTGCGAAAGGACACGGCATCCGCTCTGCGGGAAAAGCTCCGAGGTGAGGACTCTCCCCGCGCGGCGGTGAGGGCCCGCTCCAGTGAGAAGAGTGCGAACCCGAACCATGATTCTCTCCTCGTGCAACTCCGCGAGGACCTGCGAGAGCATCCGTGCCACCACTGCGACGATCGCGAGCAGCACATGCGGTGGATCTCGAGGTACCGGAAAGCCGCTCGCGAGGCAGCGCGGGCGGAACGAACAATTGCGCAGCGCACGTCACAGCTCGTGCGGCAGTTCGATCGGGTGCGCGCGGTTCTTGAGGCACTCGGGTACGTGGGAGAATCCGACGCCAGCCGGCACGTCACCGTCACCGCAAAAGGCGAGTTGCTCAAACGCATCTATTCGGAGCGTGACCTCATCGTGTGCGAGGCCCTCGACCAGGGAGTGCTCGACGGGCTCTCGCCGGCAGCACTTGCGGCCGTCGCGAGCGCGCTCAGTTACGAACCGCGCCGCGAAGAGGGGGGGAGCGAAGACCACGACGACCGTTCCGTCTCCCGCGCCCTGTACGCGCTGTCCGTTCTGGCCGACGACATTAATGTGCAGGAAAGGCGGGCGGGACTCGATCAAACTCCCGCCCCCCATCCCGGTCTGTGCTCGGCGGTGTACCGCTGGGCAAAGGGGGAGGGGTTCGCGCAGTCGATCGGAAACGCGGCCGTCGCCCCTGGTGATTTCGTTCGTCACGTGCGTCAGGTCATTGATCTTCTCGATCATCTTGCTCATGTCCCCGGGCAGTCCCACGCGGGCGTTGCGGCGACAGCGCGGAAGGCTCGCCTTCAGCTTTTGCGCGGGATCGTGGCCCAGGATATGTAAAAGTGCTGTTTGGAGAAACAGTGTGGGTCGAGTGATCGGTGAAGGCGAGTAATGTCGGTTCAACAAACGCGTGTGGCGGTGATTTCCGCGTCCACTCCACGCCGCCGACTCTTCGCTTTGCCGGTGCAAGGAGACCGTTGTGAAGGATAAACCCTCGGCGGCCGACGATATTCGTGAGGTCCTCGTCCCTCATTTCGAGGGAGAAAAATTTACACCGCCGATTATCGCGCTCCTCAGTGCCATCGCCGGCGGGTTTCTATTCCACCTGTCTTTTGACCCCTACGGGCTCTGGGGGCTGCTTCCCGTTGCTCTTGGCGGGCTTATTTTTGCATCGTTCACGCGCCGCTGGATCACGGCTGTGGTTGCGGGCCTCGCCTTCGGCGTGAGCGCATTCATCCCGCTTTTTTCCTGGGCCAATATTTATGCGGGACTCGGGCCGTGGCTCGCCCTCGCCGCCTTTGAGGCTCTCTACATCGCCGTATTTAGTTCTCTCACTCGGCTCATACTCGTCCGCCGCGGCATTCGCTTCTCGAGCAGCGTAGGGATCGCGTGCCTGTGGGCGATCATGGAATTCGTGCGTGCAAGTGTTCCGTGGGGCGGCCTTTCGTGGGGAATGAGCGCGTTTGCCTTCTCAAACTCCCCTCTCTTGAACTTCGGCCCGTGGCTCGGTATTACCGGGCTTGGCGCTGTTTCTGGGTTGCTGGGCGCACTCGTGTTTAGCGCTCTGTGTGCGCTGACTTTCCGGCGGGCGAGGGGGCGAAACGGCATGCACGCCGTGTGGCCCGCATCCGTGGCGATCATTATTGTTCTGTGCTCCCTTGTGACGCCTCGACCAGCTAATTCCGTTGATTCGGGCCATCACTCGATTCGTATTGCCGGTATTCAAGGAAATATCGAGCGCCCCAAGGCCGGTTCGTACTACATTCCCGACACCATGTTCGACAATCACGTCGAGCGCACGCGCGAGTTCCTTGACGCGGATGGGAGTGCGCGCCTCATCGTCTGGCCAGAGGATTCAACCGGATGGGACGTGACCGCTCATCCGGAACGCATGGCAAAACTCAAGGACCTTGCTGGCGAAGCCGGTGCGCCGATTCTCGTGGGCACTCAGCGGCCCAACGGTAAAAAAGCGCGCTTCAACACTTCAGTTTTGGTTGACGACAACGGTCTCACGGGCCAGGAATACACCAAACGCCACCCGGTGCCTTTTGGCGAGTACATCCCTCTACGAGAGTTTTTCGCCAAAATTACCGACAAGGTTTCGCTCGTCGAACGCGATATGACACCGGGGGATAAGCCCGGAATAATCGACCTCTCGGGTGCGAAAATTGGCGTGCTCATTTGCTTTGAGATCGCCTACGAGCAAAGTGTCGCCGATACCGTGAACGCGGGAGCTGAACTGCTCGTCGTCCAATCCAACAATGCGCTCTTCCTCGATTCTCACGAGTCCGTTCAGCAGCTCGCACAAGCGAAGGTGTTCGCCGTCATTTCGGGACGGAGCGTCGTGCATATTTCTACCGTGGGGGAATCCGCGATCTTTACTCCCGAGGGTCGTAAGCTTGCGGGCCTTGGCCACTGGACCGCCGGCACCATGACGGAGGACGTTCCCGTTCGCACGGGGCTTACCCCCGCCATGCAGCACGGTGTCGCGATTCGCGGAATCATCGCGGCGTGTGCAGGCGTTGTCCTACTAGGGAGCATGATTGCTCCGCCGCGTACCATCAAGGAAAGGCGTTCCCGTCCGTGACAACGCTCGTCATCATTCCCACCTACAACGAGATCGACGCGCTCCCGCCCACGCTCGAGCGCCTCAGGTCTGCAGTACCCGAGGCGCACGTACTCGTTGTTGACGATGGATCGCCGGATGGGACTGGCCAGTGGGCCGATCGCCTCGCCGAACGCGATGAGCAGGTCCACGTCCTGCACCGTACGCAAAAGGGCGGCCTCGGGCCCGCATACCTCGCGGGTTTCGCATGGGGTCTCGAGCACGGCTATGACGTGCTGTGCGAAATGGATGCCGATTCCTCCCATAGGCCCGAGCAACTCGGAACACTCCTCACGGCGCTCGAACGTGGCGCCGACCTCGCGATCGGTTCGCGTTGGGTCCCTGGGGGATCGGTCCACAATTGGCCCCTCAATCGCGAGCTTCTCTCGCGTGGCGCAAACACCTACGTGAATTTCGCTCTCGGGCTAGGCGTGAAAGATGCAACGGCAGGCTTTCGAGCCTTTCGCGCTCACGTCCTCACACGCGTTCTCGCTGGCGAGCACATCGCAAGCCAGGGCTACTGCTTCCAGGTCGATATGACGCGCAGGGTCCGTTCCGCGGGCTTTGTGATCCGGGAAGTTCCGATTGACTTCGACGAACGCGAATACGGTGAATCCAAAATGAGTTCCGCAATCATCAAAGAGGCCATGCTTCGAGTGACGCAGTGGGGTATTCACCACCGTCTCTCACAAGCCCGTTCGCTCGTGAAAAAGGGTGCATGATGAACGACGCTCGCCTATCTCGTTCCCTTCCGGCATGGCTGCTGCCCGCCGGCGCAATCGTGCTCGGCATTGTCGAGATCGCGATCCTCATCTGGATCGGTTCTGCGACTCACTGGTGGGTACCTCTGCTCCTTATTGCCCTCGGGTGGATCGTCGGCTTCGCTCTCATACTGTCCGCTGGCCAGCAGTCGATCACGCGAATCATCTCGCTGTGGCGCGCCGCCACCGGCCGCGGCGAACGTAAGAAGCACCTGTCTCGCCCAGCCTTCACGCTGATCTCCGCCATGCTGTTCTTTTTCCCCGGCGTCCTCACCGACATCGCGGGACTCATCCTTTTGTTCACGCCCGTGCAGCAAAAGACGCTCGATACCGTAGGGCTTGGCTCCGGAAAGTCTTCGCGCCGAGTTCTTTTCACCTCGCATCGGGGTTCGGTCATTGAAAGCGAGATTGTGATCGATACGACCGGGCAAGCGTCGGACCCCCAAGGCTCCCACCCTGGAACTACCGCACACCCGAGCGGCCAGCTGCCGCCTGCCCCCGAGAATGATCGCTCAAGCAGTGAGGGCGGAAACGGAAAAACGCCGCCCCCTTACGAGGGCGACGTTCTCTAAGATCTACGGTGGCGGGGGACAGGGCCGCCGCCACGGCCACTACAGGAAGTGGCGGTTCGAGTGAAGCTTACCGGCGCGAAGCAGCTCCAGACGCTTGTCGAGAAGCTCCTGCAACTCTTCTTCTGAGCGGCGCTCGAGGAGCATGTCCCAGTGGGTGCGCTGAGGCTTACCGGGCTTGCCTTCGGGCTTTTCGTGATCGCGAAGAACGGCGGTCTCACCGCAGCGGCACTCCCACACGAGCGGTACATCGGCCTCAACCGAAAACGGGAGGATGATGATGTGCTTGTTGGGGCAGTCATACTTTGCTTCCTGACGCGGAGCGGCGAGAACGCCGTCATCCGTTTCCATCGAAAGCGAACCGAGTCGGGTGCCTCGCAGTGAGCGAGAGTTCATCGAGCGACCTTCTTCCCTACATTGTCCGTTGTGGGCGCCTTTGGCGAATCTTCGCCAGCATTCACGACCTATGAACGCCTCGGCCGGTGGTGTTATTCCCTTCCAGGCCCCGTGCGGCGAGTGGCACGAGCCTCGCGAACCTTCACGAGCCGATCAACACGGTTACTCACGATACCATCCACGCCCATGTCGAGGAGGGCGTGCATGGCCGGCTCGTCATCGATTGTCCACGCGTGTACCTCACACCCAGCCCGGTGTGCGGCGGCCACAAAACGGGGCGTAAGGATCGGGAGCCCCCTAAAGCGAATGGGGACCTGGAGGGCCGCATAACGTGCGAGCACCCGTGTGCACAGCCGCTCGGCTCCCAGCCAGGAGGCTGCAAGGAACGCCGCGACCGTCGTGCGAGAAGCGCTTGCCATGACCTGATGCCCGCAGGCGCTGCTCGCTCGTGACACGACTTCGCGTGCGACCGCGGGATCAAAGCTTGTCAGGCACACCCGCCGACCGGCGCCGGTTCGCGCGATGGCCGCGACGGTGGGCTCTATGGCAGAAGCAGCCTTCACATCGATGTTGAAGGGGAGGTCGGGGAAAGACGCGAGTGCATCATCGAGGCGTGCGATCGTGCCACGACCGTGCACACGAACCGTGCTCAAACGCGACCACGGGGTTTCGGCTATCGCGCGTGGGTCACCGTCCGCGACTCGTGCAAGCGTAGGGTCATGGAAGGTCATCGCTACGTTGTCACTGCTCGCGCGCACATCTGTTTCCATGACGTCCGCCCCGTTCGCACGGGCGGCTGCAAAGGCCTCAAGGGTGTTTTCTCCACCTGCAGGCGCGAAACCGCGGTGGGCTATCGCACGGGGGAGCGGTCCCGAAAAGTATCGGCGCACTGGCGAGCTCACGATCCGTACCCTTCGTCGAGCAGTGAATCTTCCTCGTCCTCATCCGTGCCGCGCGAGCGGTGTCGGGTGTGGCGAGTGGCGCCGTAGCGCCGCACGGAACCGCGAGCAGGGGCCGCGGCGACATCGTTGGCGACGGCGGTGGCTGAGACGGCGTCGGACTCCTCCTCGCCCTCGTAGTCGCGAAGCGTACGCCGTGCCGCCACCACAAAACCGAGCACAAAAAAGGCCGAAAATATCCACCACTGGAACGCGTAGGACAGATGCGGCCCAAGCGAGGTCGAGGGTTTTTCCAGGGCGGAAAGCCCTTGCGGAGCGACCCCGTTCTCGCTTACGACTTCGCCGTAGGCGCCCTCGAGGACATCCTCGAGTTGCGGTACCTGAGAGAGGACGTCGGTCGCATTGACCGAGTGGAGCTGCCCCGGGACTTCTGGTCTGTCGGAGAGACGGGGTTCGCGCGGCCGCAAGCGCGCGACGAGCTCGACCTCGTCGGAGGGAACTTTCGGTCGGGACGCGGGAACCGAGTCCGTCTGCCCAGCCGTGACCCAGCCGCGTACTGCCAGGAAAGTACTGCCGTCGTTCGTCTCGAACGGGACGAGCTGCCAAAACCCCACGCTCGAACCCTCCACGCGGTTTCTCACGTACAGCACACATTCGGGACGCGAGCAATAGTGGCCGCGGGCGCGCACGACGGTGTAGTCATCGGCGGCGGCTAATTTCGATCGGGCCGAGGAAGGCGCGTCAGTGAGCGCAATCGGCTCGGCATCGTAGTGTTGCTCGATCACCGCCGCCCGTGCGCGCTTGTCCTCAAAACGATTCAATTGCCAGATGCCAAGCCGCACGCACGTAAGCGTTGCGAGTAGGACAAAAAGGAGTGCGAGCGCCCACCGCCAGGTCAAAATTGGGCGAAGACCGACGCGCCTCACAAGTGCTCACCGCCCCATGTCTCGCGGACTGTGCCGTCCTCGTCAACCGTGATGAACGGCTGAGAAGGCTCTGCCGTAAGAACAAAGGGGACGGGCTGTTCATCGAGGCGCTGCTCCCGATTCGGCGGTGTGGGAACCGCCTGGTCATTGGCAACGAGGACCGCGAAAAGAGGCAGGACAACCGCTCCGATCAGCGCGACAAGCTTCCATACGCCGGGCACAACGATCAGCAGGGCGAGGCACACCATGCGTATCGCCATGGCAAGGATGTACGTCCGTGAACGGCGCGACACATCGGCAGAGCGCGCAATGGGAATCGCCGCGGGTGGCGCCGAAAAAGACGTGTGAACTCTCGCGGGAGGGACGGTATTCTCGAGGGGATCAGAAGGCATGAACGCCTGACAGCGAAGACCAGTGCAGCAACGACGCCGCGGCGCTTTCACCCTTCGGTAGCTCGTTCATCGCAAAGGAGA
Source organism: Dermabacter hominis NBRC 106157 (assembly GCF_001570785.1). Taxonomy (GTDB): domain Bacteria; phylum Actinomycetota; class Actinomycetes; order Actinomycetales; family Dermabacteraceae; genus Dermabacter; species Dermabacter hominis. The sequence goes on from NZ_BCSI01000004.1 coordinate 122,647, forward strand.
ACAGTTCCGAGAATCCATAGACCGCGGCAGCCACGAGGAGTGCGCCCACCACGCACAGGCACACGTTCACGATGACCCGCCTGCGGCGAGCGTGCGGATCGTACGGGCCAAACGCACGCGGTTTCTCCGGGGGAAAACCATTGATGAGCGAAGAGCTGGCTTCGCTTGCACTCACGTGCCCAGGAAGTTCAACGGTCGCGGGGTACTGCCGGATACGCTCAGCCACGATCTCACTTGCGTGGACGTTTTCGCTGCGCACAACGGGAGCGGGAACAGCGGGGGAAGGTCCGACGGTGGAAGGGTCATAGTCAAGACGCCATCCCGCGGGGACTTCCGGCCACTGAGGGTTCGGTTGCCACGACTGCGGAAGCGCCCCGGTACCCTCGGGAGGCTCGGGCCATGACGGAGGCGGATTAAAGCGTGACGTCACCGGTGCTCTCCTCCCGCGTGCCAATCGTGTCTTATGACGTGCCGTCCTACCATCGTAGGCTATGCGCCGCCGCGCAAGCTTTAGCGATAGGCTTGGCCCGAACCTCATTCTTCCACAGCGTGAAAGGGCAACTGTGACCTCTCGAAGCGTGTTGATTACCGGCGGCAACCGTGGCATTGGCTACGCGCTCGCCGAACACTTCCTTTCCCTCGGCGACAAGGTGGCCGTCACCTCGCGGTCGGGGGAGGGCGGCCCTGAGGGTGCGCTCACCGTTAAAGCGGACGTCACCGACTCGTCATCGCTCGATTCGGCCTTTGCTGAGGTCGAAGAAGCACACGGGAGCGTCGAGGTCCTCATTGCCAACGCGGGTATCACTGACGACCAGCTCATGCTGCGCATGAGCGACGACTCGTTCGACAACGTCGTCAATACAAACCTGAACGGTACGTTCCGCACCGTAAAGCGGGCCATCAGGGCCATGATGCGCAAGAGGAAGGGCCGCATCATTCTCCTGTCGTCAGTGGTGAGCCTCCTCGGCTCGCCCGGTCAGGTGAACTACGCCTCGTCGAAGGCTGGCCTCATCGGTATGGCACGCTCACTCACGCGCGAACTTGGCTCGCGCGGCATCACGACCAACGTCATTGCCCCCGGCTACATCGAGACGGAAATGACGCGCGGGCTCGACGAGGCTCGCAAGGAGCAGTACCTCTCGCAGATTCCCGTCGGTCGCTTCGCAGCACCCTCTGAGGTCGCAAAAGTTGCGGCGTTCCTCGCGAGCGACGATGCGTCATACATTTCGGGCGCCGTCATTCCTGTCGACGGCGGCCTCGGCATGGGACACTAAAACTGCGCACTTCCACAACGAGAATTAACGTCGAGCGCGCCTTGGGCGCAGAACGGGTGAAATCGCGTGAGTGATGAACCTCCTAGTCGCATCCTTCTTTTGATGCGGCATGGAAAAGCAGAATCGGATGCCGCAAGCGATATGGAACGCGTGCTCACTGATCGAGGGCATTCGCAGGCCAGGCTCATCGGTGACTACCTTTGCGCGCAGGGGGTACGGCCGAGCTGTGTGCTCGTCTCCTCTGCGGCGCGTACGCAAGAAACGTGGAGCGATGTCCACGCGTCACTCGGGAGCCCTGAATGCAGCGTGAGTGTGCTCGACGAGCTGTACCACGGAGGTGTTCGGGATGTGCTCTCACTCATCCGGGACGTCGACGATTCTTGCCGGGTTCTCCTCGTCGTTGGGCACGAGCCCACCATGAGCCAACTCGCTGCTTACCTCGGCAATGACGATGACTCTGACCCCGCCTCCCTCGCCCAGGTGCGCATCGGTGTGCCGACCGGCTCCATGAGCGTCCTTACCTCGAGTGCCGATTCGTGGAAAGACGTCGCAGAGGAGGAGCTCAATCTACTCACCCTCGTGCGGGGCTAACGCGGCTCACGCAAAAAAGGGAGGGGCCCGGACGGGCGCCCTCCCTTTTTCTTTCAGGTCAGTGCTGCGGCTCGATGATTGTGCCCTTGCCAATCACCGTGATTCCCGAATCCGTGACGGTCCATCCGCGAGCGAGGTCTTCCTCGCGGTTGAGGCCGATCTGGGTTCGCGGAGGGATCACGATGTCTTTGTCGATGATCGCGCGGTGGATTTGCGAGTGACGGCCAACCGTCACATTGTCCATAATCACTGAATCGGAAATAGAGGACCACGAGTGGAGCTGGGCCCCCGGGCCAATGACGGAGTTGGAGATTTGCGCGCCCGACACCACGACGCCTGCCGAAACGATCGAATCGACCGCGGTACCGACACGACCCGGGCCGGCGTGGACGAATTTCGCGGGTGCAAGGGCCGATCGCGATTCCGTAAACACCGGCCATGCGGTGTTGTACAGATTGAAGATCGGGTGGATCGAGATGAGATCCATGTGTGCTTCGTAGAAGGCATCGAGCGTTCCGACGTCTCGCCAATAGTCGCGGTCGCGGTCCGTAGAACCAGGCACGTCGTTACGAATGAAGTCGTAGACGCCCGCGTCGTTGAGGTTCACGAAGTGGGGGACGATGTCGCCACCCATGTCGTGGTTTGACTCGCCGTTGTCTGCGTCCCTCGTGACGGCCTCAACGAGGGCGTCGGCGGTAAACACGTAGTTTCCCATCGAGGCAAGCACCGAGTTCGGGTCGTCCGGCAGGCCCTGGGTCTCCTTGGGTTTCTCGACGAACTGCGCAATGCGAGTGGGATCTTCGGGATCGACTTCGATCACGCCGAACTGATCGGACTGCTCGATGGGCTGCCTGATCGCTGCCACCGTGCACGAGCGACCCGATTCGATGTGGGCCTCAACCATCTGCGAGAAATCCATCCGGTAGACGTGGTCTGCACCCACCACCACGATGTAGTCGGGTTTGGAATCACCAATGATGTTGAGGTTCTGATAAATCGCATCGGCGCTCCCGAGGTACCAGTGCTTACCCATGCGTTGCTGAGCAGGGACGGGGGCGACGTAATTGCCGAGAAGTGAGCTCATGCGCCATGTCTTTGCGATGTGCGTGTCGAGCGAATGCGACTTGTATTGAGTAAGGACGACAACCTGGAGATAACCGGAGTTCACGATGTTGGAAAGCGCGAAGTCGATCAGCCTGTAGGAGCCTCCAAAAGGCACGGCGGGCTTTGCGCGATCGAGTGTGAGCGGCATGAGGCGCTTGCCTTCACCGCCGGCGAGAACAATTGCGAGGACCTTCGTTGCGACCATGCTTCAATCGTACTGCACAGTTAGGTGCATCACGTCCTCGTTTACCGCGTGCTCACCTCGGTGCCGCTCAGCTTTCGTTTCGCGGGAACGTACCGGCCATGCGAGCTTTCGTACGTGTGACTATCATGACAATGCGGAGGGCGAACCGCCAGAAGGTGCAGCGCCCAGCCCGTTTCGCCCTTGACGTCTCACCTAGGTAGGCAGTTCCGTAATGCGCGTTGACATCCTGACGAAGGAATACCCACCCGCGATCTATGGAGGCGCTGGCGTTCACGTCGATGAGCTCAGCAAGGTTCTTCGAAGCCGCATCGACGTACGCGTACGCTGTTTCGGCGAAGAACGCAGCGAAGCCGGCGTCCAGGCCTATTCCGTCCCCGAAACCCTCGCCAGCGCTAACTCCGCCCTCCAGACCTTCGGTGTCGACCTCGCCATGGCGCAAGACTGCGCTGGTGCGGACCTCATACACTCCCATACCTGGTACGCAAACTTTGCCGGGTTCACCGCACAGCAACTCCACGCGATTCCCCACGTGCTATCTGCTCACTCCCTCGAACCACTGCGCCCCTGGAAAGCCGAGCAGCTGCAAGGCGGGTACAGACTTAGCTCTTTTGCGGAAAAAACCGCTTACGAGAACGCCGACGGCATCATCGCCGTCTCGGGGGGAATGCGCGAGGACATCCTCCGCTCATACCCGAAAGTAGATCCCGCGCGCGTCCACGTCGTGCATAACGGCATCGATGTCACCGCGTGGAAGCCGAATCCTGCGACCGATGTTCACGAGCGATACGGCATCGATCCTTATGCCCCCACCGTCATCTTCGTTGGACGAATCACGCGCCAAAAGGGGCTGCCGTTCCTGCTGCGCGCCCTCGCCACCCTCGATCACGGCGTCCAGGTCATTCTGTGTGCCGGCGCTCCAGATACTCCGGAAATCGCCGCCGAAGTCGAGCAGCTCGTCGCCACGCTCAAATCTGAACGAGAGGGCGTTTTCCTTATTTCGGAGATGCTCCCGCGTCATGAACTCACGCAGCTACTCTCGCACGCCACCACATTCGTGTGCCCGTCTGTGTACGAGCCGCTCGGCATCGTTAATCTCGAAGCAATGGCCTGCGGTATCCCCGTTGTTGGCACCGCCACCGGGGGTATCCCGGAAGTGATTGTCGATGGCGAAACCGGCATTCTCGTGCCGATCGACCAGGTGAATGACGGCACCGGCGCGCCCGTGAATCCGGATAAGTTCGTCGGGGACCTTTCCGACGCCCTCAATGAGATCCTCTCAAACCCGGAGCGCGCCCGCGCGTGGGGCGCTGCCGCACAAAAGCGCGCACGCGATCACTTCTCGTGGGAATCCATCGCCGATCGCACCGTTGAGGTTTACAACGCCGTACTTGGCGCAGATGCGTAGCTGAGCGTGAGGGCAAGCACCTCGCGCCCCTCCCGTCCAAGAATCCGCAGCTCCTCTAAAGCCTTCTGCGCACCCGCATCTGACGAGGTCGTTGCCTGCGCGATCGCGGCCTCTGCAAGCGATACCAATCGCCCGGCGAGCCTCGCGGCGTGCACATGCGTATCGGGCATGCCCCGTGGAGGTTCGACCAGAACAAACCCCTGAGGGAGCGCCTCCGGCCTCACGGGCTCCTCGGGAATGAGGTCGTATTCGACAAGCCGCTCATGGGTCTGTGAAAGGGCTCTATATAGGCGCTCACGCGCGCTGGCTGCATCCGATGCCGCAACGGGAATCGGTGTCGGCGCCACGTCGAGCCTTCCGATGTCGAGCGTGCGCGCCTCAGCATGCCGGGCAGGGGCGACGGTCAGCAGATGCTGTGCGATAGCGCCGTCTCCAACCGTGAGGGCCTGCCCGCCCGCGAGCGCCGCCATCACACCTCGCGGGCCGCCGGCGATACCGGCGATCCTTCCGGGCTCGGGCAAGACGACCGTGAGCGTGGGCATGGCGAGGGCACGCACGTCGAGAATCCACGCGAGCGTGTCGAAGTGCGCGCCGCCGAAGGTACCAAAGCCCGCATCAAGGAGATCAGCGGCCTCCTCGATCGGCATGTCCCGGCGCAGTGCGGCTCCCGCAAACAACGACAGCGCACCGAGGTAGGGCGCCGGAATGAGGCTCTGCAGAGACGTAGGCGCTTTCGATGTCGAGGCAATGATTCTCATGCGGGCGTCGGACCCTGCGCACCGTCCGTACCACGCGCGCGACCTGCGCTCACGACCGAGAACTCCGCCCAGTTCCGAGACTCTTCCACCCGTTCAAGGCGCGCTTTCACGCGCGTGCCTATCGGAAGGTTCTCCCCGTCAATCCACCGCGCCACCGGGGGATTGCTGAACTGAACTTCGATTCGATCGGGGCGAGCATTCGAGGGGTTCGATCCGCCATCGGTCGCGGGCCTGAAGTCGAGCACCGTCCCCTCGAATTCACTTCCCACAAGCGTCGAGAGAACACCGATTTCGGCGATTTCGCGCGCCTTCTTCTCCACTGCCGAGTGGCGTTGCTGGGCGCTGTGCATGAGCGAGGGAAGCTCCGGCAACGCCGCACGAACGCGATCATCGAGCGGTGCTCCCGTCTTGAGGCTGTGGCAGACATGGAGAACGAAACGGTCGACGAGACGGCGCAGGGGCGCGGTGGTGTGCGCATACGGGGCCGCTATCGCCGATTGTTCGAGAACCTCCGGAAGTGTGCCGTCGAATGCCTCGTATCCCGCCCCTCGAAAGAGTGATGTCGCCTGGTCAAGGAGGGCAAGGTGGCGCCCCTTGCGCCAGTCGAGCGTGCGAAGGAATTCACCATAGGGGAGATCCTGTGGCCACGGCTCTTTCAGGGCTGCAGCTTGCGCGCGGAAGCGCTCGATCGCCTCGGGAGCTGCCGGAGGCATCGTGCGAAGAATACCGAGCTTGCCCTCGATCATGATCTGTGCGGCGGCCATCCCCGTCATGAGGGAGATTTGCGCGTTGTGCTCTTCGATTGGCTCGGGCAGGCGCCACTGAAGGTGCACGGAATCGTCATCGGTCACGACTTCCTGTTCGGGCGAGTTAAGCGAGGCTCCTCCGCGTTCAATTTCGAGCGCCGCCCGTTTTTCTCCCACCTCGACGAGCAGCTGCATCACACTGCCCGCTTCTCCGTGTTCGAGTGCGCGCTGAACCGCGGTGTAGGCGAGCTTTTCACGATTGCGCACGATGGCGCGCGTAAGGTTCACGTGCGTGACGCTTGCGCGCTCGTCGAGGGAGAAGTCCCACACGAAGGCCGGAGTGTCTTTGCCCGGTAGGAGTGAGGCTTCGTCTTCGCAGAGCACGACGGGGTGCAGCGGGATGCGCCGATCGGGTAGGTAGAGCGTGAGGCCACGCTCACGAGTCTCGGCATCGAGAGGTCCGTGAGGCTCGACGAAGAGGGGGACATCGGCAATCGCGTAGCGCACTCGGTAGCCCGTGCCGTCCCGCTCAATGTGGAGGGCCTGATCGAGATCCGTTGAGCTTTCGGGATCAAGGGTCACGAACTCGATTGCGGTGAGGTCCTCATGCTGTGCCGCATGCTCTCTCCAGGTGCGAGCTGCACTCTCGGCCTCGGCGAGGGCGGCCTCGGGGTACGTGGTATCGATGCCAGACTTTTCGAGTGCCTCATCGATTCGTGCCGCGACTGTGGTGAGCGGCGCTTTCTTGCGGTCGCCGGGCATTGAGAGGCGTTGAACGGGCACAGTTCACTCCTTGGAATAACGGTCCGTTTTAGTGTAGTGAGCATCGCCTGCCGTAGGCTGGAGGCATGGTTGCTGTGTGCTCATTGAGCGATGTTGTAGTGCGCCGTGGCGCAAAGACTCTTCTGGATCACGTTGACTTCCGTGCCGGTGAAGGCGAGCGGTGGGTCGTGCTTGGCCCGAATGGTGCGGGCAAGTCCACCCTCATTCGCCTGCTCGCGTCGCGACTGCACCCCACAAGCGGGAGCGTGCAGATTCTCGAGGAAAAGCTCGGGCGGGTCGATGTGTTCGAGCTTCGCCCCCTGATTGGCCTCTCCAGCCAGGAGCTCGCCGAGACGATTCCCGCACAGGAGACGTGCCTCAATGTTGTCATGACGGCCGGCTACGCAGTCGTGGGCCGCTGGCGCGAAACGTACGAGAGCGAGGATGAGCAGCGTGCCCGCATGCTTCTTGGCGCGTTTGGAGTGGCTCCGCTCGCTGAGCGCACGTTTGGCTCTCTCTCCACCGGGGAGAAGAAGCGCGTGCTTTCCGCCCGTGCACTCATGACCGATCCCGAGCTGCTTCTCCTCGACGAGCCCGCTTCGGGCCTCGATGTGGGAGGCCGAGAGGAACTCGTGCGCTCACTCGGGGCTCTCGCAAAGGATCCCGCAACCCCCGTCACGATCATGGTGACGCACCACCTTGAAGAGATCCCCACGGGGTTCACCCATGCACTTTTGCTGCGCGAGGGGCGGGTTGTCGCCTCGGGGCCAATCGCCGAGACCCTTACTTCGCAGAACCTCACGCGCACTTTCGGCCTCCCGCTCGCTCTTGAAGAGCGCGATGGTCGTTATTTCGCGACGGCAGTTCCGCTTGCGCAATGAGCCTCGTCTCGATGAGCGCGCACGCGGATCATCCGCTGCTCGCCGATTACGTGTCGATGACCGACGTCAAACTGCGCTCGTGCCTCGAGGTTGAGCGCGGCTTGTTCATGGCTGAAAGCTACAACGTGATCGAACGGGCCCTCGAGGCAGGCGCCATGCCACGATCGTTCATGATGAGCGAGAAGTGGCTCGAAAAATTCTCACCCCTTTTTTCGCGCTTCCCCGATACTCCCGTTTTTGTGGGCAGCGAAGCTGAGCTCGAGGAAACGACGGGCTTTCACGTGCATCGCGGCGCTCTCGCTTCGATGCAGCGACCGAAGGAGCGCTCCGTCGAATCCGTTATTGAGGGGGCGCGCACCGTGGCCGTGCTCGAGAACATCGTGGACCACACGAACGTCGGTGCGATGTTCCGCAGTGCGGCCGCCCTCGGCGTGGATGCGGTTCTCGTCACGCCTTCCGCAGCGGACCCGCTGTACAGGCGCGCGATTCGAGTCTCGATGGGCACGGTCTTTCAGGTGCCGTGGGCGCGCTTTGAGTCATGGCCTCGCGGGGGAGTGGATCTCCTGCGTGCGCGCGGTTTCGATACGCTCGCACTTGCACTCACGGAGAATTCTCGCCCGCTGCACGAGGTTGATCTTTCGGCTTCACGCAAGGTGGCCTTCGTTCTTGGCACCGAGGGGCATGGGCTCACCGAGCAGACTCTTCGCGCCGTAGATGAGAGCGTGATTATCCCCATGAGCGGTGGCGTCGATTCACTCAATGTCGCCGCGGCGAGCGCAGTCGTGTTCTGGCAGCGCGAGGTATCTATGCGCGCGTGAGGTGCGTGCGAGTTTAAATGTCTCACCCCTCCCCACAATGGGAACGTGCGTTCGATACTGGCGCAAAGGCCCCCGGATCACTCTTGATCCCACACCCTTTTCGCCCTAGTATTCGAACACGTGTTCTATTTCGTGTGAGTGGGGAGGGCAATGTCCGCACATGCTTCTGTAGCGCCGCGTATCGCGGCGGATCCGCAGCGTCTTGCGCTCGCACAGTCGGTCCTCGGGAAGGCAGAGGCGAAAACTCAGCGCGAGCGCGGCCCAGTGCGTGGGGAGGAACTCGAGCGCAGCGGGCGCTCGTTCCCCATTCCCCGGGCTCTCGAGGAACTCATTTCGCGAGGTGAGGTGCGGGCGGGTAGCAGTATCGAGGTGACGGGGCCGTGCGGAACGTCGCTCGCCCTTGCACTCGCGGCGGTCGCCATGGGGGAGGAGTCCTGGTGTGCCCTCGTGGGTATGCCCCACGTGGGGATCGCCGCGTGCGCCGATATCGGCGTAGATCCGCGGCGCACTGCCCTTATCCCCGATCCAGGGGCACAACTTTCTTCCGTGCTCTCCGCGCTCATCGATGGCATCGAGGTGATTGTTCTCGGTGCTGATCTCGCTCTCACACCCGCGCAGTGGCGCACGGCAAAAAATCGCGCGCGCACACAGGGGTCCCTACTCATTCGTCTGGGGGAAGCACGCTGCGACCTCGCCGTGCAGTCCTCCTCGCCACGCTGGGTGGGGCTTGCGCGCGGCTCGGGCAGGCTCAGGTTTCGCAGCGCTCGTGTCGCGGCATGTGGCAAGGGTGCTGCGGGTTCCGGTTCAGCAATGGAGATTCGTATTCCGACGCCTGCCGGGGCACTCGCGAGCGCACCGCGCACGGCGGTGCCCACCCCACGCAGGGGCAAAGCACCCGCTCGGGCGCGCGCGACGCTCACACTCGTGCAATCGGGGAATCGATGATGACGCAGTCCACGCGCACCGCATGCGTGTACATCGATAATTGGCCCGTCCTTGCCGCGATTGAGAGGTACGAGCGCGCCGGTGAGAAAGTGCCGAACGAGATCGCGATTATGGAACATCACCGTGTTGTCGCTGCCAGCCCCTCGGCCATGCACGCCGGTGTCGCACTTGGCATGAAGAAGCGTTCTGCCGAGGCCTTGTGCCCGCACATCGCGATTGTGGAGCGCGATCTCGATGTCGAGTGGCGCGTTTTTGAAAGCGTGTGCTCCGCCGTAGATACGGTTGCCTCGGGAATCGAACCTCTTGGGCCGGGAACGCTCTTGCTTCATGCGCGAGGTCCATCTCGACACGCCGGGGGAGAACACGCTCTCGTCCGTGCTCTCCTCGATGCCGTCGCCGACCATACGGGCTGGGAGAGCTCCGTGGGAATCGCCGACGGCCCACTCGCCGCTATTCTTGCGTCTCGCTCCGGGCGCATCATACTTCCGGGAGAATCGGCGCGTTTCCTCGTCCCCTTCCCCATAGAAGCGCTCGAGCACGCCCCCGTGGGGGCGGGGAAACGCTTTTGCACACCCGGGGTTTTCGAGGGGCCCGCGCACGTAGCCGAGTTCATCAGCGTGCTTCGCCGCCTCGGCATCACCTCTCTCGGCGCGCTGAGCGAGCTTCCGCGCTCCTCGGTGAATGAGCGTTTTGGGCCGCTCGGTGCGCTCCTGCATACCCTCGCGTGCGGAGGCGAACCAGGCGAAGGGGAGCGCGTGCGGCCCGCTCAGCCAATCCTCGTCGAGCGTCACCTCGATCCGCCGCTCGAGCGCGTCGATCAGGCTGCGTTTATCGCGCGCCCCCTTGCCGAGGAGCTCGCCGAAAAGCTGCGAAAACACGGCCTTATGTGCACGCGGCTTCGCATTATCGCGCGCGGTGAGAACGGGAGCGAGGTTGAGCGCACGTGGCGCCATGAGGGCGCCTTGAGCATCGATGACGTCGTGGATCGCGTGCGTTGGCAGTGTGACGGGTGGATACTCGCTGCCGAACGGGGCGCCTCACGCCCGGGCGGTCATCGCGAGGGCCAAACAGCAGCCGCGCCCATCGTTCACGTGCAACTCATTCCCGTGCACACCGAAAGCGCGGGGGAGTACGCACAGCGGTTGTGGGGGCATGCAAGCACGGCCGAAAAGCGCGCCGCGCGGGCCCTCACGCGTGTGCAATCGCTAGCGGGAGAGGAGTCCGTTCTTGTCCCTGCAGAAAAAGCGGGCCGTTTTTTGAGCGAGGCGATCACGGTGCGGCCCTTTCGCGCGGCACGCGTGCGCGAGCACCGCGAGGGGCCGTGGGTGGGATCTCTTCCGCGTCCCCTGCCTGCCACGGTTTTTACTGAGCGGATCAGCGCGAGCCTCGTATGCGAGGGGCAAGCGGTCTACGTGAGTGCGCGGGGACTGCTCACCGGCACCCCTGCACACCTCGTTCTCACGCATGCGGAAAATGGCGTGAGCGCCGAGGGCGCGGCACACGCGAACGTCTGCGCGCACGATGCAGCAGGATCCAGGAGCGCAGCCGTAGCCGCGAAAGGCGACGTTGGACGTAGCCGGAAAGGGGAGGAGCCTGCGCCGCTTCCCGCCGCGCTTCGCCACCTCGGCTACGAGAGGCTGCTCCCCATCGCGCACTACGGCCCTCCCATCCTCCTTGATCAGCGGTGGTGGTCCGAAGGCGCGGGAAGCCGTAGGAGCGCGCGGCTTCAGATCGTGCTCGAGGGAGGGGAGGCACTTGCCCTACTCTCACGCGAGCGCGCGTGGGAGGTGGAGGCGCTCTATGACTAGGGCTGTTTTGATGACTGCGGGTGTCGTGACGGGCGACTGTTTTGCGTGGGTCCTATGTGACGCACGTGAACGTGGTGGATTGTGCGTCTTGCCGGGTGAACATGAGTGCAGGGACAGGCATGAGTAAGTGGTTTCTTGGCCCGCCATCGTGGCGCGATCTCGAGGCGGTGTTGAGCGATCGGCCGGTTCCCGTGCGTCCCACGGTGACGCTTGTGAACGCGGGCACTCCACACGAAAGGGAACACCCGCGAGGGCGAAGCTCACGCCTGCATGCCCCAGCCCTCAATGCCGAGCTCGACATCCCCTTTGCCGAGCTTCACGCGCATTCGCACTTCAGTTTTCTCGACGGAGCCTCGAGCCCGGAGGACATGGTTGCCGAAGCTTCACGGCTCGGTCTGCGCGGCCTCGCACTCATCGACCACGATGGATTTTACGGAGCCATCCGCTTCATGAAGGCGGCGTCGGAAGCCGGCCTGCCCACGATCTACGGCGCTGAACTGACGCTTCCCACAGGGGTTACAGCCGGACTCCCGGGGCCGTCCGCATGCCCCTCTCCGCTTCGTGCGGCTGCGGCAAGCGCGCCACGCACGGGCAGCGCTGATCCCGAGGGCGAACACCTCGTGCTTCTCGCGCGTGGGGTGGCGGGGTACCGAAGGCTTTCGTCCCTCATAGCGCGTGCGCACCTTGCCGGCCCCGGCAAGGGCACGCCGCTCTACAGTGCTGCAGGCGTGGTCGAGGCGCTCACAAGCGGCGACATCGTCGTTCTCACGGGGTGCCGAAAATCCCCATTCACGCAAGAGCTCCTTGCTCTCCTCCCGCAAGGCGACCTAGAGCAATCGGCGTATGCGGCCGCGCGCGGAATCGAGGCCGCACTTCGCGCAACCGGCACGCTTGAAACCCCGGGTGCCCCCGCCCGCGATGGCGACGTCCCGCGCGTGATCGTGGAACTTCCCCTCACGGGCGATTCCCTCGAATCCGAACTTCACGACGCGCTCGTGCAAGGTGCACGCATCGTGCGAGAAGAACACGGTTTAAGCGAAGCCGAGTTGCCCGTCGCTCTCACCTCCAACGCACACTACGCACGCCCAGAACACAAGCACCTCGCGGATGTCCACGCCGCACTTCGCGCACGGCGCAGCCTCGCTGACGCGGACCCTTTTCTCCCATCGCGTCTGGCCCATCTCAGAAGCGGAGCGGAGCTTGCACAACTCGTGCCGCGCTACCCGCGCGCGATCACGACCGCCGCGCATCTCTCCTCGAGCCTCGCGTTCGATCTCTCCCTCGTCGCTCCACACCTTCCTCCTGCGCCCACCCCCGAGGGCCACAGCGAAGAAAGCTGGCTTCGGGCTCTCACCGAGCGCCTTGGCGAGGCTCACTACGGACCGAGGGCGAACCCACGCCTCGAGGGAGCGTGGGAACAGATCGATCATGAGCTTCGCATCATCACCGAGCTCGGTTTTCCCGGCTATTTTCTTATCGTCTACGACATCGTCGAGTTTTGCCGCGCACACGGGATTCTGTGCCAGGGGAGAGGCTCGGCCGCGAATTCCGCCGTGTGCTACTGCCTCGGTATCACGTCGGTCGATCCGGTCTTTCACGGACTACTGTTCGAGCGTTTTCTCGCTCCCGAGCGCGATGGCCCACCGGATATCGACGTCGATATCGCCGCGGACCGGCGCGAGGAGGTCATCCAATACGTCTTCACACGCTACGGGCGCGAGAACGCCGCGCAGGTCGCGAACGTCATCTCGTATAAGGCGAGGCTCGCGGTCCGCGATGCGGCACGAGCACTCGGCTATAGCGTGGGGCAGCAGGATGCCTATGCAAAGATGATCGAACGATCCTTTTCGTCTTTACGCGAGGCGAATATCCCCGAGGACGTGAAGACCCTTGCCGCCCAGCTTCGCGATGCTCCGCGACACCTCGGGATCCACTCGGGCGGGATGGTGCTGTGCGACCGGCCCGTCATTGATGTCGTGCCGATCGAACACGCGCGCATGCAAGGCCGAACGGTCGTGCAGTGGGACAAAGACGATTGCGCGGATGCGGGACTCGTGAAATTCGATCTCCTTGGTCTCGGTATGCTCACGGCCATTGACCACGCTTTCTCGATCATCGAACGAGTCCACCAAGAGTCGTTGACCCTCGCGAGCATCCCGCAAGAGGACCCGGCGCTGTACGACATGCTGTGCAGGGGCGATGCCGTGGGGGTGTTCCAAGTGGAGTCGCGCGCACAAATCGCGACTCTGCCTCGCCTCAAGCCGCGTGAGTTTTATGACCTCGTCGTCGAGGTCGCCCTCATTCGCCCTGGGCCCATCCAGGGTGGAAGCGTGCACCCGTACTTGCGCAGGCGTTCCGGCGCCGAGGACGTCACCTATCTTCACCCTCTTCTCGAGAAATCCCTCGGCCGCACTCTCGGGGTGCCGCTCTTCCAGGAGCAGCTCATGCAGATGATGGTCGACCTCGCGGACTTTACGCCTTCGCAAGCCGACCAGCTACGCCGCGCGATGGGGTCGAAGCGGTCAACTCAAAAGATGGCGGCGATGCGCGAGGCAATGTTTGACGGAATGGCGAAAAACGGCCTTACCGCCGAGCAATGCGAGCTTGTTTACCGCAAAATTCTCGCATTCGCGAGCTATGGCTTTCCCGAGTCGCATGCGTACTCTTTCGCCTACCTCGTGTATGCGAGCGCTTTCCTCAAGTGCCACTTTCCTGCAGCCTTCACCGCCGCGCTCCTGCGGAGTCAGCCGATGGGGTTTTATTCACCTCAGTCACTCGTCTCGGACGCCCGCCGACACGGGGTTGAGGTGAGGGGAGTGGACATCGCCTACAGCGACGCCTGGGCAAATCTCGAGGTCGATGCCGAGCACTCAGCCGCAACTTTCGCCGAGCGCGCAGAGTCGTGCGAGGGCGGGCATCCACCGCAGGTCTGTGGCAGCGAGGCCGCGCGCGGGCCGGTGATTCGTCTTGGACTCGAGTCGGTGCGCGGGATCTCGCGCGTATTCGCCAAGGAGATATGCGAGGAGCGTGCGCGCGCTCCCTTTCGGTCAATTGCCGATCTTGCGCATCGCACGGGCGTGAACACGCATCAGCTCGAGGCGCTTGCGACGGCGGGGGCGCTTGACTCACTCGCCCCCTCAAGGCGCGCAGCTTTGTGGAGTGCGGGTGCGGCGGGAGGCGTGAAACCCGGGACGATTCCCGGCCTCGCCCTCGCGCACAACGCTCCCACGCTTCCCGGAATGAGCGATGCCGAACTCATGGCAGCAGACACGTGGGCCACGGGAGTCTCTCCCACGCGCCACCCGTTCACGCTTGCTCGCGAGGAACTCCTCGAAAGCAGCGTGCTTCGCATCGAGGACGCCAAGAAAGTCGAGCACGGCACGCGGGTATGGACGGCGGGACTCATCACGCATCGCCAGCGTCCCGCGACCGCCACGGGCATCACGTTCCTTGGCCTCGAGGATGAAACCGGGATTCTCAACGTCGTGTGCTCACACGGCTTCTGGAGGGCCAACAGGGCGCTCCTTCGCACGGCGCCCGCGGTCCGTTTGCGCGGCCTCGTGGAGCGCAATGAGGATGGCGTCGTAAGCTTCCTCGCCGATGCCATCGAACCGCAGTCGCTCAACGCGACCACGACCTCGAGGAACTTTTGCTAGCCCGCGGCGCGTGCAACCCCTATGCTCGGCGACTGGCGGGGGGCCGAAGAAGGCTTCACTCGGCGAGCTCCACGCGAAAACACGAGCGTCACTGCGAAGCTTACGGCGGCAAAGAGGGCGAGTTCCGCGAGTGTCGTTCCGGTCGAGACGATCGCACCACCGAGGGCAGCACTCACGAGGCCCTGGGAGGCAACGGTGAGCGGCATGAACGCGGTGAGAGATTGCAAGAGCGAGGGGGCGCTCTCGAGGGGAAGGATCCCCACGAGGGAAACGACCTGGAGCACGAGGACGATGATTGACACAACTCGGCCTACTCGCGCGCCAAACACGGTCAGGAGCATCTGATGCACGATCGCGAAGCACAGAGCCGCGGCAATCGTGATGGCAGCAACCGACGCGAGCGAGGCTACGGGGACACCAAAGACCACGAGCAGGCCGATCACCAAAAGCGCTTGGAGAGCGGCAAGGACGAGGGGCCACAGAAGCGAGAGTAGCGCCACCCGCCACATGGGAAGAGCCGAATTGAGGAACCGCTCGCGAAGCGCCGGCCACACAAGGAAAATCCCGAATGCTCCGAGCCACAGGCCGAGGGCCGCGACAAACGGGAACGTGGCCACCGCGCCGCCATCGGCTTCGTTTTCACGCGAGGTCGAAAGCGTCACAGCCTTCGTGCTCATCTCTGCGAGATGCGTACGTTCACTCTCGGAGTAGCTCGGCACCTGATCGGCACCGTCACGAAGTCCAGTCCAGAGTTCGCGGCTGCCGTCCGCGAGGCGGCGAGTGCCGTCGGAAAGCTGAGTTGTTCCCTCGGCAAGACCATGCGCACCTTCTGAAAGGGGGGCGGTGCCCGTGGCGAGCTTCGAGGTACCGTTCGCGAGCTCGTCGGCGCCGTCGGCAAGCTGTCCCGTGCCCGAGGAAAGCTCACTCGTGCCCTCTGCGAGCCCCTTGGCTCCCTCATCGACCTGGGCGGCGCCAGTCGAAAGCTTTGCGGCACCGTCAGCAAGTTGCGCTGCCCCGCCGCGAGAGGCATCTACGCCATCGGCGACCTGCGCCGCTCCAGGGGCGAGCTGCGCCGCGCCATCTCCGAGCTTCGCGATCCCACCGTTCAGCTGATTGATGCCGTCTACGAGCTGAGGTGCAGCGTCAGCGGAGGCCATCGCACCGTCGGCGAGCTTTTGCGCGCTTGGTGTAAGGCCCGGGTTTTCGCGTGATCCGTCGCCCTCGAAAACGGTGTCGACGGCCTTTGGAACAACGTGATCGGACAGTGCCGACCGCACTCCGTTCACGCCTTCCTCACTCATCTGAGTGAGCCCGCTACACATGTCCTCCAGCCCCGCGACACGCGGGTCCCCGCTCAAGCGTGGGTCGACGCTAAAGGCCTGTTCGAGTTCCGTACAGCTCGCGGCGAGTGTGTTCATCGATTCCGCGAAGCCCGGTTGACCGTCGCGCCCCGTGTCGAATGCTTGATCGATACCGTGCTGAAGACCCTGCGTGAGTCCCTCTTGGGCTTGGGGGAGTCCTGAAGCGTACTGATCGAGGCCTTCCGCCAGCTGCTGCGCGCCCTCGGCGAGTCCGGGATTTTCCGCGCTCCCGTCGCCGTTGACCCCCGACGCGAGCTTTTCGGCGCCCTGGCGAAGCCCGGGCTGCGCGTCAGTGCCGTTGAGTCCCTCGGAAAGCTGGGCAACACCTCCAGAAACCTTATGCGCACCGTCCGACAGCGCACCTAGACCGTTCGAAAGGTCATCCGCACCACCGGAAAGATCATCTGTTCCAGAAGCGAGTGCGCCTGTACCACCCGTGAGCTTGTGCGCTCCATCAGAGAGTTTCTTCGTTCCCTGATCGAGCCCGCGTACGCCATCGGCGAGCTCCCCGGCTCCGTCGTCGAGCGCGACCACGCCGCCGTTCAGCTCATCGACTCCTGTGGCGAGCTTACCTGCGCCTTCGTCGAGCCCTTTCGCACCGTCGGCGAGTTCGTGGGCACCGTCGGACAGTTCACCTGCGCCATCGGCGGACTTGGTGAAGCCGTCTTTGAGGCTGTTGAAGCCCACGTACATTCGGTCGAGGTACTGCTTTGTCATCGTTCCGTTGAACTCGCTCGCAACGACCTGGGTAATCGCCTGTCCCACCATCGAGTCGAGCATGCCCGAGGAGTCATTCGTGTTGACGATCACGGTGGCCTGGCGAGCATCGGCCTTCCCCATGGTTGCCACATCGTCGCTGAAGTCCTTGGGGATCACCACGACCGCGGAATAGGTGCCGTTCTCAAGCCCGGATTCAGCGTCTTTCTGGGTGGTGAGCTGCCAATCAAAGCCCGCGGAGTCGAGGTTCGCCAAGCTGCCGTCGGAATTCTCGTTCTTCATGGTACCCGGCTGCGTGAGTGCGCCCGCGAGAAGCCTTCCGAAGGGGACGGTCTGCGTTTTGCCGTCCACCTCCATTTCCGTTCCTTCATCGAGGTTCACCACGGCAGCGGGGACGTTGTCGAAGCCTTCCGCGCGGTCTTTGAGCGCCCAAATACCCACGCTCGCGACGAGGAGCGGCAAAAGCACAACGATGAGGAGGGGCTTTGGGAAGCGAGCGAGAGTTTTCATGCGTATGCCTCCGCATCTGTATTCAATGGCAGGGGGTCGGTGTGGTCGGTGACGAGGGCTGTCAGGGGCAGGACCTGTACACGCGCGGGATCCCGCAGGCGTTCGGTGAAGCTCTCGGTGAGAGCGTCTTGGCCAATCACGATTGTCGCCCCGTGCGCAGCGAGCAATTCGAGCCGTTGCGAAGTCGCGTCGTCGGCCTCGAGAAGGTCGGAAAGGGATTCGATGACGATAATCCGCGAGTCTCGTTCTCGCACGAGTGCGTGGGCACTTGCGCCTCCGCGGCCTTCGGGGTAGAGCTCAACGTGTGATTGGGCCGCTCCCGTTTCGCCGGGAACCTGACGGTCATAGACGAAGAGTGTGCCTGCTGAGGGCTCGAGGCGCGCCGAGAATAGCGCAAGCACACTTGCGCGCGCGTCCACATCTTCGCTTGCGATGAGAGTGATCGATCCCGGGGAGATTGCACCCGAGAGAGGGCCGAGCTGCCCGCGGCCGCTCATGTGCGGAATTTCAACGTCGCGAAGCCGAAGAGCACTGGTGCCCCTCGCTGCCGTCCATTCACGGTGCTCGAGGGCAACCCCGAGTCCCTCACCTTCGACGTCAAGGTGGGGGAGAAGGCGGTCGAGCACAGCGGGGAAGTGCCAAGCGCGATCGCCAAGAAGCGCGAGAACGGCCGGTACAAGTGTCATGCGCACAACGAAAGCGTCCACGAAGACACCGACAGCAAGGGAGAGGGCGATCGGTTGAATCATGTACATCGACCCGGGAATGAAACCCGCGAAGATGAAGATCATGATTGCCGCGGCCGCGATCACCACGGGCGCCGACGCCGTGAACCCTCTCATGATGGCCTGACGGGCATCACGGGTATGCATGTACTCCTCACGCATGCGTGTCACGAGAAAAACTTCGTAGTCCATCGCGAGGCCGAAGAGCACGCCGAGCGTCATGATCGGCAAAAACGCAATCACGGGGCCCGTGGCTTTCGCCTGAAGAAGGTCCGCACCCCATCCGTAGGTGAACACCATGGAGGTCACGCCGAAGGCAGCACCTGCGGAAAGAAGGAATCCGGCCGCAGCCTTGAGGGGCACCCAGATACTTCGAAACACCATCGCGAGAAGCACGAGGGAGAGCCCCACAACGAAGATCGTGAAGGGCAAGAGCGCCTTGTCGAGGCGGTCGGCAATGTCGATCGCAACGGCGGTGGAGCCCGTGACTTTGATGTCGGAGATGCCGAGGTCCTTTTCCCACTGAGGTGCATCGGCACGGAGCTCATCAACGACGCTCTTCGTGCGCTCCGAAGTGGGGCCCTCCGTCGGTCGAAGCACCACGACCCCCATGTCGGCACCCATGTTGGGCGTGGCGATCTGCACGCTATCAACGCCGTCGATCGCGAGAACATCACGTTTAAGCTCATCCATGACGCCGAGTGGGTCCTCGGTGTTGATGATGTCTGCCGTGAGCATGATCGTCGCGTTATGACCCGCGCCGAACTTCTCGGTCACAATGTCGTAAGCTTCGCGGCCGTAGGAGCCCGGGTCTTCCGTGCCCTGGTCGGGAAGCGCGAGCTCGAGATCTTTGAAGGGAAGGGCCACCGCACCGAGTCCCACGGTCACCACGAGAATCGTCACGAGAGGGAAGCGAATGGCGGCACGAACCCAACGCTCGAGTAGGGGCGTGCGGCGAGGGCGTGCGGAGGGGTCCGACGCTTGCGTGGCTGTGCGTTGACGCTGACGTTTGGGGCGAATCCGCTCACCGAAGAGCCCAAGGATGGCGGGCAGCAGTGTGAGCGCGGCGAGCACGTTGCAGGCAACCGCGACGGCAGAGACAACGCCCATGACGGTGATGAACGGGATGCCTGTGATGAAAAGGCCCACGAGGGCGATGACGACGGTGAGGCCTGCGAAGATCACGGCGCTTCCGCTTGTCGCGGTCGCGCGTGCGATGGATTCATACGGGTCGAGGCCGCTTCGCAGTTGATCGAGGTGACGCGACACGATGAACAGCGAGTAGTCGATGCCCACGGCGAGACCGAGCATGAGTGCAAGCGTCGGGGTCGCCGAGGAAATGGTGAAGATACTCGTACCCATGAACATCACGATCATCGAAACGATGATGCCCGTGATGGCAGTGACGATCGGGATGAATGCGGAGCGAACTGCACGGAACACGATGCTGAGCACGATGAGGGCCGCAATAACGCCGAGAACCTCCATGATGCTCATCCCCATTTCGGGGGTCATCGTGACCTGGCCTCCGATGTAGGCATGGAGGCCGTTGTCCGCCTCGGTCGTGGAATCGACGATGTCGGTGAGAGAGTCCAGGGTCTTTTTGGGGACGGCATCAAGGTCAGGATCGAGCTGAATGTTCGCGATGATGGCCGTTCCGTCCTCGCTCGTTTCGCCCGGCATGTCTTTGTCGAACGGATTCGTTGCGGTTTCGATGCCATCGACGGCGCGGGCGCGATCCATCGCTTGGACTATGTGGTTCTCATGAGCAGAAACGGGGGAGCCGTCTTCACTCACAAAGATGATTTGGCCACCTGTACCACCGAGCTGCGGGAAACGCGTCGCGAGAGAGTCGAGCCCCTCTTGCGCTTCGGTGCCCGGAATACTGAAGGCGTCGTCGAGCCCCTTTCCGGCCGTGATTGCGCCCGCAGCTGCGAGAACAATGATGGCCAACCAGGCACCGATGACCTTCCACGGCGAACGCGAGGCCCACAGGCCGAGGCGATAGAGAGTCGATGACACGCGGGCTCCTCCACATGGTCAAGGTCCATCAATACATTTTCGTATCGAGTTTGATATTAGAATGTCTCAGCTGGCCATCCAAAGACCCTGCGGAGCCCCTATTGTGAACCTCACAACACCCAATGACACCCCACAGCTGCGGTCAAAAACCCATACCCGCCGCAAGCTGATTGAAGCCTCGATTGAGGTTTTCACCCAAAAAGGCGCCCAGGGCGCGACCGTTGACGACCTCACGCGAGCGGCAGGCTTCACGCGCGGAGCGTTCTACTCGAACTTCACGTCCAAAGAGGAGGTCTTTTGGGAGGCCTTCGCCGTCGTCACGAGTCGCTCACTGCAGGCAACTTCCTCCGTGCCACGAAACACCGACAGGCAAGTACAGGGGCTCTTTGAAACTCTTGAAGCGCTTCGCCCGCTCGGCCTCGCCTGGTACCTCATGCACACCGAGGCGGTCGCCCTTGCGCTCCATGACGAAAGTGCGAGGCCCCGGCTCGCGCGCGAGCGTGGCCGGCTTATCACGGGAATCGCCGATACTTTTCGTGAGCTCGAAAAAACGGAACCCATCGCGCTTTCGGCACAGCCTGAGGCAATTGCTGAAACACTCCTTGGCGTATATCTCAATCGCATGGTTGCAGAGTTAGCCACGGGGGAGAGGCTCGAGAAAGAAACCTCCACCATTATTGAGGCCATCCTCGAAACGTTTGTGCACGGGCATGACGGCCAGGGCCACCGCACGCCGTGGAACCCGTTTTCCGTGAAAAAATCTCTGGAGTGAGGCAATGAACGAACACCTTCCACAAGCGGGAGATCGCTCTGCACGCGGCAAGGCCGTGTATGCGACACGAGGGAACTCCCACTATGACGTCCTGAGCGCGCTCATGGCAGTCGTCGTCGTCATTTCCGGCATTGGCGCCGCCAAGGGCGTCACGATCGGATTCGTGATTACCGACGCGGCGTTCTTCCTTTTTCCTCTTGCCTATATCCTCGGCGACATCATTACCGAGCTGTATGGACCGCGTGCAGCGCGCCGCGCCATCCTAACGTCGTTCGCCCTCAACGTTTTCGCGGTCGTGTGTTACGCCGTCATCATTTGGCTCCCGGGCTTCGACGACGACTATGGAGTTGCGAAACAGGGCGCGCTCGAGCTCGCGATTGGGCCTGTATGGCAGATCGTTCTTGCTTCTCTGTGCGGCTTTCTTGCCGGGCAGAGCCTGAACTCGTTCATTGTGAGCCGAATGAAGCGCCGCACGGGCGAGCCCGGCATCGTCGCGCGACTACTCATGTCAAGCGGCACGGGCGAGCTCGTCGACACGATCATTTTCTGCACGATTGCCGCGCCGGTGCTCGGGATTACGACATTCGGTCAGTGGCTGAACTACACGGCCTTCGGCTTCTTGTACAAGGTCATCGTGCAGTACGCGGCAATTCCCGTCACGGCTTACGTGATCGCACGACTCAAGAAAGCGGAACCTAGCTACCAAGAAGCCCTCACACGAATTGCATAGAAGTTGTGGGGGTTAGGCATCGGCGCAGTTCCACCCCGCCACACGCATTACGCCGATAATGTACGTTATGTAAAGTGAATGCGGAAAACGGCTCACGGGTCTAGGTCCGACGCCTGCTCAGTAATCGTCGGACCCCTACCCCGCAAAACAACACCAGCCCTCACCCCGCCGGTGACGCACAACCTAGTGCTCGCACTGACCACACGCGAGAGCGAGACCTTTGCTCGTACACGCCTCACAGCGCAAGAACTGCTGTCGGCACGCCGGATTCACGCAATTGACATACACCGGCGTCTTTTCTCCGCACGCGACGCATGACCCAAGCGACTCGGCACCGTCGCCAAACTCCATGTGCATGCGCCCATCGAAGACATACAGGGAACCGTCCCACAGACCATCGTTGCCGTATTTTTCCCCGTAGCGGACGATCCCGCCGTCGAGTTGGTACACCTCGTTGAAGCCGCGATTCTTCATGAGTACCGTGAGCACCTCGCACCGGATACCGCCCGTGCAGTACGTGACCACGGGGCGATCCTTGAGGTCGTCGTACATGCCTGATTCGAGCTCGCCGACGAAATCGCGCGTCGTTTCCGTCTGGGGAACGACGGCGCCACGGAAACGGCCAATTTCCGCCTCCATGCGGTTACGACCATCGAGAAAGACGACGTCCGAGCCTCGGGCGTCGACGAGGGCGTGCAGGGCCTCGGGGCTCAGGTGCTCTCCCCCGCCAATGACGCCCTCAGCTCCCACCTTGACTTCCTCGGGAACGGTGAATGTCACGAGCTCTTCCCTGACCTTCACGGAGAGCTTCGGGAAGTCGTGGCCTGTCCCCTCGGACCATTTGATGTCAGCGGCTCGGAACGGCGCGTAACCTCGCGTACGCTTGACGTACTGCTTCACCGCGCCGATCTCACCGCCCACCGTCGCGTTGATGCCGTCTTTCGAGACGATCACGCGGCCCTTGAGGCCCAGCGAATCGGCGAGTGCAAACTGCCACAGCTTCACTGCCTCCGGGTCGGCGAGCGGGGTAAAAACATAAAAGAGAACGATTTTGTGAACAGCCACGTCACAAGTCTAATCGGCAGCGGAATAACTCTTCGCCAGCCGGGCGTTCTAGAGTGTATAAAACGTGCACACTAGGAGGTTTTCCGTGCTCGATCCCACCACGCTCTTCAGCTATGAACGCGATGTCGACTCACGCTCGCTTCGCGCGAGCACGCTCGTCGTGACTCTCGGCTCGTTTGTCGACTCCGGGCGTGTCCAGGAGAAACTCGACGAGTTCATCACGGACAACTACCCCAATCGAATCGTGGGGACGTTCGACTCCGATCAAGTCATCGACTACACGGCGGTGCGGCCGCCCATTTCGCTCGAGCAGGATCACCTCACGGGGTACTCCTCCCCCGCACTCACCCTTCGCGAAGTTTCGCCTGAGGGCGAGGCGCCGTTCCTGCTTCTGAGCGGCCCCGAACCTAATTTCCAGTGGGAGCGCGTGGCGCACGCGGTCAGGATCATCGTTGAACAGCTCGGCGTGACACGAACGCTCGTCGCCACGAGTTTTCCCGGCGCTACGCCGCACACGCGCCCCGTCGCGGTGAGCAGGTACGCGGGCGATCCCAAGGACCTGGTTCTCGCAAGCCCGTTCCCTGGCACCATCGAAATGCGGGCGTCCTTCCCGGCTTTGCTCATCGTGCGCATGGCCGAGGCCGGCCACCCCATCATCGGCCTCGCGGCTCACGTGCCGTCCTATGCCCACGAGGTCGAGTACTACCCTGCCCTCCCAGCACTATTTACGGCGCTCGACATTGAAGGCGGCCCGGCTTTCACGCCAACCAAGAAGCTCGAGGAGAAGATTGCCGAGGTACGCGAAGCCCTCGATCAGAGTGCGGCTGAGAACGAGCAGCTTGCTTCCCTCATCAAGGGATTCGAGGACAACTACTCGCGTATGGACGGCATGGTGCAACACCTCACTCCCGGTTCCGATACTCCCCTCCCCGGTGCGGAGAACCTCACGACCGAAGTCGAGGACTTCCTCAAAGAAATCCTCGATGAGCCGGAAAACACGGACGAGGAGGGCGAAGACCCCGGCCCGGATTCGATAGGCTAAATAGCGTGTTTGTCGTCAGCGTATATTCACTCAAAGGCGGCGTCGGAAAGACCTCCGTCACTCTCGGTCTCGCGTCCGCGGCCCTCAACCAGGGCGTGAACGCACTTGTCCTCGATCTCGACCCTCAGGGCGATACCACTCTCGGCCTACTCGGGCACCCGGGAGGTGAGCCCGATATCGCCGAGGTGATTGCGTCAGGGCGAACCGAGACTGTCGACCGTGCCATCGTGCAATCCCCTTGGGTGACTGGCGAAAACGGCGAGGGTTCTGCCTCGAGTCACCTCGACATCATCCCGGGCAGCCATCGCTCATCGAGGCTTGACTCCCCCACCCTCGCGCAACGGAGTGTAAGGCGCCTTCGGGAGGCGCTGAATAAGCGTTCCTTCCACTACGACATCGTCCTGGTGGATTGCCCGCCCTCGCTCAACGGCCTGACGCAAATGGCTCTCGCGGCCTCGGACCGCTCCATCGTCGTGTCCGAACCCGGGTTCTTCGCCGTTTCCGCTGCCGACCGAGCACTCAAGCTCGCCGATGAGCTCCATGACAGCGGTATCGCTCCCCGTTTGCAGCCACTCGGGATTCTCGTGAACCGCTACCGCCCCCGCAGCGTGGAACACCAGTTTCGCCTCAACGAGCTGCGCGAACTCTTCGGGGATCGCGTGCTCGACCCCGTTCTTGAAGAACGCGTGGGGCTTCAGCAGGCACAGGGCGGAGCCATCCCCCTCCACGCGTACGAAGGTTCAAGCGCGAAGCAGCTCACCGAGGATTTCGATCGCCTCCTCGCGACGATCATGGACTCGCGTCAGAACTCCTAGGGCTTCCGGCGCGAGGGGCCGCGGCCCTTCACGGGGCCTGTTCCCCTCGTCGCCTCAATGTCAAACGCCCCTCTACGCGTGTCGAAAATTCCCGACGTGACATGCATAAAGGGGCGTCAGTAAGCCTTAACGTTCAGCTCAGTACCGGAAGCGGCGCTTCTCTCTTAGCTGGCTTTACGCGCGCGGCGTGCGGCGAGTTCGTCGCGAAGAGCCTCAGCGGCATCGTGCTGTGGGTCGACGCTCGGAAGGATCGCAAGATCGGTTTCAACCTCTCGCGCCACTCGGCCAACAGCGATACCGAACACGCCCTGGCCGCCCTGGACGAGGTCGAAGACGTCTTCGGCACTCGTGCATTCGTAGACAGAGGCACCGTCGCTCATGAGCGTGATCTGTGCGAGATCGTCGGCGCCGCGCGCACGCATGGCGTCGACGGCGACACGAATCTGCTGGAGCGAAACACCCGTGTCGAGAAGTCGCTTGACGACCTTGAGCACCAGGATGTCGCGGAAGCCGTAGAGGCGCTGCGAGCCCGAACCCGTGGCTGAACGGACGCTCGGTTCAACGAGTCCGGTGCGCGCCCAGTAATCAAGCTGCCGGTACGTAATGCCCGCAGCTTTGCACGCCGCCGGGCCTCGGTAGCCGAGTTCGCCGGGAGTATCGACGAGATCGTCGAAGAGGACGCCCTGGGCTTCGGTTGCCGGGACTGTGCTCTGCGCACCAAAGGTGCTGCTATCGCGCTTGCTCACGTGTGCCTCCAGTTGGACTTTCGTGTCGGGGAAGGGAGAAAGTCTCGAGGACAGAATACCCATCTCCGCAAGCTTGCGGGATTAAACGCGCCGAAGTGTGGCGAGAATTTTTTCTCGCCGCGGGTTCACGAGAGCGTGAAGAATGTGAAACGGTACTTGCCGATCTGGATCTCGTCGCCGTTACTCAAGTGAGCTTCCTCGGTCAGCTCGCGGTTCACATAGGTGCCGTTGAGAGACCCCATGTCGAGAATCAGGAAGCCTCCTTCGGTGCGCACGAACGTCGCATGCTTACGGGACACAGTGACGTCGTCGAGGAAGATTTCCGATTCCGGGTTGCGGCCGGCCACGGTGCTTTCCGAGTCGAGCAGGAAGCGCGCCCCCATATTCGGGCCCTTGCGCACGATCAGGAGGGCCGTGCCTGCGGGCAGCGCCTCAACAGCCTGGCGATCCTGGGCAGAGAGACCGTGCTCGGCGTCTTCGGTGAACTCCACCTTGCCGTCGATGGGGGAAATTTTGGTGGTCTGCTCGGGGGTGGAGTCAAACACGTGTTCATTCATGGTGCAGACCTTCTTTCTTCACACACCCCATCCAGCGAACCGGCATGAGAGTCCAATACTTCCGTTCCCATTTTGCCACCGCGTTTTGTACAACTGTTCGTTTTTGGTCGAACGCTGCGAATCTTTTAGCTGTTCTTGACCAAGCTGCAAGCGTGGCACGCCTCACCCTTGCGAATTCGCGAATCGGCAAATACCTCGGCTATAGTGGACAAGTCGAAAACCGCGGGCTGTGGCGCAGTTTGGTAGCGCACACGACTGGGGGTCGTGGGGTCGCAGGTTCAAATCCTGTCAGCCCGACGCGGATCAATGGGCGAGGCACTCCGGGTGCCTCGCCCATTTCTTTGTATTTCGCCCGATGTCTCTGACTTATAGTCGAGAGCAAAATGAGGCTTATGGAGGTTGGTGCAATGTCCACATTTTTCGGTCATGTGACTCACGAAGGGGACATCAAAGCGTGGCCAAAGGTCGCCGAAAGCGGCAGGTGTGCACTCGAGGGGTACGTATTGCCGTCAGGGGCACGCTGCGCTCTCACGGGCTCCGAGGGGGCCGACGCCGCCTCGCGCCTCATCGAAGAGAAGGGTGTAAGCAGCCTTGCCGCGCTCAACGGCGAGTTTGCTGTCGCTTTCATGGACGCCGACTCCTCGCTCGTCCTCGCTCGAGACGTTTTCGGATCGCGGCCTCTTTATTACGCGCACACGTCAACGGGATTCGCGTTTGCGTCCACGATCGCCGACCTCCTTCGACACACGGATATCCCACGCGAGCCCAACACCGACGTGCTGCGCCGGTACCTTCTCGGCGATACTCAGCGCGGGAGTGAAACATTCTTCTCCGGCATCGCTCGCGTATTGCCGGGAGAGTCGGTGAAATTCACACGCGAGGGGCTCGTGCGCGCTCCCCTCATCGACGCTCATCATGACGTCTTCGCGGCTCCGTCGAACCCGCGCCGCGCCGACCACTCATGCATCGAAGAGTTCCGGACGCGGCTCACAGATGCGGTCACGCGACGCGTAACCGGCGAGGGGGCAGCCCTCGTGAATGAGCTCGATCCGGTTGCCTCACAAGCCCTCGAGCATGCCGTGCGCACAGCGGATTCGCCGCTTGCGGTCCTGCGCTGTGCCCCTAGCGCGGGTGGCCCATCCGGCGACGCCCGCGAGAACCAGGGCGTCGTCACGGGCACGCCGCAAAGCTTGAAGAAGGATCTCCCGCTTGTGCTTCGCACGTATGAAGAACCTCCGGCCTCGCTCGAGTCCTACTTTGCGTGGCTTCACCTTCGCGCGTGCATTCAGGGTGAACAGCAGCTCGCTCTCGATACCTATGGTGCTTCGGCGCTCCACAGGGCTTCCGGCACTCGATCCTCACTTCTGTCCCGCGTTATGGGTGCTGCGCGAGGGAGCGCACCTGATCGATGCGAATCCCTCCTTGGCCCCTCGCTGCGAAGCAGCGAAAGGGAAAAGACGATTAGCTTCGAACCCTCCCCCGAATACGAGGGCCCTCTCGCTCCTCTGGCGGCCTCGGGCTCTCACGAAGCGGAACAGCGCGCAAAAGCCGCGCACGCGCTTGGCAGTCACGTCATGGTGAGCTCCCCGTTCACCGATCTCGACCTTCTCCGTTTCTATGCGTCGCTTGAGGAGACCGCCTTCGGCGGCGCACGGACTCGTTCCCTCATCGAGGCGGCCTACGGCCAGGCACGCGAAAAAGCGCCGGTGCTTTCCACGCAGGAGCGCGAAACAGCCTGGTTTAAGCGCATTAAGGGCACGTACTTTTCGTTGTTCTCGTCGAAGACCTTTGGCACCCGCGGGTGGTTTGATCAGGCCGAGGTCCTCAAGGCTTTCGATGCTCACATCAATGGCCGTTCGAGCGTCAGCGCCGCCCAGCTGTGGCGCTTCGCGTGTGCGGAACTGTGGGCGCGCGTCTTCTTCGACGCGGACGACCTCGAGGCTCTCGACGCGCAAGAGGATTCCGCCCTGTTGGCCGACGATAACGGTCAGTCGCTACCGCCCGATCCCCACACCCCGCTCACCGCTAACGCGGGCAAGCAGCTTGATCTTGAGCTGGACGACGGCACACTAGCGCGCCGCTACCCGATTCAGACGGCGAAGTTCTCCAAGGATTCGCGCATGGACGAGGAAATTGCGGGCTACGTCAAGCAGTTCTTCAAGGACCTTGACGAGCGGGGCACGAGCGAGGATCGTCACGCAACCGAGAACCGCCGCTGGAACTTTACGGTGTCGGAGAAAATCATCGCGATTATGCAGGGCCGTTCGTGGTTCGTGTGGGAAATCAAGCCGTCTTTCGCCGCCAAGCAGCTGTCGCGGTTCGTGACGCGCACCCCCGCGGGGATCGGCCTCGGTGACCCGGTCACGATGCAGCTCGCGATCAATGAGGCTGGGCTTGCCCGCATCACGTATGCCGCGGCCCTCGGTGCCCTCGGGAAGGTGCGGGGCAAACGCGGCGTTTTTTATGAGCACGCGGGCGCCAATGTCCGTGCGATCGACGGTCCGACTGAATACTCGGTGTACCCGTCGAATGTCTCGGCAAAACTTCCGCCAAAGGATCCGGATCTCGTTGCAGCTCACCTCGTGGATGTTATTCGCGAGGTCGTCCCTGCGCGTTTCGTCGAGACTTTCGACGGCGTCGTCGTGATGGATGCAAACGATATCGGGCGCAACGTTCTTGGCCTTTCGGCTTCACGCGAGCAGGAGCACTACGAGGCGCAGTTCGCGGATAACCCACTTGGGCAGGGGTCGCAGCAGACCCCCATGGCCGTGGTGTTCGAGCGCCCCGCGCACGAGCGCTAAAGGCTTTTACCGTTTGAAGTACGCCGCGCGGTCACCGCTGAAGAGCTGGTCGATCGCGCGGCGTAGGCCTGCCCGAAAGCGACGGTTGAGCTCGGGCATGTCGTCGATCGGAAACCACGCGGCTTGGAGATTCTCACCATCGGCCGGGTGTGGTTCTCCCCTGACGTGGGTGGCCACAAAGGCGAGATCGAGGTAGCTCGCGAGGTCGCCGTTGGCATGCGTGACGGGCCCGACGGCCCCCACATTCGAGAGAAACTCGATCGTGCACGCGCATCCCGTTTCTTCCAGGACTTCGCGCACCCCTGCACGGGCGGGCTCCTCCCCCGGGTCGATAATGCCCGTAATTGGCGTCCACTGGTGGTTGTCGGCGCGCTGAACGAGGAGACAGTGGGTTCTGTCGTCGTCAAAGACGAAGACCGTCACACCGGACAGCCACAGGTGGTCGTGGCCGATCTTCTCGCGGAGCTTGAGAACAAAGTCGGGCGTGGGCATCGCGCCCCTCCTTACCTGTTCTTTCTCTTTTCGCGAACGCGAACGCTGATCTCCACGGGAGAACCGTCGAACGAGAAATCCTCGCGCAGACGACGCTCGATAAAGCGGCGGTAGCCGTGTTCGAGGAAGCCGGACGCGAAAATCACGAATCGGGGCGGACGCGTACGGGCCTGCGTCGCAAAGAGAATGCGCGGTTGCTTGCCGCCTCTCAATGGGTGCGGGTGCGCCGCAACTAGCGTTCCGAGGAAGGCATTTAGGCGCGAGGTCGGGATGCGCGTGTCCCACGATTCGAGCGCGAGATCGAGCGCGGGGACGAGCTTGTCCGTGTGTCGCCCGGTGAGAGCGGAGATGTTCACACGGGGAGCCCATCGAACGTGGGAGAGGTCCTTCTCGATCTCCCATTCGAGCTGGGCCCGCCGCTCTTCATCGATCAAGTCCCACTTATTGAACGCGAGCACGAGTGCGCGGCCGGATTCGAGGACCATGTCGATGATCTTGAGGTCCTGGGTCGAAATCGGTTCTGATGCTTCCAGGAGAACGACGGCGACCTCGGCGCGATCGAGCGCGGCCTGGGTGCGGATCGATGCGAAGAAGTCGGCCCCCTCACTTTGGCGCACGCGGCGACGGATGCCTGCCGTGTCGACGAAGGTCCACTCGCGTCCGTCGAGTTCGATGACTTCGTCGACCGGGTCTCGTGTCGTGCCGGCGGTCGGGTCGACGACGACGCGGTTCTCGCGCGCAAGCTTGTTCAGTAGGGAGCTCTTGCCGACGTTGGGGCGACCGATGAGAGCCACGCGGCGCGGGCCACTTGGCTTGGCACGCGTTTGCCCCTCTGCCGGAAGGATGTCGAGGATACGGTCGAGCACATCTCCTGAGCCGCGTCCGTGGAGGGCCGAAACGGGGTGCGGTTCGCCGAGCCCCAGATTCCAGAGAGCGGCGGCCTCGAGTTCACCTCGCTGGTCGTCGACCTTGTTAGCGACGAGGAGCACGGGCTTCTTGGAGCGTCGGAGAACACGCACGAGCTGCTCGTCGGTGTGAGTGATGCCCACGTTCGCATCAACGACGAACATCACGGCATCGGCAAGGCCAATGGCGAGTTCAGCCTGTTCGGCGACCCGGTAGGCGATGCCTTCAACCTTGTCTTCCCAACCACCCGTGTCGACGAGCATAAAGTCACGGCCAGCCCAGTTCGCTTCGTAGAACACGCGGTCACGGGTCACCCCGGGGGTATCTTCGACGACCGCTTCGCGGTGCCCGAGGATGCGATTGACGAGGGTAGATTTTCCGACGTTTGGCCGGCCAACCACGGCGAGGACCGGGAGCATTCGTTCATCTTCGGCGCTCGCAACGGGGGCGTACTCCTCCGTCAGGAGGCTGCGATCCTCCTCGTCGAGGCCGTAGTCTTCGAGGCCGGCGCGCAGTGATGCCGTGCGAGCCTCGTCGTCGAGGTTGCTGTCGTCGAAAGCCGCGGGGTTTTCCCCCGAAAGAGATTCGTCGTTCTCGGGCTCATCATCGATGAGTTCGATTCCGGG
Organism: Dermabacter hominis NBRC 106157; assembly: GCF_001570785.1. Classification (GTDB taxonomy): domain Bacteria; phylum Actinomycetota; class Actinomycetes; order Actinomycetales; family Dermabacteraceae; genus Dermabacter; species Dermabacter hominis. The sequence goes on from NZ_BCSI01000004.1 coordinate 153,487, forward strand.
AACGAGCTCGAGCACGGTGTTGATGACCTCGTCGATGTCGAGATCGGTCGTGTCGATAAGGTGCACGCCTTCGGCTGCTTCCGTAAATTCGGAAACCGTCGAATCATCAGCATCGCGGCGAAGAACCTGGTCGCGCATACGCTCGCGCACGGCTTCAGTTTCCTCAAGACCGAGCTGGCCCGCCCTGCGCCTCAATCGAGCTTCCGGGCTTGCCGTCAGCAGCACGCGTACGTCGGCATCGGGGGCGACGACCGTTGTGATGTCGCGGCCTTCGGCGACGCAAAACCCGAGTTCGTTAGCGGTGGTAAACAGGACGGCGCGCTGGCGTTCCTGAAGGATGGCCCGGACGTCCGTGTTGGTTGCCACTCGACTCACGCACGTCGAGATTTCCTCGGAGCGGATCTGGTCTGAAATCTCCGTACCGCCAACGAGAATCGCCGGATCATCGGGATTGGTGGACACCACGAGGTCGAACTCAGCGACGTGGGCCGTCACAGCTTCGCGATCGTCGAGGTCGACACCGCTGTTAAGGCACGACCACGCTGCCGCGCGATACATGGCCCCCGTATCGAGGTAGCCCCCCTGAAGTGCTCGCGCTACCTCTTTCGACACCGTCGACTTCCCCGAGCCTGCGGGGCCATCGATCGCGATGGTGACGCCGTTCATGTCTTTCCTCCCCTGTCGCTGGTCAAATTCCAAGTTTAGTCGTCGGACGCGCCCACACGCGCGCCGGCAGATCACTCTGTGCCCGCGCGTGCCCAACCTCTCTTTTCAAGCATCGCGGTGAGGCGAGGTTCGTCGGCCCGCGTGACACTCACGTGCGCAAGCCCCATTCTTTGCCCAAGAGAGTGTTCGAGGCGCAGATCTTCGAGGTTGATGTTCTCCTCCCCCATGTGCGTGAGGAGACGCGCAAGCTCGCCCGGCTCGTCAGGAACGAGCACCGTGACCCGGCAAAAGCTCTCCGCTCCCCCACCGTGCTTGCCCGGGATCCTGGCGACGCCGTCGTTGCCCGCAGCGATCGCCCGGGCGATACAAGCGCGCGAGCCCGGTTGCGGTTCCATGTCGCCGAGCATCTCGAAGGCCCGTGTAAGCCCATCGAGATCCTCGCCTAGAGCCTTGAGGATTGGTGCGATGCGCCCCGCGTTGGCTGAGAGGATCTCGACCCACAGCCTCGGATCGCTCGCGGCGATGCGCGTCGTATCCCGCAGGCCCTGTCCCGACAGCCCTAGAGCTGCTTCACTCGCCGCGGTCAGTCGACTTGCGAGCACGCTCGAGACGATCTGCGGAACGTGCGAAACATAGGCGACGGCCTCATCGTGCACATCGGGTTCGATCTCCACGACCGTCGCTCCGAGTTCGACGCCGAGCAGCCGTGCGAGGGCGAAACTTCGAGGGCTGGTCGCAGGCGTCGGAACCACCACGAAGGCCCTGCCCCTGAACAGGTCTCCCCTCGCGGCGACCACCCCTGCCACTTCCCGGCCGGCCATCGGGTGCGTACCCACGTAGCGAGAGGCGTCAAGCCCTCTCGCCGCCGCCCCGTCGAGCACCCCCTGCGCAATGGGCTGCTTCACGCTCGCAACATCGAGCACGCATGCCCCGGGAAACTCCTCGAGAGCGTCGAGTGCCACCGATGCGCACACATCGGGTGGTGTCGCGACAATGACCATTTGCGGCTCGTCGCCCTCGCGGACCTCGCGCCCCACCCCGAGTTCGCACGCGAGCCTGGTCGTTCCCGGGGACGAATCGCGAACGAGAACGTCGAGACCGGCGTGGCCGAGAGCCATGCCGATCGATCCGCCAATCAATCCCGCACCTATGACGAGAACGGGGCCCTCGAGCGCTACAGCTTCGCGACTGGCGCCAATGCTCACAGGCCGACCTCCGCCATCAGGGTGCCGAGTTCTTTTCGGGTCAGTTCACGCGTAGCACCCGGTTCAAGATCGGCGAGAACGACGGGCCCGATTCGCGTGCGCACGAGACTCGTAAGTTCATACCCGAGCGCAGCGAACATGCGGCGAACGATCCTGTTTCGCCCCTCGTGAAGGGTGACTTCGACTATTGCCTCTCGCCCATCGTGGGCAACGAGGCTTGCGCGGTCGGCCCGCGCCGGGCCATCGTCAAGTTCGAGGCCGGCGCGCAGCTTCGCCAGAATCGACCGAGGGAAGGATCCCGGGCAGTCAAAACGACACACGTAGGTTTTTGACACCTCAAAGCTCGGGTGCGTGAGGCGGTGCGTCAGCTCCCCGTCGTTGCTCAAGAGGAGGAGCCCCTCGGTTTCATAGTCGAGCCTGCCGACGTGGTACAGGCGCACCGGGTAGCGCGCCGCAAACTCCTCGAGAGTTCGGCGCCCCTGTGGATCCTCCATCGCGCTCATCACCTTGCGCGGCTTATTGAGGGCAACCGTCAATTTCGCCTCGTCGAGCTGCACGCGACGCCCGTCGACGTGGATGACGGCAGTGCGCGGATCGACGCGGACTCCCTGCTCTTGCACGACCTCACCCCCAACAGAGACACGCCCCTGCGCGATAAGCGCTTCGCACGCACGGCGCGAGCCAAAACCCGCGTTCGCGAGCACTTTCTGAAGGCGTACACCGTCATGGGGAACAGGCTCCGACGGTGCCTGCGAGGAGTTATCCCGACGTGCTAGCGGCGCACCGGCGGAGTCGCGAAGCCGAACCTTTTTCGGCGCGGTGAAGTCGCTCTTGCGCCGTTTCGGCCTGCGCCCCGGCCGATTCGGGCCCGTCAAGCCGCTGCCCCGCGCGCGAGGAGTTCGCGCGCAAGCTGGCGGTAGGCGTCGGCACCCTTGTTGTTCGAGGCAAACGTCGTAATCGGTTCGGCCGCAACCGAAGCGTCCGGGAACTTCACGGTGCGGTTGATTGCCGTATGGAACACCTTGTCGGGGAAGGCCTCAACGACTCGGGCCACAACCTCGCGCGCATGCAGCGTGCGCGGATCGAACATCGTGATGAGAATGCCATCCATTTCGAGGCGCGGGTTGATGCGGTCCTGAACTTTTTCAATCGTTTCAACGAGCAGTGCAACGCCACGCAGCGCAAAGTACTCGGCCCCGAGCGGGATGATGACGCCGTCGCTCGCCGCAAGCGCGTTGACGGTTAGAAGACCGAGCGACGGTTGGCAGTCGATGAGAATAATGTCGTAGTCACCGACGACGGGGCGAAGCACGCGGGCAAGAGCCATTTCGCGCGCGACCTCGTTGACAAGCTGGACCTCCGCTGCCGACAGATCGATGTTGGCCGGAAGAATCTCCATGTTTTCCGTCGTCGTCGGCTGGATCGCCTCGCGAATGTCGTGATCGCGCTCCAGAAGCAAGTTGTAAACGGTGAGGTCGAGTTCGTAGCTGTTGATGCCCGTTCCGGCGCTGAGCGCGCCCTGGGGATCGAGGTCTACGAGAAGAACCTTGCGACCAAGCTCAGCAAGTGCGGCACCGAGATTAATGACCGAGGTCGTCTTCCCCACGCCGCCCTTTTGGTTCACCATCGAAATGATTCGCGCGGGTCCGTGAGAGTCGAGTGCCTTTGGCTCGGGAAAGTCCGGAAGCGGGCGCCCCGTGGGGCCGTAATTGAGGTTCAAATCAAGCTCGCTCTTTGTCACGTGTACCTGTCCCTAAGTCGTTGGTGTTCGCGGGCTTTCGCATGCACTCACTGCACGCGGCCCATGAAAATAAGTCTAACCGGCAGCCCTGGATACGAATTCCACCCACGCCCCGCTACAGCGCTCGCGGATGAGAGCTCGCGTGTATTTCTCGGAGCGCCTGTTGACCCAGGTGTGTGTAGCGCTGAGTCGTCGTGATTGAGGCGTGCCCTAGCAGCTCCTGCACCGTGCGGACGTCGGCCCCACCTTCCAGAAGATGCGTCGCATAGCTGTGACGGAGCGTGTGAGGACTCACGTGCGCCGTAATCTTCGCATCTTCGGCTGCGGTCTTGACTATCGCAAAGGCGGCTTGCCTCGTCAGGCGCGTGCCCCTGTTGCCAAGGAAGATCGCAGGGCTTCCGCTCCCTTTCGCGAGAAGCGTTGGACGAGCCCGCGTGAGGTATGCCTCGAGCGCCTCGAGGGCGTAGCGCCCGAGCGGGATAAGACGCTCTTTATTGCCTTTTCCGCGCACGCGAATGATCTGATCGGCCAGCGCAGTGTCATCAACGTCGAGCGCAAGGGCCTCGCTAATGCGGCAGCCAGTGCCATAGAGCACCTCGACGAGGGCCCGATTGCGAAGGGCGCGCTCGGAGGCAAGTCCCCCGGTGAAAGGCCCCGACGCCGCATCGATAAGCGCGGTTACCTCCTCAACGCTCAAGGCATCGGGAAGGCGCAAGGGATGGGAGGCTTCGCGTACCCGCGCCGCCGGATCGCCCGTGCGTGTTTCGTTCTCTTCATCGAGGAAGCGGTGGAAGGCACGGATCGAAGCGAGCGCTCGCGCCGCGGACGAAGGCGCAAGGGGAGCAGTTCCCGCGCTCCCCTCGCGCAGGGCACCGATATACCCCGCAATCGTGGGCGTTTGAACATCGCGCACATCGATCGCGCTCTCGTCGAGATACGAGAGGTACCGCGTGAGATCGCGGCGGTACGCAGCGACGGTATTGGGGCTCAATCCTCGTTCGATGCGAAGGTGCGTGAGGAAGTATTCGGCAAGGCGTGTAGCGCTGTCGACGCGCTGGGGCATGAGGTCTCTCTAGAGCACCACGAAGGGGTCGATGGCAAGCGCGACGAACACGAGCGTGAGGTACGTGATCGACGCGTGGAACACCCCCATCGGATTGAGCTTTGAACCGGTCATACCGCGCCGCACGCGAACCGCGTATCGCACAACCAGGAACAAGAACCAGCCGCCGAACACGATCGAGCTCACCGTGTACACGATGCCGGTGGGTGCGAGGGGAATGATCGCAAACGAGCACAGCAGCATCATGACCGTGTGGAACACCATGTGCTTCGCGACGGTCGTGCGCGAGCTCACGACGGGGAGCATAGGAACCTCGGCGCGCGCGTAGTCCTGCGTAAAACGCTCGGCGAGCGGCCAGTAGTGCGGCGGCGTCCAAAAAAAGATCACGAGGAAAAGAAAGAACGCGGTCCATGAGACGCCACCCGTGACGGCTGACCAGCCGATCAATACCGGCATGCAGCCCGCAATCCCGCCCCACACGATGTTCTGACTCGTGCGGCGCTTGAGGATCATCGTGTAAAACACGACGTACAGCAGGATCGCGCCCAGCGCGAGGAGTGCCGAAGGCGCGTTGACAAACGCCCACAGGTACACCACCGAAAGCGCGCACAGGGCGAGCCCGAATGCGAGAGCCGCCTGCGGCGAAACCTCACCCGTGACGAGCGGGCGGTTCTTCGTGCGCTTCATCTTCGCATCGATATCGCGGTCCAGATACATGTTGAGGACGTTCGCGCCACCGGCGGCGAGGTAGCCACCCACCATCGTGTTGAGGATCAGCAGCCACGACGGGAAACCACCGGCCGCGAGAAACATCGTGGGGATGGTCGTGATGAGCAAGAGCTCAATAATGCGCGGCTTAGTGAGAGCAACGTACGCGAGAAGGGTACGGCGAAGCGAGCGGTCACTTCCGTCTCCATGCTGCGCCGTCGCCTCATGGGAAAGGATGGTCGTGCCGGGGCTCTGATTCACTCGCGTTCCTCGATTGCGTGGAGATTGCGTGGACGAAAAGGCTGGGGAGGGCCTTGTGATAGGGATTGGCCACAGCGAAGGGCCTAACGTCCCTCCACAATAGTCGCCCGGGAGGCCGGGAGCCAGGAACTCTCGGGTAAGTCACGCCACTAGAGATTCAGGTCCGACGTTTGAAGGGCAGACATCGGACCCACCCGGCAACGTTCCGTGCTAGCACCGTCATTGACAGCGTCTTTCCTGCGTTTCCTGAGACAGCAGTCACCTATCCCCCACTTTCGCGCGATACTATCGACACGATTTTGGCCCCTCGCGCCGATCCGGTCCCGCCCTCGGCGCTTGAGATGGATCAACCGATGGAAGGGAAAGAACTTTCGTGAGTAGCAATTTCGTAGCCCCCGAGGGCTGGAGCGATCTCGACAAGCGTGCCATCGACAACGCGAGGATCCTCGCCGCGGATGCCGTACAGAAGGTCGGCAATGGGCACCCGGGCACGGCTGTGAGCCTTTCCCCTGCTGCCTACCTCCTGTACCAGGACATCATGAACCACGATCCCAAGGATCCGGACTGGTTCGGCCGAGATCGCTTCATCCTCTCGTGCGGTCACACGAGCCTCACGCAGTACCTCCAGCTCTTCCTCGGCGGCTTCGGCCTCGAGGTTGAAGACCTTCAGGCGCTGCGCACCGAGGGCTCGAAGACCCCGGGCCATCCCGAAAACTTCCACACGGCCGGTGTCGAAATGACGACGGGTCCGCTCGGCCAGGGAATTGCATCGTCCGTAGGCTTTGCCATGGCGCAGCGCCGCGTTCGGGGCCTCCTCGATCCCACCGCCCCCGCCGGCGAGAGCCCGTTCGACACCTTCACCTACGTGATTGCATCCGACGGCGACCTCGAAGAGGGCGTGAGCCACGAAGCCTCCTCCCTCGCCGGCACGCAGCAGCTCGGCAACCTCATCGTCATTTGGGACGACAACGAGATCTCCATCGAAGGCGATACCAACATCGCCTTTACCGAGGACACCGCCGCCCGCTACCAGGCCCTCGGTTGGGATGTGCGCACCGTGGACTGGACCAATGGCGGCACCGAGTACGTCGAGAACCTCAAGGAGCTGAAGGACGCGATCGTCGCCGGCCAGCAGGTCACTGACAAGCCGACCTTCATTCGCCTCCGCACCGTGATCGCATGGCCGACCCCCGGCAAGTCCGGAGACCACGCTGCTCACGGATCCGCACTTGGCGATCAGCCCATCGCCGGGCTCAAGGACATCCTCGGTTTCGATACCGAAAAGACCTTCGAGATCGACGAAGAAGCTCTCGCACACGCCCGCGCCCTCATCGAGCGCGGTGCCCAGAAGCATCGCGAATGGGATGCCAAGGTGGAAGAGTGGCGCGCCGAGAATCCCGATGCCGCGGCGCTGTACGACCGCTTGATCGCCCGCGACCTTCCCGCGAATCTCGACGAGGCGCTGCCGGTGTTTGAGGCTGACGAGAAGGGCCTCGCGACCCGCGCTGCCTCCGGCAAAGTCCTCTCTGCCCTCGCTCCCGTTCTTCCCGAGCTGTGGGGTGGATCGGCTGACCTCGCGGGCTCCAACAACACGACTATGGCGGGTGAACCGTCGTTCATTCCTGAGGCCAACCAAACCAAGGACTTTTCGGGCAGCCCGTACGGCCGCACCCTCCACTTCGGTATTCGCGAGCACGCGATGGGCGCCATCCTGAGCGGAATCTCGCTCTACGGCCTTACACGCCCGTATGGCGGCACGTTCTTCCAGTTTGCCGACTACATGCGCGGCTCGGTGCGCCTCGCCTCGCTGTGCAAGACTCCCGCGATCTACGTGTGGACACACGACTCAATCGGCCTTGGCGAAGACGGCCCCACCCACCAGCCTGTCGAGCACCTCGCCGCCTACCGCGCAATCCCGAACCTCTCGATCGTGCGACCGGCTGATGCGAACGAGACTGCTCAAGCGTGGAAAGCGGTCCTCAAGCGCGACGAGGGTCCCGCTGGTCTTATCCTCACGCGCCAGGGTGTTCCCACCTTTGACCGCGAGGAGTATGCGAGCGCGGAGAACCTCGACAAGGGCGCCTACGTCATGAAGGACGCTTCCAACGGTGAGCCCGAGGTCATCCTGATCGCGACGGGTTCCGAGGTCCAGCACGCTGCAGGCGCGCAGAAGCTACTTGAAGCCGAAGGCATTCCCACGCGACTCGTGTCGATGCCCTGCGTCGAGTGGTTTGACGAGCAGAGCGAGGAGTACCGCGAATCGGTTCTTCCCAGCACCGTCAAAGCGCGCGTGAGCGTCGAAGCCGGGATCGCGATGCCCTGGTATCGCTTCCTCGGTGACGCAGGACGCGCAGTCTCGCTCGAGCACTACGGTGAGTCGGCATCGGGCTCGCTCCTGTTCGAGAAGTACGGTTTCACGGCCGAAAACGTTGCGGCGAAGGCGAAAGAATCCCTCGCTGCAGCTCGTAAGTAACCGCCAATCAATCGGATACTCAGCTCAACCGAACACCTCCCGAAAGGTTTTGCCATGACCGAACTGACGCAAAAGCTCAGCGACCTTGGCGTCTCCCTCTGGCTCGACGATCTCTCCCGTGCGCTCATCGACACCGGAGACCTCGAAAAGCTCATGAGCGAACGCAACATCGTCGGGGTCACCACGAATCCCGCGATCTTCAAGGCGGCCATCGCGGGCAAGTCGGATTACGACCGTGCAATCGCCGACGCGGCTTCGCGCGGCCTCGATGCCGATGCAATCATCACGGAGCTGACGACGCGCGATGTGCGCGATGCATGCGACGTATTCGCGCCGACCTACAAAGCCTCGAACGGCTTCGACGGTCGGGTGTCGATCGAGGTCGATCCGCGCCTCGCGCACGAGGAGGATGCGACCGTCGAGCAGGCGAAGTCGCTTAACTCGCTCGTGGACCGCGAGAACGTGATGATTAAGATCCCCGCGACCGACGAGGGCCTCCCGGCGATCACCCGTGCGATCGCTGAGGGCATTAGCGTGAATGTCACGCTCATCTTCTCGCTCGAGCGCTACCGCCAGGTGATCGATGCCTACCTCAGCGGACTCGAGAAGGCCGCAGAAAACGGCGTGGATCTCTCACGCATCCACTCGGTGGCCTCCTTCTTCGTGTCCCGTGTGGACAGCGAAATCGATAAGCGCCTCGAAGCCATCGGCGGCGATGCCCTCGACCTTCGCGGCAAGGCCGGCCTCGCCAACGCGCAGGCTGCGTTTGCCGAATACCTCGGGTATGTCGGCTCCGATCGTTTCGCCGCCCTCAAGGAAAAGGGCGCGAATCCGCAGCGCGCCCTGTGGGCATCAACCGGCGTGAAGAACGAGGCCTATCCCGACACGATGTACGTGGACCGCCTCGTCGGCAATCCGGTCGTCAATACGGTTCCAGGTAAAACCCTCGAAGCCGTTGCCGACCATGCCCGTATCGAGGGCCCCCTCACCGAGAGCGACCTCTCCGCCGCACGCGAGACCCTCGAATCCATCAGCGCCGCCGGCATCGACCTCGACGATGTCTTCGCCGTGCTCGAGCGCGAAGGCGTCGAAAAGTTCGAGGCCGCTTGGGAGGACCTCCTCTCGGCGGTTCGTGACGCCGCCTCGGCCGCACAGTAATACCCCTTTACGCGCCGTGCCCGCGCCCCGTCCTTTGGGTGCGCGGGCACGGCCGCGACAGAAGTCAATACCTACCAAAGGACCATAGTGAGGCAGAACGAAGCTGCACCAGGCAACCCTCTGCGCGATTCGCGCGACCGTCGCCTCCCCCTCATCGCTGGACCGTGCTCGGTCGTCATGTTCGGAGTCACGGGCGACCTCGCCCGCAAAAAGCTCCTTCCCGCAATCTATGACTTGCACAATCGCGGTCTACTCCCCCCGGCTTTCGGCCTCGTGGGCTTCGGTAGACGCGACTGGAGCCACGACGACTTCGCCGATTACATGCGCGAAAGCGTAGAGAAGTACGCACGCACCCCCTTCAACGAGCACGCGTTCGAACAACTCAGAGGCGGCCTTCGATTCGTCACGGGTGCCTTTGATGACACTGAAGCCTTCGAAGAACTCACGCGAGTGGTAAGCGAGCTCGACGACTCGAGGGGAACGGGCGGCAACCATGCCTTCTACCTCTCCATCCCGCCCAGCGCCTTCCCTCAGGTCGCGGAACAACTCGCACAATCGGGCCTCAACACTCCCTCCGAACATTCGTGGCGGCGCGTCGTCATCGAGAAGCCCTTCGGGCACGACCTCGAAAGCGCACGAGAGCTCAACGACATCGTCGAAAAAGTCTTTAAGCCCGAAGAAATCTTCCGAATCGACCATTACCTCGGTAAGGAAACGGTGCAGAATCTGCTCGCGTTCCGGTTCGCGAACCAGATGTTCGAGCCCGTGTGGAACTCGCGCTATGTTGACCACGTGCAGATCACGATGGCTGAGGACATCGGGATCGGCACCCGCGCCGGGTACTACGACGGTATTGGAACCGCGCGCGACGTCATCCAGAACCACTTGCTCCAGCTTCTTGCCTTGACGGCCATGGAAGAACCCATCACGTTCGATGCTGCCGAGCTTCGTAATGAAAAAGAAAAGGTCCTCGCCGCAGTCGAACTGCCAGAGGATCTCGCCGAAGGCACCGCCCGTGGTCAGTACGTCGGCGGCTGGCAAGGCGGCGAACAGGTCAACGGCTACCTCGAAGAGAACGGTATCTCGCCCGACTCGACTACCGAGACTTTCGCGGCGATCAAGCTCAAGGTCAATACTCGCCGCTGGGCCGGCGTGCCGTTCTACCTCCGTGCGGGCAAGCGCCTCGGGCGGCGCGTCACGGAAATCGCGATCGTCTATAAGCAGGTGCCGTTCCTTCCCTTCCGCGATACCGACACCGTAGACCTCGGCCAAAACGCGGTCGTCATCCGCGTCCAGCCGGATGAAGGTGTGACAATGCGTTTTGGCTCGAAGGTTCCCGGTACCCAAATGGAAGTGCGCGATGTCAACATGGACTTCGCGTACGGATCGACATTCACGGAGGAATCCCCCGAGGCCTATGAACGCCTCATTCTTGACGTTCTGCGTGGCGCTCCCCCTCTCTTCCCCCGTCAAAAGGAGGTGGAGCTCTCCTGGAAGATCCTCGACCCCATCCTCGAGTTCTGGGATGAGCATATGCCGCCCGCCCCGTACCGTTCAGGCACATGGGGGCCGCAGACTGCACACGACATGATGGCCCGCGACGGCCGCACTTGGAGGCGTCCATGATTTCGACACTTGAGAACACGACAGCTTCGCAGATCGGCGCTAAGCTTCGCGATTTGCGCGAAGAGGACGGACTCATTTCCCTCAACCGCGTCGCGACGCTCGTCATCGTGACGCACACCGGCTCGCTCGACGAGCCGATCCAAGCCGCGGTGCGGGCAAGCCAAGAGCATCCAGCACGGATCATTGTGATCGTGACCGAGCACGACTCGGATCGCGATGCCCTCGATGCGGAAATCCGGGTAGGTACGGATGCCGGCGCGGGCGAGGTCATCATTTTGCGCGCGCACGGACGCGTGAATGCTGGCCTCGACACGCTCATCACGCCGCTTCTACTTCCCGATGCCCCCATCGTCACGTGGTGGCCTTACACTCCGCCGGCCTCACCGTCGCAGGATCCGCTCGGTGCAATCGCGCAGCGCCGCATCACCGACGTCTACCAGTGCGAGAGCCCGAAGTCGTCCCTTCTGCGTCTCGCCCGCGGTTACAAGTCGGGCGATTCCGATCTGTCGTGGTCGCGCATCACCAACTGGCGCGGTCTCGTCGCAACCGCGTACGACTACCCGCCCGCCGACAAGCCGAAGGCCATCACTATCGAAGGGCTCGAAGACAATCCGTCGTCGCTGCTCATGCAGGCCTGGCTCCAGCGCTCGCTCGGCGAAGATGTTCCGGTCGAATTTAAGGTCGTCAAAGCCGATCACGGCCTGAGCGCCGTGACCCTTCACCGCGACGACGGCGACATCCGCCTCATGCGCTCGAGTGAAGAGGGCATCACGATGAGCCTTCCCGGAAACAATGACGACCAGTTCGTGACGATGCCGAAGCGCACCATGTACGACCTGCTGAGCGAGGAGCTTCGCCGTCTCGACCCCGATGACGTGTACGGCGATGTCCTCGCCGCGGCATTCCCGCTGACCGGTGACCCGAACAGTTTCGCGGTGGGCAAGCCCGAGTCGTCCAACGTTGTCTCGGACGATATGGATGCCGTCGTGAAGGCCGTGGCGAAGGATGCCGTGGCTCGGATCGCCGCCGCTATTGAGGAGCGCGGTATCGCCCACCTCGTTCTCACGGGCGGGCGTGCAGGAACGGCGACGGCGGAGCGCATCGCTATCTCGCTTGAGTTCGCTGAGGTCGACACGTCGAAGCTGCACGTCTGGTGGGGTGACGAACGCTTCGTCGCGACGAAGTCCTCGGACCGCAACGATCGCCCCGTGATCTCGGCGTTGACGACCGGCGCGGGTATCCCCGTGTACAACGTGCACACGATCCCCGGTTCCGACGCCGGTATGAGCCTTGATGAGGCGGCCGCCTGGTACGGGCAGCAGCTCACGATCCAGGGAAGCGACTCAGCGTTCACGACACAGGGCGAGGCCTACTTCGATGTGCTTTTGCTCGGGGTTGGCCCTGACGGCCACGTCGCCTCGCTTTTCCCGGAGCACCGGGATGCTCGGGCGACATCGGCCTACGCGGTTCCCGTGCGCAATTCCCCGAAGCCACCGTCGGAGCGCATTTCGCTTTCTTGGCCTGTGCTCAATAGCGCGCGTCACGTGTCCTTCCTTGTCGCGGGCTTCGATAAGGCGCAGGCGGTAAAGACGGCGCATGGGAAGGTCGATGCTGCGGCCTGCCCGGCCTCGGCGGTGCGGGGTACGGAATCGACGACGTGGTTCCTGGACAAGGAAGCAGCGCACTTCCTGTAAGCCACGAGTGCGAGCCACAGATGTGGATCGCGGTGAAGAAAGGCGAACGAAAGCCATGACGACGGGCCTGATGATTGGCGAAGTCAGCCTCGGTGAAGACCACAGGACGGCGATCATCGCGCCCGTGCTCGGTTCAAGCGTGAGCGAACTGAGCGATCACGCGGCGCTGGCGCGAGAGGCACCCGTGGACATCCTCGAGGTGCGTCTCGATCACCTCCTAGGCGAGGCCGACGTTCCCCAGGCCCAGGCCGAGACCACCATTATGAACGCGCTCCGCGCTGTTCGCGCGACCGCTCCCTCGCATCCGCTGCTCGCGACGATCCGCACTGCGACTGAGGGTGGCACGTGGAGCGTTACCGACGACCTTTACGCCGAACTGCTCGGGGCAATCGCGAAATCCGGTCTCGCCGAGGCACTCGACGTCGAGATCGCGCGGCATCCCGCTGCCATCAGCTCCGTTCTCGAAGCTACCGAGGCCTCTGGCATTCCCGTTGTCTTCTCGCGTCACTACTTCGACTCCACTCCCCCGCGCGAGGCGATGCTCGCGATGCTCGAATACATGACGACCCTCGCACCCCCGCAGCGGGCCATCGCGAAACTCGCGGTGATGCCGCAATGTCCCGACGATGTCCTCGCCCTTCTCAGCGCGAGCCTCGACGCGAAGAGGCGCCTTGAGCACCCGCTCATCACGATAGCGATGGGGCATCTAGGCAGGGTAAGCCGGCTCGCAGGCGAAGTATTCGGATCCGACGCAAGCTTTGCCACCGTCGGAGCTCAATCCGCCCCGGGGCAGCTCAGCGCCAGCACCCTCGCGACCCTGCTTGATAGATAGCTTTTCTTTCCCGGGGCCCACTCCGATCAGCCGATTGAAGGGGCGCAGAGGAGAGTGAAAACTGGCTCGAGGGAAAGAAAAACACCCGAGTGCCTTCGAAATACACCCGGGTGCAAAAAGAATCAGTGTGGGAGAAACGGCGCAAGGCGCGCCAGGTCCCTACATGAATCGCTCAACCACGGCGATACCAATCGCCGAGCCAAGCCACACCACGCCCACGACGGTCGTAATGATGTTGAGGTTGCGCTCCGCAACGCCCGAAGAGCCCGCACCGGTCGAAATGCCGCCGCCGAACATGTCGGAGAGGCCACCGCCACGCCCCTTGTGCATGAGGATAAACATCATGAGCAAGAGGCTCGTGATCGCAAGAACCACAAAGAGAGCGATCTTGAGAATTTCCATGACCGGGAGATTCCTTCGGTTGACATAGGGGAAACGAGGTTAACAATACGCTACACGGCCCAGCCTAAGGCCGAGCCGCGTAGCGAGGTTCTCACTTCGTGAGGGAAATCAATCAGCGACGTTGTAGGTGGCGATCTTCGCGAACTCATCGGCCTTGAGCGATGCACCACCAACGAGTGCACCGTCAACGTCAGCCTGCTGCATGAGGTCAACAATCGAGGAGGACTTCACGGAGCCGCCGTAGAGCACGCGCACCGAATCGGCAACCTCGTCGCCGAACTTCGTACGGAGCAGATCGCGGATCTCGCAGCACACTTCCTGCGCGTCTTCGCTCGTCGCGACTTCGCCGGTGCCGATCGCCCACACGGGCTCGTAGGCAATGACGATCTTCTTGACGTCCTCGGCCGAGAGGCCTTCGATGCCACCTTCGACCTGAGCGAGGGTGTATTCGACGTGCTTACCGGCCTTGCGCTCCTCGAGCGGCTCGCCTACGCAGAGAATCGGCGAAAGATCGTTCGCGAGTGCAGCCTTGACCTTGGCATTGGTCACCTGCTCGGTCTCGCCGTGGTACTGCCGGCGCTCCGAGTGGCCAACAGCTGCGTAGGTTGCACCGAGAGCCTTGAGCATCGCGCCCGAGACTTCGCCCGTGTACGCGCCAGATTCGTGCTCGGAAATGTCCTGACCGCCGTACACAATCCCGGAACCCGAACCATCGAGAACAGTCTGAACAGTGCGGATGTCAACAAACGGAGGAAGAACAGCAACCTCGACGGCATCGGCCTTGTGGCCGGCCTCCTTGAGGTTCTCGACGAGGTCCTCAAGGAGCGCCTGGGCCTCGATGTAGGTGAGGTTCATCTTCCAGTTGCCTGCAATAAGCGGTGTGCGAGTCATGATCACTTCTCCTCAAGAATGGCGATACCCGGCAGCTCCTTGCCCTCGATAAGTTCGAGGCTCGCACCGCCACCGGTGGAAATGTGCGAGTAGCGCGCTTCGTCGAAGCCGAGGTTGCGGATCGCGGACGCGGAATCGCCGCCACCCACGACCGTGTAGCCCGGGCATTCGGCGAGCGCTTCGGCGATAGCTTTGGTGCCGTCTGCGTAGAGTTCAAACTCGAATACGCCCATGGGACCGTTCCAGAAGACCGTGCCGGCATCGCCGAGCTTCGAGGCGAACAGTTCGCGGGTCTTCGGGCCGATGTCGAGGCCTTCCATTTCGGCCGGGATTTCGTTCGAGGGCACGACGTCGGCGGGGCCGTCCGGCCCGAAGTTCTCGGACACGACGTTGTCGACCGGAAGGACAATCTCGACGCCCGATTCCTCGGCGCGCTTGAGGTAGCCCTTCACCGTCTCCACCTGGTCATCTTCAAGGAGCGACTTGCCTACCTCGTGGCCAAGGGCCTTCTGGAAGGTGTAGCTCATGCCGCCGCCGATCAGGAGGCGATCGGCTTTCCCGAGGAGGTTATCGATCACGCCGAGCTTGTCGGAAACCTTCGAGCCGCCGAGAATCACGACGAACGGGCGTGCCGGCTCATCGGTCACCTTGCGAAGCGACGCGACCTCCTTTTCGACGAGCGAGCCCGCCGCAGCCGGCAGGAGCTTAGCCACGTCGTACACGGACGCCTGCTTGCGGTGAACGACACCGAACCCGTCAGACACGAACACATCGGCGAGCGAAGCGAGTTCCTTCGCGAAGGCCTCGCGCTCTGCCTGGTCCTTGCTCGTTTCACCGGCGTTGAAGCGGACGTTTTCGAGAACGGCCACATCGCCGTCGCCGAGGCTTTCGACCGTCTGCTTGGCGCTCTCGCCAACGGTGTCCGTCGCAAACGCGACCGGCGCCCCGAGGAGCTCGCTCAGCCGATCCACGGCGGGCTTGAGGGAGAACTTGGGATCCGGCGCGCCCTTGGGACGGCCGAGGTGAGCGGTCACAATGACACGCGCGCCCTTCTCGCGAAGAGCGTTGATGGTCGGCAGCGAAGCACGAATACGGCCATCATCCGTGATGGTCGTGCCGTCGAGCGGAACGTTGAGATCGGCGCGTACGAGAACGCGCTTGCCGGCGAGATCGCCGAGTGAATCGATGGTCTTAAGCATGGGTCACATCCTCATAAAAAGGGCGGGGTGGCGATTGCGCACCCCGGTGGGGCCTTTCAGCCCCAGGTGGACGAAGGGCCCGCGCCCACAGCGCTGCCGTGACGCGGACCCTTCGTTGAGGTACTCAAGAGTGAGCGGAGGGGAGAATCAGAGCTTCTCGCCCATAAGGACGGTCAGGTCAACGAGGCGGTTCGAGTAACCCCACTCGTTGTCGTACCACGACACGACCTTGACCTGGTTGCCGATGACCTTGGTGCAGCCGGCATCGAAGATCGAGCTGTGCGGATCGGTCTCGATGTCCTTCGAGACGATCGGATCCTCGGTGTAGGCGAGAACACCCTTGAGCGGGCCCTCTGCAGCCTTCTTCACAGCAGCGTTGATCTCCTCGACGGAAACCTCGCGCTCAGCCTCGAAGGTGAGGTCGACGACCGAGCCGGTCGGCGTGGGAACGCGGAGCGCGTAACCGTCGAACTTGCCCTTGAGCTCGGGGAGCACGAGAGCAACCGCAGCAGCGGCGCCGGTCTTCGTGGGGATGATGTTGAGAGCTGCGGCGCGAGCACGGCGCAGGTCCTTGTGGGGCGCATCGAGGATGCGCTGGTCACCCGTGTACGCGTGCACCGTCGTCATGAGGCCCTTGACGATGCCAAATTCATCGTTGAGAACCTTTGCAAGCGGGGCGAGGCAGTTGGTCGTGCACGAGGCGTTCGAGACCACGTGATGGTTCTCAGCGTCGTAGTCGCCCTCGTTCACGCCAACGACGAAGGTTGCGTCAACGTTCTTGCCGGGAGCCGAGATGATGACCTTCTTGACGGTATCGCCGAGGTGGGCCTTGGCCTTCTCAGCATCGGTGAAGAGACCGGTCGACTCAACGACGACCTCAGCGCCAACCGACGCCCAATCGATAGCAGCCGGGTCCTTTTCCGAGAACACCTTGATCGACTTGCCGTCGATGGTGATCGAATCCTCGGTGGACTCAACCTCGCCGTCGAAGCGGCCGAGGATCGAGTCGTACTTCACGAGGTGCGAGAGGGTCTTGGTGTCGGTGAGGTCGTTGACAGCAACGATCTCGATGTCGGCGCCCTGCTCGAATGCAGCGCGCGCGAAGTTACGGCCGATACGACCGAATCCGTTAATACCAACCTTTACGGTCACAGTTCCTCCTTGGTGCACGGCGGCGTTTCCGCCGTGTGGGACTGGGCTTCGCGCACCTCCTTGTACGCATGGATCCCGCGTGTGCGGGTTGGCTCGATTCTATCAACATTGTGATGCGAGGCTCATAGGAACCTGGAGAGCCACAAGCGGCACAGCACGCTTTTTTATTCCGCATCTAACATTTCGGGACCAAGGTTTGCCTCGGTTCCAGGAATGCCGCGTTCCTCGGCAGTTTTATCAGCGAGGGCGAGAAGCCGACGGATCCTCCCTGCCACGGCGTCCTTGGTCATGGGTGGATCGGCGAGTTGGCCGAGTTCCTCGAGACTTGCTTGACGGTGTTCGAGGCGGAGAAGACCTGCGGCACGCAAGTGATCGGGAATGTCGTCGCCGAGAATTTCGATCGCCCTTTCGACGCGGGCGCCTGCGGCAACGGCGGCACGCGCCGACCGGCGCAGATTTGCATCGTCAAAATTGGCGAGGCGGTTTGCGGTCGCCCGTACTTCCCGCTTTGAGCGCTTGTCGTTCCAGAGCGCCGCAGTTTTTTCGGCCCCCATGAGCGCGAGCATGTGGCCGATTGCTTCGCCGTCGCGAATCACCACGCGGTCTGTCCCGCGTACTTCTTTCGATTTCGCTTGGATGCCGAGCCTCCGGGCCGATCCCACCATCGCGAGTGCGACTTCGGAGCCGGGGCACGTGAGTTCAAGCGCGGCACTTCGGCCTGGTTCGGTGAGACTTCCGTGAGCGAGGAAAGCTCCTCGCCATGCAGCAGCCTGATCCTCTGTGCTCCCGCCAACGACGAGCGGCGGCAGACCTCGTACGGGCCTCGACCGCGCATCGAGAAGGCCGGTTTGTTTCGCGAAGATCGCGCCATCGGAGAGCACGCGCACGATGTAGCGCGTCGAGCGCCGGATCCCCGACGCAGCGAGGACGGTGACTTCGCTCGGGTGCCCGTAGAGATCGGCGACGAAGGTCTTGAGTCGGCGGGCACTCGCCGACTGGTCGAGTTCGGCCTCAATCGACACCCGGCCACCCACGAGGTGGAGGCCTCCCGCGAAGCGCAAAAGGGTCGCCACTTCGGCTTTACGTGCGCTTACGCGAGTCACGTCGAGGTGGGAAAGCTCCTCCTTGACATCGGCAGTCAGGGCCATTTCAGTCCTTCCATGGGTGGGTGAAAACGCCATTAAACACGTCGCGATACGCGGTGGCGAGTCGAAGCGGATCGTGAGTGGGGGTTCCGTCACCCGTGGATACCGTGCGCATGAGAACGTCTATTCCACGGTCGTGGGCGGCGGCAACGAGGGCCTTTCCGCCGTCGCGTTCGACGGAAGGATCGGCTACGAGCGCATTGAATCTGAGCTCAGGGGCTGCGTCACACACGATGGCGAGCAGATCAGTGCTCGTGAGGCCGACGGTTTCCGAGCGCCCCGCGGCAAGGTTCATCGTCAGCACTTTGCGTGCGTTCGTGTGCGTAATGGCGTCACGAAGTTCAGCGATCTTCACGTGTGGGAGGACGGAGGTGTACCAGCTACCGGGACCGATCACGAGCCATTCGGCCTCGTCGATCGAGTCGAGCACCTCGCGTGCGATCTGAGGTTCGGGCGGAATGATGCGCAGGTCCTCGACATGGCCGGTGGTGGCGGCGACATTCGCCTGGCCGCGGATCGTGCGAAGTTCTTCGCCCGGGAAAGATACGAGCGCCTCGATATCGAGGGGCTCGAGCGCCATCGGAAGAACACGACCGGAAGTACCAAGAAGCTCCCCGACGTAGTCGAGTGCGGCGATGGGATCGTCGAGTAGCTGCCAGAGGGCGACGATGAGAAGGTTTCCGAGCGAGTGGCCATTGATCTCACCATCCGAGGTGAAGCGATGCTGCACGACATCGCGCCACGTCACTCCCCACTCCGAGTCCTCGCACAGGGCCGACAGCGCCATGCGGAGGTCGCCGGGTGGGAGGATCGGGAGCTCGGCGCGCAGCCGGCCCGAGGAACCTCCGTTGTCGGCGACGGTCACCACCGCGGTGAGATCCCGCGTGAGGTGGCGCAGCGCGTTAAGACTCGCTGATAGGCCGTGACCGCCGCCAAAGGCCACCACTTTGGGCCCCCGCGTGCGCGAACGCAGGGGCGTGGGCATGAGGGAGGACGTACGCCTCGGGACGTTGGCGTTCACGGCGCTTTACTCTCTGCCGAGATCGCGGTGGCGCACGCGCACCGGGTAGCCAAGCTTCCGAAGTTCATCGCCGATGATCTCCGCGACCGCAACGGAGCGGTGCTTCCCTCCCGTACAACCAATGGCGACGGCGGCGAATTGCTTGTTTTCCTCGCGGTAGCCGCGCAGCACGGGAATCAACATCTCGACGTAGCGACTGATGAATTCCTTCGCGTTCGCTTGCTCCAAAACGTAGTCGGCAACCTCGCTATCGATGCCGCGCTTGTCGCGAAGCTCCGGCACCCAGTATGGGTTCGGAAGGAATCGCACGTCGGCAACGTAGTCCGATTCGATGGGAATACCGTATTTAAAGCCGAAGCTCATGACGTTGACAGTCACGGTGTGGTCGTCCCCTTTGCCGAACTCCTTGCGCATGCGCATCGAGAGCTGGTGGACGTTCAGCGGCGAGGTGTCGATGACGATATCGGCCATCCGTCGCAGCGGGGCAAGCTGCTCGCGTTCACGGCGGATCCCTTCGAGCACGCCCTCCTCGCCCTGGAGCGGGTGGGGGCGGCGAACCGAGTCGAACCGGCGCACGAGCGTGTTCTGATCGGCACTGAGGAACACGAGGCGCGTGCGCACTTCCTGCTTCCGGAGGTCCTGGATAACTTCGGGAAGGTCATTGAAGAAGGGGCCGGAACGAGGGTCTGTAACGACGGCGAAGCGATTGGCGCGGCCGACGGCCTGAGACTGAAGGTCGAACAGGGTGCGGATCAGTTGCGGCGCGATGTTGTACACGACGTACCAGCCCATGTCTTCGAGAGCATGGGCGGCAGTCTCTCTGCCTGCACCCGCAAGCCCCGTGATGATCACAATTTCCGGGGCAATACCGCTCTGGTCCGACGGCTGCTCTGTCTCACCGTTGCCCAGCTCTTGCTTGTTCTCACTCAAGAATCTCTCCCGTCGTCATGTTCACCGCGGGGGCCCGCTCTTCGGATTGTAGTGCGGCGTGGATATTCGCCGCGAGTGCAGGGCCAATTCCAGGGACGCCTTCGAGGTCCTCGACTCGCGCCTTGCGAATCGCGTCGACGGTCGTGAAACGGTCGAGGAGCGCACGTCGCCGACTGGGCCCCAGGCCGGGGATCTCATCGAGCACGCTTTCGTGCATCGAGCGGCCTCGTTTGGAGCGGTGAAACGTGATGGCAAAGCGGTGTGCTTCGTCGCGCAGGCGCTGGATGAGAAAGAGCGCTTCGGATGTGCGCGGGAGAATGAGCGGGTAGTCCTCATCGGGCAGCCACACTTCCTCGAGACGCTTAGCGATGCCGATCAGGGCAATATCGGTGACACCCAGTTCATCCATGACGCGTTTGGCGGCATTGACCTGAGGTAAGCCACCGTCAACGATGATGAGGTTCGGTGGGTAAGCGAATCGAGTCGCGGACGGATCAACCACGTCACCGTTTGCCCGGGCTTCCTTCTGCTCGAGGTGGTGGCGAAGCCGCCGACGCAGCACGTCCTGCATGCTCGCCGTGTCGTCACGCGCTGCGTCCCCGGAGATCGAGAAACGGCGATACTCGCTCTTGCGTGGGAGACCGTCTTCGAACACGACCATCGAGCCGACGACGTTTGTGCCCTGCGAATGCGAGATATCGAAGCATTCGATGCGAAGCGGCGCGTCTTCCATATCGAGCGCTTCGCCGAGATCTTCGAGCGCTTTGGAACGGGAGGTGAGGTCGCCTGTCCGGCGCAGTTTCCCGAGTCGCATGGCTTCCTTCGCATTTGCGCTTACCGTCTCAAGAAGCGCTTTCTTTTCACCCCGCCGAGGCACCCGTATATCGATGCTTTGACGGTCAAGGAGCGCGCGAATCTCATCGGGACGGGACGGCATGTGTGTCACGAGAATCTCGTGCGGTGCGCGCGTATCGGTCCCCTCGTAGAGCTGCGTGAGTGCCCGTTCCATGAGCTCAGCCGGGCTTGAATCATCCAAGAGCTCGGCAACCCACCCTCGTTGGCCCCGGATGCGCCCGCCTCTCACGTGAAAGACCTGCACGCTTGCCTCGAGCTCGTCGAGTTCGAGAGCGACGAGATCGGCATCGGTCGCGTCTGCAAGCACCACCGAGTTCTTTTCCATGACCTTTTCGAGCGCGGCAAGATCGTCGCGATACCGGGCTGCGGCCTCGTAGTCCAGCGCGGCGGCAGCTTCCTTCATTTTGGTACGCCGTTCGCGAACAAAAGCCCCGGTATTGCCGTCCATAAACGCCACGAGGTTTTCGGCGAGTGCCCGGTGCTCCTCGATACTCACGTTGCCTACGCACGGCGCGGCGCATTTGCCAATGAAGCCGAGCAGGCACGGCCTGCCCGAGCGTTCCGCCCGGTTGTACACGCCCTGGGTACACGTGCGCACGGGAAAGACTCGCAACAGAAGGTCGAGAGTTTCGCGAATGGCCCACACGTGTGCGTACGGTCCAAAGGAACGATCCGTTTTGTGGCGCTCTTTGCGCGTGATCATCGCGCGCGGCACCTGATTACCCATCGTCACGACGAGGAACGGGTACGACTTGTCATCGCGGAACTTCACGTTGAAGCGCGGGTCAAATTCCTTGATCCAGGTGTATTCGAGCGTGAGTGCCTCGACATCGCTCGTGACGACCGTCCACTGCACCTGGCTTGCGGTGGTCACCATTTTCTGGGTGCGCGGGTGGAGGTTCGCGAGATCCTGAAAATAGTTGCCGAGCCTTTGGCGAAGATTCTTCGCCTTCCCCACGTAGATGACCCTCGAATCGGGGTCGAGGAACCGGTAGACGCCAGGATCCGTCGGAATAGACCCCGGCGCCGGCCGGTACGTCGCCGGATCCGCCATTACAGGAGCTCCCGCAGGAACTGCCCCGTAAACGACTCGTCGACCTTCGCGACGTCTTCGGGCGTGCCGGTCGCGATCACACGGCCGCCCCCGCTGCCGCCCTCCGGACCGAGGTCGATGAGGTAGTCAGCGCTCTTAATAACGTCGAGATTGTGCTCGATCACGACGACCGAGTTGCCCTTGTCCACGAGTCCCTGAAGCACCGAAAGGAGCTTCTTGATGTCCTCGAAGTGCAAGCCGGTCGTCGGCTCGTCCAGCACGTAAATCGTCCGACCCTTCGAGCGCTTGTGCAGTTCGGCAGCGAGCTTCACACGCTGCGCTTCGCCGCCCGAGAGCGTCGTCGCGGACTGCCCGAGCCGCACATACCCGAGGCCAACCTCGACGAGCGTCGACAACTGGCGGTGGATGGCGGGAACCGCCTCGAAAAACTCGACGGCCTCCGAGATCGGCATGTCGAGCACCTCGGCCACGTTCTTGCCTTTGAAGCGCACCTGGAGTGTTTCTGAGTTGTAGCGCGCGCCATGGCACACCTCGCACTTCACGTACACGTCCGGAAGGAAGTTCATCTCGATCTTGATCGTTCCGTCACCGGCGCAGTTCTCGCATCGCCCGCCCTTGACGTTGAACGAGAAGCGTCCGGCCTTGTAACCGCGCACCTTCGCCTCGCTCGTTTGAGCAAAGAGGGTACGAATGCGATCCCAAACCCCCGTATACGTGGCCGGATTCGAGCGCGGCGTACGGCCGATCGGGGACTGGTCGACGTGGACGACCTTGTCGAGGTGCTCGAGGCCTTCGACACGCGTATGCCGGCCGGGGACGACGCGAGCGCGGTTGAGGTTCTTTGCGAGCACCCGGTAAAGAATGCCGTTGACGAGGGTCGACTTACCCGATCCGGACACTCCTGTCACGGCTGTGAAAAGGCCGAGCGGCACCGTCACATTCACGCCCTGAAGGTTGTTTTCGCGCGCATTCACGACCTTCAACACACGACCGGGGTCCACCTTCCGGCGCTCTTTCGGTACATCGATCGTGCGCTCACCACTCAGGTACTGCCCGGTGATAGAGCGGGACTCCTCGAGGAGCCCCTCGTACGCGCCCGAATACACAACCTCGCCGCCGTATTCACCGGCGTTGGGGCCGATATCGACGATCCAGTCGGCCGTGCGGAGCGTGTCCTCATCGTGCTCGACAACGATGAGGGTATTGCCGAGGTCGCGAAGCCGAACGAGGGTGTGGATGAGCCTCTGGTTATCGCGCTGGTGGAGCCCGATCGATGGCTCATCGAGCACATACAAAACTCCCACGAGGCCCGAGCCAATCTGAGTCGCGAGGCGGATGCGCTGCGCCTCTCCCCCGGACAGGGTTCCGGCGGCACGCGAGAGGTTGAGGTAGTTCAGTCCCACGTCGACGAGGAAGCCGAGCCGTGCGTGGATTTCGCGGAGAATCTCGTCGGCAATCACGAGGTCGCGCGAGGAGAACTCGACGCCCTCGAGGAAGGCCTTCGCCTCGCCAATCGGAAGATCCGAGAACTCGGCGATCGACTTTCCACCGATGGTGATGGACAGGACTTCGGGGCGAAGCCTGCGACCCTGGCACGCGGGGCACGGCGCGTGCCGCATGAACTGCTCGTAGCGTTCGCGGGCCCAATCGGATTCGGTGTCCTCGTGACGGCGCTTGAGGTAGTACATGACTCCCTCAAAGCCTGTCGAATAGCGGCGCTCGCGCCCGAACCGGTTGCGGTAGCGCACGTGCACTTTGAAATTGTGTCCGTTGAGAAGAGCGTCCTTGGCGTCGTCCGGGAGATCCTTCCACGGCGTGTCCATCGAGAAACCAAGCTCGCTCGCAAGGGCACTCATCACCTGCTGGTGGTGGTCGGCGCTGCCGAGGGTCCACGGCGCAATCGCCCCTTCCGCGAGCGTCGCCGATTCGTCAGGGATCACGAGGTCCGGGTCGATTTCAAGTCTCGTCCCGATACCCGCACATTCGGGACACGCGCCGTAGGGGGCGTTGAAGGAGAACGACCGCGGCTCGATTTCTTCGAGCTCGAGCGGGTGCTCGTTGGGGCACGCGCGCTTCTCAGAAAATCGGCGCGTGCGCTCGGGCGAGCCCTCCGGTTCATCCACGAAGTCAGCGATGACAACGCCGTCTGCAAGCCGCGTCGCGGTTTCCACCGAGTCCGTTAGTCGCGTGCGCGACCCGCTCTTCACCGCAAGGCGATCAACGATGACCTCGATCGTGTGCTTCTTCGTTTTCGCGAGCGAGATGTCTTCTGACAGACGCATCACCTCGCCGTCGATGCGTGCACGGGAGAAGCCCTGTGATTGAAGGGAGCTCAAAAGGTCGGTGTGTTCGCCTTTGCGGCCCTTGATGACGGGGGCAAGAAGCTGGAAGCGCGTGCCTTCGGGATAGGCAAGAAGTGCATCGACCATTTGTTCTGCGCTCTGAGAAGAAATCTCAGCCCCGCACGTCGGACAGTGCTGCACGCCCGTGCGCGCGTAGAGCAAACGCAGGTAGTCATGGATTTCCGTGATCGTGCCCACGGTCGAGCGCGGGTTGCGGTTCGTCGACTTCTGGTCGATCGACACGGCGGGCGAAAGCCCCTCGATGAACTCGACTTTCGGCTTGTCCATCTGACCGAGGAACTGCCGCGCGTAGCTTGAGAGGGACTCGACGTATCGGCGCTGCCCCTCGGCAAAAATCGTATCGAAGGCAAGAGAGGACTTTCCCGAGCCGGAAAGCCCAGAAAACACCACGAGCGTATTGCGGGGGATCTCGAGGTCGACGTTCTTGAGGTTGTGTTCGCGCGCACCGCGCACAATCAATGCATCAGTCACCTGGACAATTCTAGGAGCCGCTTCTGAAAAGCGAAGGTGCTCGCCGTAGCATGGTGAGCATGAGCACCCTCAAGAATCAGTACACGGGCAGCGTCACGAGCGGCGGGGAAAGCGACGTGCGAACCCTCGGCTCGCTCGTCATTCGCAAAGCCTCCGTCGGCCCCCTCGATAACAATGCGTACCTTCTCACGTGCAGGGTCTCGGGCGCCCAGCTCCTGATCGACGCCGCGGCCGATGCCCCGCGTCTCATGCGCCTCATCAGGGAGGGCTCCCCCACTTCCCGCCTCGACTCGATCCTCACGACTCACTCGCACCACGATCACGTTGGCGCGCTCGCGCAGGTGCGCGCTGCGACCCAGGCAAAAACTTTCGCGGGCGCCAAGGACGCCCCGGAGATCCCGACGCCGACGGATGTTCCGCTGAAGAACGGCGACACCATCAGAGTCGGCGTGAACGATCTCGAGATCGTCGCACTTCGCGGCCACACTCCCGGTTCGGTAGCCGCCATCTACTGGGGGCAGGCCGACGGCACCCACGTTTTTACCGGCGACTCCCTTTTTCCCGGCGGCGTGGGCGCCACGCGGGGGGATTCTGAGCGCTTTACCTCGCTGCTCAACGATGTCGAAGAGCGCCTTTTCGACGTGTTGCCTGACGAAACGTGGGTGTATCCGGGGCATGGCGAGGACACCACGATTGGTGCCGAGCGCCCGCATCTTGCCGAGTGGCGCGAGCGCGGCTGGTGAGTCGCCTCCCTAGTTGGCGCTGCCGGTCAGTTTGAACCTACCGGTGATGCTCGCCGAGTCGAGTTGGTTCGCAAAGATCGCGAAACGAACCTGGGCCTGCGTAGCTCCCTCGGGAATCTCGAGTTTCTCGACTGAGAGTGCGTGAACGGTGTGGATGTAGCGGTGCACGCGCCCTTCGGGTGGGCATGGTCCGCCGTAGCCTGAAAAGCCGTAGTCGTTCGCCCATTCACGGGCCGCCTCGGGCAGGCTCTCCCCCTCGGCAAGACCTGCCATGCTTGCGGGGATATCGAAGGCGATCCAGTGCCAGAAGCCGGAGCCTGTAGGAGCATCCGGGTCGAAAACGGTGAGAGCGAACGAACGTGTCCCCTCGGGGGCGTCAGTCCACGAGAGGTCGGGGTGGAGATTGTCGCCACCCGCGGCGTGCTCAGCAAAACGCACGGGAATTGTCTCGCCCTCGCCAAAAGCTTGAGTGGTAATACGCATGGGTCTCCTTGCATACGGTCGATGTGTGGGAGCCGAGCGGCGCTGCACGGAGTAATCCGGACATCGTACTCGGTTATGCGTTCATTGCCACCTAAGCTCCCGTGAACTGACGAAGTTCCTTCTTGAGTTCCGTCACCTCGTCGCGGATGCGCGCCGCAACTTCAAACTGGAGATTCTCCGCGGCCTGGTGCATATTCGCGGTGAGTTCCTCAATCATCTCGCGCAGCGCCTTTTCGGGGTTATCCCCCAGTTCAAGTGCACGATTGCCGGTCGTGCCACCTCGCTCGGGCGAGCTAGAGCCCTTCGTGCGTTCCTTGCCCTTGCGATAGTCGGTCGCAAGCAGCGTCTCGGTGTCGATATCCTCGCGCGCAAGCATGTCTGTGACATCGGCGATTTTCTTGCGTAGCGGCTGCGGATCGATACCGTTTTCCTTGTTGTACGCGATTTGGATCTCACGGCGACGGTTGGTCTCATCGATGGCTTCGCGCATCGAATCGGTGATCGAATCGGCATACATGTGCACTTGGCCAGAGACGTTACGGGCTGCACGCCCGATGGTCTGGATAAGCGAGGTACGCGAGCGGAGAAATCCTTCCTTGTCGGCATCGAGGATGGCCACGAGGGAAACCTCGGGAAGGTCGAGGCCCTCACGCAGGAGGTTGATACCGACGAGGACGTCGAATTCGCCCTGACGCAGTTCGCGCAGCAGTTCAACGCGCCGAAGAGTGTCGACATCGGAATGCAGGTATTGGACGCGCACGCCGTTCTCGAGGAGGTAGTCCGTGAGGTCCTCCGCCATGCGTTTGGTCAGCGTCGTCACGAGTACGCGCTCGTTCTTCTCGACGCGTTTTTCGATCTCGGCGCGAAGATCGTCGATTTGCCCGCGCACGGGTTTGACGATCACTTCGGGATCAACGAGACCGGTGGGGCGGATGATCTGCTCGACATAACCGTTGGCGCGTTCCAGTTCGTACTCGGCGGGCGTCGCCGAGAGGTAAACGGTCTGCCCGGTGCGCTCAATAAACTCGTCGAAGCGCAGCGGCCGGTTATCGAGTGCCGACGGCAACCTGAAACCAAAGTCAACGAGCGTGCGCTTTCGCGAGCGATCCCCCTCGAACATCGCACCGATCTGAGGCACAGTCACGTGTGACTCGTCGATGATGAGCACGAAATCTTCGGGGAAATAGTCGAGCAGGGTATTCGGGGGCGTTCCGGGGCCGCGGCCGTCAAAATGGCGGGAATAGTTTTCAACGCCATTCGTCGTTCCGGTTTGGCGCAGCATCTCGATGTCGTGAGTCGTGCGCATGCGAAGGCGCTGTGCCTCGAGCAACTTGTTTTCACCCTCGAGTTCCTCGAGGCGTTCGGCAAGTTCGGCTTCGATATCCTTGATAGCGCGCTGAAGCCGCTCGGGGCCGGCGACGTAGTGGGAGGCGGGGAAGATGTGCATCTGCTCTTCCTCGCGGATCACTTCGCCGGTCACGGGGTGCAGAGTGTAGAGCGCGTCGATCTCGTCACCGAAAAATTCAATACGGATCGCGAGTTCTTCGTACATGGGGATGATCTCGACGGTATCGCCGCGCACACGGAACGTCCCGCGCACAAACGCGACGTCGTTGCGGTCGTACTGCATGTCGATGAATTTGCGAAGGAGAGCATCGCGCTCGATCTCCTCGCCGACGCTTAGGCGCACCATACGATCCACGTACTCTTGCGGCGTACCGAGACCGTAAATGCAGCTCACTGAACTCACGACGACCACGTCTCGGCGAGTCAGAAGAGAGTTCGTGGCGCTGTGGCGCAGCCGCTCAACTTCGGCATTGATCGAGGAGTCCTTCTCGATGTAGGTATCCGATTGTGGAACGTACGCCTCTGGCTGGTAGTAGTCGTAGTAGCTCACGAAATACTCGACCGCGTTATTCGGAAGAAGCTCGCGAAACTCGCTCGCGAGCTGAGCGGCGAGCGTCTTGTTGTGCGCCATGACGAGAGTGGGGCGTTGGAGCTTTTCGATCAGCCACGCCGCGGTCGCGCTCTTACCCGTTCCTGTCGCCCCGAGGAGAACAACATCCTGTTCTCCTGCGTTGATGCGCGCTGCGAGTTCCTCAATGGCCTTCGGCTGATCGCCCGCAGGCTTGTATTCGGAAACAACTTCGAAGGGCTTGACTGCACGGGTCAGTTCGGTAACGGGACGCATGCCTTAACCCTAGCCCTCGCCCCTAGTCGGCGGCATGGAGTCGATCGTCGATGATGTCGCACGCCTTGGCGAGGGCGGCGTCGGCGCGTTCGTCAAGATGTTCGGGTGCCCCCGCATTGTCGATGAACACGTCTGCCCTCGCGCGTCGCTCCTCATCGCTGACCTGCGCTCGGATCACACCTTCGACGTACTCACGGGACTTGCCGCGCTCGCGGACGACTCGGTCAATGCGCTCATGCTCGGGGGTCAAAACAGCGACAATGGCACGGTAGTGGCGGTCGTGCTCCAGCTCGAGAAGCAGGGGTGAGTCGTGGATGACGAGAACGCGCGTGCCGTCAGCCGCGCGTGAGGCGATAGCCGCCTCGAGCCGGCCGACTTCCGCCCACAAATGGCGGTGCACAATCCGTTCGAGATCGGCACGTGAAGAAGGGTCATCGAAGACGAGTTCGGCAAGTGCCGCACGGTTGATCGTCCCGGTCTCAGGGTCGCGGTAGCTCTCGCCGAAACGTGCGATGGCCTCCTCAAGGCCTTCGCCGGGCTGGTCGAGGACGGCTCGAGAGAGCGCGTCGAGATCAATCACGTGGTGGCCTTTTCGAGCCCATATTTTTCCGACGGTGGACTTGCCCGAACCGATTCCCCCCGTAAGCCCGATACGGAGCACTCCGGTCGGGGCATCGGGGACGGAAACGTGCGTCATGTGAGTTCACTCCTATCCGCGAGAGAGTTGAGCAACAACGTGCTTCTGGCCGTCGGGCCTGCTCCAATAGATTAGTGGAGTGAACACCACGCCCGATCACTTTCTACTCACGAATCAGCTGCTTATCGCGATCGACCTCATCGGCGTGTTTGTCATGGGCATCGTCGGCGGCTCCCTCGCTCGCCGCCTTCAATTCGATGCGGTGGGATACGCCGTGCTCGGCGTCATCTCGGGCCTCGGCGGCGGCATCATTCGCGACCTCATCCTCAACTACGGCATCCCCGCGGCCTTCGCCAACCCCCTCTACCTCACCGTCGGCCTTGCCGGATCGGCGATCGCCTACATCGTCTCCTCCGAGGGCCCCATGTGGCGCCACACCACGACCGTTCTCGACTGTATTGCGCTCGGTCTTTGGGCAGCCATCGGCACAGCGAAATCTATGCTCGTGGGCCTCTCCCCTCTTCCCGCGGTCATGCTCGGCGTCACGACCGGTGTCGGCGGCGGCGTCATTCGTGACATGGCGGTGGGGCGTATCCCCGTGGTGTTTGGTGGCGGTCCGCTCTACGCGACCGCTGCTCTCCTCACCTCGGTGCTCACATGGCTCGTCTACTACTTCGACCTGCCTGCCTGGACCGTGCTTATCGCCGCCTCTTGCGGCACTCTCCTCGCGATCTTCGCGCAGTGGAAGCAGTGGAAGCTGCCTACCAATGCTCCCGATCTCGCGGTCACGATGAGCCCAAGCCAGCTTCGCGCCTTCGCCCGCCGTGTACGCAAGGCTGAAAGGCGCCGCGTAGCGATCGAGACCGGTGCGATCCCCGTCGTCAACATCGACAACGACGACCTCGCGCGGGACATCCTCGAAAATCCACCGGAAGTAGAACCGTAACCCCTACCGGAGCTGCTTACGCGGTGATGGCGGCGTAGCTTTCCTCGAGAAGCGCTTCGCTCGGCCCCTCAAGGCGGATCGGCGCGCCGACTGCATCGAGGATGACGAAACGTAGCAGCGCCCCTCGCGCTTTCTTGTCGCGCGCCATCGCTTCGCGCAATGCTCCCCACTGACCGTCCCGGTAGCGCGTGGGCAGCGCAAGCGATTCGAGAACATTCCGGTGGCGGGCGAGCAGAGCGCTACTCAGATGGCCGGCCCGGTGGGAAAGCTCGGCGGCAAACACCATCCCGACGGCGACGGCGTCGCCGTGTCGCCACGTGTACTTTTCATGGCGTTCGATCGCGTGAGCGAGGGTATGACCGTAATTGAGAATCTCGCGGCGTCCCTTTTCAGTGAGATCCTCGCTCACGACCTCAGCTTTCACCGTGATCGACCTGGTGAGGATTTCGGCAAACTCACTTGAGCGGGTATCGCGGACCCGGTCCAGTCCGCTTTCAATGATGTCGAGAATGCTGGGATCGGCAATAAATCCAGCCTTCACGACCTCCGCGAGGCCCGCGGAGACATCGTGCGCTGGCAGCTCTTCAAGCGCGTCGAGGTCCGCAATCACTGCACGGGGAGCATGAAATGCCCCCACAAGGTTCTTCCCCTCCGCAGTGTTGATGCCGGTCTTGCCACCAACCGCCGCATCAACCATTCCCGCAACCGTCGTCGGCACGTGAATGACGTCGATGCCGCGAAGCCAGGTTGCGGCAGCGAAGCCTGCGAGGTCCGTCGCTGCGCCGCCTCCCATCCCAATGATCAGGTCGCTTCGCGTGAAGTCGCGTGAGCCGAGCACGCGCCACAGCTCGCTCAGCGTGTCGATCCCCTTGGCCTGCTCGGCGTCGGGGATGGCGACGGTAAGAGCCTCGCGACCGTCGGACTCGAGCGCCGCGGCAAGCCTGCGGGCCCGCTGTGCGACGGGAGCTTGGTGGACGATGAGAACGCGGAGCACTCGCTCGGGGATCGCGGTGAGGAGAGTGCGTTCAAGCCCCCTGCCCACCGTCACGTCGTAGGAGCTCGATCCCCGACCGACGGTGATGCAAGTCGGCATCGCTGTGTCGAAACCTGTCACGTCGTGTCCCCTTTAGTCGAGAGTAGTGGTGGGCTGCGGTGACGTCAGTTCGCGCGCGAGCGTGGCCGCGAGCTCATCCGGTGAAGCTTCACAAGTGTTGAGTGCCCATACCGCGACCTGGGCGAACAGTGGTTCTCGCTCCTTACTGACCTGAATCCACCGCGCGTGCGGGTCATCACCTGCGAGTACGGGCCTTCCCATGCCCGAACCAATACGTTCACGCGCATGATCAGCGTCGAGAAAAAGACGCACGACGAGCCTATCGCGCAGACGTTCGCGAGTGGCGGGTGATGTCACCGCCCCACCCCCGAGGGCAAGGATTCCCTCATGCTCCGCTAGAAGGCGCGCAATGACTCTCTCTTCGAGCGCCCGAAAGTACTGCTCACCCTCGGAGGCGAAAATCTCCGGAATCGAGCGAGCAGCCTCGCGCTCGATCTCGCGATCGGAATCGACGAAGGCGAGCCCCAGCCGGTTGGCAACACGTGTGCCAACCGTCGTTTTTCCCGAACCCATAGGCCCGACGAGTACGAGCCGCGGTCCCCCTTCATGCAGTTCGGGAGTGCGTAGGCGTGCAAGCTTCGGGAGCGCCTGTTCTCGTTCGCTCACCGATCAGCACCATCTGCACGCGCCACGGCACACTCGCGCACGCTCGACACACGAGGGGCGATTTCGGCCACGCTGTCTCCCCCGACCTTTTCGAGGAGAGCGTCGGCGAGAGTGATCGCGACCATCGCTTGAGCGATCACGGCCGCCGGCGCCACTGCACACACGTCAGAGCGCTGATGGTTCGCGGTCGCTTCCTCACCGGTGGCCGTGTCGATCGTTCGCAGCGCCCGCGGCACTGTCGAAATCGGCTTGAGGGCACCACGAACGGCAATGAGTTCGGCGTTCGAGATTCCGCCTTCGGTGCCCCCCGCGCGATTCGACGCGCGGCGCGTGCCAGCCGGGCCCTCTCCCTCGCCAAGAATCTCATCATGGGCGAGACTTCCACGGCGGCCCGCATTCGCGAACCCCTCACCGATTTCCACGCCCTTCATCGCCTGGATACTCATGATTGCCTGGGCGAGGCGAGCATCAAGACGACGGTTCCATTGCGTGTGAGAGCCGAGCCCGGCCGGAACGTTATAGGCGAGCACTTCGACGACGCCGCCCAGAGTGTCGCCGTCCTTTTTCGCCGCATCGACCTCGTCGACCATGGCCTTAGAGGCGTCGGCATCAAAACAGCGCAAAGGGTCCGCATCGAGGGCCGAGGCATCGGCGGGAGTAGGCAGCGCGCTACCTTCGGGCACGCGCGCTTGCCCCACCTGCAACGTATGTGCCACGAGCGTAACGCCCGCAGCCTGTTCAAGGAGTGCCTCACACAACGCGCCGATCACCACGCGCGCAGCGGTTTCCCGAGCGCTCGCACGCTCGAGAACGTTTCGAGCATCCTCATGGCCGTACTTGGCCATGCCTGCAAGATCAGCGTGGCCCGGGCGCGGCCTCGTGAGGGGCTTATTGCGCGCAATCTCGCGTTCATCGCCCGTACCCGCATCGATCAAGAGATCCTCGCGCGAGACGGGATCGGCGCTCATGACCTTTTCCCACTTCGGCCACTCCGTGTTTCGAATTTCCACGGCGATCGGTGAACCTAGAGTTCGACCGTGCCGCACGCCAGAAAGAATGCGAACCTCGTCCTGCTCAAACTTCTGCCGTGCTCCGCGGCCGTAACCGAGCCGGCGCCGGGCAAGCGCATCCCGCAACGCTTCGTGCGTAATCTCGACTCCCGCGGGGAAACCGTCGATCATTGCCACGAGCGAGGGTCCGTGTGACTCCCCCGCGGTCATCCAATTCAGCACAGGTGGCCTTTCGCTTAGGAGGTAAGGCGCAGGGCATGTGCCCGTTGCCGATGCCATTCAGGTTAAAGGCGAAAGCGCCCCTCGCAAAACGAGGAGCGCTTTCGTGAGATCGCTAGGCGATCACGTCAATCAGTTGTTGCCCGTGAGCTTCTCGCGAAGAGCCGCAAGTGCCTCATCGGAAGCGAGGGTGCCCTCGTCGCTCGAGGAGGACTGGAACGAGGTTGGTGCGGCCTCGCTCGCTGCCGGCGCCGCAGCCTGAGCTTCGGCGTCAGCCTTCGCAGCCTCAGCGACCTGGGCCTTGTGCTGGGTCCAGCGCTCGTACGCACGGGCGTAGTCCGCTTCCCAGGCCTCGCGCTGAGCCTCGTAGCCCTCGAGCCACTCGTTGGTCTCGGGATCGAAGCCCTCGGGGTACTTGTATTCGCCGTTTTCGTCGTACTCAGCGGCCATACCGTAGAGAGCCGGATCGAACGTCGAGTCGTCGCCCTCGGGGTCGACACCCTCGTTCGCCTGCTTGAGGGACAGCGAGATGCGACGGCGCTCGAGATCGATGTCGATGACCTTGACAAAGACTTCCTGGTCGACGCTCACAACCTGCTCGGGCAGGTCAACGTGGCGCTGGGCAAGCTCGGAAATGTGCACGAGGCCCTCGATGCCGTCCTCGACGCGCACGAACGCACCGAACGGAACGAGCTTCGTGACCTTGCCCGGCACGACCTGGCCGATGGCGTGGGTGCGGGCGAAGAGCTGCCACGGGTCTTCCTGAGTGGCCTTGAGCGAAAGCGACACGCGCTCGCGATCCATCTCGACCGAGAGGACCTCGACCTTGACGGGCTGACCAACCTCGACAACCTCGCTCGGGTGGTCGATGTGCTTCCAGGAGAGCTCGGAAACGTGGACGAGGCCGTCGACACCGCCGAGGTCCACGAACGCACCGAAGTTGACGATCGAGGAGACGTGGCCCTCGCGAACCTGGCCCTTCTGGAGGGTCTGGAGGAAGTCGGTGCGAACCGAAGCCTGGGTCTCTTCGAGGTAGGCGCGGCGCGAGAGCACGACGTTGTTGCGGTTCTTGTCGAGCTCGATGATCTTCGCTTCGAGCTCCTGGCCGATGTACGGCTGAAGGTCGCGCACGCGGCGCATCTCGACGAGCGAAGCGGGGAGGAAGCCGCGAAGGCCGATGTCAACGATGAGGCCGCCCTTGACAACCTCGATGACGGTGCCGGTGACGACACCTTCGTTTTCCTTGATGTCCTCGATCGAGCCCCATGCGCGCTCGTACTGCGCACGCTTCTTCGAGAGGATCAGGCGGCCTTCCTTGTCCTCCTTCTGGAGAACGAGCGCCTCGACCTCGTCGCCGACCTCGACGACCTCATCGGGGTCGACATCGTGCTTGATCGAGAGTTCGCGGGAAGGGATGACGCCTTCGGTCTTGTAGCCGATGTCAAGAAGAACCTCGTCCCGGTCAACCTTGACGACGGTGCCCTCGACGATGTCGCCATCGTTGAAGTACTTGATGGTCGAATCGATAGCGGCGAGAAGTTCCTCTTCGCTACCGATATCGTTGATGGCGATCTGAGGTGCGTTGTTCGTGGTCATGTAGTAAATGGCTCCGTCGGGACAGGTAGTAGTTGGTACAGAAACACGTGTGAGCGAAGCGCACACACCTGGTCTAGCCTATCGGTCATTGCATCCACGGGTCAACGAAAAGAGCATCGAAAACCCCGCTCTCGACGCCGAGGTGACCAATCCAACAGTTGCCCGTTAGTCCGAGCGGAGAGCCTAGACCGGCCGCGCTGCGCATTCATTCACCTCAAAATGACCAGTCAAGCCCCCTCATTTCAGCGGAAGTGGATCGATGCGGGAGGTAACCTTCGACCACTCCATGACAGGTGATACGCTCCTTTGGCGGAGGGCCCCTAATTGGAGACCCAGTAGACCCCGTTACCTTGGCGCAACATGGCCCACTTTCCACCGAGGCTCCCCCCAGTATTCGAAAAACCCTCACAGAGGAGTAAAATCGTGACCGTCAGAAAGCTATCGAGATCGCTTTGGTCGTTACTCATCACCCTTACACTTGCGTTCGCAGGCGTCAGCTTTACGGGAGCAGCAAACGCCATTCCGGGCGAGACTGGCGATATTTACCGAGCCTACGCGGAGGACTCACCCTCCACCGAAAACACGAACATCTACGTACACCCGGATGGTGACGATTCCAACCCCATCGTTGGCTACTGCTTTAACATCCACAAGCAGTGGCCCACCGAAAGCAAGTCGTACATGGCGAACAAGACGTTCTATCTTCATAAAGACGTCTCGGGCGTGGCGTCCTTTGCTGACGCTCCACGCAAGATCGGGCCATCTGGAGAACGGCTGTCACCAGAGTCCTTTGACCAAGCTGTATTGAAGGTAATCCTCAACGGATACCCCAACAATTCCGATTTGCAAAGAAAGTATGAGCTATCGGATGACGAATACCGCATGATCACACAGGATGCTTTTCACTATTATTCGGATAACGTGAATGCTTCCAGGAGAATTTCCCAAAATGATACCTACCTGAAGGTGTTCAATATCCTTGTAGGTAAGGCTGAAGACAACGCCATTAAGCCAGTTCCGGAAAATGCGGTCATCAACGTCCTGGAGTATGACCCTGACGGCAAATTTGACTTTCAGAATCTCATCACCGTTGATTTTCGT
>NZ_BCSI01000005.1 GCF_001570785.1 Dermabacter hominis NBRC 106157
TCCCGGCGCTGCCGCCGCTTGGGTTGGCTGGTTTCTTCATAAAGTGCGACCGGCTGGGTCTGCAGCTGCCTCCCCCCGCCGCCAGCGCCCCGCCGGAGGGGGGAGCACCGAATCGTGCGAGAGTACGGAGCAGTTCAAGCTCGGCGTGACTGTTCCGCGTATTCCTCGAGCGCCTCGGGTACATCGCTGGCGTGACGGGCGACGTGAGGTCACGCTGCGGGGAATCTCCCATCTTTCGGGTAGGCGCTCAACCGGAGGCACAGCCAGGGATCTGCTCATCATGCCCCCCCCTTACGGTCACTTTCTTCGAAAAGTGATCGTAAGACCAGCCGCCGTCGTCACTTTCTGTGGACGCGGTGAGGGTCGGAACATTCGCGAAAGGGGTTGCACCCCGCGAAATATTTTTTTATTGTTACCTAGACCACACCCGCTGACGACTGAGAGGGAACCTCAATGATTAATTACGACCACCTCCGCGACAACGACGACTTCATGCGCGTGCTCTCGGCCATCCGGGAGCACTGCCTCGCTGGGGAGGACGAGATCGCCGAAAGAGAAGGCATGGATTACGGAGTTGTTCGCGAGCATTACCACCTGGCCCAGGCGATCGTTGCCGAAGAAATCGATCACGGCATCGTCCACGACCCGTACGGCGCGAGTGTCGCCCAGGGGTTCATGGCCTGGCTGCGCGCCGAGTACCCCCAGGGAGCATGGGGTCAGAAGGAGGAGTAGCGTGCGCCGTCGTGGCACACGCGCGCACGGGTGTACCTTTATCACTGCAGCCAGCAACAACGCCGCTGGCATCCCCTTGCCCGCCCGTGTGACCCACGTAAAGGAGCCCCGCCGTGCCACTCGTTGATTCCTTCCTCGTGAGGGACGGTCACGCGGTAGCCCCGCGCGGACACCGGGATCGCATGCGTGCGGCGGCGGGCGAGCTGTGGGGTACCGAGGTGGACCCGAGTGCGATCGACGACGCCGTCGCGGCGCTCTACGAACAAGCCGCGCACACACTCGGGGGAGCTCCTGGCCTGTTCTTCCCCAAACTCACCCTCGAGCAACGTCGCGGCGAGCTCCGATCCGAAGTCAACGCGCGACCAATCGCGGAGTCTCGACTCGAAACTACCGCGCACCTGATCGCCTACCCCGGAAGGGATGAGCGCACCCGCCCGCGCCTCAAAGGCCCCGATTTCGCCTGGCAGGAGCGGGTGCGCGCGTGGGCGCTCGAGCGCGGGGCGAGCGACCCACTCCTGCGCGCACGCTCAGCGAGGGTGAGTAGCGCCGGCAAGTCCGACGGCACCTCGCATTTTCTCGCCCCTCAGATCCACTACAGCGAAACTGCCTACGGGAGCGTTGCCCTGTGGTCGAACGGTGTGCTCGTCACGAGCAGCGACTCCGACCGCCTGCCGAGCATTACCGAGAGCGTGATCGTGACGATCGCGCGCGAGCGCGGCCACGAAACCCTCGCGGCGCCCCTCACCAAACAGCGCCTCCTCGAGGCCGACGCCGTATGGCTGCTCAGTTCCCTGCACGGTGTGCGCGAAGCAACCGTCGGACTCACGGACCTGCCCGCCCCGCACATTGCCGACACATACGCCCCTCCCCGCGGCCCCTTCGCGCCCGCCGCGCGGGATTTCCAGGACGCGCTGTGGGAGCGTGCCGAGCCTATCCGGGAGCTTTCTGCATGAGCGTTCTTATCGTTGACAACCACGACTCGTTCACGTTCAACATCGCGCACCTCGTTGCCGAAGCCTCGGGCGAGATGCCGCAGGTGGTGCTCGCGAGCGGGCCACGCCCGAGCCTCGACGGCGTGAGCCACGTGATCATCGGCCCGGGCCCTGGAACCCCGCACAATCCGGGCGACCTCGGCTGCTCGCTTGACGTGTACCGCGAGGCGTGTGCGCGCGGCATTCCTGTGCTCGGTATTTGCCTGGGCCTGCAACTCATGGCCGTCGCTCACGGTGGGCGCGTGGGCCGTGCGCCCACCCCCATGCACGGCCTCGAGGATGCGCTGCGCTTCAGGGGCGTTGCCGCAAGCGACCCGGTGTTCGCGCACCTACCACGCGAGCTGCGCATCGTACGCTACCACTCGCTCGCGATCGACGATTGCCCGCCTGAACTGGAAGTTCTTGGTACTACCGCCGACGGCGTCATCCAAGCAGCGCGCCTGCGCGGGCGCAACGCGTGGGGCGTGCAATTCCACCCCGAATC
Organism: Dermabacter hominis NBRC 106157; assembly: GCF_001570785.1. GTDB lineage: Bacteria > Actinomycetota > Actinomycetes > Actinomycetales > Dermabacteraceae > Dermabacter > Dermabacter hominis. The sequence goes on from NZ_BCSI01000005.1 coordinate 2,209, forward strand.
CATTCGCACCGAAGGCGGCCTCGACCTCATGCGCGCGTTTCTCTCCGTCGGCGGCGAGGCCGACGGTTGCGAAAGCCTCTCGGTCGCGCAGTGCGAAGGCGACGCGTCAAGTCGACCCGGCTCGACGCCCGCGACCCAGTCTGGTCCGATGCCCGCGACCCACACGGTGCTGCTTGGCGATCCGATTCCGCTTAGCGACGACTTCGCCGACGCCGAAACGCTCTACCGCGCCCTCATCGCCCCACTGCCGCGGGCCGTGTGGCTCGACTCAGCAAGCGAGGATCACCGCTCGCACTTCTCGATCATGGGCGCGTGCGACGGCCCCGGCGCGCACGTCTTCGAGTATCGAGTCCCCGACGAGAAACGCGTCGAGGGCGTCACCGCGAAGGACGGTTTCTTCGATGAACTTCGAGGCAAACTAAGCCAAGTGCGGCTCGATGAAGGTGGACGGCGTGCGTCGCAAGCCCTCGGCGGTTTCGCCCTGGGATACGTGGGCTACCTCGGCTACGGCCTCGGTGCCGAAACGCTCGGGCTCGAGCGGGAGAAATCGCACAATGGGGAGCAGGATGCGCACCTCGTTTTTCTCACGCGAGCCTTTGTGATCGACCACGACGAGCACGTCGTGAGGGCGGTCGCGCTCGCGGACCTCGATGGGGTAAACGAGGAAATCCCCGCGGACAATGCCACCGCGCAGCGCGCATGGATTGACGGCGCCACCGCACAGATCGAGGTCACGCTGAGCAAGGCGCGAGAAACACTTCCCGGCCATAGCGGCGATGGAGTGGAAGGTGCCGTCGGAACATTATCGACTCCCACTTACCGGCACGCGAGCGCCCACTACGCCGCTCTCATCGCGCGCTGCCAGGAACTCATTAACGAAGGCGAAAGCTACGAACTGTGCCTCACGAACGAGGCTCGCGTTGCGGGGAAGTTCGACCCGATCGAGGTGTACTCGCGGCTGCGCCGCATCGCGCGCGTGCCGTACGGGGCGCTGTTGCAGTGTGGAAAGTGGAGCGTCGCAAGCGCGTCGCCCGAGAGGTTTCTCGAGGTGAGCGCCGCAGGTGAGGTTGAATCGCGCCCGATCAAGGGAACGGCACCGCGCTCCGCAGATCCGGAGGAGGATATGAGGCTGCGCGCCGAGCTCGCCGCAAGCCGCAAAGACCGAGCCGAAAACCTCATGATCGTCGACCTCGTGCGGCACGACCTCTCGCGCGTGTGTGAGGCTGGCAGCGTGAAGGTTCCGCATATCTACCAGGTGGAATCCTTCCCCACGGTGCACCAGATGATCTCCACCATTACCGGCAGGCTTGCGCCTGGCCGCACCGCCCTCGACGCCATCGAGGCGGCCTTTCCCGGCGGCTCGATGACAGGCGCGCCGAAACTGCGCACCGTCCAACTCTTGCGAGAACTCGAGCAGGGAACGCGCGGCGTTTACTCTGGCGCGATCGGGTGGATTTCGCCAGGTGGCGCCGCGTCCCTGAGCATCGTGATCCGCACGGCGGTGCTCGATGAGGCCGGCGCCCGATTCGGGGTGGGCGGCGCGATTACGCGGCTCAGCAATGCCGACGCCGAGATCGAGGAAACATTCACGAAGGCCCGCACGGTGCGGGCTGCCCTCGGCTGAGCGCTGCGACCTAGGAGACGGGTTTCGGGCGCCGGCTGAGGTGTTGCGGGTGGGGGCTGCGCCGCGGTCCAAGGTTCTTCCGTCGCGATCTAAGGCTGTGCCGGTGTCTCGCGTCGCGATCTGAAGCTTTTCCGTCGCGACTAAAGCTTTTCCTTCTCGACCTGATGCTTTTCCGTCGCGGATGATGAAGAAAGTGCGGGGTTGCTGGCTTGGGGCGGGCTGGGGTGGCTGGTTTTTTTCATCGAGAGTGACGGCAATGGGGGCTGCGGGAAGACGGGGCGGGCAGCGGAATTTAGGGGAGAGGGGCTGCGGGAAGAGGGGTACGGGGATCGGGGTAGGCGTCGCGGTCTAAGGCTGTGCCGTCGCAGATGATGAAGAAAGTGCGGGGTTGCTGCCTTGGGTGGGGGTGTGGAGGCCAGTTTCTTTATGGAGAGTGACGGGAGTGAGGGCGAGCTGCGGGAAGAGGGGCGTGGGCGGGGGAGCGAGGGAGATAGTGGAATGAGGGAAATAGATGGGTCCGCGACGAAGGAAAGGCGCGGCCGAAGCCACGCCTTTCCAATTGGTAACTGCAGCGGTGCTGTGCGGTGCAGCGGTGCTGCTCAGTTCAGCGGTGATGCAGTGTGCGGCGCTTAGGCCGCAGTCGACCCCTCAGCGGTAGCCGGCGCAGCAGCGTTATTGGCGGTGGCGACTTCCTCGTCGTCATCGTCGCTGACTTTGCCGCCCGAGAGGCGATCCACGATCGCGGCGATCGCGCCGTCACCCGTGATGTTCGTGGCCGTGCCGAACGAGTCAAGCGCGACGTAGAGGGCGACCATGAGGCCCACCTGCGCCTCGCTGAACCCGAGCTGTTCCGCAAGAAGCGCAGAGGCTGTGACGATCGCGCCGCCGGGAACGCCGGGCGCGGCGATCATCGACACGCCAAGCATTGCCACGAAGCCGAGCAGGCTCGCAAAGCTGTAGTCGCCGTGGGTGGTCCACAGGATTGCGAAGGCAAACAGGGTGATCTTCACTGTCGAGCCGGAGAGGTGGATCGTCGCGCACAGCGGAATCACGAAGTTTGCCACGGGCTTGGAGACGCCGGCATCTTCCGCGCAGCGTGTCGTCACGGGAATCGTCGCGGCGCTCGAACTGGTGCCAAGAGCCGTGGCGTATGCCGGAAGCATCTTGCCGAGCATCACGAATGGGTTCCTGTGCTTGGCGACACCAGCCGCCGTGAACTGCAACACGAGCATGATCGCCGTGAGCACGAACGCGAGAACCACGATCGGCAGCATCTTCATGATGATGTCGAACACTTCTTTCTTCGCCGTCATGTTTTCGAAGATCGCGAAAATGTAGAGCGGCAGAAGTGGCACGATGATCTTCGAAATCGTGGTGTTCACGATCTTGCGCAGCTCGAGGAAACCCTCGTGAATGGTGGTGGCATGCACAGCCACGATGCCAAGACCGATCACGAAGCTCGTGATGAGCGCCGTCATCACGCCAAAGATGGGGTCCATGGCGACTTCGAAATACGGCTCGAAGCTCGTTTCGGGCTCTGCCACCCCGCCGAGCTGGGTGCCGCTTCCGAGCAGCGTCGGGAACGTGAGGTAGCCGGCGGCGATCGTGTAGATACCGGCGACGAGCGTCGAGGCGTACGCGAGCGCGGCGGTCACGCCGAGCCACTTGCCAGCGCCTTTACCGAATTCGGAAATGGCGGGCGTAATCAGGCCGATGATGATGAGCGGAATGATGAAGCTCAGGAAGTTGCCGAAAAGCTTCGAAAACGTTGCCGCCCCCCGCGACAGCCAGTCCGGCGCAACGAGCCCCACGAGAATGCCAAGCACAATCGCGATGACGATCTTCGTCAGCAGTGAATTCAGGATCTTTTTCATCAAGACTCCATTGTCAGCGTTAGGCTCGCGGTTCCGCGGCCTCCAAGCACTATAGGCCCCTGCGGGACTTTTCGCACACTCGCGGTGTTTCGCAGGGGTTAAAATCCGGCAGGCACATCGGCGTAGGTGTATCCGACGGTTGCCGCGCTCACGGCGCCGCTCGACAATTCCGCCGCAGCCCGCTCCAGGTCAGAAGCAGCGTCCACGTGGTGGATGAAGCGCAGGGTGAGCCCGTGCGCGGTGTAGTCGGCTCCGTCGATGCTCACGCCTTCGGCGCTGTCTGCCCACGCGCGGATCGATGCCTCGAATGTCCCCGCGAGGTCGTAGCCGACGCTCAGGTCCGTGACTTGGCGAACGACGCGCTCGCACACGAGCTTCTTTGCGCTCGCGGCATCGAGTGCGTCGGTCACGGCGCTGCCGTAGGCGCGGACGAGGCCGCCCGCTCCGAGCTTGATCCCGCCGAAATAGCGCGTGACAACGGCGAGGATGTTCGTCATGTGCCGCCCTCTAAGTGCCTGCGCCATGGGCATCCCGGCCGTGGAGCTTGGCTCGCCGTCGTCGTTGGAGCGCTGTAGGTGTACCGGTGTGCCGAGCGTGAGTGCCGTGCAGTGGTGACGCGCGTTCGGGTGCAGCGCGCGGCGTTCGCGGATCAGGTGGTCGGCTTCCTCGACGGTTTCGACGGGCGCGAGGTAGGCGAGGAATCGGGATTTCGTGATCACGAGTTCATTCTCGATAGGGGCCGTGAGCAGCAGCATTCGCTCGCTGGCTTCGGGCATGGTGTCGAGAATTTCGCGCATGGTGGCCATTGTTTCACGGTCTCGAAGCTCGCGGCGGGCGGCCCGTATCCTTGAGACCATGAGCGCCCCAGAACATTTCGATATCGCCCTCATCGGCTCCGGTTCAGGCAACTCCTTCCCGGGCCCCGAATTCGCCGACAAATCCATCGTCTATATTGACCGCGGCGTGGGCCCCGGCCACATTTTCGGCGGGACCTGCCTCAACGTCGGGTGCATTCCCACAAAGATGTTCGTGCACACGGCCACCGTCGCCGAAAACGCGAAAGAGGAGCACGCGAAGAAGTTCGGGGTCGACTCGAGGCTGGGCGGCGTCGGATTCCCGGCGGTGCGCGAGCGGATTTTCAACCGAATTGACCCGATCTCCCACGGGGGTGAGGAGTACCGCGGCTCCCACCCGGACAACGCTAACCTCACGCTCATTCGCGGTACGGCGCGGTTTACGGGCCCTAAACGTCTCGCGGTCGAGACCGACGGTGGCACGCGCGAGATTACCGCCGACACTGTCCTTCTTGCCGCCGGCTCGCGTCCCGCGATTCCCGGTATTCCCGGGCTCAAAGAGGCGAAACCGCTCACGAGTGACACCATCATGCGCCTCGAGGAGCTTCCCGAGTCCATCGCGATCCTCGGCTCGGGTGTGATCGCCCTCGAGTTCGCGCACATTCTCGACGCTTTCGGCGTGGACGTACACCTCATCGCCCGGTCCGGAACCCTCCTTCGCGCCTTCGATGAGGACATCGCGCGCCGCATCACCGAGGTCGCTTCCGCGCGCTATCACGTGCATCTCAATGCCTCGACCACCCGGGTGCGGCGCACAGCAAGCGGGGTCGAGATTGATCTGAAACCGTCGGACCCCTCCGCCGACGAGGCGGCCCGAACCCTCACCGTCGCCGACATTCTCGTGGCGACCGGCCGCACGCCCAATAGTGACCTCCTGGACGCCGCAGCCGGGGGCATCGGCGTCGATGATGGCGGCCGTGTCATGGTCGATGCCTACCAGCGAGCCCTCGACCCAAGCGGCCAGGTGCTCGACGGGGTCTACTCGATCGGCGACCTCAGTTCGCCGGCGCAACTCAAGCACGTCGCGAACTACGAGCTGAAGGTTGCGCGCCACAACTTCCTCCACCCGCACGATTTGCGCCGAAGCGACGACATGCCGATCCCCGCCGCCGTCTTTACCGACCCGCATATTGCGCAGGTGGGCATGACCGAGCGCGAGGCGCGCGAGTGGGCAGAAACGACCGGGCGGGAGATCCGGGTGGCACGCCAGGAATTTGCCGACGTCGCCTACGGGTGGGCGATGGAGCTCGAGGCACCGGGCGACTTCGTAAAAATCATCGCCGAGGCTGAGACCGGGCGGATCCTCGGCGCCCACATCATCGGCCCCGAGGCTGCGACGCTCATTCAAGTGCTCATCCAGGCGATGAGCTTCGACCTGAACGCGCGCGACATCGCGACCAAGCAGTACTGGATTCACCCCGCCATGCCCGAAGTTATCGAAAACGCCCTGCTGCAGCTCGCCTAAGAGAGCCGCAGCAGGGCGCTATTTGCGGGTAGGGGTTAGCCCATCGGGTCTTCGTTGCCCGGCATGCACGGTGCAAGCGGATCCTGGTTAACAGTCGGGTTCTTGGTCTCGCCCGAGTCTGTCGAGTCATCGTCGCTTGAGTCGCCATCGGTGGTCGGCTCAAGCGGAAGCACGATCCGGATCCGCTGCGGCGCCGAATTGCGAGCACCCGCACCCACGCCCGTGCCGGAGCCCGCCTTGCCGCCCGGCTTCCCGCTCACGGGAACCTCGCCGTAGCCGACCATCGAATCGGCGATTGAGGCCTGCACCCACTTCTTGATGTACGGGTAGTCAGGGTTGCCCGAATGCGTCACGGTCGGGTTGATCGGATACGACTTGAAGCCACCCTTCTGGATGCGCTGTGCAAGGTCCGCAAACGCCTCGACCTGGCTGCGCGGGATGTCCGTCTCAATATTGCGCTCGGTCGCACCGATCAGCTTCGGGATATTGAGCGCGAGCGAGGACACGTTCGCTTCCTCCGCCACGGTGCGCACGATGCGCTGCTGGCGGCAGTTGCGGTCGAAGTCGTTCGAGCCGTGGCGCGAGCGGGCGTACCACAGGGCGTGGAAGCCATCGAGGTGCTGCCAGCCCTTCTTGACGTAACCCTCGACCTTCGACGCGCCGCCGCCGATTGGGATGTCGCGCTCCACTTCGATATCGACGCCGCCGATCGCATCGACGAGGTCGGCGAAGCCCTGGAGGTTCACCATCGCGTAGTAGTCGACCTTGAGGCCAAGCGTTTCCTCGACGGCCATCGTGGTCGCGGTTAGGCCAGGGTTGTCGTCGCCCGGGAACAGATCGGGGCGCACGCCCTCGGCCCACGACCAGACCGCGTTGATGAGGTTCTGGTCCTTGCCGAAATACGTGAAGCCGTCCGGGAACTCTTCCGCAGGAGCCGAACCCTTCGGGAAGCGCACGTACTGAAGGTTGCGAGGGATCGAGAAGAGCGCCGTGCGGCCCGTCTTCGTGTCGATCGAGGCGACCATGATCGTGTCGGGGCGCGTGCCCGTGCGATCAGGGCCGGCATCCTGGCCGAGCAGCATGATGTTCACGCGCTCGCGGTTCGCCCACGGATCCTTGCCTGGCGCGAGCTTGTGCGCTTCCGAACCCGCAAAAACCTTTGAGTTACCAAGCAGCGCCTGGGTGGCATAGAGGCTATGGGCGGTGTACACACCCGGAATCGCCACGACGAGTGCAAGCATGTAGGCGAGGGACCGCGACGCAGTGCGGGCGGGCCCGCGCAGCTTCTCGCGCACGTTGTGTAGCTGGTTCGTGAAGAAAATCGTCGAGACCCACGCGAGAGTGCCCACAATCACGGCAATGAGTGCGGCGATCACAACGGGACGGCGCGTGCCGTAGCGGAACACGAGAGTCGCGGGATCACCAAACGCGAGGAGCGCGGCGCCGGCCCCCACGATGAGCACGGCGAGCACCATGAGTGCGATGCCGAGCTTGCGCCACATGGTGGGAATGAGACCGAATCCGGGGAGCACGCTGCCGCTTGTCGTCCACACCGACGCTCGCGCGAGCGAGCCTTCCTCAAGACTCGTTCGACGGCCAATGCCGATACTCGTGGGTGCGCCCGTGGGAATCGAATCGTCATCGTCGCGCGCAGCAGCGCCCTCGTGGCCGCGTGGGCGCACGTTCGGAAGCGGCTCGGTGCGCATCACGCCCTCGGGAAGCGGAGTCACGGCCGCGCCCTCGGCGAGGCGGGCAACAGTCCCAGGCTTCTCCGTTTCGGTGGCGGTTCCGACGGCTGCCTCAGCCCTCGTGCTGCCGGGCTTCGGGAATTGAGAAGCTTGCCTGCGGGAGAGGTCGAAACCATGCTCCCGCTGCGCCGCCTCATGGCGTTCCCGGGCGTTTTCTTGTGCGATCGAATCGGCCTTGGTGGGCCTCACATATCGATGTCGACCCGCGCTGCGCTTGGGCAGCGTGGGTTCGGACGATTCTGGCACGGTCATGCCCGTCAGTTTACGGCGCGAAATTTCTATTTCGTGGTTGCGGCGTGTGATTTGCGTGGAGATTCCGGGGAGGTTCCAGAAGCAGGGGCGTTTAGACTGAGGCTATGACAACTTTGGTTATTGGTGGTGCAGGTTACATTGGCGCACACGTTGTGCAGCTTCTTCTCGAGCGCGGCGAGTCCGTCGCCGTTGTCGATGATCTCTCGACTGGCTTTCGCAACCGCATCGGCGATGCTCCGCTCATTGAGCAGGACGTCACCGCCGACGGCGCCGTTGAAGTTCTCGAGCGCGAGATGCGCGAGCGCGGCGTGAAGGCCGTGATCCATTTCGCTGCCCACAAGCAGGTGGGCGAATCCGTCGAAAAGCCCGAAATGTACTGGCACGACAACATCGGCGGCCTCGCCAACGTCCTCGATGCGGCGGCGCGTGCAGGCGTTCGCGACTTTGTCTTTAGCTCCTCCGCGGCCGTGTACGGTACGCCCGATGTTGACCTCGTCGATGAGGAACTCGAGTGCCGCCCCATCAACCCGTACGGCGCGACCAAGTACGTGGGCGAATGGATGCTTGCCGACGCCGAGCGCGCCCACGGCATGCGCACCGTCGCCCTGCGCTACTTCAACGTGGCCGGCGCCGGTTCCCCAGAACTCGCCGACACCCTCGTTATGAACCTCGTGCCGATCGTGCTCGACACCCTCGAACGTGGGAAGAGCCCGAAGGTTTTCGGTAACGACTACGACACCCCCGACGGCACCTGCATCCGCGACTACGTCCACGTCGAGGACCTCGCCGACGCACACGTCGCCGCCCTCGGCTACCTCGAAAACGACGAGCGCGAGCACCGCGTGTTCAACGTGGGCACCGGAAAGGGCTCGAGCGTTCTCGAAGTGATCGAGGCGATCGGCCGCGCTAAGGGCATCGAAATCACGCCCGAGATTGCGCCGCGCCGCGCGGGCGACCCGGCCCGACTCGTGTGCTCGACCGAGCGCATCGAGAAGGCGCTTGGCTGGAAGAGCTCGAAGGACCTCGACGACATCGTGCGTTCGGCGGTCGAGGCGACGACCTGCCACTGAACCGGCTGATTGCTGATTGCTGATTGTTGAGGGCGGCGGCCCGCCATTGTGCGGCCGCCGCCCTCAGTGTTATTCGAACGTGACACGATGGCGGCGGGGCAGCCGTCGGACCGCGAAGCCTTTGCCAAGGCGCGCCCCTGAACCAGTGCACCGTCACACCCATCGAAACCGCCCGGCATAGCAGAGCAACTCGGGGGCCAAGAAACGAGCAGAGAGCCAAAATTCACGCGGCGACCGGCCCGCGCGGCACAGAGCTAGGCCTGCGAATCCTCGCGGCGCGGAGTGAAGCCGAGCAATTGGTCGAGCGCCTCGAATGTCACTCTCGAATCTGTGCCGAGCAGAAGCGGCATCCCGCTCAACTGGGGGATCCCAATTGACGTGGGAATCGTGACCGTCGTGACAATCGCATCGGCGGAAAACTGCGGCGACAGTAAATCCATCACGGTTGCCTGCGTAACGTCCACATCAACCTTGCGAACGTCGTAATGCGCCTCGATGCGCTTGCGGATCACCGAGGAGGTCGCCACCCCGGCGCCGCACACAACCGCGACATGTTTCATCAGGACGCGAGAACCTCGTCGAGAATTTCCTCGGCGCGCTCAGGCGAGCAATCCTCTGCAAGCGCGAGCTCGGAGGTGAGAATCTGGCGGGCCTTCGAGAGCATCCGCTTCTCACCCGCGCTCAAACCGCGGTCCTGATCGCGGCGCCACAGGTCACGAACGACCTCGGCAACCTTCTTGATGTCACCCGAGGCAAGCTTCTCCACATTCGCCTTGTAACGGCGCGACCAGTTCGTGGGCTCCTCAACATAAGGCTGGCGAAGCACCTCGAAAACCTCTTCGAGGCCCTTTTGGTCGACGACATCGCGCACGCCCACCATGTCAACATTCTCCGCGGGCACCTCAATGGTGAGATCGCCCTGCGCAACCTTGAGCTTCAGGTACTTCTTGACCTTGCCCTTGATGGTGCGCTCGTTGACTTCTTCGATGAGCGCCGCACCGTGGTGCGGGTAGACGACTGTTTCGCCGACATTAAAATTCATGAGTTCAGGTCCCTTTCGTCCAGCAGCCATTCTAACATCCACGTGTGTGCTATATTTCGCCGCCACATAATTGGGCGGTGGCGCCCGAGTGTGGGGTAGTCTGTGAGGGTGCTGCTAGCGCGGCGGTTTCCCCTCCGGGTGGGCTCTTAGTCCCGGCCGGGAAGTCCCGCTTCGCGACGCAAACCATTACGTCATCGACAACTACGTGACCTCAAAATCGCAGGAGTCAGAGTGAAACTTCGTCCCCTCTCCCGCGCTGCCGCGCTCATGGGCATCGCCGCCTTCAGCCTCAGCGGTTGTGCCTATTTCAACCCGACGCAAACCCACCACTTCTACCAGCCGGCAGAGGGCGCCCTCCTCAACTTCACGCCCGAAGGTGCCTCGAAGCCCGTCGGCGTCCGCAATCTCCTCGCTGTCAAAGGGGCGAACGGCGTACAGGTCACCGGCGCGATCGTGAATCAATCGACCGAGGATTTCACCGTCAGCCTCGCCTTCGTCGAGGGCGCGAACGGTGGCGCGAGCATCAACGTGCCCGCCGGAGAAACCATCAAGATTGGTGGCGAGGGTGTCGACCCCATCCAGGTCACGACCTCGAAGAAGCCGGGTGACAACCTTTTCGTCGATATCACCGTTGGCAACGAGACGCAGCGCCTCACCGTGCAGCTGCTCGACGAATCCCTCGAATACCTCGCGCCCGAAGAATAATCGGCACTGAACTCATGTGGCGGCCCTGCATCGCGGGGCCGCTCCTTTTTTACTCGGGCGCGCACCGGCCCTGTGCTTTTAGCTCCGGTGAGCGCTGGAAGCAGTGACGAATCGGAAGCGCAAGGAAATAGCGAGAGAGTCAAGACGGCAAAAGCCCGGCCCCATGAGGCCGGGCTTCCACATGAGTAGTGGCTATTCAGCCGCGGTTCGCGCGTGGGCGACGCGCGACGAGACGCTCGGCCCCCGACTGCGCGCCCTTCTTCGCCATCTGCTGCAGGCCCGAAATGACAACGCCGGACAGGATCGTGAAGAGGGCGACCTTCCAAGCGTCAACGTCCTCGTACTCGCTCGTCATGGCCTTGATCTCGGCCTTCGACGCGCCATCCTTCTTTGCCTGCTTCTGGCGAGCCTTGAGGTCCTTCTTCGCCTGTTTCTCGAACTTCGAGTCAGGAACTTCCTCGTCGAAAGCGCGATGCCAGCCGGCCTTGAGCGCCTTCTTCGCGAGGATCGACGTGCCAATCCCGGCAACCGTCACAATAGCGCCGACCAGGGGATTGCTGGGCTTCGAAGGCATGAGAACTCCTGTCGCTGTTGATGCGGGTACCGCCACAGGTTACCGGGAGAATCTGGAACGAGTTAGGGTTCCGACGGTTGCCTAGCCCTCGTTGATTCTTGCTTTGCTCGCTGAGCAACGCCAGCGCCGGAGTCGCAGCAGGTGATACGTCGACTGATTTCTGCCTGGTGCTCCTTCTCGTTATCTCTCCTGCACCGTCGGTCATCGGAACCGTCGACTATCGGAACTATGGCGACACTTGTGTCTCCCGCAGCTTCCTAAGTGGTGATTTTTAGCCACCTCACGTGCGATATCGAGGGGGTAGACGCCGTTTTTCACCACTTTGAAAGAGGCGAGGGGGAAGGCGGGCGGGGGAGAGGGAGAGGACGGCGCGAGGCGGCAGCAAAAGCGGGGCCCCGGCCAGAAGCCGGAACCCCGCTTTTTACTGAAAAACTGAGCGCCCAGGAGTGCGGCGCCGCTAAGGAATCGCTTTGCGGATCAGAACTCGTCGACGTCCGTGTGCGGGTTGTGCGAGTCGAGCGCATCGCCCGTCACGAGGAACACCACGCGGCGCGCAATCGAGACGGCGTGGTCGCCAAGGCGCTCGTAGAAGCGGGCGAGCAGCGCAAGGTCAACGGACTCCTTGACGGAGTAGGAAGCACCCTCGGCGGAGAGCGCGGCGTAAACCTCCTCCATGGCGCGATCCACGTTGTTGTCGCGTTCTTCGATGACGGCGGCGAGGGCGATGTCGTAGCTCTCGAGGACCTTACCGGCATCGTGGACGGCGTTGAGGCTGAGATCGGCGAGCGTCTCGATGATCGGCTTGAGGTCTGCGGGGATGACCTCGTTCGGGTGGCGGCGGCGCAGCACAAGCGCGATGTGAGCGGCGAGATCGCCCATGCGCTCAAGCGACGCGCTCATGCGGAGCGTAGCAACGACTGTGCGCAGGTCCGTAGCGACGGGGGACTGGGTCGCGAGGACGTCAACGGCCTTCTCGTCGAGCTCCGCCTGGAGATCGTCGATCTCCTGGTCGCGGACGATGACCTTCTCGGCAAGCGCGAGGTCGCCGGTGAGCAGCGCCTTCGAGGCGTCCTCGAGTGCGGTGGCGACGAGGGAGTTCATCTCCATCAGGCCATCGCGCAGGACCTGAAGTTCATTCTGGAATGCTGCACGCATCGGATCGTCCTTTTCTCTAGGGGCAGTAATGCACCTCCCATTTTCCCGGTGGGAAGTGAATGTTGGCAAACCCCAAGGTGAATAACCAGGAAACGAAATTGGGTTCGATGGGGCGCGGGGAGCCGTCGGACCCAGAGACCGCGTACCCTGGTGGGGTGAATTCCGTTGCTCTCCTCTTCGTCGCTGCCGCGTGCGGTCTTGTGGCGGGAGTTGTGGCGACCTACGCGGCGCTGCGTGGAAGCCGGCCCGTGCCGGAACCGGCGAAGCCGGTTATCCCGGAGCCCACCTCCGAAGTGCTGTCGATCCTCTCGAGCGCGTACGTGCTGCTCGATTCGAGCGGCGACGTCCTGCGCGCCTCACCCCTTGCCTATAGCTACGGCCTCGTGCGTACCACCGGCGGGGACTACCCGCGGCTCGCGCACCGCGATCTCATCGACATCGTCACCCAGGTCTCGCGCCAAGGCGGCTTCCGCGAGCAGATGCTGACGAACGAGAAAACCACCCGCTCAGATCAGAACACGCCCACTGTTGTGAGCGTGCGCGTGGGCGCGCTCAGCAGCTCTCGGCGAATCCTCGTGCTCGCCGACGACCTCTCGAAGCAGTCCCGCGTCGAAGAAACGCGTCGTGACTTCGTCGCGAACGTCTCGCACGAACTGAAAACCCCCGTCGGCGCCTTGACGCTCCTCGCGGAAACGATGGAGGACGCCGCAGACGACCCCGAAGCCGTGCGCCGCTTCGCGGGTCGTATGCAAACGGAATCGCGGCGCCTCTCGCTCCTCGTGCAGGAAATCATCGAGCTGTCGCGCGTGCAGGGGGCGCAATCTTTTGCCGACGCCTCCACAGTCGACGTCGACTCCGTGATTGCCGAAGCTGTTGCCCTCAACCAGAACCTCGCCTCGGGCCACGGCATGACGATCCAGTCCGGTGGCACGCAAAACCTTGAGGTTTTCGGAAGCTCGACGATGCTCACCACGGCACTGTCGAATCTGATCATGAACGCGATTACGTATTCACCGCCGAACACCCTCATCGGCGTATCGACCCGCCGCCACAACGGCATGGTCGAAATCTCCGTGAAGGATGAGGGGATCGGCATCTCGCCCGAAAATATGGAACGCATTTTTGAGCGTTTCTACCGCGTGGATAAGGCGCGCTCCCGTGCGACCGGCGGCACCGGCCTTGGCCTGTCGATCGTGAAGCACATTGCGAGCAACCACGGGGGCGAAGTCACAGTATGGTCGAAGGAGGGCTCAGGTTCGACGTTCACGCTTCGAATCCCCGAGCTCGCCGACGATTCACCACGGGATCTGCCCATTCACACAGGAGAATAGGAAACATGGCACGCATCCTCATTGTTGAAGACGAGGAGAGTTTCTCGGACGCGCTCAGCTACTCGCTGCGCAAGGAGGGATACGAGGTCGCGGTGGCGAATACCGGCGACCGAGGGCTCGCGGTGTTCCAGGTGCACGGGGCGGACCTCGTGCTTCTCGACCTCATGCTTCCCGGTATGAGCGGCACTGATGTGTGCCGTGAGATCCGCAAGACGTCGAGCGTGCCCGTCATCATGCTCACCGCGAAGGATGACGAGTTCGATAAGGTTCTGGGCCTCGAGCTTGGCGCCGACGACTACGTGACGAAGCCGTATTCGTCGCGCGAACTGCTCGCTCGCATCAAAGCCGTTCTTCGCCGCGGCGAGCAGCAGAAGGCGCCCGGCCAGGACAGCGTTGAAGACGAGGCCGTGCTGACGGCCGGCGGGATCGAGATGAACGTCGATCGGCACGTTGTGCGGGTGCGTGGCGTGGACACGCCGCTTCCGCTCAAGGAGTTCGAGCTTCTCGAGATTCTTCTGCGCAACGCCGATCGTGTTCTCACGCGCGGCCAGCTCATCGATCGCGTGTGGGGCTCAAACTACGTGGGCGACACGAAAACCCTCGACGTGCACATCAAGCGCTTGCGCGCGAAGATCGAGATTAACCCGAAGAGCCCGGAGCTTATCGTGACGGTGCGCGGCCTCGGCTACAAGTTTGAGTCGCCCGCGGAGGCCTAATCCGTCGGAGCGCTTACGCTTTTTGGTAGGCGAACTCCCACACGAGGCGCCCGGCCGCCGTTGCCTTCTTCTCGAAGGCTGTGCGCACGCGCCCGTCGAACCGCGGCGCGAACCCCACGTTCGGCATCGCCTCGCTCACCGGGTCAGACGCGGTGCCCTCGGGCCTCGGCCCTGACGGGTGGAGGTTCACGAGAAGACCCTCGGCCGCGACGGCCTCGAAAGCAGCGTGCTGGTGTTCGGCGTAGTCAGCCCAGTCGGTCGCGGTGCGAATGATTCCGCCCGGCTCGAGGAGCATCGTGAGGGCCCGCAGGAACTCGGGAGAGATCAGCCGACGCTTGTGGTGCTTTGTTTTGTGCCACGGGTCTGCGAAAAAGATCCACACTTCACGGATCGATTCGGGCCCGAGAAGCGTGGGCAGGGAGTTCTCGGCGTCGACCTCGAGCATTTTCACGTTGCGGGGCAGGCCCAGGCGCTCGAGGTGGAGCATCGTTTGGGCAAGGCCCGGCTTGTACACCTCGAGGGCGAGAAAGTTGTCGCTCGGGCGTGAGGCTGCCGCGGCGGCGATGCAATCGCCCTGCCCGGAGCCGATCTCCACGATGAGCGGGTTCGCATTCCTGTACAGTTCCGAAACGGACAGTCGCACGGAAGGGTCGGCGAGAGTCGAGCGGGCCCCGCGCGGAACGTCCACGACGTACTGAGCGGCATGCGCCTGCCACGCGCGCTCCTGGGCGGCGTTCAGACGGGAGCCGCGACGCACGAAGCTGACGACCTCGCGCCGAACTCGCCCGTCGCTCGTGAGATTCGAGGCCTCAGGCACGGGTGACCTTGCCGTCAGCGACCTTGAGGGCCACTTCGGTCAGGGGCTTCTCGGCGGGACCGCCCTTGACGTCCCCCGTTTGAGAATCAAACGTCGAATCGTGGCACGGGCAGTGAAGCACGGGCCCCTCGGGGTTGAGGGCGCAGCCCTGATGCGTGCAGTACGCCTCGAAGCCGTGGAGGTCATCGCCGCTTCCACGGACGACGGCGACGAATGCCTTTTGCCCACCGAAGTTTACGATGGTCGTCTGGTTTTCGGGAAGGTCCTCGAGAGAAACGGCGCCCGAGTCGTCGACCTGGACTTCCTTTGCCTTGAGGCCGCCGCGATCCGGGCCGCAGCCGGCGAGGGCGAGCGCGGCCGCACCGGTCAGGCCGAGCGCGCCGAGATCACGTCGCTTCACGCACGGTGGCAGCTCGCGGGTGGGCTCGGCGGGAAGGTCAGCACGGACGATGCGCGGTTTCATGGCTCTCTCTCGGGTTGGAACGGCGGGCAAATGGCGGGCACGGGCACCCGATCACGGGTCACGTCCATGCGGGTACGGCCCCGCGTGCGTGCGCGCCACGGCCTTTCAGGGGGTGCGGGGCGCCCCGCGTAGGGGAAGGTCCGACGCCTGCCGGGCAAGCGTCGGACCCCAATTTTATCCCCGGACCCTAGCCTTCGTGCTCCTCACACGCCGCCTCCGGGTACTCCCACGGCGAGTTCGGGTCGGGCACGGTCGAGGTGATGAGGGTGCCGTCGGCGCGTGAATCGCCAACGTAGTGCGCCTCGATGTCGCCGTCCTGGAGGATGGGGCCCTGGCCATGAAGAGGAACCCTCACGCTCTCGTTCGTGATGCGCACCGTTTCGCCGCGCACGCTGACCTCGAGCTCCTCGCCCTCGTCGAGCGTGAAGGTGATGTCGCCCTTCGTGATCCGCACGGTGAAGCGGCTTCCGCGCACCGTGAGCGGGAACTCAAGGGCGGGCCATTCATCGGGCAGGCGCGGGTCGAAGCTGATGTCGCCGTCGTTGAAGCGCATGCCGCCAAAGCCTGCGACGAGGCCGTTCCACACGCCGCCCGCGGAGGCGATATGAACGCCGTCCTTCGTGTTTTTGTGCAGGTCGGCGAGGTCAACGTAGAGGCCCGTGAGGAAGTAATCGAGGGCGAGATCCTGGTGGCCCACCTCTGCAGCCATGATCGACTGGACAACTGCGGAAAGAGTCGAGTCGCCGGTCGTAATCGGGTCGTAGTACTCGAAGTTCGCCTTCTTGTGCTCGGTCGTGAATTCAGCACCGCGCAGGTAGGTTGCGAGAACGACGTCCGCCTGCTTGATGACCTGGAAGCGGTAAATCACGAGCGGGTGGTAGTTGAGCAAAAGCGGGAAACGGTCGGCCGGGGTGGACTTGATGTCCCACACCTCGCGATCGAGGAAGCGGTCGTCCTGAGGGTGGATGCCCATCGTTTCGTCGAACTCGATGTACATGCCGTCGGCGCACGCCTGCCACTCGTCGATCTCGCGCTCGTCGAGGTCGATTTTTTGCACGAGCGCGCGGTAGGCCTCGGGGAGGCGTTCGCGCAGATCGAGCAGTGTGCGAGCGGCCCGCTCGAGGTTGTATTTCGCCATGACGTTCGTGAACAGGTTGTTGTTCACGACAGTCGTGTATTCGTCCGGCCCGGTCACGCCGTGGATGTGGAACGTCTGCTCGCCATTGGTACGCCAGAAGCCAAGATCGGCCCACATACGCGCGGTCTCCGCAAGGACTTCGGCGCCTTGGAGGTCGAGGAAGCTCGTATCGCCCGTGATGTCGTTGTAGGTGGCGAACGCCCACGCGATGTCCGCGTCGATGTGGTACTGCGCGGTTCCGGCCGCGTAGTAGGCACTCGCCTCGTCGCCGTTAATGGTGCGCCACGGGAAGAGGGCACCGCGCTGGTTGAGCTCCCGGGCCCTCTCGCGGGCCGCATCGAGAAGGTTCACTCGGAAGCGCAGGGCATTGCGTGCCCATTCCGGCGAGGTGAAGGTGAGGAACGGGACGACATAGATGTCGGTATCCCAGAAGTAGTGGCCCTCGTAGCCGGAGCCCGTCATGCCCTTCGCGGGGACGCCCGCCTGGTCGGCACGAGCGGCAGCTTGTGCGAGCTGGTAGATGCACCAGCGGGCCGCCTGCTGCACGGCGCTTTGGCCCTCGATGCGGATGTCCGAGCGCTCCCAGAAGCCTTCGAGGAATTCTCGCTGTGCATCGTGGTAGTGCTCAAGCGTGTACTTGTGCACGCGGTCGAGCGTGCGGCGGCATCGATCCTGGAGCTCGCGCACCGGCACCCCCGGCGCGAAGTGATAGGCGACGGCCTTCTTGACGAGGAATTTCTCGCCCTCGGGCAGTTCGCCACGCATGATGAAACGGCCCATGTCGTCGTCGATCTTGACGAGGCTCTGGAAGTCGATTTCCGTCTCGACCGCGTGGTCGGCGGCAACACCAATGCCGATTCCAGAGTGGGCGGTGCGGTAGCCCATGAGCACGCGGTCGCCGGAGGCGTGATTGCCTTCGGGGACAAGCACGCGCGTGTCAAACGACGTGGTTTGCCGCGGATCGTACTTGTTCTCACCGGCGCGCGGGGCCGTCGCCGGCGCGGCATCGACGTCGAGGTCCTGGCGGTTGATGATTTGGGAAGAGATCGCGATCGGGGCGCTTCCCTTGACCATTTCAACCTCGAGGGACATGAGCGCGAGGTGACGGTCGGTGAAGCTCACCATGCGGCTAGAGCGCACGCGCACCTGGGCACCGCTCGGGGTGCGCCACAGAAGATCGCGGCGCAGAACGCCCTCGCGGAAGTCGATCCAACGCTTGTATTCGAGGAGGTCGCTCGTGGAAACGTTGAGCGGTTCATCGTCGACATACAGCTTGATGACGGTCGAATCGGGCGCGTTCACGATGGTCTGCCCGGTCTTCGCGAAGCCGAACGCGTTCTCCGCGTGCTTGATGGGCCAGGTTTCGTGGAACCCGTTAAGGAACGTGCCGTGACTTGCGACGTCGCGGCCCTCCTCGGGCGTGCCGCGCATGCCGAGATAGCCGTTCGCGGTCGCGAAAATCGTTTCGAGGAAGCCGAGCTGTGCGCCGGGGCGCGACTCGACGAGCTGCCACTCATCCACGGGCAGGTGCACCCTGTCCATGGGGTCGGCAGAGACTTTATGGATGCTCATGCCAGCTCCTTGAGGTCGTCAACAACGATGGTGGCGCCGGCTTCGGCAAGCGCCTCTTGGCCCACGCCGCGGTTAACGCCGATGACGGCACCGAAGTTGCCCGCGGCTCCGGCCTGCACGCCGCTCGTAGCGTCTTCAAGCACGACGGCTTTCTCGGCGGGCACGCCCACGAGCTTCGCGCCGTAAAGGTAGGTGTCGGGGGCGGGTTTGCCGGGGATGGAGTGTTCGGCTGCGACGTTGCCGTCCACGATCACCTCGAAGCGTTCGAGCAGTCCAGCGGCCTTCAGCACGGTGCGGGCATTCTTCGAGCTCGAGACGATCGCGATTTTCGCGGTTTCGGGCAGCGAGTCAAGGAACGCGAGCGTGCCGGGATACGGCTCGACCCCTTCCTGCTCGAGGATGTCGAGCACGAGGGCGTTCTTGCGGTTACCCAGGCCGCAGACGGTCATGGCGGCGGGAGCGTCGTCGGGAGTGCCTTCGGGCAAGTCAATCCCGCGGGAGGCGAGGAAACTCCTCACCCCGTCGTAGCGCGGCTTGCCATCCACGTACGTGAAGTAGTCCATGTCGGTGTATTTAGCCTGCCCCTCGTAGTCCACGAGCACCTGGTTAAACATGCGGCTCCAGGCTCGCATGTGGACGTCGGCGGTGGGGGTGACGACCCCGTCGAGGTCAAAAAGGTAGGCTTCAAAGCTAGCCGCGTTGAAGGAAGCGGCGGGCGTGGGATCTTGGGGAGCGTTCGTCGCGTTCTCAGTCACGGAATAACTGTAGGTGGCGGGGCTGAACGGTGTCGCACAGTTTCGCCCAGTGGCGTGGGGCTTTTGAGTTTTCTCTCCCGCTATCCCTCGCTGAGCACGTCTTCTCGGCCGATTCCATCCTCGTAACGGGAGGCGAGGATGGCGCGGGCAGCGTTGGCGGTAGTGATGTCGGTGCTCGCGGTCGGCGCGTACGCGGCGGGCGTGCGCTGGACGGACGCGGGCCCGGGCGCCACGAGTATTGGCGGGTGCAGGAGAAGCGTCGTGTCCAGACCCGAGAGCCGCACGAGTTCGAGGGCGCGACGGGCAGCCAGCAGGGAGGGGTCTGGTGTTCCGACGGTTGCCCACGCTCGCGTTGCTCTTTCGGCGAGGGAGCGTTCACGTCGAGGAGCTTCGACCTCGCGCGTGCCGTGCACGGTGTAGTGGAGGGCGTCGAGAGGCGCCGTTGCGATGAGCCGGCGAATGCCCGCGCGCCGCATCGCGCGGATGGTGCTGGCGGCGAGCTTTTCGGCATCCTCGTGGGCCTCGAGAACGAGGAATACCGCGGTTGCGCCGTGGAGTCGAGCGGCGTACTCCTCGAGGGCATCGGGGATCGTCGCGTAGGTGATCGCGCGCGAAAAATGCGTGAGGTGTTCGGGCTGGGCGCTCAGCGCCACTACATCGCCGCCGTCTCGAAGGGCGAGGTAGGCCTCGCTCACGAGGGCGTCGCCGAGGGGGCTCGCGGCGTCAACGATCGCAAGCGCTTCGCGGGGCTGGGGTGTGCTCATGGGCGGAACCTTTCTTCGCGGTAGAGGCGCGAGGGGGAAGCGCCGGAATGCGGAGCGAGGGGCTCTCCCATGGCGAGCCGTGGGATTCTTCGGCGCCCGAGTCTCAATCTTAGAGCCGCACCACTTCCCCATTTCAAGGTGGTTGAACAACATCATCGGCCTACTCATGGAGGGTGAGCGGTGCTGTTATAGCGGTAGTGCACTAAGGAGGGGTATGCGTGAGAGCGCAGAGAATCGTGGGGCGGTAACGGCGATGGGTCGTGCGTTGCGTTCGAGGTTAGCTGTGGGGCGAGAACCGTGCGCGCACTGAATGGGGCTGAAACCCCCACAACCTCTATGCAATCCGAGAAGGGAAGATGGAGCGGGTGACGGGAATCGAACCCGCGTAATCAGTTTGGAAGACTGAGGCTCTACCATTGAGCTACACCCGCGAGAAGCGCCCGAGCGCTTCAGGGATCTATATTGCCACATGCCGCGCCCTTGCCCAAGGCGTGGACGTGCGGCGTGAGGAATGTATCTCGTCACATCGCGCGAGTGATGTCGCAGCGCCCTCAGGTGGCGGCGGGTAAACTTGGCTGGGTTGCCATAACGGCTTTTGCGGTTCGAAGGAACGTTAGCCGCAGTGGTTTACCGGGATGTAGCTCAGCTTGGTAGAGCGTCCGCTTTGGGAGCGGAAGGTCGCAGGTTCAAATCCTGTCATCCCGACGTCGCAGGGGTCGCCACGTGGCGTGGCCCCAGTTACCGACTTTGAAATACGAGAACTACTACGAGGAGACTTGCACGTGAAGACTGCAGTCGAGAAGCTGAGCGCGACCCGCGTGAAGCTTAACGTTGAGGTTCCTTTTGAGGAACTGAAGCCCGCGATCGATCAGGCCGCGAAGAAGATTGCCAAGGATGTGCAGCTTCCCGGCTTCCGTAAGGGCAAGGTTCCCACGTCGCTCATCGAGAAGCGTTTCGGTAAGCCCGCGATCATCCAGGAAGCCGTGAACGACGCGCTTCCGGGCTACTACCAGCAGGCTGCTGCCGAGGCTGAGCTTAAGCCGGCAGGCCGTCCCGAAGTTGAGGTCAAGGAAGTTCCGGGCCTCGACGGTTCGGAAGAGGGCAACCTCGTGTTCGTTATCGAGCAGGATGTGCGCCCGGAGATCGAGCTTCCCACCTTCTCCGACCTCGAGATCGAGATCGAAGAGCCCGTCGTTGACGACGACGCAGTGGAGATGCGCCTTACCGCGCTGCGCGAGCGCTTCGGCACTCTCAAGGGTGTGGATCGCCCCGCTGAGGATGGCGACTTCGTGTCGATCGACATGGTCGCGAAGATCGAGGACGAGCAGATTGACACCGTCGAGGGCGTGTCCTACAACATCGGCGAGGGCAACATGCTCGACGGCCTCGACGAGGCCCTCATCGGTCTTTCGGCTGGCGAGACCACGACGTTCACCTCGAAGCTCGCCGGTGGCGAGCGCGCCGGCGAGGAAGCGCAGATCACCGTGACCGCTCAGAGCGTGAAGGTGCGCGAGCTTCCCGAGGCTGACGACGAGTTCGCCGAACTCGCCTCCGAGTTCGACACGCTCGATGAGCTCAAGGCCGACCTCAAGGTTCAGGCCGAGAAGGACGCCGAGGGCAACCGCGTCGCGCTCGCCCGCAACGCGCTCCTCGAGAAGCTTCTTGAGGACATCGAGATCGAGGTTCCCGAGCAGCTCGTCAAGGACGAGATTGAGGCTCACCTCGAAAACGAGGGCAAGACGGCGGATGACCCGCACGGCGAGGACATCAAGGACGACACGGTCAAGGCGATCCGTGCGCAGTTCCTCCTCGATGCAATCCTCGAGACGCGCGAGGTCGAGGTCGGCCAGGAAGACCTCATGAACTTCATGTCCCAGATGGCCGCGCAGTACGGAATGGACCCGAACACGTTCCTCCAGGCTGTTGCGCAGGGCGGTCAGCTCGAGCAGATCTTCGGCGAAGTTCAGCGCTCGAAGGCGCTTGATGACGCGCTCGCTGAGGTGACGGTCAAGGCCGTGGGCGGCAAGGTTCTGGATCTTGGCCTTTCGAAGGGTGAGGAGTCCGACGATTCCTCGGCTGACGATGACGCGAAGGCCGAGGGCGAGAAGAAGACCGCTGCCAAGAAGTCGGCCGCGAAGAAGCCGGCCGCTAAGAAGGCTCCGGCGAAGAAGGCGCCGGCGAAGAAGGCGACCACGAAGAAGGCCGCCGAAAAGTCCGAGGGTGAGGGCGAGGACAAGTAAGTCCCGCACCATTCCTAGAGGGGCGGCCCCTCTTCGCGAAAGCGGAGATGGGGCCGCTACTCTTTTAAGTGCGCGGCGTCGCGCGAAGGAGGAGACAGTCATGGCTTGGATCGATCACGTTCTGTGGTGGCACGTCTACCCGCTTGGCTTTACGGACGCCCCTATCCGTGCAGAGGATTCGCGCACCGGCCGAGGGTTCGACCACCTCACAAGCTGGCTCGATTACGTGCAGGAGCTCGGCCTCAACGGCATCGCCCTCGGCCCCATATTCGCGTCGAAAACTCACGGTTACGACACGCTCGATTACCTGAGAATCGACCCGCGCCTCGGAGATGACGCCGCATTCGATCGGTTCCTTAGCGCGTGCAAGGAGCGGGGGATTCGCGTGCTCCTCGACGGCGTGTTTTCGCACGTCTCGACCGATTTCGAACCGCTTCGCCGGGAGCTCGAAAGCCCCGCCGACTCTGCCGCCGCGCGCGAGTTCGATATCGATATGGATGCCGACGGCGGCCCGGCTCCACGCGTGTGGGAGGGGCACGGGGAGCTTGCTCGCTTCAACCACGACAGTGCGGCTGCAAAGGACCGCATCGAGTACGTCATGCGGCACTGGCTCGGGCGGGGGATCGACGGCTGGCGCCTGGATGCCGCCTACTCGGTCCCGGCGCACTTCTGGAGGGCGATCATCCCGAGCCTTCGCCGGGACTTCCCGGGGGCCTACTTCTTCGCGGAAATCATCCACGGCGACTACTGCGAGTTCGTGAAAGAGGCGGGGGTCGATTCGGCAACCGAATACGAACTATGGAAGGCGATCTACTCGAGCATTGAGCAGAAGAATCTGTTCGAACTCGAGTGGACCCTGGGGCGCCACAACACGTTCCTCGAGCACTTCGTTCCGTACACGTTCGTGGGTAATCACGACACGAGCCGCATCGCGAGCGTGCTTGGCGCAGACGGTGCGCTTACGGCCCACGCGATTCTCTACACGCTCGGGGGCTGCCCCGCGCTCTACTACGGCGACGAGCAAGCGTTCCGCGGCATTAAAGAAGAACGGATCGGCGGAGACGACGACGTGCGCCAGGCCTTCCCCGATTCGCCCCGCGACTTCTTTGGCGAAGGCCTCGCCATGCGCGACGCGATCGCCGGGCTCATCGGCGTGCGCCGCGCCGAGCCGTGGCTCGTGACCGCCCGAACCGAGGTCCTCGACATCGCGAATGAGCGCATGACGTACCGTGCCCACGAGCACGGGGGCGAGCGATTCATCGACGTTGACGTCACCCTCGAGGACATGCCCCGCGTGACGATTCGAGATGCGCACGGAACAGTGCTGTGGTCCCAGCCGCAGCTGTAGCGAGGCAAGCGTCGGAACTGCGCCCCTGGCGAACACAGGCGCCGAGCCCCCTCGCGCTCGCTAAGGTTGAGGGGTACGAAATTTCAAGACACAAGGAGTGCACCGTGACCCAGCACAGCGTGAACGCGGCCGGTGAGATGCCGCTTGGCCTCGACGACAACGTGTACCAGCGGCTCCTGCGCGAGCGCATCGTGTGGCTCGGCTCGGATGTTCGCGACGACAACGCGAACGCTATCTGCGCGAAGCTGCTCCTGCTTGCGGCAGAGGACCCGGACAAGGACATCTTCCTCTACATCAACAGCCCCGGCGGTTCGATTACCGCCGGCATGGCTATCTACGACACGATGCAGTACATCAAGCCGGATGTCGTCACAGTCGCCATGGGCATGGCCGCCTCGATGGGGCAGTTCCTGCTGAGCTCCGGCACCCCCGGTAAGCGTTTCGCGACGCCCCACACGCGTATTCTCATGCACCAGCCGCTCGGCGGCCTCGGCGGCACCGCGTCCGAGATCAAAATCCAGGCCGATCTGATCCTCTCGATGAAGCAGCAGATGGCCGAAATTACCGCTGAGCAGACCGGCAAGAGCGTCGAGCAGATCATTGCCGACGGCGACCGCGACCACTGGTTCACCGCCCCCGAAGCCCTCGAATATGGCTTCATCGACCGGATCGTCTCCGCAGCCGGCGACGTGACCGGCGATGGCGGCATGGACGAGAACTGACGCGGCGAAACTAAAGGAGTACAACCATGACTTTTGAGCCCTCCATGAAGGCCGGCCACATGCCGAGCGCACGCTACGTGCTGCCCACCTACGAGGAGCGCACGGCCTACGGCTTCAAGCGCCAGGATCCGTACGCGAAGCTGTTCGAGGATCGCATCATCTTCCTCGGCGTCCAGGTGGACGACGCCTCGGCGGACGACGTGATGGCGCAGCTACTCGTGCTCGAGTCGCAGGATCCGGACCGCGACATCACCCTGTACATCAACAGCCCGGGTGGATCGTTTACGGCGCTCACGGCGATCTACGACACGATGCAGTACATCAAGCCTGACGTGACGACCGTGTGCCTCGGCCAGGCGGCCTCCGCCGCCGCGGTGCTGCTCGCGGCCGGCGCCCCCGGCAAGCGCCTCGCGCTTCCGAACGCACGCATCCTCATTCACCAGCCCGCGATGGGCGGCCAGGGCGGCGGTCAGGCCTCGGACATCGAGATCCAGGCCAACGAAATTCTGCGCATGCGCGAGTGGCTCGAGGACACCCTCGCGCACCACTCGGGACGTGATCGCGAGGAGGTCCACCGCGACATCGAGCGCGACAAGATCCTCACCGCCCAGGGCGCGCTCGAGTACGGCCTCATCGACCAGGTGCTCCAGCGCCGCAGCGAGCAGGCGCAGCTCGGCCAGTAAGCGCTGCACACCCGTGAACGGGTCGGGGAGGTGCGCCACAGCGACACACAGTCGCTGGTGCGCCTCCCCGTTTCCATGCATCCCTGCCGCTAGTGTGGCAAGGGCCTGATAGCTCCCCGGGAAGGATTTCTCCTCCATGGCACAGATTGGTGATTCGAGCGAGATCTATAAGTGCTCGTTCTGCGGCAAGTCGCAAAAGCAGGTTGAGCGGCTCATCTCCGGCCCTCATGTGTACATTTGCGAGGAATGCATCGAGCTGTGCAACGAGATCATCGCTGAGGAAACCGAGGCCGCGGAGAAGAAGGAAGAGCAGGCCAAAGAGCTCGAGCTCCCGAAGCCCAATGAAATCTTCGACTTTCTCGAGACCCACATCGTTGGTCAGGAGACCGCGAAGCGCGCCCTTTCCGTCGCGGTGTACAACCACTACAAGCGTGTGATCGCGAGTGAAACGAAGGATTCGGGCATCGGCACCGACATCGACGAAGTTGAGGTCGCAAAATCGAACGTGCTCGTCGTGGGGCCCACGGGCTGTGGAAAAACCTACCTCGCGCAAACCCTCGCGAAGCTCCTGAATGTACCGTTTGCGATGGCTGATGCCACCGCGCTCACGGAAGCCGGCTACGTGGGTGAGGACGTCGAAAACGTTCTTCTCAAACTGCTTCAGGCTGCCGACTGGGACGTCAAGCGCGCCGAGCGCGGCATCATCTACATTGACGAGATCGACAAGATCGGCCGCAAAGCGGAAAATCCGTCGATTACACGCGACGTTTCCGGTGAGGGCGTCCAGCAGGGTCTGCTCAAGATCCTCGAAGGGACGGTCTCGGCCGTGCCCCCGCAGGGCGGGCGGAAGCATCCGCAGCAGGATTACGTGCAGCTCGACACCACCAACGTGCTGTTTATTGTCGCGGGTGCATTCGCGGGTATCGAGGACATCATCAGCAACCGCATCGGTAAGCGTGGCATCGGCTTTGGGAGCCAACTTCACACCCCGCTCGATGAGCAGGAGATTTACGCGAAGATCCTCCCGGAAGACCTCCTCAAGTTCGGGCTCATCCCCGAGTTCATCGGGCGACTTCCCGTGCTCACGTCGGTCACGAACCTCGACCGTGAGGATCTCACCCGCATTCTGATCGAGCCGAAAAACGCGCTCGTCAAGCAGTACCAGAAGATGTTCGCCCTCGATGAGGTCGAGCTCGACTTCGAGCAGCTTGCACTCGAGGCCATCGCCGATCGCGCTCTCGAGCGTGGAACGGGCGCGAGGGGCCTTCGCGCGATCATGGAGGAGATCCTCCAGCCCGTGATGTTCGAGGTGCCCTCACGCGACGATGTCGTGAAGATCGTCATCACCGAAGCCGTCGTGACCGAAGGGCGCGAGCCGCTCATGCTCACTCGCGCCGATTCCGCCGCAGAAGGCAGCGACACGAAGAAGCGCCGCCGCAGCGCGTGACGCTTTTTGGCCGAAGGCCTTTACTCACCCGGTTTCGCCTGGAAGGCTTAGCGCATGAATGATTCTCCAGCGACCCCAAGTGCCGGGACCCACGTCACCGACGAAGAGATTGCCCGCGCTCGGGAGGTGCTCGGCCAGCACCGACGCTCGATCGACAATATCGACGCTGCCCTCGTGCATCTCCTCGCCGAACGCTTCAAGTTCACGCAGGCCGTGGGTGCCCTCAAGGCCGAGCACGGTCTGCCCGCTGGCGATCCGGATCGCGAAAAGCATCAGGTCGAGCGTCTTACTCGACTTGCCGAAGAGTCTGGTCTCGACCCGGTGTTTACGCAGCGTTTCCTGCATTTCCTCGTCACCGAGGTGATTCGTCACCACGAGCGGATTGCCGCGGAGAAATAGCTCAATAAACATGGCGCCCCCGCCGCTAGCTGCGGCGGGGGCTGAGCCGCGGTTTGCTCGGCCTACTTCTTCTTCGCGGGCGGTTCGCCGAGCTCGACCTTCGACAGCGTGATCGCACCGTCGGTCGAGGGCTCAAGCGTGAGCTCCTCGATCGAGCCAAGCGCGCACACGTCGAAGCGAGCGCTCTCGAACTGCGAAAGTGCCGCCTCGGGGAGGGCGAGATTCGCGCGAAGCATGGGCGTCTTCTGCGAGACCTTTGCGTCGCTCTTGACCTTGCGCACCGAAATGATGGCCTCGCTCACCACGCGCAGGAGCGATTCGTCCTGGCCGGCTGCGGCCTTGGCGAGAGACGCCGAGGTGGGCCATGCCTGCTCGTGAACCGAGCCTTCGCGCCACCAGCTCCACACCTCGTCGGTGGCAAACGGGAGGTACGGCGCGAAAAGGCGCAGCAGGGTCTCGAGCGCAATTGTGAGAGCCGCGCGAGCCGAGGCTGCGGGGCCTTCGCCAGCCGCACCGTGTGCGCGATTCTTCACGAGCTCAATGTAGTCATCACAGAACGTCCAGAAGAACGGCTCGATGACCTCGATCGCACGTGCGTAGTCGAGCTTCGACATTGCCGCGCTCGCCTGATCCACGACGCTCGCGAGGGAGGCGAGCATCGCGCGGTCGAGCGGCTCGGTGACAGCGGCTGGGTCCGCAGGAAGGGTGCCCTCCGGGTCCGACGCCACTTCGCCAAAGCCGAGCGCAAACTTCGAGGCGTTGAGAACCTTGATCGCGAGTCGGCGGCCGATCTTCATCTGGCCCTCTTCGAACGCCGTGTCCGCTCCCTGGCGGGCACGCGCCGCCCAATAGCGCACGCCATCCGAACCGTACTTCTCGAGAAGGTCGATCGGCGTCACGACATTGCCTTTCGACTTCGACATCTTCTTGCGGTCCGGGTCGAGGATCCAGCCATTGATGCTCGCGCCCGTCCACGGAAGCGAATCGGTGAGAAGATGCGAGCGCACGACCGTGCTGAACAGCCACGTGCGGATGATGTCGTGGCCCTGCGGGCGAAGATCCATCGGGTAGACCTTGCCGAAGAGATCCGGGTCATCGAGCCAGCCGGTCGCGAGGAGCGGCGTGAGCGAGCTCGTCGCCCACGTGTCGAACACGTCCGGGTCGGCCGTGAAGCCGTTCGGCTCATCGCGCTGAGACCCGTCGAAGCCTTCGGGCGTATCGAGGGTGGGATCCACGGGAAGGCGATCCTCGGAAGGAATGAGCACGCGGTCGTAGTCGATTTCGCCCTTCGCGTCGAGGCCGTACCACACGGGGATCGGCACCCCGAAGTAGCGCTGGCGGCTCACGAGCCAGTCACCCGTGAGGTTCTCGACCCAGTTGCGGTAGCGCGAGGCCATGAATCCCGGATACCAGGTGAGTTCCTCGCCGCGCTTGAGCAGCGCCGTGCGCAAAGTGCCGTCGGCCTCATCGCGCCCACCGTTCGTGATGTACCACTGGCGGCTCGTGACGTACTCGAGTGGCTTATCGCCCTTTTCGTAGAACTTGACCGGGTGGGTGATCTTCTTTGGCTCGCCCACCATGTCGCCCGTCTCGGTGACCATCTCAACCACGCGCTTTTGCGCGCTGAACACGGTGAGGCCCACGAGTTCGGCGTAGCGCTCACGGCCCGCCTCGCTCGTGATCCACGGGGCGTCCTCGAGGAATCGGCCGTCGCGGCCGATCACGGCGCGCGTGGGAAGGTCGAGTTCGCGCCACCAAATCACGTCGGTCGCATCGCCGAACGTACAGATCATCGCGATGCCCGCGCCCTTATCGGCCTGGGCGAGCGGGTGCGCGAGAACGGGCACCTCGACCTCGAACAGGGGCGAGAGCACCGTCGTGCCGAATAGCGACTTATAGCGCTCATCGTCGGGATGCGCGACGAGCGCGACACACGCGGGAAGAAGCTCCGGGCGAGTCGTCTCGATGAACACCTTCTCGCCGTTATCGGCGCGCGTGAAGCCGAGGCGATGGTACGCGCCCTCGCGGTCGTGGTCCTCCTGCTCGGCCTGCGCCACCGCGGTGCGGAACGTGACGTCCCACGGGGTCGGCGCCTCGGCCTGATAGGCCTGGCCGTTCTTCAAGTGCGTGAGGAATGCCTTCTGGCTCACGGCGCGCGAATTGTCGTCGATGGTCTGGTAGCGCAGGTTCCAATCCACCGAAAGGCCGAGGGTGCGGAAGGTGTGCTCGAAGGTCTTCTCGTCTTCCGTTGCCAGCTCGAGGCACAGCTCGATGAAGTTCTTGCGGCTGATCGGCATCTGGTTTTGAGGCTTCGCGGTCTTCGCGTTGCCGCCGCGGTGGGGCGGTTCGAAGTTCTCCACGTAGGGGAGGCTCGGATCGCAGCGAACGCCGAAATAGTTTTGCACGCGGCGCTCTGTGGGCAGGCCGTTGTCGTCCCAGCCCATCGGGTAGAACACGTCCTTGCCGATCATGCGGTTGTAGCGCGCGAGGATGTCGGCCTGGGTGTACGCAAACACGTGACCGATGTGCAGCGAGCCCGAGGCTGTGGGCGGAGGAGTGTCGATCGAGAAGACCTTCTCGCGACTTGTGTCTCGGTTAAACGCGTAGACCTTCGCGTTCTCCCAGCATGCGTCCCATTTGCTCTCGAGCCCGTCGAGGCTAGGGCGGTCGGGAATCGAGGGGCTCATTGGTGCGGCGGTCGAGTCGTGACCTGCGTCGTGGCTGTTTTCGCTCATGTGCCTCATTGTTTCACGCATGCACGCATCGGTGGTGCTACGGGGGCGTGAGATGCCCCAACGACAAGCACTGAAAATACCCCTTCGCGCAGGGCCCTTTGTGCCAGGTAGGTCCCTAGATGGCGCGTACTATAGGGGCGAGCCGGCGTCGGATCCTCCAGTGCTCCGGTTCCCCACGACGCACACGAGCGGAAGGTCCCCATGAAGCGCCCCGACCCCACAGGCCACGAACTCGAGTTCGAGGCGGGTGAGCTGTTCTTCTCGACGACCGACGAACGCGGCCACATCGACAAGGCCAACGACGTGTTCGTGCGGCTGTCGCGATACGAGGCAAGCCAGCTCAAGGGCGCCCCGCACAACATCATCCGCCACCCCGATATGCCCTCGGGCGTCTTCCGGCTGCTGTGGGATTCCGTCGAAAAAGGCCAGCCTTTCGCGGGGTACATTCGTAATCTTTCGTCCGACGGTAGCCACTACGACGTGTTTGCTACGGTCACCCCACTTCCCGAAGGCGGGTACCTTTCCGTGCGCTCAAAACCCATGAGCCGCGCGACCTTTGACGACGTGTTCGAGGCCTATGCCGTGATCGTTGCCGAGGAAAACAAGCTGCGCGAGCAGGGAAGGAGCGCCCGCGAGGTTGCGGGCGTCGGAGCAAAGCTCGTCGATAATGCCGTGCGTGATCTCGGCTATGACGGCTATGAGGTGTTCCAGCGCAAGGCGCTTTTGCGTGAAGTGATGATGCGCGAAGAGGCGCTTGAGGGCAGCCTGGGCATGGTAGTCACGAACACGATCGACCTCATCGTGCGCGCCGCCCTCGGCATTCACGCCGAGGTCAGCGTGCTGTCGTTCGATCAGGAAACGCTCGAGACGATCGCGGGCTACACCGACTCGGTTTTGCGCCGTATTCGCAAAGACATCGACCTCCAGGCAGCAGCCGAGCTCGGGCTGTGGGATTCGAGCGACAACGCCCTGCGTCCCCGCCTCAGCTCTCTCACGGGCGAGCTTTCGACCCTCGCCGCGCTTTCGCGCGAGACCCAGTTCCAGATTTCCCTTGCGCGGCTTCAGTCCGCGATGGTCACACAATTCGCGGACGAGCGCTTCGAAATCGAAGAACCCACCGCGCGTGCCGAAGCCAATAGTGCGATCCGCGACCTCGTCGCTGCACTTCTTGCGGACCTTGACGTCATGCTTCAGCACATCGGTTCGCTCCACGTCGCGATCGGCCGTGCCCGCACGTCGATCAGTAGCGTGAGCGCGAAAATGCGCGAGAGGCGCGAGCTCGTGGACGAGTTCCTCGATGAGTCCTTCGCGAAAGGCACCGACCTTTCCGCGCGCGCCGAGGCACTTGAGCCCCACTTCAGCCAGTCGGTCATCGATGCCGACGTCGCCCTTTCCCGGCTTGAACGCCTCGAAAAGGCCCTGAGTGATTTTGATGCCGAATATGATGCGGAGCCTCTCGAGCGTATGCGCGAGCAGCTCCTCGATGCTCTTGAGCACACGGAGGTGTGATGGACATGAACTCACGAGGCCCACGAACAGCGGTTGTCACCGGCGCGAGCTCCGGAATCGGGCGCGCTACGGCGCTTCGTCTCTATGAGGAAGGGTATCGAGTTCTCGCGATCGCGCGTCGGCGCGAGCGACTCGAAGACCTCGCCCGCATGGTGAACGATCCCGAAAAGTTTGATGTGCTGCCGTGCGACGTTAGCGTCGACGAGGATGTCGCGCGCGTTGCCGACTACGTCGAGCGCGAGTTCGGCGGAGTGCTCACGTCCCTGTGCAATATCGCCGGTGGTGCACTCGGCGTCGAGCAGGTCGCCGATGCAGCCTTCGACAAGTGGGAGGGGATGTTCCGGTCCAACGTGATTGGCTCGGGCCGTGTCACGAAGGCGCTCCTTCCGGCCCTTGAAGCAAGCGGGCACGGCGACGTCGTGTTCCTGACCTCGACGGCGAGCCAGGCGGCCTATGAAGGCGGATCCGGCTACAACGCCGCGAAAGCGGGCGAACACATGATCGCCGCGGCGCTCCGCCTTGAACTCGCCGGCAAACCAATCCGGGTCATCGAAATCGCCCCGGGGCTCGTGCACACCGAGGAATTCAGCCTCACGCGCCTCGGCGGCGATCAAGCTGCCGCCGACAAGGTCTACGAAGGCGTGGAAAAGCCACTGACTGCCGACGACGTCGCGGATGTCATCGCGTATTCCGTGAAGCTCCCGCACCACGTGAACCTCGATCTCGTGACCCTGCGGCCGCTCGCGCAAGCTGCACAGCACAAGCTCATTCGCTCCGCGTGAGGCCGCTCGAGCTTCCCGATACGGGGCTCAACGACGGCCAAAAGGTCGAGACCAGGCGCATCCTCGCGCTCTTTTCCCCGCACAGGGCGACCCTCGCACTCGTGCTCGCGCTCATCGCGCTTGGCGCAATCACGGGAGTGCTCTCGCCGTTTCTCGTGCGCGAGATCGTCGACGTTGCCCTGCCCGAAGGCAACATCGCCCTGCTCACGTGGTGCGCGCTCGGCATGATCGCCGTTTATGCTGCGGGCGCGGTTTTCAGCGTGCTCCAGTCTTTCCTTTCCACACGAGTGGGGCAGGCGATCATGCACGACCTTCGCGTGCGAGTGCTCGCCCACCTCCAGCGCATGGGACTGCCCTTTTTCACCTCGACCCGCACGGGGGAAATCCAATCGCGGATTTTCAACGACATCGGCGCCATGCAGTCCGTCGTCACGAACGTGGCCACCCAAATCGTCTCCGCGAGCGCCACGATCCTCATGAGCGCCCTCGCGATGATCGCCATGGACTGGCGGCTCTTCCTGTTCTCGCTCGTCACCACATCCATCGCCTCCGTTCTGAATCGACGCGTTCGACGCCGAATCTCGTGACCTCTCGAGGCTCGAAGTTGAATCGGAAATGGCGGGCCGCTGGATGCAGGGCCTCTACTCGGTGCTCCTGTGGGTTATTCCCGCCCTCACCTACCTCCTCGGCGGGGTGCTCTTTATCAAGGGCCTCGGTGACCTGACGATCGGCACCCTCGTCGCGTTCGTCGCGATGCAAACAACACTCTTTCCTCAGCTCAACACGCTCCTGCGCGTCGCCACCCAGGTTCGCGCGAGCCTCGCACTATTCACGCGAGTGTTCGAGTATCTCGACCTCGACATCCCCATCAAAGAAGCCGCGAATGCACGGACATTTCCCGGCGGGCGGGCGCGCGGGCACATCAGCTTCGAGGGCGTGACATTCACGTACCCGAGCGCACGAAAAGCGACGATCGAGGACGTCTCCTTCGAGGTCCCGTGCGGGGCGCACATCGCCCTCGTTGGCAGCACTGGAAGCGGCAAAACGACTCTCGGATATCTCCTCTCACGCCTCTACGACGTGAGCGAGGGGCGAATCCGTATCGACGGCATCGACGTGCGCGAGCTCAAGCTCGACGCGCTCGCGGGCGCCGTCGGAGTGGTCACGCAAGAGACCTACCTGCTTCACGCGAGCATTGCGGAGAACCTGCGGTTTGTGATGCCTGAGGCGAGCGAGGCCGACATGATTGCCGCGTGCGAGATTGCACAGATCCACGCGCACATCGAGTCGCTTCCGAACGGCTACGACACGGTGGTGGGGGAGCGGGGCTACCGCTTTTCGGGAGGCGAAAAGCAGAGACTCGCGATCGCACGTACCATCCTTCGCGACCCGCCCATTCTTGTACTCGACGAGGCAACGAGCGCGCTCGATACGGTGACCGAGCGTGCCATGGGTGGAGC
This sequence comes from Dermabacter hominis NBRC 106157, assembly GCF_001570785.1. GTDB lineage: Bacteria > Actinomycetota > Actinomycetes > Actinomycetales > Dermabacteraceae > Dermabacter > Dermabacter hominis. Next base: position 35,453 of record NZ_BCSI01000005.1, read on the forward strand.
ACTGCGGTCCCTCAGCGAGGGACGCACGACCATCTCGATCGCGCACAGGCTTTCAACGGTGCGCGACGCCGATCAGATTCTCGTCGTCAAGAGCGGGCGCATATGCGAACGCGGCACCTACGACGAACTGCTTGCCGCCGGCGGAGAATTCAGCCGCCTCGCCACCGGCGAGCGCCGGTCCTAGGTTTGGTTCAGGCCTCGACTTCGATGTGGCCCACGCCGCGATCCACACAGCACGCGATGCGCGTGCCGTGTTCGTCCTCTTCGAGGTACTCGTTCTCGTACTCGACTTCGCCGCTCACGAGCGGCACGACGCACGATCCGCACGTGCCGCCTTCGCACGAATACTTCATAGGAACACCAGCATCGAGGAGCGCCTGGAGAAGAGACGTATCCTCGCCAACCTCGACGGTCACGTTGGACTTAGTGGCGGTTGCGGTGAACGGTTCCTTGTCAAAGAGACCCACGGAAAACTCCTTGCTTCGAGACATCGTGAGGGATCAACGCACTCAAGCATGACACACGCCGCTAGATCACTCGCTTCTCACGCGCCCAGCGGGAGAGCTCGTAGCGATTTGTGAGCTGAAGCTTCTTGAGCACGTTGGAGACGTGGGTCTCGATCGTGCGATCCGAAATGAACAGCGCCGAAGCAGCCTCGCGGTATGTATGACCGCGCGCAATAAGCTTCATGACCTCTTGCTCGCGCGGGCTCAAAAGATCCATCTCGCTGGGCATGGACGGCGCAACGCCACGGAAAGCATCGAGCACGAATCCTGCGAGGCGAGGCGAGAACACCGCGTCGCCTTCAGCGATTTTGTGGAGTGCTGCGGCGAGCTCTTCGCCCGTCGTGGACTTCGTGACATAGCCGCGCGCGCCCGCGCGGATCACGGCGATCACGTCAACCTCGGCGTCCGAGACCGAGAGGGCGAGGCAGCGCACCGGTTCGCCAGATTCGGTTGTGAGGGATTCGAGAGCTTCGGCGACCTCCGCGCCGCCGCCTCCGCCCCCTCCGGGCAGGTGAACGTCGAGCAAAACCACGTCCGGGCGCAGCTCGCGGGCCTTGTCGATTGCCTCCTCGACGGTGAGGGCAATGTCGACGATTTCGATGCCGCCGAGCCTGCTGAGCTCTTCACTCACACCCGACGCGAAAATGCGGTGGTCATCGACCACGAGCACGCGAATGTTCTCAGCCATGGCGTTGGTTGTCCTGTCTCTCAAGCACGAGTGATACTTCGCAGCCGCCGCCGATCGCGCCTCGCACGCTCGCGAAGCCTCCGGCGCGGGCCATGCGTCCAAGGATAGACTCGCGCACCCCGAGACGCCCTTCAGGGATGGCACTCATGTCGAAGCCCTCGCCGCGATCACGCACGAAAACCTCGATGTTCTCGCCTGTCGCGTCGAGGAACACCTGCACCCCCACCTTGCCGTGTCGCGCGGCGTTGCTCGTGGCCTCGCGAAGCGCGAGAAGGAGTGGTTGATAGCCGTCCACGAACGGTGCATCGCCGACGCATACAACTTCGATCGGGACCTCGTGTGCGCGTTCCGCCTCTTCGGCGGTGCGGGTGACTGCCTCGCGAAGGCTCTGCGGCGGAGCTGCCGCAGTCCGTGGCGTGGCGTAGGGCGGCGCGGAGCCGGGGGTGATGTTCCCGTAGAGCCAGCGGCGGAGCTCGACTTCCTGCTGGCGCGCGAGATGTTTCATGCGCTCGGGAGGTGTGGACTCGCGCTGGATCACGGTGAGTGTTTGGAGCACCGAGTCGTGAAGGTGCGAGGCGATTTCCGCCTGGTGGTCTGCGAGTGCGCGCTCGCGGGATTCCTCGCGCATGCCTGCCCACAGGCGTCGCGTCCAAGGCACGACGAGAATCGCGGCGAGGGCGAGTGAAAAGAGGGTCGCGGCGGCGGTGATTCCCATCGCGCGCACCCCGAGGAGGGCCCCGACGATCACGAGTGCGCCTCCCACGAGGAGGAGACCGCCAACAACGACCGCGCCCGTCACGGCTAGAGGAAGGTTCGAGACCCTTCCCGTCCAGCGAGCCGTGTCGACGCTCGAGAGTGGCAGCGTGCCGAGGGCGATACCGGCCGCGAGGATGCCCGCGCCGATCGCGAGGGGTGCCTGGATGTCGATATCTGGCAGGAGCGCCGGAAGCACTCCGACGCTGACGATCGCGACGGAGGCCCCCACGATTCCTGCGAGGATCGCCCACCGCACGGCGGTGCCAAACGGCGTGTGGCCGCCCTCGAGAGGAAGCGCTGCCTGCCGAAGAGCAGGCTTGCCTCTGACGGGAGCGCTCGACAGTTCGGCGAGAACTTCGCGTTCGTGCTCGCGGTCGAGCGGAAGGGCCCACCACGCGAGGACGTACACGAGCATCACGCTCCCGCCAATGCCGAGAAGCGCGTAGAGGGCCAGCGGTGTGAGGTCGAGAAGGAGTGTCGCGGGGAGCACGCACGCGAGCGCGAGGCCGCCGAGCGCGAAGAACGTGCGCACGGCAGCGACCGGAATCCCCATGGCGTTTGCGAGGGCCGCGCACACTCCTGTGAGTTCCGCACCGACGCGCTCGCGTGTCCACGCGTGCGCGGTCGGTTGGAGGAGTTCACTCATGCGACCATAGTGACATGACATCCCCCTCGGCGCACCGCGAGTCTCCTCGCGATGCCGGGCGCACCGACCGCACGATCGCCGCGCTCGCGACCGCGCAGACGAACTCGGACGCGACGACTTTCGCGCTCCGCTATGGGCTTGCGCGTCGCCCCGGCGAGGGGCTCGCCGCAGGCGTGTGCACGGCTCTCGCGCACGCCTACGGGCTGCCCGTGAGGCTCGTGCGCATCTGGACGCTCGCGCTCGTGCTTCTTGGCCCCGGTCTCTTCGTGTATCTCGTTTTCTACCTTGCACTTCCGCGCCCCGAACGCGTTCGTGCACGCGGGGGAGTGGAGGTGCGAGCTGGTGCCGAGAACGCCCGCTACGACACCCCCGCGCGTGCGGTGATCCGCAGGCGACCGCAGCCGGGGGACCTCATCGTCGCACTCCTCGTACTTCCCGCCCTCGCTCTCGGCGTCGCGATCGTGTGGGCGTACATTGTGTATGCCCCGATCGTCCTCGCATTCCTCGTCCCGATCTCGCTTGTGCTCGGCGTCATCGTCGTCTGGGGTGGGTGGCGCGCAAGCCGCGCCCGCACGACCTACCTGTTCATGCGTCTTGCCGAACAAGCCGGCATCATCGACGATCGCGAGGCGCTTCGCACACTCGCGCGGCTTCGAAGCGAAGCACCGGCTGCATGGGGCGCGGAAGGTGACCCCAACAGCCCCGACTCGAACGATGCACGCGGCGCAGGCATGATCAGGGGGCGCACGGTCCTGTGGCTTTTCGCGGCCTTCGTTTTTCTTGGCGTCGCCGTTTTCTCCCTCGTCAGCTACCTCCCTGGCCTCTTCCCGGCACTTAACCCGAACGGGCCGCTTGAAGTCATCCCACGCGTGGGTGTCGGCGCCGCCGCCATCACGCTTGCCTGCGGCACGGTGCTCATCATCGCGGGAGCGCGAGGCAAGCGCAGCCGTCAGATTCTCGCGTTCGGGATCGCCTCTCTGCTCGTCTTCGCCGTGTCCGTGTCGTGGGTGCGCCTGACCGACTCACGCGGCAACGCCCCTATCTACATGAGCGTCGATGAGTTCCAACCCGGTTCCTACCTCGAGTGCACCGGCGGTGGCGTGCGCGAATGGTCGCGCCCCGTCGTGATCGACCTGAGTGAGCTTGGCGATCCCCCGACGGATGAAGAGGCGCGGGCCTCGTGGGCCGTGGCGAATGGCGAGCCAGATCCGCTCCTCGTGGACCTCTCGCTCACAATCGTGTGCAATCGCAGCGTCGGCAACATCACGGTCATCCTTCCCGAAGAGGACTGGCGCGTGAACTCGACCCTCGCTTCGACTCTCGGCACAACGACGAATTCGGAGGCAAAGGGGTATAGCCGCTGGGACCCGTCGCACGTCACCATCCAGATCGATGGCCGCACCATCTTCGGCGACGTCACCTACGTGCGGGAAGGAGCGAAAGCATGAGACGCGATTCATTCACGTTTGCCGTCGGGGTCTTTCTCGTCGCCATGACCGTGTTCCTCGCTCTCGTGCTCATCCTTGGCGGTGCGATGCCCGCGTGGGTGACCGCGGCTGGCGTCATCGTGATCCTGTGCGTATGCATGCTGCTCGGCTCTTTCGGGAAGCCTCGCCCCGAAAGCGGCGAGGACGATCACGAAAGTGACCGTGACGCGCCAGCCTCGTGATACTTTTGGTCTCAAACGGCGTCGATCCGGCCATCACCGGGTAGCCGCGGGAAGAACGGCAAGCGTCGGGCTCTTACGCCCCCGCGCCGCCAAGTAGAACCTGCCGGGACCAGCCCGTCACAGCTGAGGAAAGAGTGAGCGCTAGGCGAAGCCCCGCGAGCCGCGCGCTAACCGAGGTGGTACCGCGCCCTCGTGCGTCCTCGGGCCCGAAGACTACACAGCTAGGTCGTGGCCCCAGGTCACGCATAAAGCCGAGGAGCGCGCATGGCATACCCCAAGAACGGTAAGAGCCTCACGAGTTCAACAAATCTCCCGAAGCTCGAGGACGAGGTGCTCGCCTTCTGGAAAGAGGACGACACATTCGCCGAATCCATTCGTCGCCGCGAGGGCGCCGAAGAGTTCGTGTTCTACGACGGCCCGCCGTTCGCGAACGGCCTGCCGCACTACGGCCACCTCCTCACCGGCTACGCGAAGGACGTCGTCCCGCGCTACCGCACCATGCGCGGCAACCTCGTGGAGCGCCGTTTCGGGTGGGACACCCACGGGCTCCCCGCCGAGCTCGCGGCGATGGAGGAACTTGGCCTCACCGAGAAGCGCGAAATCGAAGAGATGGGCGTGCAGGCATTCAACAATGCCGCGCGCGGCTCCGTGCTGACGTACGCGAACGAATGGATCGATTACGTGACGCGCCAGGCGCGCTGGGTCGATTTCGACAACGACTACAAGACGCTCGACGTGACGTTCATGGAGTCGGTGCTGTGGGCGTTCAAGCAGCTCTACGACAAGGGCCGCGCGTACGAGGGCTACAAGGTTCTTCCGTATTGCTGGGTTGACCAGACCCCGCTTAGCAGCCATGAGCTGCGCATGGACGACGACGTGTACAAGGACCGCCAGGATGCCTCCGTCGTCGTCACGTTCCCGCTCACGGGTCAGAAGGCGGCAGAGCTCTCACTCGACGGAGTCAAGGCGCTCGCATGGACGACGACCCCGTGGACCCTCCCCACGAACTTCTCGCTCGCGGTGGGCCCGGAGGTCGAGTACGTGACGGTTCCGGCGGGCCCGAACGGAAGTTCCGACGGCACCCCCGCTGGCGGTGCGACCTACCTCCTCGCGAAGGATCTCGCGGGCGCGTTCGCGAAGGAACTCGGCTACGACGGTGAAGAGGACGTTCTCGCGGCTCTCGGCGAGCGTGTGTATGCCGGTTCCGAACTTGAATACGTCGAGTACAGCCCGCTGTGGGACGTGTACGCACAGGACCGCGAAAAGTGGGGCCTCGAGAAGGCCTGGATCATCACTGTCGCCGACTACGTCTCGACGAGCGACGGTACGGGCATCGTGCACCAGGCGACCGCGTACGGTGAGGACGACCAGAAAATCAACGCCGAGTACGGCATCCCCGTGGTGGTGAGCGTCGACGAAGGCGCAAAGTTCCTCGAGACGTTCCGCGGGACTGCGCTCGATTCGATCGTGGGTCTGCAGGTGTTTGAGGCCAATCGCCCTCTCATCCGCCTTCTTCAGGCAGATGGCCGGCTCTTCCAGGAGAAGAGCTACGTGCACAGCTACCCGCACTGCTGGCGATGCCGCAACCCCCTCATCTACAAGGCCGTCGGCTCGTGGTTCGTGAAGGTTGCAGACCAGCGCGAGCGGATGCTCGAACTGAACGAGGACATCAACTGGGTGCCCGGCAACGTGCAGCATGGCCAGTTCGGAAAGTGGCTCGAAGGCGCACGCGACTGGGCAATCTCTCGCAACCGCTACTGGGGTACGCCTATTCCTGTGTGGAAGAGCGACGACCCGAACTACCCGCGCATCGACGTGTACGGCTCGCTCGCGGAGATCGAGGAAGCCTTCGGTGAGCTCCCGCGCGATGAGAACGGCGAGGTGAACCTCCACCGCCCGTATATCGATGACCTCACGCGCCCGAACCCCGACGACCCAACGGGGAAGTCGACCATGCGCCGCATCGAGGACATTTTCGACGTGTGGTTCGACTCGGGCTCGATGCCGTTCGCGCAAGTGCACTACCCCTTCGACAACGAAGAGTGGTTTAACTCGCACAACCCGGCCGACTTCATCGTCGAATACATCGGGCAGACCCGCGGCTGGTTCTACGTCATGCACGTGCTCTCAACCGCACTGTTCGATCGCCCGGCCTTCAAGAACGTCATCTGCCACGGCATCGTCCTTGGCGACGACGGCAACAAAATGTCGAAGTCGCTCAGGAACTACCCGGATGTACGCGAAATGTACGATTCGTACGGCGCGGATGCGATGCGCTGGTTCCTCATGAATTCGCCAATTTTGCGCGGCGGCAACCTGGTGGTCGCGGAAAGCAACATTCGCGATGCAGTTCGCACGGCCGTTCTTCCGCTGTGGAATACCTGGTACTTCCTCGCCCTGTACGCGAACGCGGCGGGGGAGAAGGATTCCGACGGTAAGCCGACCGGCTACGACGCCAAGGTTCGCTATGACTCCGAGGACGTCATGGACCGCTACCTGCTTGCGCGTACGGGGCAACTCGTTCGCGAGGCGCAGGACTGCCTAGACGAATTGCGGATTGCCGACGCCGGTGAAGCGATCGCCCAGTACCTGGATGCGCTCACGAACTGGTACGTGCGCCGTTCCCGCGAGCGTTTCTGGGAGGGCGATGAAGCGGCGATCGACACGCTATACACGTGCCTCGAGACCCTCGTGAGGGTTGCCGCGCCTCTGCTTCCGCTCGTGACCGAGGAAATTTACCGTGAGCTCACGGGTGAGCGGAGCGTGCACCTCACCGACTGGCCCGATGCTTCCCTGTTCCCCGCGGATGACGCGCTCGTCGAGGAGATGGACGCCGTGCGCCAGGTGTGTTCGCAGGGCAACGCGCTGCGCAAGAAGGAGGGCTTACGTGCCCGCCTCCCGCTCGCGGAGCTGACCGTCGTGGCGGCCGATGCTGCACGCCTCGAGCCGTTCACCGACATCATCCGCGATGAGCTCAATGTCAAGGCCGTGCGCTTGCTCGATGTCGCGAGCGAGGAGGCCGGAAAGATGGGCGTCGAGCAGCGCTTGAACGTCAATGCCCGCGTCGCTGGCCCGCGCCTCGGTAAGGACGTGCAGCGTGCGATCAAGGGCGCGAAGAGCGGCGACTGGAGCGTCGCCGAGGATGGCACCGTCACCTCGGGCGGCCTCGACCTCGTCGAGGGAGAGTACACGCTCGACCTCGTTGCGGGCGAGAGCTCGGATGCGGAAGGCCGTTCAATCGGGGTTCTGCGCGGTGGTGACTTCATCGTTCTCGACACTAGTGTGAGCCCCGAGCTTGAGGCCGAGGGCCTTGCGCGTGACGTCGTGCGTGTGGTGCAGTCCGCTCGCCGCGAGGCAGGCTTCGAGGTTTCGGACCGCATTTCGCTCGCGGTTGCGGGATCCGAAAGTGTTCTCGAGGCCGTGCGTGCGTTCGAGACCCTCGTTTGCCACGAGGTTCTCGCCACGAGCGTTGCGTATGGCGAGGGTGCGCTCGCGGGCGCCGACTTCGAGACGACCGAGAAGGTCACCGGGGCGAGCGTTACCGTTCAGGTGAAGCGCGCTTAACGCCACTTGTCGAGAAGGTCATCCGGTGGCGGGGGAATCGAGCGGTCGATTCCCCCGCCATCGTTTGTGCCGCCGGGCTCGATGGCGGTTGCGGGCTCGCGAACGAACTGGACGTTTATGTCTTCGACGAGCGTGAGGCCTTCGCCCATGTAGAGGCCGTCGATGTCCTCCTTGACTTCGAGCAGGTCGGGATTGAGTTCCTGCTGCGAGAGGAGCGTTGGGTAATAACCGTAGCGCGGGTCGATCGAGCCGTCGGGTAAGCGCCGAAGCGAGTCATGAACGGCAAACGCGTCATAGCCGGGCAGTGCGACTTCGAAGGGGGCGTGCCCCGGTTTGAAGAGGCTGATGCCCGTGTTAAGGCCTGCCTTGTGGTCGTTCGCGGGGGTGAGGGCAATGTTGGTGACTTGCGGTGAGTGTGGGCCGCTGAGCCCGTCGAGGTCGAGTAGCGGAACGGGATCTATCTGGAAAGAGGTCCCGACATGCGCGCCGTCTCCAGCACTGATCTCGGCGAATGCTTTCGGTCCTTGTCTGTGGCCGATCGCGAACACCCGCGTATTGGTCTGCGCGGGAATGTATGCGTCCACGGGGGAACCGAAGGTGATGACATCCGTGACGTTGTAGCCGTTTTCGCCGTTGAACTCATGTTTCGAGGAGAGCGCGACGGATACAAGGCCGCCCTGAGAGTGCCCAACGAGCATGACGTTTGCGCCTTTGGGAACGCCCGCGGCTTCGAGCGCAGCGCGCGCGTTCTTCATCGTCGTCACGTCCTTGCCCGCCATGATCCCCATGTTCGAGGCCCAGTCGCGCGAGTTGCCTGCGGTTCCATCCCACGCCTTTTCCGTGCCCATACCGATCTGGGTGGGAGGCACGTACATCACCCAGGTGTTCTCTCCCGCCGCGGTGCGAAAGTGCTGGATGCGGTAGTTTTCGCGGTCCTCGCCCGCGCCTAGTGCGTGTCGCGCCTCCTCGGTGAAGTAGAGCAGGTCCGCGAGTGTGCGCGGTGGGTGCGAATCCGTGTAGGCGGAGATGCCGACGAGTTCGCTTGGCTCAGTCGTTGGGGTGACCGTGAAGTGAGGGTTGTGGAAGTGTTTCCTGCCGAGCGCGCTGGCATAGTCGATGGCCTCAAGCGCGATTTTGCCGATCTCGTGGTTGAACGTGTGGGTATTGGGCCTTCCTATTGCTCGAACGCGTTTGGAGCCGCGGCCAAACAGGCTCCTCATCCCCTCAGTGAGACCCGCGAGGACACCGAGCCCGAGTGCCTGCGCACGCGCCGCTTCCGTGGAACCTAGGGCGGGTGCCGAACCGGCGCCTACGCTCGCGCTCGACGCCGCATCCTGCTCGAGCGCATTGTTCTCGAGCGCGTGCGCGAGTGCGAAAAGCTGCCGTACGGCGTCGTGCATTCCCGGTGCGACAATGCTCGAGACACGCGCGCGGAAGGCTTCGGCATCCGCGCCCTCCCAAGCGACCACCCCCGCTTCGTCTTTCACGCGAGTCGCATCCGCGGTGAGCCTTCCCGCAAGGTCGTTGAGGGCGCGCGCAGAGTCTCGCGCCTGATCGGTGTCCATGCCTAGAAAATCGCCCACGCCTTACCCCTTCGCGCTTCCCGTGAACCGCGGCGTCCCCTGCGACCGCGTGTTCAACTTGAGCGTAGGCAACCGTCGGACTCCACGTGTGCGTGCCGAGGCGCCTGGGGGTGGCCGTGAGGTGTGGAGCACGAGCCGCGCCCTGGGCGGCCCCCGCGGATCCCCTCTCCGGCAGGGCCGCACTACACTGAAAGCCACGTATCACCGGCGCGAAAGGCAGAGTGAAGCAGGACATGGCACGGCCAGGCGGCATCGAGCACAGCGAAGCGTTCACGAGGGCGTGGGCGGATCTGCAATCGCGCGCCCCCGAAAACGAGATCGAGCCGAGCCTCACACGTATAGCGCGCCTTCTCGAGCTCATGGGGCATCCCGAGCGCGCATACCGCACCCTCCATATCGCGGGCACGAACGGGAAAACAACGACCGCGCGTATCGCCGAAGCGCTCCTTATTGAGGCGGGCCTTCGGACGGGAAGGCTCACGAGCCCACATATGCACACCCCCACCGAACGTATTGCGCTCGATGGGCACCCCATCAGCGAAGAGGGCTTCGTCCAGGCGTACGAAGACGTGCTCCCTTTCGCCGAGATCGTCGACCGAGAATTCGCCGAGACGGGCGTGCGAATCAGCATGTTTGAATTCCTCACGGCCATGCAGTTCCAAGCATTCGCGAGCGCACCGGTCGACGTCGCGATCGTCGAGGTGGGCCTCGGGGGCCGCTGGGACGCGACGAACGTGATCGATCCCGACGTCACCGTGATCACCCCGATCGCCTTCGATCACCAGGACTACCTCGGGGAGACGATCGAGGAGATCGCGGGGGAGAAAGCGGGAATCCTCAAGGAAGGGGCGCTCGCGGTGATCGCCGCGCAGCAGTTCTTCGGCGCGCTTGACGTGCTCAAGAATCGCTGCGCCGAGCTCGGTGTCTCCGCCGCGATCGAAGGCGAGCAAATCGGCGTGCTCGACCGCGTGCCCGCGGTTGGCGGGCAGATGATCGCGGTGCAGTCGATCGCCGCGCGCTACGAGGAGGTCTTTGTTCCGCTTCTGGGCGCCCACCAGGCACACAACGCTCTTCTCGCGATCGCTGCGGCAGAGGCACTCCTCACGGGTGGTGATGCCCCGCTCGACGGCGATCTCGTCCGCGCGGGCCTCGAGCGCGTGACCTCCCCGGGCCGCGCCGAAGTTGTGCGCCAGGCACCCACGATCCTCGTTGACGCCGCGCATAACCCCGCAGGTGCCGAAGTGCTCGTTGAAACGGTACGCGAGAGCTTCCGGTTCACGCGCACCGTGGGCATCGTGGGCATCCTCAAGGAGAAAGACGCGAGCGAAATCCTCGCGATCCTCGAACCACTCTTCGACATCGTCGTGATCACCGAGAGCACTTCGCCGCGTGCGATCCCCACGGATCTGCTGGCGATGGAAGCACGAGATATTTTCGGAGATGAGGACCGCGTGATCGAATGCGCGAGCCTGCCCGATGCGATCCAAGCAGCGGTGGACGCTGCCGAACAGGGCGGGGATGATTTCTCGGGCATCGTGGCCACAGGCTCGATCACGCTCGCGGCTGAAGTACGCCAGCTTCTTGGCCGGGTGGGGGAGTGAGGAACGTGGACATCACCCCCTCCACCCGCAAGTCGGGCGCGCAGCGCATGCTGTGCGCGACGATTCTTGCCTGCGAAGCCTTCGTGGCGCTTTTCGGTGGTCTTGTCGCTCACGGCCTCGCGCCTGACACACGTCTCGTGAGTTGGATTCTTGCCCTCGTGCTGCTCGTCGTGTTCATTCTCGCGGCGCGCTTGCTCTCGAAGGGCCAGGCGTGGCCCTACTGGTTCGGCCTCGCGCTCCAAGCGCCGCTCATCCTTTTTGGACTCTTCGTGCCCGCCATGTACGTCGTTGGCGCATTCTTCGCGGTGCTCTACTGGCTCGGTGTGGTCAAGGGGCGCCAGCTCGACCGAGAGAAGGACGCGATCGATCGTCGTGTTCTGGGAGATGATGCCGCCGCACGCTAAGGTGAGAGGCATGACACAAGAACGCACGCTCATTCTTCTCAAGCCTGATGCTGTGAAGCGTCAGTTGCGTGGCGAAATCATTCGTCGCATCGAGCAAAAGGGCTACGAGATTCTCGCGCTCGACCAGCGCGCTGCGAGCCTCGAGGAGCTCACAGCGCACTACGCCGAACACGAGGGCAAGCCATTCTTCCCGCCCATGCTCGAGTTCATGAGTTCGGGTCCGCTTGTCGCGCTGGTTGTCGCGGGGGAGGAATGCATCGCGGGGATGCGTACGCTCATGGGGGCGACAAAACCGACGGAGGCCGCCCCCGGCACGATCCGCGGTGACCTGGGTCGCGCCTGGGATAAGCCCGTGATTGAGAATCTCATCCACGGTTCGGATTCGCCCGAATCGGCTGCGCGCGAGATCGCTATTTGGTTCCCGGCTCTTTCGGCGTGACGCGCGCGTGGGGTCGAGGCTCCGTACGGGATTCGCTATCGCGAAGAACACACGTAAAGTCAGGACTCACGGCCTTCGCTCGCGATCTTTCGAGTAAAGGTGAGGTAAAATTTCGGGTATGGAATCTGTCATCCTCTTCATGCTTGTGGCCGTCGCACTGGCCGCGGGGCTCATCGCCGTCGTTGTGATGTCGCAGAAGAAGTCGGGCAATCTTCCCTCGCGTTCGAAGGGCTCGCCGAAGTCAGTGAGCCGTACCCCCTCGGCGTCAATGCGCGCGAGCGTGCCCGTTCAAGCCTGGCCCCTGCGTGAGCGTGAAGGGCGCAGCGCCGCATCGCGCACGGATCGTGACTCATCAAATACCGATCAAGCTGAAGCAGAGGGCGAGCCGTTGCGTCTCGCTTCGTGAGGTGCTGCACGCGCATCGTCTCACCACAGCCACGCCCGCGCTTGCGCGGGCGTTTTCGTACACTAGCGAGGAAGTCTTTGCCGCGCGCCCTCACGTGCGTGGCTGGTTAAGGGAGGGCTAATGGACTTAAACGAACTGATATTGACCCTCGTCGCAAGCGGCGGCGGCGTCGCCGTCATCGCGGCGGGGTTGTGGGCGCTCACGCGGCCGTCGGGAAGTGACACCGACGGCAAAGAGGCGCCGGAGAAAGATGCCAAGGGTGAGCGCAAGGAAGCCGCAAAGCCGGAGCGTCCCGCCGCCCCCACGTGGGGGGAGTCGCTTTCGGCGCCGGCTAAGAAACCCGCGCGCGAAGCGGAAAGTGAAGAGGAGGAGGGAGCCGACGCCTCCCAGGCTCCCGTCGACGCCGAAGTGCCGCACGAGGGCGGCGTGCAGGCATCGGACACACCTGAGGCCACCCCTGCCGCACCCGTGGCGCCCGCTGAAACCGTTGAACCGGTCGAGCCCGTCGCGCCGGTCGAACCCGTTGAAACTGCCGAGCCGGTCGACCCCGTTGAACCCGTCGAGCCCGCCGAGCCGGTTGCTCCGGCCGAGGAAGTCGAGCAGGCGGACGTCGAAGCCGAGCCGCACACCCCCGTCGAGGCTCCTGAGCCGACCGCCGATCGCATGGTGCGCCTTCGCGAGCGCCTCCAGCGCTCCGGTTCGATTGGCCGCGGCATCCTCGCACTGCTCACGAGCGGTGAGATCGACATGGACACGTGGGACGAGATCGAGGAAACCCTCCTCATGGCCGACCTCGGCCCTGATGCGACCGACGAACTGATGGAAGCGCTGCGCGAGCGCGTGCAGGTGCTCGGCACGAAAGATCCCGACGCGATCCGCGAAGTGCTGCGTGAAGAACTCGTCAAGCTCGTCAACCCCGGCCTCGACCGTCGACTCGCGGCGAGCGCGATCGAGGCGCCCGACGGTTCGATGGTGCCGAGCGTCGTCATGATGGTCGGCGTCAACGGAACCGGAAAGACGACGACGACCGGTAAGTTCGGTCGCGTCCTCATTGCCGAAGGCCGCACCGTACTCTTTGGGGCTGCCGATACATTCCGTGCCGCAGCCGCCGAGCAGCTCCAGACGTGGGGCGAACGGGTGGGCGTCACAACCGTGCGCAGCGAACGCGAAAACGCCGATCCGGCCTCGGTCGCCTTCGACGCTGTTCAGGCCGGCATTGACCAGGGTGTCGATGTCGTCGTGATCGATACGGCCGGTCGCCTCCAGAACAAGAAGGGGCTCATGGACGAACTCGGCAAGATTCGCCGCGTCGCCTCGAAGGCTCTCAAGGGGGCCGAGATCCAGGAGGTCATCCTCGTCCTTGACGCGACGACCGGCCAGAACGGCATGCAGCAGGCGCGCGTGTTCGCTGAGGCCGTGAACGTCACGGGCATTGCGCTCACGAAGCTCGACGGCACCGCGAAGGGCGGCATTGTCGTCAACGTCCAGCGCGAGCTCGGTGTGCCCGTGAAGCTCGTGGGTCTCGGTGAAGGCATGGACGACCTCACGCCGTTCGACCCGTACGGGTTCGTGGACGCACTCCTCGAGTAGTTCCCCTCACCCCTTTCGCGCGAGCCGGAGCGCACCGACCCCCGTTACAATGGGTGCGCTCCGGCTCGCGAGGTGCGCCCCCACGGGTGCGCGCCGTCACCTCGCTCGCCGCCCCAAGTTTCCCGAGGCTATTTTTTCGTGTTTGACAATCTTTCCGATCGTATTAGTAAGACCCTCAAGGGCCTGCGTGGCCAGGGCCGCCTCACTGAGGCCGATATCGACAAGACCGTGCGCGAGATCCGCCGCGCACTGCTTGACGCGGACGTCGCCGTCCCCGTCGTTCGGCAGTTTGCCGCGCGCGTGCGCGAGCGTGCCCTAGGCGCCGAGGTGTCGAAGGCCCTCAACCCCGCGCAGCAGGTCGTCAAGATCGTGCACGCCGAACTTGTGGAGGTTCTCGGCGGTGCGACCGGCGGGCTCCAGTTCGCGAAAAACCCGCCGACCGTCATCATGCTCGCGGGCCTCCAGGGCGCCGGTAAAACGACACTCGCCGGCAAGCTTGCCAAGTACCTCAAGGACGAGGGTCACACGCCGCTGCTCGTTGCGTCGGACCTCCAGCGCCCCAATGCCGTCAACCAGCTCCAGATCGTCGGTGAGCGGGCGGGCGTCAAGGTGTTCGCTCCCGAGCCCGGCAATGGCGTGGGGGACCCTGTTGTCGTTGCCCTCGACGGTGTCGCGACGGCGGCGCACGAGCAGTACGACGTTGTGATCGTTGATACCGCGGGCCGCCTCGGCATCGACGAAGAAATGATGCAGCAGGCGCGGGATATCCGCGATGCCGTCAACCCCGACAACACCCTTTTCGTCGTCGACGCGATGATCGGCCAGGATGCCGCGCGCGTTGCCGAAGCGTTCCGCGACGGCGTGGGCTTCACGGGCGTGGTGCTGTCGAAACTCGACGGCGATGCACGCGGTGGCGCGGCCCTCTCCATCACGGGCATCACCGACCGCCCGATCCTCTTCGCCTCGACCGGTGAGGCACTCGGTGATTTCGAGCGGTTCCACCCGGACCGCATGGCGAGCCGCATCCTCGATATGGGCGACGTGCTTACCCTCATCGAGCAGGCCGAAAAGCGCATGGATCGCGAGGAAGCCGAGAAGGTCGCCTCGAAGCTCGCGCAGGGCGAAGAATTCAACCTCAACGACTTCATGTCGATGCTCCAGCAGATCAAGTCGATGGGCTCGATGAAGAAGATGCTCGGCATGATGCCGAACATGCGCCAGTACAAGCAGGCGATCGATCAGTTCGACGATTCGATGATCACCCGTATCGAAGCAATGGTGCAGTCCATGACGCCGTTCGAGCGCGCGAACCCCAAAGAGATCAACGGCACACGCCGAGCACGCATCGCGAAGGGCTCCGGCACGACCGTGACCGAAGTGAATCGTCTGCTCGATCAGTTCAAGCAGATGCAAAAGATGATGGGCTCGGTAGGTAAGGGCCTGGCTGGCGGCGGCGGTTTCGGGGCGCCGGGCATGGGATTTGGCAAGAAATCCCGCGGACGCATGCAGTCCCCGAAGAAAAACAAAAAGAAGTCCCGTTCGGGCAACCCTGCGAAGCGCGCAGCCGAAGAAAAGGCGTGGGCGGAGCAGCAGGCCCAGAAGAAGGGTTCGGCCTTCGGCGGCGCGGGCGCGTTTGGAGGGGCGGGGAATTCCGCCGACGCCAGCGCCGACTTGTCGAACCTCGACATGAATCAGCTTCCCCCAGAACTTCGCAAGATGCTCGGAAAGTAGCCGATGTCCACCGTCACGACCGGTAGCCTTCCCGCTCTCACCTCGGGACTTCGATTCCCCACGTCGAGGCGTGGCGCGCGCTACTGCATCGATAACGTCGATCGTTTCCTCGACACCCTAGATGAGGAACTCGTGCTCACCGAGGGAGACGTCGAGCGCTCGTTCGCTCTCGCCGAGCGTATTGAGGCGCAGTCGTTCCCGCGCGTCGGGCTTATGCGCGAGGGCTACCAGGCAGCCGTCGTGGACGAAGCCCTCGAAGCGGTCGTGCGCGAACTGCGGGCCGATCCGCTCAGCGAGCACAATGCCCTCGTGATTTGCGTGGATGACTTTCTCGCGGCGCATCAGCCACTGACGTGGGCCGACGCGCAGGCCGGCGCCGTTGGTGGAGCCGTGAGGCTGTACGAACGCTCGAGCGTAGAAAAGGCCTTCGCTGACTTTCGCGCTATCGCCACGGCCGGCGATACGCACGAGACGCATCGCAAGCTCAGGCAGTTCCGCAAAGAGCTCAGGCTCGCGCGACTCGGCGATTGGGAGAGCGGGGCGGGTGCCGACGGCGAGGGGTATCCCGCGTTCGCCGTCGATCGGTTCTTTGCGCTCAGTATTTCCGACCATTGCTCGGCGCCTCTGTCTGGCGAGTAACGGCGGAGGCGCAGCGGCCGTCGGATCCTCAACTGTGCCCGGTGGCACACGCTACGGCCTTTCGCTGAGGGGCCGGTTTCGGGCATAATTGACCCTTGTATGTGCCCGCTCCGGAGCCCTCTACCCGGCCGGGCACGTCCAGCCGAGGAAAGCGCAGCTTATGTTGACCCCACGGGCGGCGCGATTCTCACCCATTCTTACGCAGAAGGAGAGACAGCCTCGTGGCCGTCAAGATTCGTCTAAAGCGCATGGGCAAGGTCCATGCACCGGTTTACCGCATCGTTGTTGTTGACTCGCGCAAGAAGCGCGATGGCGCCGTGATCGAAGAGATCGGCAAGTACAACCCGAACGAGCAGCCCTCGTTCATGGAAGTTGACTCGGAGCGCGCGCAGTACTGGCTCGGCGTGGGTGCCCAGCCCAGCGACCAGGTCGCCGCGATCCTCAAGGTCACCGGTGAGTGGGCAAAGTTCAAGGGTGAAGAGGGCACAGAAGGCACCCTCAAGCCCAAGGAGGCAAAGGTGAGCGCCGAAGAGCGCATCGCCGCCGCTGACAAGGCCGCCGCTGAAAAGCGCGAAGAGGTCAAGGCCGCCAAGGAAAAGGCTGAGGCCGAAGCCGCCGCTGAGAAGGAAGCCGCTGAGGCTGCCGAGAACGCCGAGTCCTCCGAGGAGTCGGCTGAGGGTGCCGAGGCCGAGACTTCCGAAGAGACCACCGAAGAGGCCTGAGCATGAGTGCCCGCGCCGAAGCTCTCGCGCACCTCGTGTGCGGGATCGTCGACAACCCCGATGACGTGCGCGTCAAGGAAAAGTCGACCCGCCGGGGGCCGCTGCTCGAAGTGCGCGTTCACCCCGATGATCTCGGGCGCGTGATCGGGCGTTCGGGTCGCACGGCCCGGGCGCTGCGCACCGTGACCACGGCACTGTCCAACGACGACATTCGCGTGGACATCGTGGACACCGACAAGCGCTAACGGTGACAACGCACCTTGAGGCGGCAGCAACGCTACAGTGTGGCGCGGCTGCCGCCTTTCCTTATGAGACCCGTGAGTGAGGATTCCATGAAGCTCTCCCGCATTCTTCGCCCGCTCGCTGCCTTCGGCGCAGCGGGACTTCTGGCGCTCGGCGCTGCCGGGTGCGACGCAATCGGCTCGACAGGCGGTGAGCCCTCGGGTGGTGGCACCGTGGAGGTCACGACGATAAAGAAGAAGCCCCAGGTCGATCCCGCGACCGAGTACGCGTGCACGCAGTTCTTTGGCGACCCAGATTACGTCTCGCCCGAGTACTTCCAGGCGATTGCCATGGGGGCGAGTGCCCTTGAGATCGGCGGTACGAACGAGTACATGTTCCAGACTGCCGCCGAGGATGTGCGTGGGACGTTTGCTGAATCCACCGAGGATGCTAAGGGTGCGGCCGGCAAGGTCGCCGACTGGATCGAAACTGAATCCGCGAAGGGGAAGGACGCCGATACCGAAGCCTTCAAGGGAGCGCTCGAGGGTCTCGCATCGGCGTGCGCGCCGATGTCGGTGCACGCGACGTGGGCGAGCGGTGGCGGTGAGAAGGGCAAGAAACCCGCAAAACTCGTGTGTGCTGAGCTTGCGACAAAGCCGCAGCTGTTCACCGAATACCGCAACGGCAACGTTTTCACCTCGAACTCCTTTAAAGCCGTTGGTTTTCGCGGCAAGTATGTTCCGAAGTCCGATCGTGCAAAGGTACAGAACCTCAGCGACATTCTCCAGGACGAGATCGATAACGTCGATGACGAGGGTGTGAAGAAGGCCCTCATCGAGGTCCAAAAACCGTTCCAAAAAGTTCTTGACGGAGATCCGAACTCCTCCGGCTCGCGTTCGACTCTCGATGGTTTCGGCGCGGCGTGCGAGGCAGCGGGATACGAAGGCGCCGTTGACCTCCCGAGCGAGGACCCGGGCGAGAGCGGCGAGGGCGGCGGAGGTGAGCTCGCCGGTGAGTGACAACGTGACGGTAGTCGTGGGCACAATCGGCAAGGCTCACGGTCTCAAGGGCGAGGTGTCGCTCATCGTACGCACCGATATTCCCGAAGAGCGCCTCGTGAAGGGTGCCCGTTTCGACGTTGACGGGGGCGAGGGAACGCCCCAACAGCTCACGCTCGCCGCGACGCGCACACAGCAAGGGCGGTGGTACGTGAAGTTCGCCGAGATCCACGACCGCACGGCGGCAGAGGGGCTTCGCGGCGCAGATCTCGTACTCGAGCTGGATCGCGACGAGGAGTTTGAAGAGGATCCCGATGCGTGGTACCCGGAGGAACTCAAGGGGCTTGAAGTCCGTACGGACGATGGCCGAGTGCTCGGCACCGTGATCGGGCTCGATCATTATCCCGCGCAGGATCTGTTGATCGTGCGGGCGGTGGATGGCCGGCGCGTCATGCTTCCGTTCGTCGAGGAGCTCGTGCCCGAAGTCGACATTGAGGGCGGGTTCGTGGTTGCGGATCCTCCCGGCGGTCTCTTCGATCCCGAGAACGCGCTGAGCGAGCGCGATGGTGCGAAGGGCTAGCGTCTCGTGCGTATCGACGTCATCACTATTTTTCCCGAATACCTCGCCCCGCTCGAACTTTCCCTCATCGGCAAGGCCCGCAAGGACGGGCTCATCGATGTGCACCTGCACAACTTGCGCGACTACACGCACGATCGTCACCGCACAGTCGATGACACGCCCGTGGGCGGCGGGGCCGGCATGGTGATGAAGCCCGAGCCGTGGGCGGAAGCGTTTGCGGATGTGCTCGCCTCGGGGAAGGGGGAGTCCGACGATGGCTCCGCTTCACCGCTCGTTATTTTCCCGAACCCGGCGGGCGAACCGTTCACGCAGCGGGCCGCGGAACAGCGGGCCGAGGAGCCGTGGCTCATTTTCGCGTGCGGCCGCTACGAAGGGATCGACGAGCGCGTTTATGAGTACCTCGCCGATCAAGGCGTGCGCGTTGCGCTCAGCTCACTCGGTGATTACGTGCTCAACGGTGGCGAGGTTGCGGTTCTCGCGATGACCGAGGCGATCGTGCGGCTCGTGCCGGGGGTCGTGGGCAATCCCGAATCGATCGTCGAGGAGTCTCACACGAGCGGGCTGCTCGAGTACCCGCTCTATACGAAGCCCGCACGTTGGACCTCACCCGACGGCGTGCAGCGCGACGTGCCCGAAGTGCTGCTCAGCGGCCACCACGCGCGCATCCAAAAGTGGCGCCGCGAGCGCTCACTCGAGCGCACTGCCGAGCGCAGGCCAGACCTCCTCGAGGGGCGCGAGTAGCCCGCAAGGCCCGCAAGCGCCCTCTTAGTCTTCGCCTCGCTCCTGGTCCTTCGGGTGGTCCTGGGCTCCGAGATGACGCACGAGGCGCCTTGTTGTGAAGGGCCAATAGAAGGCCGCGAAGGCAATGGCGATGAAGCCAAACGCGCTTCCAATGTCGAGGAAAACGCGCTGAGGCAAGCTCCTCGCCATAAGGACATGGCCAGCGCACGCGAGTGCGGCAAGGATTGCGAGCACGCCGAAGCCCACAAGAACGGCGTTGACGGGCTTGACTTTCGAGTGATGGTCGCGTGCAACCGCCGCTGACTCAGGCGTTGTTGCCACGTGCCCTTCCTCGACCGCTTGGAGGACGCCGTGGCGCCTCCCCGGCACGGAGTGAATAAAGAGCCCCGCGATCACGAGTGCGAGCGCGATGGCGAGCCCCACGATCATTGAGCGGGCGGGGTCGTCGCCAGTCCAGGGAAGGAGCGCGAGCGCCCAAAACAGCGCGGCGGGTGCAAGCAGCACGAGGAGGAACGAGACGAGGTTCGAGACGTGCTCCTTCGTGGAGTGCTTGACGAAGGTGGTTGCTTCCGCGTGAGTGAGGCCGCTGCTCGTGATGGCCCTGTGGGATCGGGTAGCGGCGGTGGGCTCTTGGCTGTTGTGCACGTTCACAGGGCTCCTTTCGTGCGAGCAACCTCGCACTCTCCTTCAGGGGACATCCTATTGCGTGCCTCTTGGAGCAGTGGCAAAATGGATGACCGTGCGTGTTGCGCAGTGACCTGCCTCGGGGGGTTGCGGCACGAGGCAACAGGGCAGATCCGTCGCCACGGGAATGGCGGCCAGAGGCCCGGCACATGTGAATGATTCATAGACGCCCTCGGTGGGTTTGACCCGCCGCCAGGGGGTAAAACATTCGCCGTCCGACCCGGGGCGGGAGGCAGGAGAAAACTTATGCAGAAGTTCGATGAACTCGATGCGGCGCACCTCAAGAGCGACGTTCCCGATTTCCGCGCTGGCGACAACGTCAAGGTGCACGTGAAGGTTGTCGAAGGTAACCGCTCGCGTATCCAGGTGTTCCAGGGCTATGTCATCGCTCGCAAGGGCGGCGGCATCAAGGAAACCTTCCGCGTCCGCAAGGTCTCGTTCGGCGTCGGCGTCGAGCGTGTCTTCCCGGTTCACGCTCCGACGGTCGAGAAGATCGAGGTCGTTTCTCGCGGTGACGTTCGCCGTGCGAAGCTCTACTACCTTCGTGGCCTCACAGGCAAGAAGGCCCGCATCCGCGAGAAGCGCGAACACTCCTGATTCGCGCCTTGCGCTCTCAATCGCAGCCGCGGCGATCGCTCCTCGTGTGGGTGATCGCCGCGGTTTTATGCGTCATACTTCTCGCCGCGCTTGGTGTGCGGCATTTCGTGGTGACGACCTACCACGTGCCGAGTGGGTCAATGGCGCCGACGCTCAACGCGGGGGAGTACATCGTCGTGGATCGCACGAGCCGAGGTACGGCGCGTCGTGGTGACGTCGTGGTGTTCGACGGTAAGGGGTATTTCGGCGGAGCGTCACAGTATTGGGTGAAGCGTGTGATCGGCGTCGGTGGCGATCGCGTGCGCTGCTGTACCAGCGAAGGCCTGCTCGAGGTGAACGGTCGCCCGCTCGAGGAACCTTATCTTCCCGATTCCCTCACGCGTGCGAGCGCGATCGATTTTGATGTCGCTGTGCCCGAGGGGCACATGTTTCTTCTCGGCGACAGCCGCGATCATTCTTCCGATTCGCGCAACCACCTTGGTGATCCCGGTGGAGGCATGGTTCCCGTTTCACGCACCCAAGGGCGCGTGACGCGTGTCGTGTGGCCGCTTCCCAATGGGCGCGAGATCTCCCACTAGACTGGATCCGATGTCTGAGCTCGAGCCCCCTACTCCCGTGGTCCCCGAACCGCGCGAATCGTCGACCGCACCGGATCCCGCCGATCCGAGTGCGGAGCCCTCGCGCCGTGCCGGCGCCAGGGCCCGCGCGAAAAAGAGCGGAGTGCTCAGCTCGGTTCTTGACTGGACGGTCACCGTTGTCATCGCACTCATCGTTGCTGTGCTGATCAAGACTTTCCTCGTGCAGCCGTTCTTCATCCCGTCGGCGTCGATGCACCCGACCCTCATGGAAGACGACAAGATCCTCGTCTCGAAGCTTCATCCGGGAGTTCTCGACCTGCACCGTGGCGATGTCATCGTGTTTCAAGACCCGGGTAACTGGGTGGGAGGTAACCACGATCGCCCGCTCACAGCCGGACAGCAGGTCTCCAAAGTCCTCAGCTACGTGGGGCTCGCCCCGGACCCGACAGAAAATCACCTCGTGAAGCGCCTCATCGGTGTGGGCGGCGACCACATCGTGTGCAAGGAACGCGGCGGCCCGATGAGCGTTAACGGTGTGGAACTCGACGAAACCTACATCGTTCCCGGTAACGGTGCGTGCCAGGTGTCGTTCGACGTCACGGTCCCCGAGGGCAAACTGTGGGTCATGGGGGACAACCGCTTCAATAGCGCCGACTCCTCCGAGCATTACGCGCGTGGCGAGGACCCGTTCGTCGACGAATCGAAGGTAGCGGGCAAAGCCGTCCTGCTCTTCCTCCCGTTCGAGCACTGGAGCACCCTCAAGGACGGCGAGAAGGTGTTCGAGAAACTGAACAACGCCGAGAGCGCGGCAAGCATCGCCCCCACGCGGTCGAGGGATCTGTCGCCCCTCGCGCTCGCCGCGTAAGGCCCGCGTGACGCGAATGCCACGTCCCTCCGCGACTGCCGAGCGCGAGCTTTTTCTTGCGAGTGCATTTCTTGCCGCACACCCTGACGCCTCGTCGTGCGCGGTCATTGGGCTCGACGAAGTGGGTCGCGGGGCTCTCGCCGGCCCGGTCGCTGTGGGCGCTTTCGCGGTGAGGTGCGAGCGGGGTGAGGATCCGGTTCCGACGCTTGCCGAGCTACCGTCGGGCCTCAAAGACTCCAAGCTGCTCAGCCCCACCAAACGCGAGGCGTTTTTCGCGACCCTCGCGGGCGGGGCGAGCTCGATTCCTCTTCCGCTCGGGCTCGTTGCGCGATGCGGAACGGAGGTGTGCCCGGCAGCCGTCGGAACTGCACGGGCCAGGGAGATTGACGAGCACGGTATTTCTCATGCGCTCACCCTCGCGGCGACGCGTGCTCTCGAGGCGACCCGCGAGGCACTCGACGTGCCGCTTGCGGGCGTGATTCTGGATGGGAACCACGATTATGTGTCGCGCGGGTGCGAGACGCCGCTCGAGTGCCCGCTCGAGGTGGTCGTCAAGGCTGATCAGACGTGCGTATCGGTGGCCGCGGCGAGCATTCTCGCGAAGGTTGCGCGAGATCGCCACATGGGTGCGCTCGACACCGAAGCCCCCGGGTATGGGTGGGCCGGCAACAAAGGCTACGGGTCCAAGGCGCACCGCGAGGCGATCGCAAAGCTGGGGATCCACGCCGAGCATCGCGCGAGTTGGAAGCTCGTGCCGGCTGAACAGCCGGGATTCGATCTGCCACTGTAATCTTGACAATCGCGGGCGGCACGCCGCTGCGAACGACCATGAGAGCCACGACGTGAGGGAGGGCGCTTTGAACGTGCATGATCTCGATGCCTACGAGGCCGACATGGAGCTTCAGCTCTATCGCGAATACCGCGACGTCGTGGGAACGTATGCGTACCGCATCGAAACTGAGCGAAGGCTCTACCTCGCGAACCAGGTCGACGTGCACGTTCAGCATGCGGGCGGCGAAGTGTTCTACGAGTTGAACCTTGCCGATGCGTGGGTGTGGGACGTGCACCGAACGTCGCGATTCGTGCGTTCCGTTCGCGTGTTGACGTTCAAGGACGTCAACGTTGAAGAGCTCGAGAAGCCCGAGTTCGATCTCTAGCCATGCCGTAGTCGGTGGTTCGCGCCTCACAGGGCGCACCCATCCACAATTGGTCGTTGCTCGACTGACACCGATGCGCAGTTTCGGCATCGTGTGAGGCATGACGATCACGACAGAAGTCAACACTCGCGGTGCCGACACCCTCTCCACCAAAAAACTTGGCAACCTCGGCGAGGACATCGCCGCAGACATCCTCACGCGCGCGGGCTACGAGATCCTCGAGCGGAACTTCCGCACGCGCCACGGTGAAATCGACATCGTCGCCCTCGACGGCGACACGCTCGTGTTCATCGAGGTCAAAACGCGGCGCAGCCTCGTGATGGGCTCGGCGGTAGAAGCGGTCGATTCCCGCAAGGTGCGCAAGCTTCGCACGATGATAGGCGCATATTTTCTCGAGCGAAGCCCGCAGCACTCTGGCGTGCGTCTCGATGCTTTCGGTGTCTTCGTCATGCCCGGCGGTCACGTCGACGTTACACACCTCAAGGCAGTGGGCTCATGAGCGTCGCGCGCGTGCTCGGCATGAGCCTGTGGGGGCTCGAGGGGCGAATTGTTGAGGTTGAATGCGAAATCAGCAGGGGGCTTCCCGCTTTCGTGATCGTGGGGCTCCCGGACTCCTCGACCCTCCAGGCTCGCGAGCGCGTCAAGAGTGCGTGCGCCAACGCGGGCCATGCGGTTGGGGAGAAAAAAGTTACCGTAAACCTCTCGCCCGCGTGGATGAAAAAGAGCGGCTCCGGGTTCGATCTCCCGATTGCCGTCGCGACCCTCGCTGCGAAGGGGGTCCTCCCGCCGGGACACCTTGAGAACACGCTCTTCATCGCTGAACTTGCGCTCGAGGGGAGTCTCAGGCCCGTGCCCGGGATTCTCCCCGCAGTGCGGGCCGCGGCCAAAAGCGGGGTGCGTCGGGTCGTCGTTGCCGAGGCCAACGCTGACGAAGCGCGCCTCGTGCCCGGCATCGACGTGCACTCTGCGTGCCATCTCGGCGAGGTCCTTAACGCATTCGGGGGAAAAGCCGTGTGGAGTCGACGTGGGCTTTTTGACCTCGAGGAGGAAGAGGGCCCAGGCGAACCGCCGACCGCCGTGCGCGAACAGCCTGATTTTCTAGACATCAAGGGGCAGAAACTCGGGCGCGAGGCGGCAGAGATCGCCGCCGCGGGAGGCCATCACATGCTCCTTCTCGGGCCGCCCGGCGCGGGCAAAAGCATGATTGCCTCGCGCCTTCCAAGCATCCTTCCTCCGCTCGAGCCGGAGCGTGCCCTCGAGCTCAGCGCGATCGCTTCGATTGCCGGGGAGTTCGATGCGTCGAAAGGGCTTGTGAGCGAGGCGCCCTTTATTGCTCCGCACCACACCTCGAGCGTCGCGTCGATCATCGGCGGCGGCAGTAACCTTGCGAGTCCCGGCGCTGTCTCTCGCGCTCACGGGGGAGTGCTTTTCTTTGACGAAGCGCCTGAGTTCGCGCCCAAGGTTCTCGAGTCGCTTCGGGAGGTGCTCGAGACGGGGGAGGTGTCTCTCCACCGCACTCGCGGCGTGGCGACCTATCCCGCGGCGTTTCAACTGATCCTCGCCGCCAATCCGTGTCCGTGCGGCCATGCCGATGCGCGAGGCGACCGGTGCCGGTGCACGTCGCTTCAGCGCCGCCGCTACATGGCGCGTTTATCCGGGCCGATCGTCGACCGCATCGACCTTCGGATCACGCTTGCGCCCGTGCGTTCCCTCAGCGGATCGACGAAAGAAGAATCGAGCGCGCACATCCGAGAGCGCGTGTGTGCGGCGCGCGAGGCTCAGCATCGACGCCTCGACGGCAGCGGCTATCTCGTTAACGCCCAGGTGAGCGGCCGGTTTCTCGATCAAGAGATGCCATTGGAGCGCGCCGACGACGCGATCCTGGTGCGTGCAGTGGAGCGCGGTCGCCTCACGATGCGGGGCCGCGACCGCGTGCGGCGTGTCGCGTGGACCCTCGCCGACCTTGAAGGGAAGGCACGGCCGACGAGCGCCCACGTCGCGACGGCTCTCGAGCTTCGAGGGGAGGATACGTCGTGATCGAGCCGAAAAGCGGGAGCGAGGTGGCACGTTTTTGGGATGCCGACTCCGTTCCTCTCGAGCCTTGTGCTTCGCGTGCTGACCTCGAGGCACGAGCGGCGTGGAGCGCCCTCGCTGAAGCGACGGATGCCGCCGCACGGTACCTGTGGCTTTCGCGCGGGCCCGTCGATGCACTTGCCCTGGCGCTCGACGGTTCCATCCGCGAGATTGCGGTGGCCCTCGAGGAAGCGGCCCACGACCCAGAGGCTGGGCAGCTCCACGTGACCGCCGTGCATGAATCCATGAAAATCCGCGACGCGCGAAGCGCGGCCGAAAAGGCCAAAGCTGCGTGGGAAGCGCGCGCGAGCGAAACGCGATACGTTCTCGAGCACTCGAGCGAGCACGGCATCAGGCTCATCCGGCCCGGCGAAGCAGGGTGGCCCGCGGGACTCTCGCGGCTCGCGATTAACGCGCCGTTCGCCCTGTGGTGCGCCGGCGGTCACGCTGGCGAGGACACAGACTCCTTGCGCTCCGTTGCCCTCGTGGGTTCGCGTGGAGCGACGCGTTACGGCACTGGCGTTGCCCACGACTTCGCCTCGGCGCTCGCGGAACGAGGAGTGCGGGTGGTCTCGGGTGGCGCGCTCGGGATCGATGCCGCGGCCCACGCTGGAGCGCTCGCGGCGCGGAGCCTCAAGGAGGGAGGGGGTGGGACTGTCGCATTCCTCGCGGGTGGCCTCGACGATTACTACCCGCGCGCAAATGCGGCGCTCCTCACCCGTGTGAGGAATGAAGGCAGGCTTTTTTCTGAGGCGCCCATCGGTACGCGGCCCACCAGGTGGAGGTTCCTGTCGCGCAACCGGCTCATTGCCGCGGCAAGCGACGCCACGATCGTGATCGAGGCTGCGTGGCGCTCAGGAGCTCTGTCGACCGCCGCGCACGCCGATTCGCTGTCTCTCCCCGTTGGTGCTGTTCCCGGCCCCGTAACTTCGGCAGAAAGTAGCGGGTGCCATCGGTTGATCGCCGAGCGGGGTGCGCAGCTTGTCTCGCGGGTTGAGGACGTCGAGCTCATGATCTCGGGAGGACCGGGATATTCGGCAACCGTCGGACTACCGGAGAATTCCGCCTCACCCGGCACCCTCCCACTTGATGTCGACCTTCTCGGCCCCGTGGATCGCCTTGTGTTTGACGGCATCCCGCGGTTTTCCGCGATTGGCGTCGGAGAGCTCGCGGCACTGTGTGCCCTCGATCCCGAACAGGTGGCGGCAAGCCTCACGCGAATCGAGCTTCTCGGGCTCGTGCAGGTGAGCCGTGGCAGGGTGCGTCGCACTGCTTCGGGAGCTGCTTAATGAGGGCGGCGTGTGGTTGACCTTACGGACACGAGGTTGAGGTAATACTTAGGGAAGCTATATAGTCAAGCTATGCAAATGGGGGAATCCGGGAATCAGGCCGTTGGAGGTCCGCGCAGCAATCTCGACGAACTCGCGAACGAACTGGTTGCGAATGCTCTCCGGTTTAGTCGGACCGCCGGCCGCAATGCGGGTGGCGCGCGCTCACTCATTTCGGTGCGCGTGCTCGCGAACTTGCGTCACGGTGGACCGCTGCGCGTCGGCGAACTCGCGGCGCGCGAGTCCGTATCGCAACCAACGATGACCGGGATCGTCAACCGCCTCGCGGCCGATAACCTCGTTGAACGTCGCTCGGATGAGCGCGATGCCCGTGCCAGCGTCATCACGCTCACCGAAGCGGGCAGTGCCGAGCTCGACCGTTCCCGTGCGGCCTCTGCCGCATCCGTGCGACCCGCGCTCTCTGCCTTAGCGCCCGAGGATCTCCACACGCTCGAACGCGCGGCGGCCCTCCTCGGCGAACTAGCCGACGCGCTCGCGCGCCCCCAACGCTAACCGCCCGCACGGGCGCACTCAGGCGCCCACAGCACTGTCAGATTGGAGACCCATTCGAATGTCCGTTGCCGCCCCCGAGGTCGCAGAATCGACGACGCCGCCAGGAGATAGCCCCGCGGCTCCCAAACCCGAAAACACGCCGTCCATCCTTCACCAGCCGGTGGCCGTGTGGGCGATTGCCTTCGCATGCATGGTGTCGTTCATGGGGATCGGGCTCGTTGACCCGATTCTTCCGGCGATCAGTCGTGAGCTTCACGCAAGTCCCTCGCAAACGATGCTCCTATTTACGAGCTACCTGATCGTCACCTCGATCGCGATGTTCTTCAGCGGGTTCATCTCGAGCAGGCTCGGCGTGAAACGCACTCTCATCACGGGACTCATCCTCATCGTGCTGTTCGCAGCGCTCGCGGGAACAGCGGGTAGCGTCGACGCGATCATCGGCTTCCGTGCCGGCTGGGGGCTCGGCAACGCCCTGTTCATTTCCATAGCTCTCGCGGCGATCGTCGGGGCTGCCTCGGGCGGCTCCGGTCAGGCCATCATCCTTTACGAGGCTGCGCTCGGCGTGGGCATGGCGGTGGGACCGCTCGCCGGCGGCGCCCTTGGCTCGATCTCGTGGCGCATGCCGTTTTTCGGAACCGCTGTCCTCATGGCGATTGGCCTTGTCGCGATCGTCGTTCTTTTGCCGAAGCCAGCTGCCGCACCACGGAAGGCTTCGCTTGGGGCCGGCTTCGCCGCACTGAGCCGCCCGCCGCTTCTTCTTCTCAGCGCCGCTGCCCTTTTCTACAACTTCGGGTTCTTCACCCTCCTCGCGTACTCTCCGTATCCGCTCGAGGCTGCCGCGCACGCCGCGGGAATCGAGTTCGGTGCGCACGAACTGAGCCTTGTGTTCTTCGGATGGGGTCTCGCTCTTGCGGTCACCTCGGTGCTCGCAGCCCCGAAACTGACGCGCCGATTCGGGCTCATCCCCGTGCTGTCGGTGACGCTCGCGCTTCTCGCGGCGTGCCTCGTCACCATGGCGCTCGGTGCCCAGCGTCTTGCGCTGCTCGTCACTGCCGTCATCGTCGCGGGCCTCTTCCTTGGCATTCTCAATACGGCCCTCACCGAAGCCGTGATGGAAGCGACCGACCTTCCGCGCAACATTGCAAGCTCGACCTATTCGGGCGTGCGCTTCCTCGGCGGAGCGATTGCCCCCGCGGTCTCGGGGGCGATTGCCGATGCGCTTGGCGCAGGCGGCCCCTACTGGTTTGCCGCCGGTGCGGTTGTCCTCTCGATGATCATTCTTGTAAGCGGCCACGGACTCCTCACGCGCGTGACAACGCCTCACGCGACTCAGCAGGAAGTGGCGTCCGCGATCACTGCAGGCGACGAAGTCTGAGCGCCGAGTCGCGCCCCCGTGCGAGGGAAGCCGCGTGACACACTGGAGGGATGAGTCCCACGAGTGAGTCGCGCACGCCTAAAGACGGGCGAGAGCTCCTCGTTGCCTCCGGTGACGAGGAGCTGCTCGTGCGCTATGAGCGACACCTTCGCTATGAGCGCGCACGCGGCGACCACACGGTTCGCGCCTATCTTTCCGATGCGGTTTCGCTGCTCGAATTCACGTGCGAGCAGGCGAAGCGCGATGGCGGCGACGATGCGGTACGCAGTGCGCGGGACCTGACGATCCAGGACCTGCGCGCGTGGCTTGCCGCGCGAGCCGACGCCGGCCACAGCCCAACGACGCTCGCGCGTGCCGCTGCGGCTGCGCGCACGTTCACGGCGTGGATGTGCGATACGGGGCTTACCGACCTCGATCCCGGTAGGCGCCTGCGCGCGCCCAAACGCGGTCGCGCACTTCCGCACGTCATTAGCGCAGACCAGGCGCGCAACATCCTCGAAGAGGCAGAAAACGCCGCGCACGAGGCAAGCGTCGGGCCCGAGGGCGCCCTCGAGGTGGACCCTCTGCGCGTTCGGGACGCGGCCGTTCTCGAAGTGCTGTACTCGTGCGGGCTTCGCGTCTCTGAGCTGTGCGCCCTCAACCGCCGCAGCGTGGATCGCGTCAATCGCACGCTGCGCGTGATCGGTAAAGGAAATAAAGAGCGCGTCGTTCCGCTCGGTGTCCCGGCCCTCGAGGCGCTCGACAGGTGGGAGCAGCTCGGGAGGCCGCACCTTGTGCGTGAAGATTCGCAAGCGCTGTTCCTCGGCGCGCGTGGAGGTCGCCTCAACGATCGCGCCGTGCGCACGATCGTCAATCGTGCAGCCCGCGAGGGAGGTCTCGAGGGGCACATCTCACCGCACACGTGGCGCCACAGCGCGGCAACGCACCTCATGGAGGGTGGCGCGGATTTGCGCAGCGTCCAGGACCTGCTTGGCCATTCCTCTCTTCAAACCACGCAAATTTACACGCACGTCTCCGCCGAGCGTCTCAAAGACGCCGTTAGGCACGCACACCCACGAGCCTAGCCGGCAATGGATGAGCCGCGCTGAGCTCGCTCAACTCGAGTGGGGAGGCAGGAGTACACTCGGCCCCCGCCCCTCGAGCAGCGGCAGCGGATCCAGGTATTGCTTGCCTCGCTTGGCCCCGAGGTGCACGCATCCCGCCTCGCAATGGGCGTGTTCCGACGGTTGCTCGATAACCCCGATCACCTGCCCCCTGCTCACCGCGTCCCCCTTCGCGACCGAGGCGAGGACCGGTTCGTACGTGGAGGTCAGCCCGCTGTCATGGAGGATCGCCACGACGGGTTTGCCCGCGACCGTTCCCGCGAAGGTCACGGTGCCGCTCTCAACGGCGTGCACCACGAGGGTGCTTCCGGCGATATCGATGCCTCGATGACCGGGCCCGTATGCGTGGACGGGTGGCTCGAAGAACCGTACGACGTCATGATCGGGGCCGATGGGCCAGGCCCACGCCCCTTCGTGCTCGTGCGCATCCGTGGTTGGTGGGTTGGGTGTCGGAGCGGCAGGCGCAAAAACGGCAAGAGATGCGAGCCTTGCCCGGTTCACGACTGCGGCGGCGTGCTCGAGGAAGTCCTGCGAATGTTCGTCACCGTGCGCGGGCGGGAGCGCAACAACTCCGGCACCGATGAGGAGTGCGAGTGCGAGAAGGATGCGGGCGCCGAGCCTCGTAGACATGTGCATGGAGTAAGCACATCGCGCCCGAGAATCCCCGACAAGGCCACCTCGCGTGACTGTGGATGATAAAGAGTGTGCAGCGTGAGGCGCGGACTCGCTCACAAGTCGGCCAAGTTTCGTGCGGGAGTCAGGTTCGCTGTATTAGAGTTGCCGTAGCACTCGCATGCGCGGGTGACTTCGCGCGCCCACACACGCGCGCGTGCCATCGTTCCACGATCCTCCCACGAGGCAAGTGGCGGCACGAACGCAGGGCGCTAGGGCGAGCCGGCAACCGTCGGCCCGTAAAAAACGAGAACAGGCTTTGCGCAAGAACCCCACCGAGCCCACACCCCGCGGGTGTGAGTGAGGCGGGCGAGCCCAGGGCCCAGAAAGGTAGTTACGACCATGGCAGTTGTGACACTCCGCCAGCTCCTCGAGAGCGGCGTCCACTTTGGACACCAGACCCGCCGTTGGAACCCGAAGATGAAGCGTTTCATCCTCACCGAGCGCAACGGCATCTACATCATTGACCTTCAGCAGTCGCTCACCTACATCGATCAGGCCTTCGACTTCGTCAAGGAGACCGTTGCCCACGGCGGCACGATCCTCTTCGTCGGCACGAAGAAGCAGGCTCAGGAGTCGATCCAGGAACAGGCCACGCGCGTGGGCATGCCCTACGTGAACCAGCGCTGGCTCGGCGGCATGCTGACCAACCTTCAGACCGTCTCCGGCCGCGTCGACCGCCTCAAGGAACTCGAGCAGATCGACTTCGAGGACGTCGCCGGTTCGCAGTGGACCAAGAAGGAACTTCTCATGATGCGCCGTGAGAAGGAAAAGCTCGAAAAGACCCTCGGCGGCATCCGCGACATGAGCAAGGCTCCCTCGGCCGTGTGGATCGTGGACACCAAGAAGGAACACCTCGCCGTTGACGAAGCCACCAAGCTCGGCATTCCGGTCGTGGCCATCCTCGATACCAACGCCGATCCGGACGAAGTGCAGTACCCGATCCCGGGCAACGACGACGCGATCCGCGCCGTGACCCTCCTGACCCGCGTCATCGCCGATGCCGCTGCCGCCGGCCTCCAGGAGCGCCACGCCAAGCAGACCCAGGGCGAGAAGAACGTGTCGGCCGTTGACGCCGAGCCGCTCGCCGAGTGGGAACAGGAGCTGCTCAAGCAGTCCGAGGTTCAGCAGGAAGAGGCCGGCAAGGCCGAGGAGGCCACCGAGGCTCCCGCTGCTGAGGACAAGGCTGCCGAAGCAACTTCCGAAGAAGCCTGATTTTTCGACTATCACCTGTTCGCTCCCACAACCATTTAGAGGAGACAGATAATGGCTAACTACACGGCAGCAGACATCAAGGACATTCGCGAGAAGACCGGCGCGGGCATGCTCGACGTCAAGAAGGCTCTCGACGAGGCGAACGGCGACCACGAGAAGGCCGTCGAAATCATCCGCGTCAAGGGCCTCAAGGGCATCGCGAAGCGCGAGGGTCGCGCCGCATCGGAGGGCCTCATCGCCGCCGATGTCCGCGACGTCGAGGGCGGCCAGCTCGGCACACTCGTGGAGATCAACTCGGAGACCGACTTCGTTGCGAAGAACGCCAAGTTCATCGCTCTCGGTGACGAGGCCGTTGCGGCCGCCGTCGAGTCGGGCGCCACGACCCCCGAGGAACTCGCTGAGACCTCCTTCGGTGAGGCCCTCACGAACGCTGGTGCGACCATGGGCGAGAAGATCCTCGTTCGCCGCATCGGCCGCGTCCAGGGCGAGGTCGTCACGAACTACATGCACCGCACCAACAAGGACCTCCCGCCGCAGGTTGGCGTGCTCGTCGCGACCGACAAGGCCGGCGCCGAGGTTGCACGTGACGTGGCGATGCACATCGCGGCCTACTCGCCTCTCTACCTCACCCGCGAGGACGTTCCCGCGGATGTGGTTGAGAACGAGCGCCGTATCGCCGAGGAGACCGCGAAGAACGAGGGCAAGCCTGAGAAGGCTCTCCCCAAGATCGTTGAAGGCCGCATGAACGGCTTCTTCAAGGAGAACGTTCTTCTCGATCAGCCCTTCGCCAAGGACCCGAAGCAGAGCGTCGGCAAGGTTGTCGAGGCCGCTGGCGGCACGGTGACCGGTTTCGTGCGCTTCCGCGTGGGTAACTGATTTCCGACGCTTGCCAAGCGTGAACGCGAGGGCTCGCACCCGTGGGTGCGGGCCCTCGCTTCTTTTCGGGCTTCTCACACGAGGACCTTCCCCACAGGGGCGGGCGTTGCCGGGCCGGTAGACTGTGGCCCCGAGAACCTGCACTCGGAAGGAATGTTGATGAGCACCGACCCCGACCCCATCACGTCGTCGATTCCCGTCATTGAACCGAAAGAGGGCTCGCGCCGCGTGCTCCTCAAACTCTCTGGTGAAGCCTTCGGTGGAGGCCGCGTGGGCGTCGATCCCGATGTGGTCTCGCGCATCGCTCGGGAGATTTCCGCGGGGGTTGCCGCGGGTGTTGAATGCGCGATCGTCGTGGGTGGCGGCAACTTCTTCCGCGGTGCTGAACTGAGCCAGCGAGGCATGGATCGCCGTCGCGCCGACTACATGGGGATGCTCGGCACCGTCATGAACTGCCTTGCACTTCAGGACTTCCTCGAGCAGGCCGGCACGTCCACGCGCGTGCAGACCGCCATTACGATGGGGCAGGTCGCCGAGCCCTACCTCCCGCTTCGCGCCGTGCGCCACCTTGAAAAGGGCCGCGCCGTGATCTTCGGCGCGGGCGCGGGCATGCCGTACTTCTCGACCGATACTGTCGCCGTGCAGCGAGCACTCGAGATCGGCTGCCACGAAGTGCTCATGGCGAAGAACGGCGTGGACGGCGTGTACACGGCTGACCCGAAGACGGACCCGAACGCGACCAAGCTCGAGCACCTCACGTATCGGGAGGCGCTGAGCAAGGGGCTGCGCGTCGTTGATTCGACCGCGTTTAGCCTGTGTATGGACAACAAACAGCAGATGATGGTCTTCGGTCTTGATGTGCCCGGCAACATCACGAAGGCGATGTGCGGCGACCGCATCGGCACCGTCGTTACGGGCGACTAAGATAGCCTTACCAGGCGAGATGTTTAATTAATCGGAAGGAACCGAGAGGCATGAGCGAGGACACCGGAAGCATCCTTAAAGAAGCCGGCGAGAAGATGGCAAAGTCGGTCGAGGTGACGAAGGAGGAGTTCACCGCGATCCGCACGGGGCGCGCAAGCGCTGCGATGTTCCATGGCCTCACCGCTGACTACTACGGCACCCCGACGCCGCTCAATCAGCTCGCGGCGTTCCAGTTCCCCGAGGCCCGTACCGTGATTGTGACGCCTTACGACAAGGGTGCGATGGCACAGATCGAAGAGGCGCTTCGCGAATCGGATCTTGGCGTGAACCCCACGAATAATGGCGACAACCTGCGCATTGTTCTGCCCGCACTGACCGAAGAGCGCCGCAAGGACTACACGAAGCTTGCCAAGACCAAGGCCGAGGATGGCCGCATCGCGATCCGCGGCTCGCGTGCGCACGCGAAGAAGGCCATCGAGAAGCTCGTGAAGGACAAGGAGATCGGCGAGGACGAGGGCACCCGCGCTGAGAAGGAGCTCGAGGCTCTCACGAAGAAGTACACCGAGCAGGTGGATGTCGCACTCGAAGCGAAAGAAGAAGAGCTGCTCACCGTCTGAGCGGCCTTTCCCTCATCTTTCGTGAATACACGCCACGGTCGTCGACGCGCCGTGCCTGGCAATGAGCCGGGCACGGCCGTTGCCGTATCGGAAAGCACTTCGCCCGAGGTTCCGCTTGCGGTCTCCGAGGCGCTCGCGAGCGAAGAGCGGCTCGTCGCCGAGGTTTCCGAGCTGCCCGCTGCGACACATGCGCGCACGCCCCGAGCCGGGCGGAACCTTCCCGCCGCGATCGCCGTCGGGCTTGCTCTCGTGGCGCTTTTATACGGGTGCATATATGTGCTCCCGGCTCTGTTCACGCCCGTGGTTGCCATCGCGGTCGTCATCGCGACCCTCGAGGTTGCGAACGCCCTCGAGGGTGCGCGCCTGCGCGTTCCCTCGATCCCGCTGCTTGTCGCGAGCGTTGGCGTGGTGGTGTCGGCGTGGCAGTACGGTGCCTCGGGGCTTCTCGTGTCCACGATCGTGGGAGCAATTGTGCTCATCATGTGGCGCACGACGGAGGCGACGGGCCTCATGGCGCTGCGGGACACGGTAGCGGGCATCTTCGCGCTTTTGTGGGTGCCGTTTATGGCGAGCTTCACGATCCTTCTCATGGCGCAGCCGAACGGCGCGAACAAGGTCATGTTTGCCCTCGTGGTTCCCATCATGAACGACACGTGCGGCTACGCCGTAGGGGTCCTGTTTGGCAAGCATCCGATGGCTCCGAGCATCAGCCCGAAGAAGTCGTGGGAGGGCTTTGTGGGCTCTCTCGTGGGTGGTATCGCCGCTGCGGGCCTCATCGGTCACGTGTGGCTCCCCGATATTGGCTTCGGGTGGGGTCTCGCGTTTGGCGCGGTCATGGTGGTCGTGTCCACCATCGGGGACTTGAGCGAGTCCCTGCTCAAGCGCGACCTGCGCATTAAAGACATGGGGCAGCTGCTTCCGGGGCACGGCGGCATGATGGACCGCCTCGATTCGATGCTTCTCACCGCCCCGACCGTGTACATTCTTCTCGCAATTGTGGAGGCCATCAGTGGTTGAGAATCCCACGCCCAAGCTCGATGTTGCGAAGGATCTTTCGCGCGAGGTCGTCAAGGGCGAGCCCGTAAGGCTCGCCCCCGGTCAGCTTCAGCTGCGGCCGACCCGCAGGGGGAAGCCGCCCGCACACCTCGCGGATCTCACTCTCGACGAGCGTGCCGAAGCCGTGAAGGACATGGGGCTTCCCGCCTTTCGCGCAAAGCAGCTGTCGAAGCGCTATTTCGAGCATTTCACGACCGACCCTGACGACATGACCGACCTCCCGAAGGGGGACCGTTCAGCCCTCGTCGAGCGGTTCTTCCCAACGCTCCTCACAAAGGTCTCGCAGCAGAGCGCAGATCAGGGCATGACCCAGAAGTTCCTGTGGCGCCTTTTCGACGGCTCGCTCGTCGAGTCCGTCCTCATGCGCTATTCGAACCGCGTAACGCTGTGCATTTCCTCCGAGGCCGGCTGCGGCATGAACTGCCCGTTTTGTGCGACTGGCCAGATGGGCCTCACGAGGAACCTTTCGGCAGCGGAGATCCTCGAACAGGTGCGCATCGCGAACCTTCTGCTTACGCGTGGTGAGATCCCCGGTGGTGAAGGCCGCGTCACGAACATCGTTTTTATGGGCATGGGGGAGCCGCTCGCGAACTACCGTGCCGTCGCAACGACGTGCCAGAGACTCAACGCCCCCGCGCCCGAGGGGTTTGGGATGGGAGCACGGCACATTACCGTGTCGACGGTGGGGCTTGCTCCTGCCGTGCGAAAGCTCATCAAGGAAGAGATTCCCGTGACGCTCGCCGTGTCGCTCCACGCGCCCGACGACGAGCTTCGCAACGAGCTCGTTCCCATCAATCAACGTTTCGACGTCGACGACATTCTTGATGCGGCGTGGGAGTACTTCGAGGCGACCGGAAGGCGCGTGTCGATCGAGTACGCACTCATTCGCGATATCAACGACCAGGCCGAGCGTGCGGAGCTCCTCGCCAAGCGTCTCATCGCGCGCGGGGGCGCCCACTGGGTGCACGTCAATCCAATCCCGCTCAACCCGGTCAAGGGATCGAAGTGGACGGCCTCGGATCCGTGGGTAGAGCGCACGTTCGTGGAAACACTGCGTGAACACGGAATTTCCGCGACGATTCGGGATACACGCGGTAGCGATATCGACGGTGCGTGCGGGCAGCTTGCCGCGACCGTCGTGGAAACTGATGCGCGCCGCGAGGACCGTGAGGCTCGCGTGGCGAGGGTTGAGGAAATCGCGCGCGGTACCGGCGCATGATTTCGGGGCCGGCGCTTGCCGGCCTTTCGCGTATCCAAGCATTACAGTGGTGCAAGGGCGATCTATTGAGCGCCCCGGTTATGTCGCGTGAGCATCCCCGTCGAGGGAGGGAGCAAGTAGATGAGTACGGCTTTTAAGCGTGCCGGACGTTTCACCTTTGGCTACAACGTCGAGGAGGTCGATGACTTCCTGCTGCGCGCGCGTGCCGCGTACGAGGGCCGCGACGGCTCCTTCCAACCAGCCGATGTGATCACCGCGAAGTTTTCAACCGAGCGTGGCGGCTACGACATGCTCGCCGTCGACGAGGCCCTTGATCGCCTCTCGGATGCGTTTGCGCTCCAGTACCGCGATGAAGCAATCGAGCGCGATGGTGAAGAGGCATGGATCGCGGCGCTCACGGAGCGCGCGGAGGTTCTCCAGGAGCGCCTCTCTCGCCCCGCGGGCGAGCGTTTCCGCCCTGCTGGCCAGGGCGAACGGGCCTACGATCGCGAAGACGTCGATGCCCTGTGCGATCAGCTCCACGCCTATTTCACGGACGGCTTCGCGATGAGCGTCGATGACGTGCGTCGAGCAGCGTTCCGCGCCCGTAAAGGCGCCGAGGGCTATCAGGAGGCCGTCGTTGATGTGTACCTCGATCACGTTGCCGACGTGATGGCTTCCGTTCCGTGATGCCCCTTTTCTACGCGCTCGGCGTCCTCTTGATGGTTGTCGGGCTCGGGCTCTCGATCGCCCTTCACGAGATCGGCCATCTCGTTCCCGCGAAGCGCTTCGGCGTGCGCGTGACCCAGTACATGATCGGTTTCGGTCCCACGCTGTTCTCGCGCGTGAAAGGGGAGACCGAATACGGCATCAAGGCGATTCCGCTAGGCGGTTACATCCGCATGATCGGCATGTTCCCGCCTCACAAGGGCGAGGACCCCGACGTTATCCGCGAGGATTCGACGGGGTTCTTTCAGCAGATGAGCGAGGAAGCCAAGCAGTGGGACTCGAGCCAGTACTCGGCTGAGGATCGTCACCGCACCTTCGTCGCCTTGAGCGTGCCGAAAAAGCTCGTCGTTATGCTCGGTGGCCCCACGATGAATCTCCTGATCGCGATCGTCCTCACCGCGATCGTCCTGAGCGGCTTCGGCCTGCCGAACGTGACGGCGAAAGTCGCTGCCGTCTCGCAGTGCGTCGTGCCCGCAAATGCACCCGCAGATGTGTCGTGCGAGGGCATGCCCGAAGCACCCGCCTTCGCCGCGGGGATCAAACCCGGGGACGTGATCACCTCGGTCGACGGGACTCGAGTCGCGAACTTTCACGAGATGAGCACGGTGATTAGGAAGCACCCTGACGACGAAGTCGACATCGGGCTCGTACGCGACGGTCAAGCAATGACCGTGACGGCAACTCCAGTCGCGAACACGGTCGTCGCACGCGATGACTCGGGTGAGCCGATTAAGAATGCCGACGGTTCCTACGCGACCGTTGAAGCTGGTTTTCTCGGTGTGACCGGCACACAGGAGCTCACCCCGCGGCCTCTGACGGAGGTTCCCGGTGCCGTATGGGACCAATTCGTGGGGACCGGCAAAGTCGTCGTGACCCTTCCCGTGCGCGTGTGGGAAATCGGCAAGGCAGTGTTGAGCAGCGAAGAACGCGATCCGAATGGCCCGATGGGGGTCGTGGGCGTGAGCAGGCTCGCCGGCGAGATCGTGTCGCAGGACTCGCCCGGATTCTCCCTCAAGGAGAAAACGTGGACGTTCCTGTCGATGCTCGGCTCGCTCAACATGGCGCTTTTCGTCTTCAACCTTGTGCCGCTCATGCCGCTGGATGGCGGCCACGTCGCGGCGGCCCTCTACGAAGCGGCGCGGCGGCGCCTCGCCAAGTTGCGAGGGAAGGCGGATCCCGGACCCGTCGATGCCTCGCGCATGCTGCCCGTCACGAATGTCATCGCGATCGCCTTCATTCTCATGAGCATCCTGTTGATCTACGCCGATATCGTGAAGCCGGTGACCCTTTTCAGGTGAGTGTCCTGTCGAATCTGTGGCGCAGGCGCCCCGCAGACATCAGCCCCCTGCAAGGGCAGTGGCTCGGTCCTGCTCGTGAAGCGATGCAGAGCGAAGCGCACGTGAGCACGCTCGCCTCCGCTCGGTTCGAGGAACTTGCGGCGGTTGGTCGCAGCGGCTCCGAGTTTGCGGTGCTCACGCGCGGCAGCGAGATCCGGGGAATTCTGTGGCATGGCGTGAGCGCTAGCGTTCTCGCTCCCGATTCTTTCGACGCTGTCGAGCGCTTATCGCGGCACGCTCTCGCGCTCTCGACGCGTTACTCGTCGATCGTGGCGGAACGCAGCATCGCGATGCACATGTGGGAGGTTATGCGCGAGGGCCTTCCGCCTGAGCGCGAAGTGCGCGAGAGTCAGCCTCTTCTGGAGTATTGCGCCGGGCAACCGTCGGACCTCCCCTCCACGGGCGTGGTGGCGGCTGACACCCGCGACCTGGACCGGGTGTTTCCCGCTGCCGTCGCGATGTTTCGCGAGGAGGTGGGCACTGATCCTTGCCGCGGGGATGGCGGGCGCGGCTACCGCAACCGGGTCGAGTATCTGCTGCGCGAGCGTCGGACGTATATCGCGCGCGATGGTGAGCGGATTGTGTTTAAGGCCGATCTCGGTGCGCTCTTTGGCGGGGTTGCCCAAGTACACGGCGTGTGGATTGATCCCGCGTACCGGGGCCAAGGGCTCGCAGCGCCCTTCATGCGGGGCACAGCAGAGCTCATTCGTCGCGACCACGCACCCCGCGTCACCCTCTACGTGAACTCTTTCAACGTTCGCGCGAGACGCGCCTACGAGCGTGCGGGCTTCAGGCCGATTGGCGCACTCGCCACCGTGCTGTTCTAGGCGCTTGCGCGTCCCGGAAGAGGCGGCCCCTCGATCTGATCGCGCACGATCCCCATCTGCTCATCGAGGCTCGCGGCAGTCGCGGCGATCTCGATGAGTTTTTCGCGCATCTCGGCAGGCAGCTCACCTTGATACTTGTACTTGAGCTCGTGTTCGGCGCTCGCCCAAAAGTCCATGGCAATCGTGCGGATCTGTACCTCGATCGGTACATCGATCGTGCGGGTCGAGAGAAACACGGGAACCTCGAGAATGAGGTGAAGAGAGCGGTAACCGCTCGGCTTGACGTTCGCGATGTAGTCCTTCTCTTCGAGAAGAGTGATGTCGGGCTGCGAGGCGAGCGCGTGGGCAACGAGGTAGCAGTCCTGGACGTAGCTGCATGTGATGCGCACGCCGCCGATGTCGCGGATGCGGTTGCGGATCTCGTCGAGATCGGGTGGGCACTGCGTGCGCACGAGCTTGCCGAGCAGCGAATCCATCGATTTCACGCGCGTTTTTACGTGCTCGATGGGGTTGTGCGGGGTCGTCACATCCCATTCGCCCGAAAGGATTTCGATCTTCGTCAGGATCTCCTTGAGGCCGAATTCGTACGGCATCATGAACCCCTCGAGCTTCTCGCGTACGACCTGCATAAGGCGGTCTGGGTCGCCTTCGATCTCTTCGCGAATCGACTCGCCTTCGCCGATGAGGGCGCGCAAATACGCCATCGAGGGCGACGGCGCGATACCCGAGAGCGTGAGCGGCTCAGACATGTCATCCTTCCCGTGGTGACGAGTGACACTCCACGATACGCGCTCAGCCCTGGGATTTTGCGGGGTGTGTGCGGTGCGCCCACTAGACTGTGAGGGCCTGAGGAATTCACCTCGAAACCCCTGTTGCCAGGAGGACAACGCCCCATGCTTCGCATGTCATCGAGCTTCATCCGCACGCTTCGAGAGGACCCGGCCGAAGCCGAGTTCGCGAGTCACAAGCTTCTCGTCCGTGCCGGCTATATTCGCCGCACGGCCCCGGGAATCTACACGTGGCTTCCCCTTGGGCTCAAGGTCCTGCGCAAGGTCGAGACGATCGTGCGTGAAGAAATGGATGCCGCCGGCAGCCACGAGATTCTCTTTCCCGCGCTTTTGCCGCGCGAGCCCTACGAGGAAACGAACCGCTGGAGCGAGTACGGCGACAACCTCTTTAGGCTCACGGATCGCAAGGGTGCCGATATGCTCCTCGGCCCCACTCACGAGGAAATGTTTACCCTCGCGGTGAAAGACCTCTTCACGTCGTACAAGGACCTGCCCATTTCGCTTTACCAGGTGCAAACCAAGTACCGCGACGAAGCGCGCCCGCGCGCGGGCCTGCTGCGCGTTCGCGAGTTCATCATGAAGGACGCCTACAGTTTCGACATCGACGACGAGGGACTCGAGCGTTCCTACATGATCATGCGCGAGGCCTACCAGCGGGTCTTCGCACGCCTCGGCCTTGAGATCGTCATCGCTAAGGCGGATGCAGGCGCGATGGGCGGCTCCCGCTCCGAAGAATTCCTCCACCCGACACCGGTGGGCGAAGATACGTTTGCGCTCAGCCCCGCGGGTTACGCCGCGAATGTTGAGGCCGTGACGACGGTCGCCGGAGAGCCCCTCGATGCAGATGCCATCGCAGCACTCCCCGCCGCACGCGAGATCGAGACACCCAGAGCCACGACGATCGACGCTCTCGTCTCATTCCTCAACGAGAACGCCCCGCGCGAGGACTCTCGCGCGTGGGAGGCGGCCGATACCCTCAAGGCACTCGTGTATGTCGAAAAGACTCCCGAAGGCGAAGAGTCCCCGCTTCTCGTCATGATTCCGGGAGATCGCCAGGCAGATGAGAAGCGCCTCGAGACGGCCCTTGCCCCGAACGAGGTGCGTCCCTTCACTGACGAGGACTTCGCTAAGTACCCGAACGTGAAGAAGGGCTACATCGGGCCGCAGGGATGGGGGCTTGAGGCCAACGGCTATCGACTCCTGCTCGACCCGCGCGCCGTGGATGGCACGAGCTGGGTCACGGGCGCGAACCGCGAGGGCGCGCATGCGCTCGGGGTTGTCGCCGGCCGCGACTTCGTGGCCGATGGTTTCGCCGAGGTCGCCGAGGTTCGTGACGGCGATCCGTCCCCGGACGGTTCGGGTCCGCTCACCCTGACGCGCGGCATGGAGATGGGGCACATCTTCCAACTCGGTCGCAAGTACGCTGAGGCTCTTGGCCTCAAGG
The DNA here is from genome assembly GCF_001570785.1 of Dermabacter hominis NBRC 106157. Taxonomy (GTDB): domain Bacteria; phylum Actinomycetota; class Actinomycetes; order Actinomycetales; family Dermabacteraceae; genus Dermabacter; species Dermabacter hominis. Next base: position 76,894 of record NZ_BCSI01000005.1, read on the forward strand.
TTCTTGACGAGAACGGCAAGCAGCAGGTCGTGACGATGGGCTCCTACGGCATCGGCGTGACTCGCGCCGTCGCCGCGATTGCCGAGACCAATCACGACGAGAAGGGCCTCGCCTGGCCGCGCGCGGTTGCACCGCTCGACGTCCACATTCTCGCGACCGGGAAGAACCAGGAGGTCTTCGACAAGGCCGAGGAGATCGCCGCCGCGCTCGAGGCTGAGGGCTTTGACGTGCTGTACGACGATCGCCCGAAGGTCTCACCCGGCGTGAAATTTAAGGACGCCGAACTGCTCGGCCTGCCCACAACGGTCGTCGTGGGTCGCGGGCTCGAGAAGGGCGTTGTCGAGGTACGCGATCGCCGCAGTGGGGCGAGCCGCGAAGTTGCCGTTGAGGCGGCTCTCGCGGAGATCCTCGCCGAGCTGCGCGCCTAGGGCGCCGGTGATTTAGCTCTCGCCTTCGTCGATCCCCGGGAACGGGGGGAGGGTTTCGCGCAGCGCCTCGAGTGCCTTTGCGCTCTCGAGGGCTGCCGTGAGGAACGGCGCGCGTTCGCTCAAGGGTGCCAGCCCCGCGAGTTCGACCGCATTGGCGAGCGTGCGAGAGGTGACCTTGAGGCGTAGGTTCGCGGCCCCTTCCGCATCGAGCGGGCGAGGCAGGGCGTACCCCGCCTCGCGAGCAACCAGGGGCAGCCCCAGGCGTTCGGCGACCTCGCCGAACGCCTCAGCGCGTGAGGCGTGGACGTTGGCCGCCTTGAGGTACGCCTCACGCTGATCAGCTTTGACGCGAGTGGCTGCGACCTCGAGGGCGTAGGCCGCGAAGTTTTCGTCGGTCTGCGCTCGCTCGAGGGGGGTCTCAATGAGGTGAGTCTCAGCAGCTTCGGGTGGGTCAATTGCGGGGACCTCGCGACTGGGTTCCATATCTGTAAAGGGCTTGGGCGCACTGACGCCCGCGACGGCGGCAGCTTTCGCGACGCGGGTAAGCCGCAGAGCGGCCCACTCGGTCCACGCGCTCCCCGCGGCGCACAGATCCGCGAAGTCTCCCGAGACCTGAATGGTCGCGTGGGCGTAGAGGTCGCGCAGGGCCGCGAGGCCGCGTGCCGCGTCGAGCATGGCGCGCTCGACGGAGGCCTGCGTGCCGGCAGCTGCGCTCTCGTGGGCGGATTCCCCCTTTTCGGTGCGATTCGCCTCAGCCGAGGCGATTTTCTCCTGTTCGGCGCCCGTGCGGAGTGCTCGCTGGTGGGTCGCGAGCGCAGACGTCAGGAACGACGGGAAATCTTCGTGCGGGCGAGCGGTCTCGAGAATGCCCGCGAGGTCCGTCACAGATGTGAGGAGTTCCGTGCGGTAGATCTCGTCTATCCCCGGGGGCGGGGGTGTGTAGGTTTCGCGCTGGCCGATCGCGATGCGCGTGGGCCCCGTGCAGCTCGCCAATAGCGGCGTCGCGAGGATTCCCGCGAGAAACCCACGCCTGGCCAGGCCTTTTGTTACGTGCCTCATGCGGCTCCTCGTTCCCGGATGTGCCACCATGTTCAGCACATTATGATCTCGGTGTCCCACTCTATTGGGTACGGACAAGCGCGCGAAAGGAGCCCCATGGAGAAGAACGCCACCTCCGCTAAGGCCGGTCAGGTTGAGACACTCTCGAAGGCCTTCGCGCCCATCGTCGAGGGGCACGGACTCGTTGTCGAGCATCTCACCGTCAAGACACGAGGGGCCGCAACCCTTCTCGACGTCGTCGTCGATCTTCCCGAAGATGAAATTGGGAGCGCCGATCTCGATGCCCTCACCGATGTGTCGCGCGAGCTTTCTGACCTCCTCGACGCTGATACGTCGCTTATCGGGGATGGGCCTTCGACGCTCGAGGTCACGACCCCGGGCGTGTTTCGGCCCCTGACCGAAATTCGCCACTTTAAGCGCGCCCGCACCCGTCTTCTCGACGTTGAAGACACCTCGGGGCGCACCTTTCTTGGCCGCCTCGAGGACGTTGAGGGCGAACAGCTCGTGTTTGACGTGCAGAAACCGCCTCACGTTCCGAAGAAGGCCGCGAAGGCGGCGCCGGCAGGCAAAGTGCCGCCGGGACCGCACCGGATGCACGTGTCCGACGTCGCCCGGGCCGAGGTTCATCTCGAGTTTCGTTAGTCCCGGATAGCCACCGCACATAATTGAAGAACAGATCATAAGGAGCACGCAATGGATATCGATATGGGAGCGCTTCGCGCGCTCGAACGCGAACGCGAGATCAGCATGGAGGTTCTCCTCGAGGCGATCGAGAGTGCCCTTCTTGCCGCCTACCAGCACACGCCGCACCCCGCGCGCGAGGCGCGCGTTGAGATCGACTCAAAGACGGGTGTGGTGACCGTCATCGCTCGCGATGTTGATGTCGATGGCGAGGTTGAAGAGTGGGATGACACGCCCGAGGGCTTTGGCCGCGTTGCTGCTTCGATCGCGCGTCAGGTGATTTTCCAGCGTATTCGCGCGCTCGAAGACGAGGCTGTTCTCGGCGAGTTTGCGGGCCGCGCTGATGACATCGTCTCTGGCGTCATTCAGCAGGGGCGTGACTCCCGAATGGTTCAGGTTGACCTCGGCAACGTTGAAGGTCTCCTTCCCCCGCACGAGCAGGTGCCAGGCGAGAGCTACCCACACGGCAAGCGCATCCGCGCCTATGTTGTCGATGCGCGACGTGGCCCGAAGGGGCCCTCGATTACGCTTTCGCGCACCCACCCGAACTTCGTGCGCCGCCTTTTCGAGCTTGAAGTTCCCGAGATCGCCGACGGCACCGTGGAGATCGTTTCGCTCGCGCGAGAGTCGGGGCACCGCACGAAAATGGCGGTTCGCGCGAACGTCGCTGGCGTCAATGCGAAGGGAGCGTGCATCGGTCCCATGGGTGCGCGCGTGCGCTCCGTCATGAACGAACTCGAGGGGGAGAAGATCGACATCGTCGACTTTGATGACAACCCCGCGACGTACGTTGGTAATGCACTCAGCCCTGCGCGCGTTGCCTCTGTCGTCGTGACCGACGAAGTCAATCGACAGGTGCGCGCGGTTGTGCCAGACAATCAGCTTTCGCTCGCGATCGGCAAGGAAGGGCAGAACGCGCGCCTCGCCGCGAAGCTCACGGGTTGGCGAATTGACATTCGCACCGAGGGCCAGGAGGACTGAGAAGCGGTCGCTGAACCCCCGGTGGCCCACGTGATAGTGCGCACGGCAGCTCCGGCAATTCGTCGACGTTTTGCCGGCCGGGGGTAGACTAGAAGGGCTGATCATCCGTATTCGAGAGGGAAGTTGTCGCCATCGCCGAGAATCACGCCGCACCGAGCTCGCGCTCACGTCGGCCCTCTCGCGCGGCACATCGACCGTCTCGCACGTGCGTGGGTTGCCGGGAAACCGGCGAACGCCACGCGATGATCCGCGTGGTCCGGGAGGAACAGGGAACATCCCTCAGCCTCGCCGTTGACCCGAGCGCGAGCGCCCACGGGCGCGGTGCCTGGGTTCATCCGGATCCCGCATGCATTGCTTTCGCTCTCACACGCGGCGGTTTCCAGCGCTCCTTCCGGGCGCCGGTAGACGTCGCGGCTCTCGAACGGGAGGGAACTCTCGAGAGGGCGCGTGAGGCGATGACTCACCCCACACGGGGTGCCGAACCACATTTGGAAGCGGGATAACACCAATGGACATCCGATGAGTACTCGAAAATGAGCACCCTCAGGAACTAGTGGACCGCGCCTGCTCGGCGCGGCCGAGACAGGAGAATTGTGGCTAAACTTCGCGTCCACGAGCTCGCCAAAGAGCTGGGAATGCCAAGTAAAGAAGTCCTCGCGAAGCTCAATGACATGGGCGAATTCGTGACCAGTGCGTCCTCGACAATCGAGGCGCCCGTGGCCCGCCGTGTGCGTGCCGCGTTCCCGAACGCAGGAAAGAAGAAGGGCGAGGAAGCGTCGGTATCGAAGACCGCCGCCAAGAAGCCCGCGCCCCGCAAGCCGGCCCCGAAGAAGGCTGCGGAACCGAGCGCCGCCAAGGCGGAGCCGAAGCCCGCACCGAAGGCCGAGGCCGAGAGCCCCGCGCCGAAGCAGAAGGCCAGCACCGATGCGCCCGCGGCAAAGCCCGGCGCAGCACCCAAACCCGGTGCGCGCTCGAACGCGCCGAAACCCGGCGCCCCCAAGCCTGCGGCCAAGCCCAAGGCCGATGCTGCCCCCGCGCCGAGGCCCGGTGGCGCTCCCAAGCCCGGCGCTAACCGCCCCGGCCCGCGCCCCGGTGGTGCTCGTCCCGGCAATAACCCGTTTGCGTCCTCGCAGGGGATGCCGCGCCCGGGTGGCCGCCCCGGCAACAACCCGTTTGCCTCCTCCCAGGGCATGCCGCGTCCTGGCGGTCGTCCAGGTCCTCGCCCCGGCGGCGAGTCGCAGGGTGGTCCGCGCCCGCAGCGTCGCGACGGAGATTCGCGACCCTCGCGCGAGGGCCGTGGCAACGCACGTCCGTCTAACCGCGGGCCCCGCCCCAACCCGAACATGATGCCTGCGCACTCGCCGCAGGCCGAGAGCCAAGGTCGTCCCGCAGGCGGCAACGGTGGCCGCGGGGGTCGCGGTGGCCGTGGCCGCGGTGGCTTCGGCGGCGGCCCAGGTGGCCCCGGTGGCGCTCCCGGCCGTCCGGGTGGTCGCCCCGGTGGTGGCGGTCGCGGCGGTCGCCGCGGCGGCACCCAGGGCGCCTTTGGGCGTGGCGGCAAACCAGCCAAGAGCCGGAAGTCGAAGCGCGCAAAGCGCCAGGAATTCGAGCAGATGCAGGCTCCCGCACCGGGCGGCGTGCAGATCCCGCGCGGTGACGGCAATACCGTCATCCGCCTGCGCCGTGGTGCGACCCTGAGCGACTTCGCCGAGCGCATTGACGTCAACCCCGCCTCGCTCATCACCGTGCTGTTTGCGATGGGTGAGATGGCGACGGCAACCCAGTCGCTCGACGAAGACACGTTCCAGCTTCTCGGCGAGGAACTCGGTTACAAGATTCAAATCGTTTCTCCCGAGGACGAGGAGCGCGAGCTTCTCGAGCAGTTCGACATCGACCTCGAAGGAGAACTTGCCGAGGAGACGGAAGAGGACCTCGAGCCTCGCTCGCCCGTTGTCACCGTCATGGGTCACGTCGACCACGGTAAGACCCGCCTTCTCGATGCGATCCGACGCGCGAACGTGGGCCAGGGCGAAGCCGGCGGCATCACCCAGCACATCGGTGCCTACCAGGTGCAGGTGGAGCACGAAGGCGACATGCGCCCCATCACGTTCATCGATACCCCCGGTCACGAGGCGTTCACCGCCATGCGTGCCCGTGGCGCCAAAGTCACGGACATCGCGATCCTCGTGGTCGCCGCTGACGACGGCGTGATGCCGCAGACGATCGAGGCGCTCAACCACGCGCAGGCCGCAGACGTGCCCGTCGTGGTGGCCGTCAACAAGATCGATAAGGAATCCGCGAACCCCGACAAGATCCGTGCCCAGCTCACCGAGTACAACCTCGTGGCTGAGGAATACGGCGGCGACACGATGTTCGTCGATGTCTCGGCGCGCGAAAACCTCCACATCGATGACCTTCTCGAGGCCGTCCTCCTTACGGCGGATGCTGCCCTCGAACTCAAGGCAAACCCGAACAAGGATGCCCGTGGTGTGGCGATCGAGGCGAGCCTCGACCGTGGCCGCGGCCCTGTCGCGACCGTGCTCGTCGAGCAGGGAACCCTGCGTGTCGGCGATGCGATCGTGTGTGGCACCGGCCATGGCCGCGTGCGCGCCATGATCGACGAAAACGGCAACCAGCTCGAAGAAGCAGGCCCATCGCGACCCGTTCAGGTGCTCGGCCTCAGCTCCGTCCCCGGCGCCGGTGACTCGTTCATCGTTGCCGCTGACGAGCGCATGGCACGCCAGATCGCCGAGAAGCGCGAGGCAGCCCAGCGCGCCGCGCAGCTGTCGAAGCGCCGCAAGCGCATGAGCCTCGAGGATCTCAAGGCGGCAATGGAAGAGGGCAAGATCGAGACCCTCAACCTCATCCTCAAGGGCGATGCCTCCGGTTCGGTCGAAGCCCTCGAAGAGGCGCTGCTCGGCATCGACGTGAGCGAGGATGTGCAGCTTCGCATCATCGATCGCGGCGTTGGTGCGATCACGATGAACAACATCAACCTCGCCGTTGCCTCGGATGCCGTCATCATCGGCTTCAACGTGCGTGCCGAAGGCCAGAACGCCGAGTACGCCGAGCGTGAAGGTGTCGAGATCAAGTACTACTCGGTCATCTACCGCGCGATCGAGGACATCGAGAACGCCCTTCTCGGCATGCTCAAGCCCGAGTACGAAGAGAAGGACACGGGCAGTGCGGAAATTCGCGAGATCTTCCGCTCCTCGAAGTTCGGCAACATCGCGGGTTCGCTCGTCATGTCTGGCACGATCAACCGCGGCTCGAAGGCTCGCATCACGCGCCAGGGCGTCGTGATTACAGAGGGCCTCGAGATCGCCGGTCTGCGTCGCTTCAAGGACGACGTGACCGAGGTCCGCGAGGGCTACGAGTGCGGTATCAACCTGGGCAGCTTCAACGACGTCCAGGAAGGCGACCTCATCACGACCTACGAAATGGTCGAGAAGCCGCGCGAAAAGAAGAAGGACTAATCGCCTTTCGGTGATAATGCGCGGGCGGCGCTTCGGTTGAGGCCGGGGCGCCGCCCGTTTCGCCGCCGTTGCCCCGCATGCTGCGGCACATCACGATGAACGGAGAGAACATGCGTGTCAATGTCCTCATCGCACCGAGCGCGAACAGGGTGTACGGGTTGGAAGCTCCGCGTCTCGCTGCAGCCGAACTTGCGTTCGTCCTCAACGAGGGTGCTCCCGGCGTGCTCACGGACACGAGCGACGTGCGAGAGGCGGGCCTCGATTTCCTCGCCCTCGACATCGACGATGAAGCGTGGGAACGCCCCGAAGTCCAGCGCGAGCTCGCGTTCGCCCTCGCCTACAGCCCGCACGTGTTTGCGGCCTTCGAGGAGGTCGGGCGCATGCCCGCCCCAACGGCCGATCGCACGTACGTGGATGAAAGTCCGACGCTTCCCTTGCTCCAGCCGATTCCGCTTCCGGACGTTGAGCGCTACCCGAGTACCCTGCTCACGACTCTCAAGTATCAGGGGAAAACAAATGAGCAGTTCACGGCGCTTCTTGTGCACCTCGCGGCGCATGCCGCAGGCAAAGCGCAGGCGCTGCGCGAGGGAACGTTGCGCGTCCTCGATCCAGTCGCCGGCCGCGGAACCACGCTCAACCAGGCGCTCATGTGGGGGCTGAGCCCCGTGGGCGTGGATCTCGACAAGAAGGACGCTGAGCTCTACCGCGCGTTCCTCACAACGTGGATGCGCGAGAATCGACTCAAGCACACGACGTCGGACACGAAGCTCACCATCAATAAGAAAGCGCTCGGGCGGCACTTTCATGCCGAGCTCGCCCGCTCGAAGAGTGATCAGCGCGCGGGGCGCAGCCAGAGCCTCGAGTTCTACACGGCGGATTCGACCGGACTCGATCACTTTCTCAAAGCCCGCAGCGTCGACGTGATCGTCGCAGACCTCCCTTACGGCGTGCAGCACGGTGCGAAGGTGGGCGCGCACCTCAGCCGCTCGCCTCTTGATCTCTTGCGAAATGCCCTGCCTGCGTGGACTCGCACTCTCGCCCGCGGCGGTTCCGTGGCTCTGGCCTACAATCGCCACACGACTTCCGCGGATGACGTGCACGCTATCCTTCAGGAACACGGGCTTACGAGCGCGGGGGAGGACAGCAACTTTAGGCACCGGGTCGATGCGTCAATCGACCGAGACATCGCGCTTGCGCGCAAGGCGTAGCGCGTCGAAACTTCCGATTACTCAAGGAGAGACCCATGAACGACAATCCCCGCGTACGGCGCCTCGCCGATCAGATTAAGAAGATCGTGGCCCGCACGCTCGATGAAAAAGTCAAGGATCCGCGGCTCGGTTTCGTGACGGTCACCGATGTTCGCCTCACCGGCGATGGCCAGCACGCCTCGATTTTCTACACCGTCTATGGAAGCGACGAGGAGCGAGCAGGGACCGCTGCCGCTCTCAAGGCCGCAAAAGGCATGCTGCGGAGCGCTGTGGGGCGCGGCATCACCGCGCGCCTCACTCCGTCTCTCGAGTTCTTCGAGGACACGATCCCGGAAACGTCGAAAACGATCGAGGATCTTCTCGTCGAAGCGCACCACCGCGACAGCGAGCTTGAACGCGAACGTGCCGGCAAGCAGTTCGCGGGTGACGCCGATCCCTACCGCGTCCCCGGCGAGCATCTCGTGGACGACGACGAGGACGATGAGTAAAAAACGCGCGGGGGAGGGGCCTCACGGTTTCCTCCTCCTCGATAAGCCGGCGGGGCTGACGAGTCACGACGTTGTCGCACGCGTGCGCTACCACCTCAATACGCGCAAGGTCGGTCACGCGGGCACGCTTGACCCCGCCGCGACGGGCCTCCTCCTTCTCGGCGTAGGGCACGGCACAAAGCTGCTCACCTATGCCGTGGGACTCGATAAGACCTATGAAGCGACGATTCGACTCGGGCATGCGACCGTCACGGACGATGCGGAAGGTGAGCGGCTTGGCGACGTTGCCCCCGCGCATGAGCTGCGTGCACTGAAGGAGGATCGCAGCAGGCTCGAGAGCGCCATCGGTGACCTTACGGGAGATATCGAGCAAGTCCCGAGCGCCGTGAGCGCAATCAAGGTGGGCGGCGTGCGCTCCTACGCCCGCGTGCGCGGGGGAGAGGAGGTCGAACTCGCCGCGCGCCCCATCCGCGTGGAGCGCTTCGAGATTCGTGATCTCCGCATGGCAGGAGACTTCCTCGACGTAGATTGCGTCGTGGACTGCAGCTCCGGCACCTACATCCGTGCGCTTGCACGCGACCTCGGCGCTGCCCTCGGAGTAGGCGGGCACCTCACCGCTTTACGGCGCACGCGCGTGGGCGACTTTACCGTGGACAACGCCCAGCGAATTCCTGAGCGCGATGCGCCGCGCGCGGCAGAAGCCCCTTCGGGAGGATTGCACCTCACGCCGCTGGGCGAAGCGGCCCTGTCGTTTTTGCCTTTGCGAGCCGTGAGCGAGCGCGAAGCTGCAGCGCTCAGGTATGGGCAATGGATTGAGGCTCCTCAAGCGTCGGAACCCGAAACCTACCCGGCGGCCGCGATCGTGCCGCCCACGGGTGAGCTCGTGGCAATCGTCGAACCGGCCCCCAAAAGAGGCCTCCTCAAGAGTGCGAGCGTTATACCGCGTCTCTAAAGCGCGCCGGTTCCCCGCTGTCAGCGGTGCGAGACGACCTTCGTTCCGAGGCTTGCCCACTCGAACAGCCACTTGGCGTCCTTGACGCGCATGTTCACGCAACCGTGCGAGGCGGAGTAGCCGAAGCTCGAGCGCCACGGTGCGGAGTGGAGCGCATAGCCCTTGTGGAAGAACTGGTTGTATTTCACGTTACGCGAGCAGTAGCTGTAGCGGGGGGTGCAGCCCATGTCCTGAACCTCGGTGCGGTACCAGATCTCGTACTCACCCGTGGGGGTTTCGGTGCCCTTACCGCCATCGACGATAGACACTGGGCCAAATACGGCCTTGTCGCCGACGTAGGCGGTGACGGTCTTGTCGGCGAGGTTGATGTCGATCCACTTCTCGCCGTTGTGGGCCTCGGCGGGCGCGTACGAGGGAAGCTCACCCGGAACCTTCGAGAGGTCGACGGGCGCCTTCTCGACCTTCTTTTCCTTCACCTCGGCTTTTTCAACCTCGGTCGTCATGGCAACGTCGAGGTTTTCACCGGTGGAGAGCGCGTGGGTGAGCTTCTGGGTGATGTCCTTCGCGTTCGTTACCTTGATGCCGTCCCTGCCGGGGGAGACTTCGGTGCGAGAACCGTCCTCGCCGACCTCGACGAGGCCGTCCTTTTTGCTCTTTGCGACCTTTTCAGTCAGCTTTCCAACGTAGCCGTCGACCTTCTCTTCATCGACCGTGATCTCAAAATGGTCCCCTGCCTCATTCGGGGCGATGGAGACGAAGTTAAGGCGGTCCTTGCGCTTGACCTCGAAGGTTTTGTCCTCGGGGCCCGTCACGACGAGGGAGCTCTTGAGCATGGTTTCGAGCTTGTCGAGCGTGGCCTGTGCGGTTTCGGTGTTGAGCTGCGGCTCGATGGTCGTGAACTCTTGCGTCACGGTGAAGTCTTTGAGCTCGGGCGCGTGTTTTTTCACGTCCTTGACGAAGTTGGCGGGGTCGACGCCCTTGCCTGCCTTCGATTCAACGACGGAGAACTCCTTGGTCTCGTCGTCCTGGACGATCTGCGCATCGACGGGCTCGACTTCGTTGTCGGGAACGAGGGACTCGGCGTAGGCGCGGGCCTTCTCCTCGTCGACGGTGACAACGGGCGTGATGGAGTGCGTGCCGCTCAGGGCAGCGCTCACAACCGACGGGATGCTCGACTCGCGCGAAAGGGCTTTCTCGACAGTCTTATCGACGTCGATGCGCCCACCGATCTCCTCGAGGGGAACGGTTGTGCGCTCGCCGTTGGCGTCGACGGTGACAGTGACGCCGGTGGTCTCTTTCTGGACGATTGTGCGAATTTGCTCGGCCGTTTTTCCAGCGACATCGACTCCGGCAATCGTGGTGCCGGGCAGGGCCTTGCCCTCGAACTGCTTTGCGTACGCGAACGAGCCGCCGGTCGCGACGAGTGCGATGACGACAGCCAAGGCCGTGAGAACGAGAAGTACTGTTCGACCGTGCTTCTTGGAAGCGGGAGTGTGTGTCACGGGGGTGGTTGACATGCGCTCGATCCTTCACACGTAGAGAGGGGACAACGTTCACTGTAGCGAATGTGCGCGACAGATTTAAGATGCAAGGAAGTATGCGAGGTGTGTCATGGGTGACGTTACCGGCCCAGCCCGCAAAGCCTCCTGGCTGTTCATCGGTTAAGGTGGCATGTGTTCGATCCCCTCCCACGAAAGCTTGTCGTGAACGAAGTGACCTCCTCGCGCGTGTGGCGCGACCCTCATGAGGTTCCGCGTGAACTCGCTCCGGGCGTGGTGACGATCGGGAACTTTGACGGCGTTCACCGTGGTCACCGCCGCGTCATCGACTCGCTCGTGTCGTACGCGAGCGCTCACGACCTTGCGCCGCGCGCCCTCACTTTCCATCCGCATCCCCGTCACGTCATGACCGGTAGCGAAGAGCCGATGCTGATCACGGGGTATGACGATCGAAATGCCCTCGTGTGCGAAGCGGGTGTCGAAGATTTGCTCGATGTCCACTTCACACTCGAGTTTGCGCAGCTGCGCGCTGAGGAGTTCGTGCGCGAGTACCTTGTTGACCTCCTTCGTGCGCGTGCAGTTGTGCTCGGGAAGGACTCGCGGTTCGGGCGCCGTAACGAAGGCGACTTTCACACGATGGTCGAACTCGGCGAGAAGTACGGCTTCCAGGTCGTGAGTGTCGAGGAGCTCGATGCGGATACCGAGGCGGAATCGGGAGGGCGCGAGCGCATCTCCTCGACTCTCGTTCGGAAGAGTTTGCTTGCGGGTGATACGCCCGGCGCTGCGCGCATGCTCGGCCGGTGGCACTCGGTGCGCGACACGGTACGCCATGGCTTTAAGCGTGGGCGGGAACTCGGATTCCCCACGGCAAACTTCAGTGCCCACCCGAGTGGTGCCGTCCCGATCGACGGGGTGTACGCGGGCTACTTTTCGGTACTTGACGGCGACCGATTCCTCGAGCGGGTTCCCGCGACCATTTCCGTGGGCACGAACCCGACGTTCGAAGAGGGCCCTGCTTACCGGATCGTGGAGACGTACGTGCTCGGCTCGCACGAGTACGAGCTCTACGATCGGCAAGCAAAGGTTGAGTTTGTCGAGCGGCTTAGGCCGACGCTTGCCTTCGATGGCATCGAGGCCCTGGTCGAGCAGATGCACCGCGATGTTGCCGTGACTCGCAGCACTCTTGCCGCTCATGGCGACCCGTGCGCCTAACGCTGCTGCTAGCCTTGAAAGGCCGTGCTTTATCGGCCACGGATTCTAAGTGCTCGGGAGAACAGGCCCCGGTGCGCCGTGCAACAAGGTGATAGGAGAGCCAGTGGCTTACGATTCCTCCGTCAAACAGGAGATCATTAAGGAATACGGTCTGAGCGAGGGTGACACCGGCTCGCCCGAGGTGCAGATTGCGCTTCTGTCGCATCGCATCAACTACCTCACCGAGCACCTCAAGGATCACAAGCACGATCACCACACCCGTCGTGGTCTGCTTCTCCTCGTTGGTCGCCGCAAGCGCCTTCTGCAGTACCTGCAGTCGGTCGACATTGAGCGTTACCGTTCGCTGATTCAGCGTCTCGGTCTGCGCCGCTGACTTTATTCCGCCGCTCACCCGCCGGGTGGGCGGCGTTTTACCATCCATCGAGTTTTCCTTGCAACAATGATGAGGAGGGGATCGGTCCTCGGCAGTGACGTCTTCCGCGCAGGCGGGATACGCGACTGGCGATGGCCGGCCCCACGGCAAAGAAAACTCTTGTTCACCACAGAAAGAGAGTGACAGTGACCATGGAAGGCCACAACATTCATTCAACGATCGCCACGATCGACAACGGCTCGTACGGCAAGCGCGAAGTGCGCTTTGAAACCGGCCGCCTCGCAAAGCAGGCCGCGGGTGCCGTCGCCGTCTACCTCGACGACGACACGATGGTGTTCAGCGCAACCGCTGTCTCTAACCAGCCGAAGGAGCAGTTCGACTTCTTCCCGCTGACCGTTGACGTCGAAGAGCGCATGTACGCCGCGGGCCGCATCCCCGGCTCCTTCTTCCGTCGCGAGGGCCGCCCGGGCACCGACGCGATCCTCGCAGCCCGTCTGACAGACCGCCCGCTGCGCCCCGCCTTCGTCAAGGGCCTGCGCAACGAGGTCCAGGTTGTTCTCACGGTTATGGCTGTGAACCCCGACGATGCCTATGACGTCGTGGGCATCAACGGCGCCTCGGCATCGACCCAGATCTCGGGCCTGCCGTTCTCGGGCCCCATCGGGGGCGTACGCATCGCGCTCATGCCGAACGCCGAGGGCGGCCAGTGGATCGCCTTCCCGACCTTCAGCCAGCTCGATGAGGCCGTGTTCTCGATGGTTGTCGCGGGCCGCATCGTTGAAGATGACGTCGCGATCATGATGGTTGAGGCCGAGGCGACCGATCACGCCTGGTCGCTCATCAAGGAGCAGGGAGCGGTGGCACCGACCGAAGAGGTCGTCGCCCAGGGCCTCGAAGCTGCCAAGGTTTACATCCGCACGCTGTGCGAGGCGCAGAAGGAGCTCGCCGCGAAGGCCGCCAAGCCCGTTCGCGAGTTCCCGCTCTTCCTCGACTACCAGGACGATGCGTACGATCTCGTCGCCGACGCGGCGACCGATCGTCTCCGTGAGGTCATGAGCATCGCGGGCAAGCAAGAACGCGAAGAGGCCACCGAGACCCTGCTCGCGCAGGTCAAGGAGGAACTCGCCGACAAGCTCGAGGACCGCGAGAAGGAAATTACTGGAGCCTTCCGTGCGCTCACGAAGAAGGTCGTGCGCGAGAAGATCCTTACGGAGGGCGTGCGTATTGACGGCCGCGGCCTTCGCGACATCCGCCAGCTTTCGGCCGAGGTCGAGGTGCTCCCGCGAGTGCACGGTTCGGCTATCTTCGAGCGCGGCGAGACCCAGATCCTCGGCGTCACCACCCTCAACATGCTCAAGATGGAGCAGCAGATCGACGGCCTTTCGCCTGTGGATCACAAGCGCTACATCCACCACTACAACTTCCCGCCCTACTCGACCGGTGAGACGGGCCGCGTGGGCTCGCCCAAGCGCCGCGAGATCGGCCACGGCATGCTCGCCGAGCGCGCACTCGTCCCGGTTCTGCCGAGCCGCGAGGAGTTCCCGTACGCGATTCGACAGGTATCCGAGGCCCTCGGATCCAACGGTTCGACCTCGATGGGCTCCGTGTGCGCCTCGACTCTCGCGCTCCTGAACGCCGGTGTGCCGCTCAAGGCGCCCGTTGCCGGTATCGCCATGGGCCTCGTTTCCGACACCGTGAACGGAGAGACCAAGTACGCGGCCCTCACCGACATCCTCGGTGCAGAGGACGCTTTCGGCGACATGGACTTCAAGGTCGCGGGAACCTCCGAGTTTGTGACGGCTATCCAGCTCGACACGAAGCTTGACGGCATCCCCGCTTCCGTTCTCGCGGGTGCCCTCTCGCAGGCTCGCGAGGCTCGCCTGCACATCCTCTCGATTCTCGAAGAGGCCATCGATCAGCCCGATGAGATGAGCCCCAACGCGCCGCGAGTTCTCGCCGTCACCATCCCGGTGGACAAGATCGGCGCGGTCATCGGCCCGAAGGGGCAGATGATCAACCAGATCCAGGACGACACCGGAGCGGACATCACGATCGAGGACGACGGCACCGTGTACATCGGCGCGACCGACGGCCCCTCGGCCGAGGCTGCGCGTGCGGCCGTCAACGCGATTGCTAACCCGCTTGTGCCAGAGGTCGGCGAACGCTACCTCGGCACGGTCGTGCGTGTCGTCGACTTCGGCGCGTTCATCTCGCTCACGCCTGGCAAGGACGGCCTGCTGCACGTCTCGCAGTTGCGTAAGCTCAACGGCGGCAAGCGCGTGGAGAGCGTCGAAGACGTCGTGAGCGTCGGCCAGAAGATCGAGGTCGAGATTCGCGAGATCGACTCGCGTGGCAAGATCTCGCTCGCGGTGGCGGCTGACGAAGACGACGCTGAGAAGACGGACGAGTCCGAGCAGGGCGCCGAGTAGCCTTTCGCGCTCACACGCGAAGCAAGACGAGAGTGGGCGGCCAGGAAATCCTGGCCGCCCACTCTATTGCTGGGGAGAGCTTTCTAGCTATTGGCGATGACGACGGTCTTGGCGACTTTGTCGTGCCAGCCCTGGCGGCGGCCCGAGCCGTCGAACAGGGGCGAGAGCCAGCATGCGAGCGAGGCCAAGCTGCCCACGATGGGAATGATGGCCATGAGGCCGGGGAGCGCGAAGCGGAGAGCTGCGTTGACGAGTCGAGGTGTCTCACCTGTCTCGAGACTCACAACCTTGATCTTCATGGCCATTTTCCCGAGAGTTGCGCCGAAGCGTGCGAGCATGAGGGTTTCGTAGACGAGACCGGCGATCGCGATGAAGAGAATTCCGACCCCGGTAACGATAATGGCCAGCCCGAATCCGGCATCGGAGCCGTCACTCGCCGACGCGATGGCACCGATGATGCCACCGAGGATGACAGCGGCGATGCCGCCAGCGAAGCCGGCAATGAGAGCATCGATGATACGGGCAAGAGCACGCTGACCGATGCTCGCGAGAGTACGAGTACCCTTCCCGGGGATCTCTACGCTTTCAGAGCCCGAACCGGATGACTGCTGGCCGAAGCTTTGCTGACCTTGGTAGCTCTGGTTCATGTGCGGATTCTGCGGCTGGAAATTAGGGGTGGGGTTCGACATTTTTCTCCTCGAGAAAACTGACAACGAAAGTACGGCTGCGAATGACCGCGCCTATAGAGTAATGCACACCACTAGGAGAAGGACCTTTTTCACATGCCAGTTGCGCTCGACTTTACGTCAGGCCTCGATCAGGTCTTGCACGAGCACGAGGGCGCCTTCACGCGCCGCTCAATTCTTCCCGGGGGCGTGCGGCTCCTTACCGAACGTGATCCCGGTGTCCGCTCGGCAAGCGTCGGATTTTGGCTCCCCGTGGGCTCACGCGATGAGCGACCTGAGCACGCCGGCTCGACTCACTTTCTCGAGCACCTGCTGTTTAAAGGCACACCCACGAGAAGCGCCCTCGACATCGCCCGCGCCTTCGATGAAGTGGGAGGCGAGTCGAACGCCGTGACCGCGAAGGAGCACACGTGC
The DNA here is from genome assembly GCF_001570785.1 of Dermabacter hominis NBRC 106157. Lineage (GTDB taxonomy): Bacteria > Actinomycetota > Actinomycetes > Actinomycetales > Dermabacteraceae > Dermabacter > Dermabacter hominis. Next base: position 92,777 of record NZ_BCSI01000005.1, read on the forward strand.
TATTACGCTCGCGTACGCTCGGTCGACTTGCCCATGGCCCTTGCGACCCTTGCGGACATGGTCACAAGCGCCTCGATCACGAGCGAAGCATTCACGACCGAACGCGAGGTCATTCTCGAGGAACTCGCGATGGCGGAGGATGACCCGACTGATGTGGGCCACGAGGCTCTCATCGCTTCGGTGCTCGGCGAGGAAACGGCGCTCGGGCGGCCCGTGGGGGGAACCCCCGCGACGATCAACTCCGTCACGGTCGAGGCGGTGCGGGAGCACTACCGCGCCCATTATTTGAGTACCAACCTCGTGGTGACGGCAGTCGGAGACGTCGACCACGACGAGGTGGCGACGATGCTTCTCGACAGTCTTGCGAAAGGCGGGTGGAGCCTCAGTGACGGGCAAGCGCCGCGCCCTCGCCGTGCTCAGCAGGGCTTTGCGTACCCGAGCGGCGAGGATGGCACAGATGGACTCGAGGCGCTGCGGCACGGAGCCGTCACGAAGCGCCTTATGCGCGAGACCGAACAGACCCACCTTTTCCTCGGCGGACCGGCGATCCCCGCGTGGGACGAACGGCGGCATTCTCTGAGTGTCGCGATGGCGATCCTCGGTGGTGGGATGAGTTCGAGGCTCTTCCAGGAGGTGCGTGAGAAGCGCGGCCTTGCCTATTCGGTGTACGGGTTTACAGCGGCGTATCGCGATGCCGGTCTTGCGGGGCTGTACGCCGCGTGCCGTCCCATGAATGCGGAACAGGTCGCGCAGCTTTTGCTCGAGGAGACGCAGAGGCTCGCGACAGACGGGATTGAACGAGAAGAGCTTGCGCGGACGCTCGGGCACATCTCGGGGTCGATGGCGCTCAGCCTCGAGGACACGCAGTCGCGCATGGCGCGGCTCGCAACGGCTGAGCTCGTTCTCGGTTCGTATCGAACGGTTGATGAAGCTCTCGAAGCCTTCCACGGTGTGACGCGCGAGAGCGTGCGTGAGATCGCCTCCGAGGTTGCTTCGGCGCTGCGAGTGCGCGTCGACGTCGGCCGTACCGGCACCGCCTGACATACTTGATCGCGAATACACACACGAGGGGATGGTTATGAGCATTCGCGTTGGAGTTATTGGTTCAGCCGGGCGTATGGGAAGCGAGGTTGTCCGCGCTCTCGAGGCGGCCTCCGATCTCGACTTCGTACGGGGAATCACGGCCGAGGACTCCCTCGAGCAGCTTCTCGACGACGATGGCGCGCCGCTTGTGGACGTGGCCGTCGACTTCACCCTTCCGAGCGTGACGAAAGCGAACGTGCTGTGGCTTATCGAGCACGGTATCCACGCGGTCGTGGGGGCGACCGGTTGGGATGATGCGGCGCTCGCCGACGTTCGCGCAGCCCTCGACGACACCCCCGAGACCGGCGTTCTCATTGCCCCGAACTTCGCGATCGGCGCAGTGCTTGCGATGAGCTTCGCGCGCACCGCCGCACGGTTTTATGAGAGCGCAGAGGTGGTCGAACTTCACCACCCCGACAAACTCGATGCGCCGTCCGGAACCGCGCTGCACACGGCCCGTGCGATCGCTGACGGCCGCGCACAGGCGAACCTCGGGCCCGTCCCGGATGCGACCGAGCGCGACCCCCACGGCGCGCGAGGAGCCGACATCGACGGCGTTCACGTGCACGCCGTGCGCCTGCGCGGACTCGTGGCGCACGAGGAAATTCTCTTCGGCAACCCGGGAGAACAGCTCACTATCCGTCACGACTCATTCGATCGCGTGAGCTTCATGCCCGGAGTTCTCCACGGCGTGCGCGAGGTGGCCTCTCATCCCGGTCTCACGGTGGGGCTAGAGAACTACCTCTCGCTGTAAGCTAAGTGGCGTCGGAACTGATCGCTCACCTCTCGCACGCACCCGAGGAGGCTCTGCCACATGTCCGAGAACCCGCCCTCGCACGCCCTCGCGCGTGCCTTTGCGGCACTCGCGCCCGAACGGCCTCTTGCACTGTGGGGTTCGAGTTCGATGGAAGGCGGTCTCGGTGCCGAGCACACTCCTCGACCGGTATACGTCCACGAGGAAATTGCGAATGCAATGAACCCCGTGCCGGTCACGAATCTCGCGTACGGCGCACAGTTTTCGGGGCACACGACGATTCTTCGTGGACTCGACACGCCCATGGTGCATATCCCCGAGGGGTACACGGGCGGGCGAGTGAATGTGCGCGTGGACACGGATGTTCCCGGCATGTGGTCGTTCACGTGTCACGGGAAGCTGTCGAGCGGGGCGAGCGGCACGCTCACGGGAACGCCGGAAAACCAGTGGTTCTTTGAGTCCGACGGCGGCCCTGCGACATCGGGTGTCTTCACATCGTCGTGGAAAGCCACCACCGAGAACTGGCGGCACGTAATCTGGACGGGGAAGAACAACATCGTGCAGCGTGAGCAGGTACTGAGCGACGTCGAGAGGCTCGTCGCCTCCGCGCGTGATCCGAAGACGGATGCAATCGTTCTCGGTCAGTGGGTCACGAAAAACGACCTCGATGCTCCCGAGAAAATTAGGGCCATTCACGCGGTCAACGCCGCCCAACGCGAGGCTTACGGGCACCGCTTCGTGGATGTGCAAGCCCTCCTGACGAGCGAGGAGGCGCTGCGCGCCGAACCAATCGCGTCGCTTGATTTGCACTCGCGAGCAGAAACACGTTCCGAACTCGAGAAGGGGATCGTGCCGACCCCGCTCAGGGGTAGCGACGGTATCCATTTGAGCGGTTGGGGCAATCTCCTCGTCTCGTGGGTTCTCATCGAGAAAATGAAGGAGCTCGCGTGGATGGCATGAGGGCGGTGAATTCGGAAGCGGCAGGCCTCGTGACGACGCGGCGGGCGTTGCTGGCCTCGCTCTTGGGGATTGCCGGCATCGCCGCGCTCAAGCTACGGCCCGCGACCGCGACGAAGCCGGGCACGCAAGTCGTTGCTGATCCCGCGGAGCGCTACGCCGACGCGATCGAGTGGCTCGTGAAGCACGATCTGTTCGATCCAGCCCGCGAGGGAACGTTCCTCCCGGGCGCCGATGTGACGCGTGAGGACGCCGCGATCATGCTGTTCCGTCTCGCTGGTGCCCCCGAGCGTGACGGTCTCGACCTCGAACCGTATCGAGACGTTGAGAAGACGGCTCGCAGCTATCGCGAAATCATGTGGATGCGCGGCCAGGCGGTGTTCTTCGGCGAGTACGACGCGACCTTTCAGCCGACGCAGCCCGTGACGCGAGCGGAGGGGTGTTCGTTCCTCGCGCGGCTGCTTCGTGGCGTAGTTGCCGCGCACTTCGCGGCGGGAGGCTCCGCTGTTGCGCCCGAGATCGCGAGCTTTCGCGACGTCTCCAAGGAGCACCCGCGCTTCGCGGATATTGAGTGGGCCCGTGCAGTGGGACTGCTCGGGCGCGACCTCACGCTCGGTGAAGCCGAGAGCTCGGGCGAGCGACAGGCCGACGCTTCCGCCCCTCTCGTCGATGCCGAGCTTCGGCCAGACGCTACTCTCATGAGGGGCGAGTTCGCGCGGTTGCTTCAACGCGCGAACGCCCTATTCGACGACGCCCACTAGATGGGCGCCCCAACCTCGACTAAGGAGTGACACGTGGCAGACATGGCGGCGACGCTCGACGGGTGCGCGAAGGGAACATCTCTCGCGCGTGCGAAAGCGATCCTTCTCGATTCCGATGGGACCCTCGTCGACTCAACTCGAAGTGTCGAGGCAAGCTGGGACACCCTCCTCGGTGACGAGGGTGCGGGACGCTTTGAAAAGCACTATCACGGTCAACCGGCCAGGCGAGTATTGCGCCTCGCGATGCCCGACATCAGCGAGGAGAAGCTCGAGGAGCTTTTCACCAAAGTCGAGGGATACGAAATTGCGAGCGCGGGCGATGTCGAGGCATTCGACGGGACCGCGCGTTTCCTCGGCGAACTCGAAGAGGCAAAGGCTGCGCTTTCGCGCGAATGCTGGGCGATAGCGACGAGCTGCACGCTTCCACTCTTCGAAGCGCGCTACCGGCCCCTTGGGCTCCCGTTCCCCACAACCCTCGTGACCGCCGATCAGGTCACGCACGGTAAGCCGGATCCCGAGCCCTACCTCCTCGCGGCACAGAGACTCGGGGTCGATGCGGCGGAGTGCATCGTCGTCGAAGATGCGCCGGGTGGCCTCGCCTCAGCTCGTGCTGCGGGGGCGTTCGTCGTGAGTGTTCTCAACAGTGCGAGTGCGGAGACCGTCGGCCCCCTTGCTGATCTCGTGATTCCTTCGCTCGCGGATGTCTCGATCGAAGCCTGCGAAGGGGAGCTCGTGCTTCGTGCGCGGTGAGCGCCACGCGGCGATTTTCGGTTTTTGAACTGCTTGGTCAACTAGGGTGATACATATGAGCGAAATAGTGTTCCGATCCGACGTCACGGTCGACCTTGTGAGGTCACAGGCTTCCGATTCCGATGTCATCTTTGCCGCGCGGGTCTCGACCCAGGGAGAAAAGTCCAAGAGCGTCGTGGGCACCGATGCCTCCGATCGCGACAAGGGCCTCATCAACTACCTTATGCGCGACCGCCACGGCTCGCCGTTCGAGCACAACAGCTTCACGTTCTACGTCGAAGCGCCGATTTTCGTGTTCCGCGAGTTCATGCGCCACCGGATCGCGTCCTATAACGAGGAATCAGGCCGCTACCGCCAGATGCGCCCGATTTTCTATGTGCCCGGTCCCGAGCGCAAGCTCGTCCAGAAGGGCAAGCCCGGCGCCTATGACTTTTACGAGGGCAGCCCCGAGCAGCACGACATCGTGACGAAGGCGTACAAGGCGCAGTGCGAGAGCGCGTATGCCGCTTACCTCGAGATGCTCGAGGCCGGCGTTGCACGCGAGGTCGCACGCGGCGTTCTGCCCCTCACGCTGTTCAGTTCGATGTACGTGACCGTCAATGCCCGAAGCATGATGAACTTCCTGTCGCTGCGCACCAAGCGTGAAGGCTCGCACTTCCCGTCGTTCCCGCAGCGCGAGATCGAGATGGTCGCCGAAAAGATCGAAGAGTTCTTCGCCGAGGCGATGCCCCTCACCTACGAAGCGTTCAACGCGGGCGGCCGGGTGGCGCCGTGAGTCAAGAAGCACCGGTATTTGGACGTCTCGGCGTCGCTATCGTCACGCCCTTCACTGAGGATCTCGAGAAGGCCGATCACGAGGCTCTCGCCGGCCTCGCGCGCCATCTCGTCGACGAAGGCCACGATCTCATCGTCGCGAACGGCACCACGGGCGAATCACCCACCACGAGCGATGAGGAAAAGCTCGCGATTCTCGCGACCGTACGCGAGGCAGTTGGTGCGGATGTCACTCTCCTCGCGGGGGCGGGCACGAACGATACGCGTCACTCGGTCGCGCTTGCACGCGCGATTGAAGAGGGCGGCAATGCCGACGGCCTCCTGCTCGCAACCCCGTACTACTCCAAGCCCACGCAGCGCGGCCTGATCGCGCACACGCTCGAGATCGTCAACGCCGTCGACCTGCCGGCGATGCTCTACGACATTCCCGGTCGCTCAGGCATCCCTATCGAATACGAGAGCGCCGTCGAACTGTCCCAGCACCCGAACATCGTTGCCCTCAAGGAAGCCAAGGGCGACATGCACGAGGCCTCCAAGCTCATCCGTGACACGGGCCTCGATATTTACTCCGGTGAAGACGCTCTCAACCTGCCGTGGCTTTCGATCGGTGCAGTTGGAACGGTCTCTGTCACGAGCCACCTCACCGGCAGGCTCGACCGCCTCATGTTCGACGCCCTCGAACAGTGCGACCTCGCGCTCGCGCAAAGGCTCCACGCTTCGCGCATCGACTTTGTTGACGCGATCATGAACCAGGGCCCAGGAACGATGGCGATCAAAGAAGCCCTTACACACCTCGGCGTGCTTCCGCACGCTGGCTGCCGCGCCCCGCTCGGAACGGTCGAGCCGGAGGTCGCGGCGCGCATCCACGCCGCCGTAGACGCCTACCAGAGCGTCCTCGCGCAGCACACCAGCTGAAGAATTTAGGACACTGTGACTACACCCTTTTCCACGACACTCGGGACCCCACCACAACTGAAGAACAAGACACTACGTGTGACCCCGCTCGGCGGTCTCGGCGAGGTCGGCCGAAACATGACCGTCTTCGAGTATGAGGGCCGGCTCCTCATCGTTGATTGCGGCGTTCTCTTCCCCGAAGAAGCCCAGCCGGGCGTCGACCTTATCCTCCCGGACTTCCGCTCGATCGAGGATCGCCTTGACGACGTTGCCGCGATCGTGCTCACGCACGGCCACGAGGACCACATCGGTGCAGTTCCCTACCTTCTGCGCCTCAAGCCGGACATCCCGCTCGTCGGCAGCCAGCTGACCCTCGCCTTTGTCGAGGCGAAGCTCCGCGAGCACCGCATCAAGCCGTACACGCTCGCCGTGAAGGAAGGCGACGTCGAGAAATTCGGCGCGTTCGAGTGCGAATTCGTCGCCGTGAATCACTCGATTCCCGATGCGCTCGCGGTCGCGATCCGTACCGAGGCTGGCACGGTTTTGCACACGGGCGACTTCAAAATGGACCAGCTCCCGCTCGATGGTCGCCTGACGGACCTTCGTGCCTTCGCGCGCCTTGGTGAAGAGGGCGTGGATCTCTTCCTCGTCGACTCGACAAACGCCGAGGTTCCCGGCTTCACCGTCAAGGAGCGCGAGATCGGCCCCGTGCTCGACAGACTCTTTGCGCGTGCACAGCAAAAGATCGTCGTCGCGAGCTTTTCGAGCCACGTCCACCGCGTTCAGCAGGTGCTCGACTCGGCGCACGCGCACGGCCGCAAGGTGGCGTTCGTGGGGCGCTCGATGGTGCGCAACATGACCATCGCTGCCGATATGGGCTACCTCAATGTTCCCCCGAACACGCTCGTGGACCTCAAGAAGGCCGACGATATTCCCGATCACAAGATCGTGTACATGTGCACGGGCAGCCAGGGCGAGCCGATGGCCGCGCTCGGGCGTATCGCGAACCGCAACCACCGCGTCGAAGTCGGCGAGGGGGACATCGTGATTCTTGCGTCCTCGCTCATCCCGGGCAATGAGAACGACGTGTTTCGCGTGATGAATGGCCTCATGGAACTCGGGGCCGAGGTCGTGCACCAGGCGAACGCGCGCGTGCACGTTTCGGGGCACGCGAGCGAGGGTGAGTTGCTGTACTGCTACAACATTCTGCGCCCGAAGAACGTGATGCCCGTGCACGGCGAGGTGCGCCACCTCATCGCGAACGGGAAGATCGCGCAGTCCTCAGGTATCCCTCGCGAGAACATCGTGCTCGCGAAGGACGGCACGGTCGTCGACCTCAAAGACGGCGTCGCACGCGTCGTCGGCGAGGTCGAGGTTGGCTACGTGTATGTGGACGGTTCGAGTGTGGGCGAGGTGAGCGAGGCCGATCTCAAGGACCGCCGTATCCTCGCGGAAGAGGGCTTCATTTCCCTGTTCGCCGTGGTCAATAGTGAAACCGGCGAACTCATTGCCGGGCCAGAGATCCACTCGCGGGGCATCGCCGAGGACGACGAGGTGTTTGAGCGCATCAAGCCTGACGTCATCAAGGCACTGCACAAGGCGATCGAGGACGAGAAGGGGCACGACACGTATCAGCTTCAGCAAGCGATGCGCCGCGTGGTGGGGCGTTTCCTCTCTCAACGCCTTCGCCGCCGCCCGATGATCATCCCGGTTGTCGTCGAGGCTTAGCGACGCAGATTTTTGCAGTTGCCACTGCGAGGTCAGCTCCCTGTGTGATTCACACGCCGGGGCTGGCCTCGTGACGTTCGTACCCTTCGACGGGTAGATTGTGGAGTATGGCGACACGTACGACTTCCCCCGCACGTGCGTCGAAAGGAACCTCCCGAGGCTCGTCCTCGGGCTCGTCGCGCACGAAAGGTGCGCCCACGGATCCCTCGACGCTTCCCCTCCCGGTGCGCGCTTTGCGCGTCGGGTACCTCGGCGTTGCCCGCGCGGTTGGCGGCTTCGTTCGCGGCATCGGCATTCAGCGCTGGGAGGTCGCCTACGAAGAGCGGCGCGATGGCTTCGCTCTTTTCTTGAGCATTCTCGCGCTCGTCCTCATCGTTCCCGAATGGTTCCAGGTACGCGAATGGGGCTTTGGCGCGATTCATACGGTCGCTGCGAGCTCGTTTGGCGTGATCGCCGTGCTGCTTCCCCTCCTTCTAGGGGTGTGGTCGCTTCGGATGTTCCGCAGGCCCGATCTTGTTCACGCGAACGGACGCCTTTTCGCGGGACTACTCATGCTTGTGTGCGCACTCTGTACGGTTGCATCCGTGAGCGCGCGCATTCCCACGCCGTCCAATGGTGTTGACGCCCTCGCGCGCGGTGGCGGCGTGTGCGGTTATCTCGTCGCGGCGCCCCTCGCGAATGTCCTGCCTGACTGGGTGATCGTCACTCTCGGAGTCGTCCTCGCCCTGTTCTCCGTTCTCGTGCTCACCGCTACGCCGCTCGGCCAAGTGGGGCCGCGCCTCGCGGGGGTCTACGGGGCTCTCGTGGGCAGGGGAGAGCGTGAAGAAGCGGAGCGCGAGGCCTTCGGCTTGGGCCGACGCCAGCAGGCTCTCCACGCTGCCGAGGGCAATGCTGAGGTCAGCCCAACGAAGACTCGGCGCATGAGTGATCTGTTCCGCCGCAAGAATCGCCGGTCGTCAAGCGACACCGAGAATCTCGAGGCCGGCGTCGATCACGAAGCCTTCGGCTACGAAGGCGATGGCGCGTATCGCCAGGGCGCCGAGAGTGAGCAGGCCGAGACGACGACGCTTCCGCGCTCGCAGAAGAAACCGCTCGCGAAAAAGACAGATGCCGCCGGTGCAGCCGCACCCGGCGCGAAAAGCTCTGACCCGTACGACTACCTCGAGGCGGAAAACAGCAGGAAGAAGGAGTTTCCGACGGCTGCCAGCCAAACGTCGGACCTGGAAAACGCCCCCACCGTGCCGGTGCCGAACGTGAGCGCTGCGGAGCAGACCCGCGAGCTGACCCCGCCCAAGGGCGAGGGCGTCAAGGGGCCGCACGTGCAGCCCGAACTTCAGGTTGAGACCGCCTACCCGCTCCCGAGCCCGGACATGCTCGTGGCCGGCCCGCCCGCGAAGGCTCGCTCCGAAGCGAACGATCGCGTTGTCGCGGCACTCGGCGAAGTGTTCGAGCAGTTTGGTGTGAACGCCGAGGTCGTGGGCTTTTCCCGCGGCCCGACCGTGACGCGCTACGAGGTCGAGCTCGGCCCCGGAACGAAGGTCGAGAAGGTCACGGCGCTGTCCAACAACATCGCGTACGCGGTCGCGAGCGCCGACGTGCGCATTATTTCGCCGATCCCCGGCAAGAAGGCGATCGGTATCGAGATTCCGAACGCGGACCGCGAAACTGTTGCGCTCGGTGACGTTCTTCGCAGCGGTGTCGCGACCGCCAACGAACACCCCATGGTGATGGGGCTCGGTAAGGATGTCGAAGGCGGATTCGTGATTGCGAATCTCGCGAAGATGCCCCACTTGCTTGTTGCGGGCGCGACCGGCGCCGGTAAGTCGAGCTTTGTGAACTCGATGATCACCTCAATCCTCATGCGTGCAACGCCAGAGGAAGTGCGCATGGTGCTCGTTGATCCGAAGCGCGTTGAGCTGACGATCTACGAGGGGATCCCGCATCTCATCACCCCCATCATCACGAACCCCAAGAAGGCCGCGGAGGCGCTCGAGTGGGTCGTGAAGGAGATGGACCACCGCTACGACGATCTCGCCGAGTACGGCTTCAAGCACATCGACGACTTCAATAAGGCCGTGCGCGCGGGCCAGGTGAGCCCCCCGCCGGGAAGTGAGCGTGTGCTCGCGCCCTACCCCTACCTCCTCGTGGTCGTTGACGAGCTTGCCGACCTCATGATGGTCGCCCCGCGAGACGTCGAGGCGTCGATCCAGCGCATTACCCAGCTTGCGCGCGCTGCCGGCATTCATCTCGTGCTCGCAACCCAGCGCCCCTCCGTCGACGTCGTCACGGGCATCATCAAAGCGAATGTTCCCTCCCGCCTCGCGTTCGCGACGAGCTCCCTCCAGGATTCGCGCGTCATCCTCGATACTCCCGGCGCGGAGAAGCTCATCGGCCAGGGCGATGCGCTCTTTCACCCCATGGGCAAGGCGAAGGCTATGCGTGTGCAGGGCTCGTGGGTTAACGAGTCCGAGATTCACGCAGTCGTCGACTACGTGAAGGGGCAGGCGAAGCCGCAGTACCGCGAGGACGTGCAGCAGGTCGCCAAGAAGAAGCAGATCGACGATGACATCGGCGGCGATCTCGACGTGCTGCTTCAGGCGGCCGAACTCGTCGTCACCACGCAGTTCGGCTCCACCTCGATGCTTCAGCGCAAGCTCCGTGTGGGCTTCGCCAAGGCGGGGCGCCTCATGGACCTTCTCGAGTCACGTGAGATTGTGGGTCCGAGCGAGGGTTCGAAAGCTCGCGATGTGCTCGTGCGACCCGAGGATCTCCCGCGCGCGATCGCACGCATTAAGGGAGAGGACACGGACCTGTATGAGGACGCGCAGGACGCTTCCCACGCGGGTTCCGGTTCCGGAGCGGGGGAGTCCGACGCCTCCTCGGCCCACGATCGCTACTCGGATGATCCGTTGGACCACTCCTCGCGTGAGGTGAGCCCCGAGTATTTCGACAACGACGATGCCGACGGTGAAGACGCCTGGCAGCTCACGGGCCGCTAACGCGCGAAAGATGCCGCAAAGGAGAAGGGAAACACCCATGAGCGCTTCCGATACCCCGCGCGTTCCGCTGTGGAATATCGCGAACATCCTCACCATGACGCGCATGGTCATGGTGCCTCTCTTCGTGGTCGTAGCCGCGCTCTACCACGAGGACATCGCCATGAGGTGGGTCATTGCCGGCATCTTCGTGCTCGCAATGGTCACGGATTTCGTCGACGGCTACCTCGCGCGCTCTCGGAACCTCATTACCGATTTTGGCAAGATTATGGACCCGATTGCCGACAAGGCGATGACGGGCGCCGCGCTTATCATGCTTTCGGTGTGGCAGTACGTGCCGTGGTGGATCACAGTGCTCATTCTCGTGCGCGAGATTGGTATTACGGTCATGCGCTTCACGATCTTGAAATATGGCGCGCTTCCCGCAAACTTCAGCGGCAAGGCGAAGACGATGATGCAGTCGATCGGGATCACCTTCTGCCTCATGCCCTTCGAGCTGATGTGGCCTCCCGCGTGGTGGATCGGCATCACGCTCATCGCCATCGCTCTTGTGCTCACGCTCTGGTCGGGTCTTCGCAATGTCAACGACGGGCTGCGCCTGCGCCGCGAGGCACTCGCGCAGAAAGCGGCATAACGAGGATGGACGCGCCGCGTGAGCAGCTGGCGTCGGCCCGCGCCCTCCTTGCCACGTGCGAAGAGAGGGGTATGAGCCTCGCGACGGCTGAGTCGCTCACGGGCGGGATGCTCGTCGCGCGCCTCGTGGACGTTCCGGGCGCTAGCAGAGTCGTCCAGGGTGGTGTGTGCACGTACAGTTTCGAAGCGAAGGCGTCTATTTTGGGGCTAGACCTTGCGGACCTGCAGGCGAGGGGAGCCGTGCGCGCCGAGGTGGCGAGCAGCATGGCTCGGGCCGCGCGCCGCGTGTACGGGGCAGATGTTGCCCTTGCGACGACCGGAGTGGCCGGGCCCGGGAATGACGATTACGGCAACCCGGAAGGGCTTGCCTACATCGCCGTGAGCACGCCGAATCGTGATCTCGTGCGTGAAGTACGCCTCACGGGTTCGCGCCCTGTGATCCGTGCGAGGGTTGTCGACGACGCGATCGCCCTCGGTATTGAGGCTCTGACCAGCGTAAATGCGTAACGGCTGCGGTGGGCCGGTGTGGGAAACCTGAAAAGCGAGCGCGTGTGAGGCCGTAGGATGGCGGAACAACGAGGAACCCTCGTGCGTTGAACAGACGTGAACACGTACAAGAATGCGGGAGCTAGCGCTCCCGGGCAACGAAAATGGGTGACGGCCTCGGGGCCGCGCCCGGCGTCCGTGCTAGGCCGCGAGTCGGCGGTACCGCGGCGCGGAACACTGACAAGGAAGGGAGAATCTCGCATGGTGCTCTTCCGCCAGGAACTCGGCGGCGTTTTGCGCGAGGCGCGCCGCCGCCAGGGCAAGACTCTGCGTCAGGTATCGGCCGATGCGCGAGTCTCGCTCGGCTACTTGAGCGAAATCGAGCGCGGCCAAAAGGAAGCCTCGAGTGAACTGCTCGCCTCCGTGACCGAAGCTCTCGGTTACCCCATGTCGGTGATTCTCCGCGAAGTTGCAGATCGCGTGGCACTCGAAGAGGGCATCGTTATTCCCGACACCGTTCCTGCCGAACTCGAGCGGGGCGTCCAGGGCGCCGAATACGCACTGGCGCGGTAGCCCACGTGAGGCGAAGCGAGTTTCGCGAGCTCGCCGCCTATGTTTTTGGTGCCGAACTCGCGCATACGTACTGTCATGAATTCGCGCTTGTGACGTGCGGGAACCTAACCCCGAACGGGGCGATTGAGGCGGGCTACCCCGTCAAAGAAGTGTGGCACGCGCTGTGTGATGACATGGATGTGCCCGCGCACATGCGCTGGGAGGTCCCGCCCGAGGCGCGTCCGCGCGCGTGAGCGTGTGGCGGCGAAAGGCGTGACGCGAATCGAACACGCGTGCGCATTAACGTGCAAATCGAACAGGTGTTCGTTTACGATGGTGTTGTTCGACCTCCACGGTGCGTGTGCATCCACACCTGTGCCGGGGTCGAGTTTAAATGTCTCACCCCCGTTTACCGTTGGAAGGGTCAAGCGAGAGGCCACCTCGTAGCGGGGTGACAAACGAAAGGAACCGCCATGGCAGCTGCCGCCAAGGACCGCGATAAGTCGCTCGAAAACGCGCTCGCACAGATTGACCGTCAGTTCGGCAAAGGCTCGATTATGCGCCTTGGCGACGACACCCGCCCGCCCGTCGAAGTCGTTCCCACGGGGTCGGTCGCACTTGACGTCGCGCTCGGTATCGGTGGTCTTCCCCGCGGTCGTGTCGTCGAGATCTACGGTCCGGAGTCCAGCGGTAAAACCACGGTTGCGCTCCACGCGATTGCAAACGCGCAGCGGGCGGGCGGCATTGCTGCCTTCATCGATGCGGAGCACGCCCTCGATCCGGAATACGCGAAGAAGCTCGGCGTCGATATCGATGCACTTCTCGTGTCGCAGCCCGACACCGGCGAGCAGGCTCTCGAAATTGCCGACATGCTCGTGCGCTCGGGCGCGATCGACGTTCTCGTCGTCGACTCCGTCGCAGCACTTACGCCAAAGGCCGAAATCGAAGGCGAGATGGGCGACTCTCACGTGGGCCTCCAGGCGCGCCTCATGTCGCAGGCGCTTCGCAAGCTTACCGGTGCGCTCTATTCGAGCGGCACCACCGCTATTTTCATTAACCAGCTGCGCGAGAAGATCGGCGTGTTCTTCGGCAGCCCCGAAACCACCACGGGTGGCAAAGCACTCAAGTTCTATGCTTCGGTGCGCATGGACATTCGCCGCATCGAGACCCTCAAACAGGGCACCGATGCGGTTGGCAACCGCACTCGCGTCAAGATCGTGAAGAACAAGATGGCTCCGCCCTTCAAGCAGGCCGAATTCGACATCCTCTACGGCGAGGGCATTTCTCGCGAAGGTGGCCTCATCGATCTCGGCGTCGAAAACGGCATCGTGCGCAAGTCCGGTGCGTGGTACACGTACGATGGCGATCAGCTCGGCCAGGGCAAGGAAAATGCGCGCCAGTTCCTCAAGGACAATCCGGATCTCGCCGCAGATATCGAACAGAAGATCCTTATGAAACTCGGCATTGGCCAGTACGCAGATGAGTCCGCTAAGAAGGCCGCTGCCGATGCTCCTGTGGGGGACGGCGAATTCGTAGACGATGACGTCCCCGCGCAAATCTGAGCCTGGTCCCCAAGCTCGGGCTGGGCAAGAGGATTGGCGAGCGGGCGTCGTTGAAGAGCTCGCCGAGCACATCGCCGCCATCGAAGCGGGGGAAGCCGCACCTGGGGAGGGCAGCAACCCGTGTCGAGGTGGAGTATTCCGCGATCACGAAACGGAAAAGGTCGTCGTCAAGGAATGCCGGTATGTGCTCGGCCTGCTCGCCCACCGTCAGCGCAGTGAGGCGGAGATTCGCGCGAGGCTCGCGCAGCGCGTGCATGAAGTTGATGTTCTTGAAGAGGTCATGCGGCGTCTCGATACCGCTGGACTCATCGATGACGAAGGCTTTGCGCGCGCCTGGGTAGAGCAGCGGCGCGAGAGCAAACTCCTCGGCACAGCCGCTTTGCGTCGAGAACTCGAAGATAAAGGCGTCGGTGCGCCCGATATCGACACCGTTCTCGCGGAGACCGCTCCGTACGACAGCGAAAAGGAGCGCTGCCAGATCCTCGCGAGAGAACGGCTTGCGAAAGAGCTTCGTAAGAGCGGCGGGGCTGAATACCTTGATCGAGGGGCGGCTCTTCGACGCATTGGCGGCGCACTCGCGCGCCGAGGCTACTCGGAAAACCTCACGCTCTTCGTGCTCAATCGCGAGCTTGATGCGGTGGGAGTCACCTGGTCCTGATCGATCCCTGTCGCGGGGCCCAATGCCGACTCCCGGATGCTCGCGGTCATGAAATTTCGTGAGCTTGGTGACTATGTTCAGCACCTAAGCCCCTGCAGGGATTTGAGTTCGAGGGGGAGCCAAAGGTCCAGGGTAGTTGCTCTTTACGCGGATGTGGTGCGTGGTCGTCTGCCGAGGCCGCCCACGACTGCTTCATGTGAGTCATCGAGCCCGTGATAGTGGTGTACTATTTGCTCGTGCCACTGTCTCTTTCTCTGTGAAGAAGGTCCACGATGAAATCCCCTCAGGTCTATCGTCATGCCGCCGTGCGACTGCTTCTCGCGATGGCGCTCGCATGCGTCTTGGTCATGCAATCGTTGCTCGGGGGCGGCTTGGTCGCCCTCGCCGAGCCCGCGACGCCGAACATCGAGATCACACTCAACCGGCTCACCGACGACAATCAGCCTACAGGCTTCAAAAACAAATACCAGGTGACCGTCAAATGTGAATACTTGAATGGTCAGGAGAGCGAAGACGACTGCCTTACGGGCGGCGTATTGAAGTTTGACGGCGTTCCGAAAGACTGGAACTTCGAAATCGGTAGCAGTGAGCAGCTCAGTTCCGTTAATAGCGCGGGCCGTACTGCGATTGTCAAGACGATCGGTAAACAGGGGGCGACGTTTTCATTCGAGGTTTCCGTCACTCCGCCGAACTATGTGACGCCGAACAATACCTCGTGGGACTTGACGGCTGCCCTGACTTCGGATCAGCTCAAAAACCCGCTGAAGAGCGAAACCATTCACACTAATGCGGTAGCTAACCGAAAACTTGAAGTCGATAAGAAGGCGCTTCAGGAGTCAACGTGGATTGGCGATACCGTCGTATGGCAAGTCGCGGCAGATATTAACGATGGCCAGAAATACAAAGGGTTGGGTGTTCACCGCCCGTTGAAGGTGGAGTTTTCTGATGTGCTCCCGACTGGGTTTGAGCCGACTGAGATTCGGTATGCAGGCCAGAAGGTCGAATTCACCTACGATAAAAATAGCCGAAAGCTGCAATGGTCGGTTGAGGGAATTCAAGTTCCTGAACCTAACAAAGCGAATGACGTATACAAATTTGAGGTGCACACCAAAGTCACCTCTGCAGCCTGTCAGGGGAAGCCTGAACCGTGCGTAGGTAAGTCCGAAAATGCGGTAACGGCAACGGCGCACTATAACGGTGCTGCCGATCTCACAGCGGATGCTAAAGCGTCCGTATCTCTAGCGGGACGCCCGGATAGCCGTGGAGTCATTAGTAAGACCGCCGTCGGGGTTCCCGTGAAGGTAGGCGACGCGACCCGAAAGGGAATTTTTCCCCTTCGGTACCAAGACGCAAACGACAAAAACTGGGATGGCAAAGCTTTGTGGCGGACGCCGCAAGATGCCTACGCTGCTGATGACCGTCTCAATGGTGATCGTTCCTCGTTGGTCGCGGGCGGCTATACGGTCGACGTGGCTGTCTATGAGGGAAGCACTCCAGTGAAGGACGGAAGTTCACTGCTTCCGTTGACCCTAAGCTACGAAGACGATGTGCCGTGTATGGATCCGGCGACCGTGCAAGATGGCTTCTTGTACACGTCTCGGACCGATGGCAAGCTTTGCCAGCGCCCTGCGTTTCACGTTACGGCGGTGGAGATCAGTACTGACGCCCCCGGCAGCCTTAGCGTTGGAGACTTCGTACCCGTCGCCGTTCTGACGGATGGGAGTCGAGTCCCCCTTACGAAACTGGGGGATGTTGAAGTTGCCGAAAAGGACAAGCCGAAGCGGATTGGCTCTGTGGTGTATTCGGTTCCTAAGAGCGCACGTGGCAAGGTAGCGAGGATCGTTGCTGCACCGGAGCGTCCACTCGACGGGGCAAAAACCTGGAAGATGACGATCGGCGGCTTCGCCGACGAGAAACTCGGCGGCGACGCGATCCTGCGCAATCAGAAAGCGCGAGTGACGGTCACTGCCAACAAGCAAACTAAACCGTTTATCGACGGACGTTCTCCTATTGCAGATTTGCACCTTCTGGGGAGCCTTCATCACGTGGAGAAGACCTGGTCTTCCATTGGAAACCAGTTCGTCCCGCTTGAGCCAAACAATGAGGTTTCGAAGGCCGGCATCCGTTGGCAGGTCGATTTCTCTTTCCGTGGCAAGACGCAGTCGTCTGGAGATATTGTCGTCAGCGACCTCCTTCCGCGCGGTATGGAAATCGTGACCGACCCTTCCAAAATTCATAGAAAAAGTGGCATTACGGATGCGGTCTACACCTATGACGAGGCTGAATTCACTCGAGGAGTAAGCGGCGCCTCGAAGCGGAAAGTCGAGACCAAGGTTGTGGAGAACTATCAGGACGGCCGCACGCTCGTGCAATGGAGGATCCCTCATACGTGGGCCGATCCCGATCCGTCCGGCAATGTCGATGTGGTCGGGCGTTTCCGATTCGCCGCGCAGCCCCGCTATGCCGGCTCGTATACCAACGATGTGTACCTGACGGATGCAGCGGAGCCAAATTTCCGGTGCCCGTTAGACACGCCCGAGGACGTCCTCAATCTGGATGGGGATAGCGCCACCGCTAAAGCCTGCCACGGCGCCTCTTCCTGGTCGATCGACGCCCCTGCTGGCTACCGAGCGCTCTCACTTGCGAAGGCGGTGAAAGGTCCAGAAGACGCCTCTTTCGCCTATACCCCAAAGAAGGCGGTCGTTCCTGCCAAGGGCGGTCCGGTCACGTATCGCATCGAGGCTACGAACTCTTCGAGCGACGCAACGAACGGACTCGTGTTTTACGACGTGCTCCCGCATAAGGGGGATACGGGCGTGAGCGAGAAACTTGCGGATCAGAGCCGTGGGTCGACGCAGTCCGGCTCGTTCACTGCAATGACGAAGGTCCCTCAGGGAGTGAAGGTCTACTACTCGGCCTCAACGAACCCTTGCCGTCCGGAAGTATTCCCGAACGCCGCCAATAGCGGTTGCGTGAATGACTGGTCGGAAACTGCTCCGAAGAATGTGACAGCCCTGAAGTTTGTGTATGACGGTGAGCTAAAGCCGAAGCAAACTCTGGCGCTCGAGTACACGATCTCCGTTCCAGTAATGAAACCGACGGATGTGTTGTGGAATTCGGTGGCGGCGAAGGCGAGCTTCGCTAGCGGTCAGTCCTTGCCTCCTGTTGAGGCGCCGAAGGTTGGTGCTGCTCGTGTCGCTCAACCTCAGTTTGCGGTAGAGAAGAAGTCTGGGAAGGCGTCTGCTGAGGATGGTAAGTGGTCCTCCACCTACACGGTGACAGTGAAGAACACGGGGCCGTTTGAGGGGAAGTCTGCTTCAGTGGCGGATACGCCTTCGCTTCCGAAGGGGTTCACACTCTCGGGGGCCAAGGTTGATGGGGCGACGGTTGATGCTAAGTCTGGTTCGTTCCCTGTGACTGATGGTGTGGAGCTTGCGCCGGGTGGGTCGAAGACCTTCAAGGTTGAGATCTCCGGTGACTATAAAGCGGCTGACGTTGATTGGGCGTCGGTGGCGAAGTGTGAGACTGCTGGCGGCGGTTCCGTTACGGGTGGTCTTGTCAATACGGTCACGATGGATGGCGACACCGACGGCACTTCGAACAACGCAGCGTGTAATCCTGTGAAGAAGGCCCCGAAGTTTGCGGTGAAGAAGGAGGCCTCGGGAGAGGCGTCTGCCGCGAACGGCAAGTGGTCCTCGACCTACAAGGTAACGGTGTCGAACACTGGCGAGGTGAAGGGCACCTCGAAGGCTGTGACGGATACGCCGTCGGTTCCTGCTGGTTTCACTGTCTCGGGAGCGAAGGTTGACGGTAAGGACACCACGCTGACGGACGGCTCGTTCACGGTGACTAATGGTGTTGAGCTTGCTCCTGGTGAGTCGAAGACTTTCACGGTTGTGGTGTCGGGTTCGTTTGATCCGGCACGGGTGAAGGAGTCTGAGGTTCTTCACTGCACCGGCGAGGAAGGTGTTTCGGACGGTAAGGGCTTTGCCAATGGGGTCACGCTCGATGGTGATTCTGACGGCCAAGGC
>NZ_BCSI01000006.1 GCF_001570785.1 Dermabacter hominis NBRC 106157
GGCCCCCTCCCGCGGGAGGGGGCCGCCAGCACGCCCATCCCCCTATACTCGAATCCACACCCCCTCGGGCCCGCGGGGTCCGTGTGACTCACGGAAGGCAGCGCTCGTGAAACTCGAACTGCGAGGCATCACGAAGGTGTTCGGCTCGCTCGTAGCCAATGACCACATTGACCTGGTCATCAATGAGGGCGAAATTCATTCGCTCCTCGGCGAAAACGGCGCGGGTAAGTCCACCCTCATGAACGTTCTGTACGGGCTCTATCAGCCCGACGGCGGCCAAATTCTTATCGATGATCAGCCCGTGCATTTCGCGGGCCCCGGAGATGCTATGACCGCCGGTATCGGCATGGTGCACCAGCACTTCATGCTCATCCCGGTCTTCACCGTTGCGGAAAACGTGGCGCTCGGCCACGAGCCTACGAAGGGCGCCTTCCTCGACCTCGACCAAGCACGCGCGAAGGTGCGCGAAATCTCCAAGCGTTTCGGCTTCGACATCGACCCGGACGCAAAGGTCGAAGATCTCCCCGTCGGTGCGCAGCAGCGAGTCGAGATCATCAAGGCGCTTTCGCGCCGCGCCGAGGTTCTTGTTCTCGACGAGCCCACGGCGGTGCTCACGCCGCAGGAAACCGATGAGCTCATGCAGATCATGCGGCAGTTGAAGGATGAGGGCACATCGATCGTGTTCATCACCCACAAACTGCGCGAGGTTAAGGCGGTCGCGGATCGCATCACGGTCATTCGACGCGGCAAGGTTGTGGGCGCAGCCGATCCAAGCGCGCCGCAAACCGAACTTGCAAACTTGATGGTGGGCCGTCCGGTGGCCCTTGACTTTGCGAAGTCTGAGCCGAAGGACGGCAAGGCGGCCCTCAGAGTTGAGGACCTCACGGTCACGGATTCGCAGGGACTCAAGCTTTTGAACTCCGTGAGTTTTGACGTCCACGAGGGAGAGATCCTTGGCGTCGCCGGTGTTCAGGGCAATGGCCAGACGGAACTCACCGAAGCCCTCCTCAGCCTTCAGGAGAACGTGAGCGGTCACGCCGTCCTGAACGGCACTGATCTCGTGGGCCTCAGCACGAAACGGATCCTGGACGAAGGCGTCGGATTTGTTCCCGAGGACCGCACCGAGGACGCCCTCATGAAGTCGTTCTCGGTCGCTGAAAATCTTGTTCTCGACCAACACGACCGCAGGCCTTTCGGCTCGGTAATCTCCCTTCACCCGGGCACGATCCGCACGCACGCTGAAAGCCAGGTCAAGGAGTTCGACATTCGTACGGCCGGAATTGACCTTCCCGTTGGCTCCCTCTCGGGTGGCAACCAGCAGAAGGTCGTCATGAGCCGCGCGCTTTCGCGAGACCTTTCGCTCTTTATCGCCTCTCAGCCCACACGCGGCGTCGACGTCGGCTCGATCGAGTTCCTTCACAAACGCATCGTTCTCGAACGAGACAAGGGAACCCCGGTCATCATCGTCTCGACCGAACTCGACGAGGTGTGCCAGCTTGCCGACCGCATCGCAGTGATGTACCGCGGTGAGATCCTCGGGATTGTGCCTGGAGACGAAAGCCGCGAAGTGCTGGGCCTCATGATGGCCGGGTACACCGCCGAGGCGGCTCGCGAGGCCGTCGCTAACGGAACGGGAACGCTGAGTGAGAGCGCCCTGACCGAGGAAGGAGAGCTCTCGTGAGCGAGAAAAACACCGCGTCGAGTCGCACCCTCGCCCAGCGGATTGGCCGCAGCGAAGTTTCGGTCGTCATCGGTGCGTTCATCATTGCCGCGATCATCGGTAGCGTTCTCATCTTGATCGCCAATGAAGATGTACGTGAGTCCTTCGGCTATGTCTTCGCGCGCCCGAGCGATTTCTTTGGGGCCTCGTGGGCAGCGATCGCCGGGGCGTACGAGGCGATGTTCCGCGGCGCTATCTTCGACTACAACGCGCGAACGACCGCCCTCATGTGGCGCCCTCTGTTCGAGACACTGACAGTCGCGACCCCGCTGATCATCGCCGCCTACGGCATGGCCGTGGGTTTCAGGGCGGGCATGTTCAACATCGGCGGCACCGGTCAGCTCCTCATCGGTGCTGCAATGGCCGGATACGTCGGCTTCACGTGGACGTTCCTTCCGCCTGTCGTCCACCTCATTGTCGCGCTTGCGGTCGGTGCACTCGCAGGTGCGGTGTGGGGCGGCATTGCGGGCTTCCTCAAAGCTCGATTCGAGGCGAACGAGGTCATCTCGACCATCATGCTCAACTGGATCGCGGTCTCGCTTCTCGGCTTCCTCCTGACGACGAAGGCCTTCACCGCAGCGAACTCGTCGCAGCCCATCTCGCCGAACGTCGCCGTGAATGCACAGCTTCCCGTTCTCCTCTCCGGTTACCGTCTGCACGCCGGTATCTTCATCATGCTCCTCGCGGGCGTGTTCATGTGGTGGCTGCTCACGCGCAGCTCGCTCGGCTTCAAGTTCCGGACCGTCGGTGAAAACCCCCGCGCCGCGCAGGTCGCGGGCATCAAGGTCGGCACGACGAGCTTCCTCGTCATGGTCGTCGCCGGCGCACTCGTGGGTCTGGCCGGCTCCGTTCACTTGCTCGGCACCGAGCACCGCCTCACGAGCGGAATCGCCGGCAACGTCGGCTTCGACGCGATCACGGTTGCGCTCCTCGGCCGCTCGGGCCCCATCGGGATCCTCCTTGCGGGTCTTCTCTTCGCGGCCCTCGGCGTTGGTGGCCGGTTCATGGAGTCGAACCAGGGAGTCCCGATCGACCTCGTGAGCATCGTCCAGGCACTCGTCGTGCTCTTCATCGCCGCGCCACCGCTCGTGAGGACCCTCACCGGTCTCTCGTTCCTCGCGCGAGACAAAAAGGACGACGACACACCGGCGGGTAGTGCCGCCCCCGCGACGGAGGAATCCGACGCCTCCACGGCAACCGTCGGAACCGCAACCCCCGCCGCAGCCGGCAGCCACCGGGTAAACGCCCCCGCAGCCGACTCCGCCGACGCTTCAAAGGAGGCATGAGATGAGCGTTCAGGATCCCCGCGCCCTTCCCACGGACGACGTCGTCGTTCTCGACACCGTCAAGGGGCGCCTCCCGAACTGGTGGCACATGCCCGTTGCCCTGAGCGTCTTTGCGCTCGTGGCCCTCGCAGGGTTTTGGCTCGGGGCGGTCCCCGGGCACGACTCGACATTCGCTATCGCCCGCGAGTCAATGTTTACCGACATGGGAGTGCCCCAGAGAATTGCGTTGCCCGCACAAGCAACCTCGCTCGTGCTGGGCCTCATTCTCGTCGCTCTCGCGGTCCTTGCGTGGATTGTTCAGGCGAAAAACATCGCGTGGCCGCGCGGTACAAAAGCGCTCCTGCAGGTCCTCTTCGGTATTGTGTGGGCCTTTGACTTCCTCGTGTGGGCGGTCGCGGGTCAGGCACTTGACCTCGGCTACCTCCTCCAGGCGACTCTTGCCCTCGCGGTTCCGCTCGTGTTCGGTGCGCTTTCGGGCGTGCTGTCGGAGCGCGCGGGCGTCGTCAACATCGCGATCGAGGGCCAGCTGCTACTCGGCGCTTTCGGCGCCGCGCTCGTAGGCTCGATGACGGGCAGCCCGTGGATCGGCATGATCGCCGCGCCGATCGTCGCGCTCCTGATCGGTGCACTGCTCGCGCTCTTTGCGGTCGGCTACCACGTGCAGCAAATTATCGTCGGTGTGGTGCTGAATGTGCTCGCGATCGGCCTCACGGGCTTCCTGTTTGGAACGCTCATGAAGCAGGATCCGGAACACTTCAACACCCCCATGCGGCTGCCGAACCTCCGCGTTCCCGTTCTCGCCGATATCCCCGTGATCGGACCCGCGCTCTTTGACCAGAACATTCTCGTGTACCTCATGTGGGTCATCGTTGCCATCCTCACGACCGCGCTTTTCTGGACCCGCTGGGGTCTTCGCGTACGTGCCGTTGGCGAGCACCCCCTCGCCGCCGACACCGTGGGCATTAACGTTGCGCGCACGCGCTGGAGCAATGTTCTCCTGGGCTCGGCCGTCGCCGGCCTCGGCGGCGCGACCCTCACCATTGGCACGAACGTGGCGTTCGCGAAGGAAATGAGCGCGGGCAAGGGCTATATCGCTCTCGCCGCCATGATCCTCGGCCGCTACCACCCCGTTGGAGCAATGTGTGCGGCGCTCTTCTTCGCGTTCGCGACTGCCCTCCAACAGAACCTCGGCATTCTCTCGAGTTCTCTTCCGCCGGACCTTCACAAGGCCACCGTGCCCTCGGAGTTCCTCGCGATGCTGCCGTACGTTGTGACCCTATTCGCCGTTGCGGGCTTCGTGGGACGCGTGCGCGTTCCGGCCGCCGATGGCGAGCCGTACATCAAGCAGTAGGAGCCTCGGCGATGACCGACTTCGAACCTTTGCTTGAGGCAGCGCGCGCGGTCGCCGCCCGCGCCTACGTCCCGTATTCGCACTACCCTGTGGGGGCCGCGGGGCTCGTGGACGACGGACGCATCGTACGCGGGTGCAATGTCGAGAACGCCGGTTATGGTGTGACGCTCTGCGCCGAATGCGGCATGATCTCAGAGCTCATGGCGAGCGGTGGCGGGAAGATCCGTGCGTTCGTGTGCGTCAACCGGCTCGGCGAGGTCATCATGCCGTGCGGCCGCTGCCGGCAACTTCTCGCCGAACACGCGGCGAGTGACTTCACGATCCTGACGCCGAAAGGGGAGGCGAGCCTCGACGAGATGCTTCCCCAATCGTTCGGCCCCGCCGATCTCGATGCTGCCGCGCCCGAGGCGTAGGCGCGTTTTCTCAATTGACACAGTCGAAAGGACACCCCATGGCTGAAGCATTTGATGCGGTTGATGTCATCCACGCCAAGCGAGACAAGCGCGAGCTCACGCCCGAGCAAATCGCCTGGACGATCGACGCATACACGCGTGGTGTGATCGCCGAAGAACAGATGAGCGCGCTCGCGATGGCGATCTTCCTCAACGGAATGAACCGCGAGGAGATTGCACTGTGGACGAAGGCCATGATCGCTTCGGGCGAGCGAATGAGCTTCGACGCACTGTCGAAGACGACGACCGATAAGCACTCCACGGGTGGCGTGGGGGATAAGATCACCCTTCCGCTCGCTCCGCTTGTCGCCTCCTTCGGGGTGGCTGTTCCGCAGCTCAGCGGCCGCGGTCTCGGCCACACGGGAGGTACACTCGACAAACTCGAGTCGATCCCCGGTTGGCGCGCAAACCTCACGAACGATGAAATGATGCGCCAGCTCGAGACCGTTGGTGCGGTCGTGTGCGCGGCGGGAAGCGGTCTTGCCCCGGCCGATAAGAAGCTCTATGCGCTGCGTGATGTGACGGGGACCGTGAACTGCATTCCGCTCATCGCGAGCTCGATCATGAGTAAGAAGATCGCCGAGGGAACCGCCTCCCTCGTGCTTGACGTGAAGACCGGCTCGGGCGCGTTCATGGAAGACGAGTCGATGGCGCGGGAGCTCGCCCGCACGATGGTCGATCTCGGTTCCGATGCGGGCGTCAATACCGTCGCGCTCCTGACCGACATGTCCGTCCCGCTCGGGCGCGCGGTCGGCAACGCGATCGAGGTCGAGGAAAGCGTCGAGGTTCTCGCCGGCGGTGGCCCGGCCGACGTCGTTGAACTCACCGTTGCCCTCGCGACCGAAATGCTTGCCGCAGCGGGCGTCACGGACGTTGACGTCGACGCCGCGCTCAAGGATGGCCGCGCGATGGACACGTGGAAGACCATGATTCGCGCTCAGGGCGGCGACCCGGAGGCCGCACTCCCCGTCGCGAAGCACAGTCACGAGGTCATCGCGCAGTCCGACGGCTGCGTGACTGGCCTCGATGCCATGAAGGTCGGCGTTGCCGGTTGGCGTCTCGGTGCTGGCCGTTCGCGGCCCGGCGAAGCCGTCCAGTTCGGCGCGGGCGTGCGTCTCAACAAGACCGTTTGCGATCGCGTCAGGAAGGGCGAAGTTCTCGCGACGCTCCTCACCGATACCGAGGATCGTTTTGCGCGCTCCCTCGAAGCGATCGAAGGCGCGTGGTGCATCGAGGACGTCGAGAGTTTCGAGCGTGGATCACTCGTGCTCGACCGGATCGCCTAAAGAGCGAATGGGGCCCTGCCCCCTTCGTTGCTCAGTGTGCGGCGTTGAGTTTCGCGCGTAAGCGCGGAAGCACCTCATCGCGAAACAGCGGGGCAAGGAGGTTCGCCTCGCCCGGCTGGGGGTGGATCGGAAACCACCGCACTTCTTCGATCTCTGCGTGCGCGGTGAACTCCTCGGGGCTCGCAACTTCGGGCGCGAGGAAGACATCGGAGATGAGGAGCGTACCGGCTTCGTTCGCAGCGGCGGTTTGAAAATGCCCAAGGTGCGTGAGCTTTTCCGGATCGAGGCGGAGATTGAGCTCCTCGTGAATCTCCCGCACCGCGCAGTCGAGTGGGGTTTCGCCCGCTTCGGGTTTTCCTCCCGGTTGCATGAACTTCTCTGTCCCGCGCTTGCGGACGCCGAGGACCTGCCACTCGCCTTGGGACTTGCCGTAGAAGCATACGGCAGACACCGTGATTGTGGGCGGTGTCTCGCGCGAGCGCGCGGGTTCGACGGTTGCTGAGCGAGCGTCGGCCTCCCACAGGCACTCAAGCCCGCCTAGGCGGGCGAGGGCCGGCCTGAGTGCGAGGCGGCGCATCCCGGCCCCCGCCCATGCGTCGACGTCTCGGCCCTGGGAACGGGCGAGTGCGAGACCGCGGCGAACGAGAGTGGGGATCGGCTTGCGTGCCTGGCGAACGTCGCGCACGAAGCGCAAACCGAAAACGAGGGCGGCGGGACGGTCGAGGACGATCGCATCCGCGAGAAGCCCGCGCTCGGCGAGGGAAGTGACGAGTTCGGCCGCGAAAATGCCTTCGGCAATGACAAGTGGAGATTCCTCCGCACTGAAGATGCGGGTGCCCGTGCGCCTGGACTGCGAAATCGAATACGTGGGAACCTCGACCGCTCCCTCGTAGCATAGTGTTTCGATAGCTGCGAGGGCGTCGCCTGCGCGCCACGATGCCGGATCGTCCCAGTCCACGATCCCAAAGGCGGAAGGGAGACCTTCTTCATCGCCGTCGCGGTAGAAGTCATCGAGATTGAGCACGGGCAAGCCCGAATGCTCCGCAAGGCGCCCCTTGCCGCTTCCCGAAGGGCCGGAGAGAAGGACGATGCGGCGCGCGGGCGCGCCGGAGCGTGGGCGATGCATCGAGGCGGGGCTTTGGGAAATTAGGGGATGACTCACGGAACCTCATCCTATGCGCATCGGCTTTGAGAGAGCCCCGGTTGGCGCGTGGGAGAATGAACGCATGACAAATCACAACGACAACACCACCGTGTCCTACGACGAGCTGGCCGCGATGATCGACCACACGCTCCTCAAGCCCGAGTCGACTCCTGCCGATGCCGCGGCTCTCGCGCGCGAGGCTGAGAAGCTTGGCACCTACTCGATTTGCGTGTCGCCATCGATGCTCCCGATCGAGACGAGCGTCCACGTCGCGACCGTGTGCGGTTTCCCTTCGGGGCAGGTAGCGCCCGAAGTGAAGGCCTACGAGGCCGCCGATTCGGTCAAGAAGGGGGCCGAAGAAATCGACATGGTGATCAACGTTGGCCGCGCGATCGCGGGCGACAGCGACTTCACTGAGCAGGAAATTCGCGCCGTGCGCGAAGCCGCGCCGAAGCCCGTCATTCTCAAGGTCATCATCGAGTCCGCAGCGCTCACCGATGAACAGATTGTTGCCTCATGCGAGGCGGCTAAGCGCGCGGGCGCCGATTTCGTGAAGACCTCCACGGGCTTCCATCCCGCCGGCGGTGCGAGCGCCCACGCCGTCGCGCTCATGCGCGAGACCGTGGGGGAAAACTTCGGCGTGAAGGCCTCGGGTGGCATCCGCACGCTCGAAGCCGCGGAAGAAATGATCGCCGCGGGCGCGAACAGGCTTGGCCTGTCCGGTTCCGCGGCGATCCTCGGTGAGCTAGAGGCGCGTTCCTAGGCTCTAGGCGCCAAGGAGTTCGCTGAGCTCCTTCTTCATGAGTTCGAGCTTCTCGGCCGCGCGTTCACGTGCGGCCGAGAGGTCGTTAAAGCCCGCGTCTGTCGCGATGGGGCTGACGACCTCGAGGTAGGCCTTGAGCTTCGGCTCGGTTCCCGACGGGCGCACGATCACACGCGAGTCGTCCTCGGCGAGCAGGAACATGCCGTTTGTGGGCGGTAGGCCCGTGGTCTCGAGCGACCCCTCGGCGAGATCGCGGACGTCGACCACAGGCGAGTTCGCGAGAGCGCTCGGGGGAGTCGTGCGCAGGGTGGTCATCATCTCGCCGATGCGGTCGAGGTTGCTCACCCGGATCGAGAGCTGCGAGGTGAGGTAGAGCCCGCACTCGCGCGCAAGGTCGTCAAGGAGATCGACTAGGCTCGCGCCGTGTGCTTTCGTGAGGGCGGCGAGCTCGGCGATCGCGAGAGCCGCAGACATGCCGTCCTTATCCTTGACGACATCGGGGAGCACGCAGTAGCCGATAGCTTCTTCGTACCCGAACGCGATGTTGTGTGCGCGGGCGATCCATTTGAAGCCCGTGAGGGTCTGGGTGCTCGCGTATCCGCGAGCTTTCGCGAGCGCCCCGAGGGAGCGTGAACTCACGATCGAGTTCGCAAATGTCCCCTCGACCTCGCGGTGGTCAGCAATGTAGGTCGCGAGAAGCAGTCCCAGCTCATCGCCGTGCAGCATGCGCCACGCCTCGCGGCGCGGGTCATAAATGGCGGCGGCACAGCGATCCGCGTCAGGATCGTTCGCAATGACCAGATCGGCCTCGACCTGTTCGGCGAGTTTTGCCGCGAGATCGATCGCGCCCTTTTCCTCCGGGTTCGGGAAGGGGACGGTCGGGAAGTCGGGATCTGGCCCTTGCTGTTCCTTCACGCTGTGGACATCCGTGAAGCCAGCGCTCTCGAAGGCGGAGAGCATCGTCGCGCTACCGACGCCGTGCATGGCCGTGTGGACGATACGCAGGTTCGCACGTGCGGCTCGCGCCGCATTCGTATCGGTCGCGTCGCTTCGCTCAATAATCGGGAGGATAGCCTCGACGTACTCGTCGACGAAGGATTCGGGCATCGTCTCCCACCCGCTTTCGGCCAGGGGAATGTCGCGCACCGCAACCACGGAGGCGATCTTCGCGGCGATATCCGCGTCGGCCGGCGGGACGATCTGCACGCCGTTGCCGTCTTCACTCGCGGCGCGGCCACCCAGGTAGACCTTGTAGCCGTTGTCCCGTGCGGGGTTGTGGGAAGCCGTCACCATGATGCCGCAATCTGCACTCTTCGCACGCACGGCGTGCGCGAGCACGGGAGTTGGCCAGTGGTGGGGCATCAGGATGACCTCGTGGCCGGCAGCGGTGAGGATAGCGGCGCTCGTTTCGGCAAACGTGCGTGAGTTGTAGCGCGCGTCGTAGCCAATCACGATGCGTGCCTTCCCAACGACATCGCTGAGGTAAGCGCCGATGCCTGCCGCGGCGCGCGACACGACCGCAACATTCATGCGGTTCGGGCCGGGGCCCATCGCACCTCGAAGACCGGCGGTGCCGAACTGGAGAGCTCCGGCGAAGGCTCCTTCGAGTTCGGCGAGTTCGGCCTCGTTGCCCTCCTCAGCAGCGGCAATGCGGTGCTGGAGTTCCTCGCGCGAGCTCTGGTCCGGGTCATCCTCCATCCATGCACGCGCGCGGGATGCAAGGTTTGGCTCGAGAGCGTTCATCGGTTGCTCTCCTCTGCGATGGCGTGGATGGTGCTGGACAAAAGCTTCGCGAGGCGCGGAGCCGCAGCGCGCCCTGCCTCAATGACTTCTTCGTGGTTGAGCGACGTCGGGGAGATTCCCGCGGCAAGGTTTGTCACGAGCGAGAAGCCGAGCACGTCGAGGCCCGCTTCGCGCGCAGCCATGGCCTCGAGCACGGTCGACATGCCCACGAGGCTCGCACCGAGAACGCGCGCCATTTGGACCTCCGCGGGGGACTCGTAGAACGGTCCGCGAAATTGCATGTAGATGCCTTCGTCGAGGCTCGGATCGATTGACTTCGCGATCTCGCGCAGGCGCGGTGTGTAGATGTCGGTTTGGTCGACGAAGGTCGCACCCGTGATCGGGCTGTCACCCGTGAAGTTGATGTGATCGGTGATGAGTACGGGACTACCCGGCTTCCACTGTTCGTTCAGGCCGCCGCAGCCGTTGGTCAGCACGAGCGTCGTCGCGCCAAATTCGGCAGCGGTGCGCACGCCATGGACCGTGGCGCCTACGCCATGGCCCTCGTAATAGTGGGTGCGGGCACCGAGGACGAGCACGCGGGGCCCGCCGGGAATCTCATAAATCCGGAGGGTTCCGACGTGGCCTTCGACCGAGGGCTTCTGGAAACCGGGGATCGCGTCGGCGGGAGTGCTGAACAGTTCGGTGCCGAGAAGCTCGGCTGCCCCGGACCAGCCGGATCCGAGCGTCACGGCAATGTCAATTCGCTCGATGCCGGAGGCTTCGCGCAGGGCGTTTGCCGCGTCCTTGGCGAGGAGGTACGGGTCGGGTGTCGTGTGTGCATTGTCAGTCATGCGACAAGCCTACCCGCGCGGGACCTCCTAATCTTCGATCGAGCAGAGTTGCGCACCCGCGGAAACCGTGGCGCCGATCTCCGCGTCGAGGTTCGTCACAATTCCGCTCCGGTGCGCAAGGATCGGCTGCTCCATTTTCATCGCCTCAAGGACGAGGATGAGGTCACCGTCGGCGACGGTTTGCCCCTCCTCGACGGCGATCTTGACGATGGTTCCCTGCATGGGTGCGCTCACCGCATGGCCGCCGGCCGAGGTACTCCGGGCGCTGCTCGTGCGACGCTTGCGGCGCTGGGGAGTGGCTGCACGAGGCGCGCGCAGAGACGCGGGAAGCGAGATCTCGACCTTGCGCCCGTCGATCTCGACGATGACGTCCTCGCGATCCTCGACGTCGTCCGTGGCGTTCGGGAGAGCGGAGGGGGTGATGTCACCCGAGAATTCCGTCTCAATCCAGCGCGTGTGCACGGCGAAGGGAGTATCCGGATCGCTCGGCGCGAATGCTGGATCGTCGACGACGAGTCGGTGGAAGGGCATGACGGTGGGAATGCCGTCGATGCGGAACTCAGCGAGGGCACGACGTGAGCGCTCGAGCGCCTCCTCGCGGGTCGCACCGGTCACGATGAGCTTCGCGAGCATGGAGTCGAAGTAGCCGGAAATCGAGTCACCCGTGCGTACACCCGAGTCGACGCGCACGCCCGGGCCGAGGGGCGGTTCGAAAAGCTTGACGGGCCCGGGGGCGGGGAGGAATCCTCGCCCCGCGTCTTCGCCGTTGATGCGGAACTCAAAGGAGTGTCCGCGAGTCTGAGGATCCACGGGGGAGATTTCCTCGCCCGCGGCGATGCGGAACTGTTCGCGCACAAGGTCGACTCCCGTGACCTCTTCGGTCACGGGATGCTCGACCTGGAGGCGCGTGTTGACTTCGAGGAACGAGATGGTGCCGTCCTGACCCACGAGAAACTCGCACGTGCCCGCCCCCACGTAGTGGGCTTCCTTCAAAATCGCTTTGGACGATTCGACAAGGCGCGCGTGTTGCTCGTCGCTCAAAAATGGTGCAGGCGCCTCCTCGACGAGTTTCTGGTGGCGTCGTTGGAGCGAGCAGTCCCTGGTAGAGACGACCTGGACGTTGCCGTGGCTATCGGCGAGGCACTGCGTTTCCACGTGGCGCGGTGCGTCGAGGTAGCGCTCAACAAAGCATTCTCCACGGCCGAACGATGCGATTGCCTCGCGAGTCGCGGAGTCGAAGAGCTCGCGCACCTCACTGAGCTCACGCGCGACTTTCAAACCGCGCCCGCCCCCGCCGAATGCCGCCTTGATGGCGATTGGGAGGCCGTGCTCCTTGGCAAAGGCGACCACTTCGCCCGAATCTTTGACGGGATCCTTGGTGCCCGCAACGAGCGGCGCTCCTGCCGCCTGGGCAATATGGCGTGCGGAGACCTTGTCGCCGAGCTTCTCGATGGCCTCGGGACTGGGGCCGATCCACACGAGGCCAGCGTCAATCACGGCTTGCGCGAAGTCCGCACGCTCCGACAGAAACCCGTAGCCCGGGTGGATTGCTTCAGCGCCGCTTCGCTGCGCGATGTCGAGAAGCTTGTCGATCACGAGATAGCTCTGCGCGGCGCTCGCTCCGCCGAGGGCGTAGGCCTCGTCCGCGACGCGCGTGTGCAGAGCGTCGCGATCCGAGTCGGAATACACGGCGATCGATCGCAGCCCGGCGTCGCGGCAGGCACGGGCAATGCGTACGGCGATCTCACCACGATTGGCAATGAGAACCGTGCGGAACGGTCGATGGAGCGCGGGCTTAGGCATTCGGGATCCTTTTCAGGTGTCGGGCGAAGTGCTCAGCAACCTTCCGAGCATATACCGCCCGTAGACGAAAGAGCTTTACGGCGTGGGCGTGGGACGCCAAAGGTCAGTGATCGGGAGAGAAATCTCCGCGAGCATCCGGCGAAGAAGCGGAAGCGACAGACCGATGACCGCGTGGTGATCGCCCTCGATGCGTTCAATGAAGGGGCCGCCGTACCCGTCGATCGTGAAGGCGCCCGCAACCCAAAGCGGTTCGGCCGTCGACACGTACGCGTCGATCTCGGCATCGGAAAGCTCGGCAAAATAGACATCTGTCGATGCCGTATTGCCGAACGTCGCCCCGGTTCCGCCATCGAGCGGGTCGCGATCATCGATGAGCCAGTGCCCCGAATGAAGTCGCGCCCTCTTTCCTCGCATCTCCCGCCACCTCTCGCGTGCGGCATCTGCCGTGCGGGGCTTGCCTACGAGGGTGCCATCGATCTCGAGCATCGAATCGCCCCCGAGAACGACATAGCCACCCTCGCTCGCCGCGCACGACGCTTCGGCCTTCGCTCTGGCGAGTGTCAACACTTGATCCTCGAAGGCCATCTCGCCCGAGGACTTGAGCGCCGCGGCGAGAACAGCCTCCTCGTCCACATCCGCGGGCAGGGTCGTGAACTCGATCCCCGCACGCGTCAGCACGGCCTTACGGCCGGCAGATTGGGAGGCCAAGAGCAGGAGCGGTTCGTGAAGTGGGGTTCCGACGGTTGCAGGGCTGCCGTCGGCCCCTTCGCCCACCCCGGGGAGCCCGCTGTTCATGCACCGACCCCGCTGCCGTGGGGAGCCGAAAGAGCGGAGCGCAGCACCGAAAGCGGCAGGCTGCCGAGCTCGAGCGCTTCGCGATGGAAGTCGCGAAGAGACGTGCCGCGCGCGAGAGCCTCGTCGCGCAACTGCTCCCAGACTCGCTGGCCGAGCTTGTAGCTCGGGGCCTGGCCGGCCCAACCGAGATAGCGGTGATACTCGAAGCGCTGAATCGGCTCTTCCATGCGCCAGTGCTCGCGGACGAACTCCCAACCGCGCTCGTAGGTCCACTGCCCGCCACCAAACTGTTCAGGAACGGGAAGTTCGTTGTGAAGACCGATATCGAGGACGACGCGGCCGGCGCGCATGCGCTGCTCCATGAGCATGCCGAGCTTTTCTCCATCGGTTGTGAGATAGCCGAGCTCCTCCATGAGCCGCTCTGCGTACAGCGCCCAGCCTTCGCCGTGGCCCGACACCCACATGAACGACGCGCGCCAGCGGTTCAGACGCTCCGCTTGAAGCTGCTGCGTGCCCACCTGGAGGTGATGCCCGGGCACGCCCTCGTGGTACACGGTTGTGGTTTCACTCCACGTGCGGAACGTGTCAACTCCGGCGGGGGTATCCCACCACATGCGACCGGGGCGCGAGAAGTCCTCGCTCGGGCCGGTGTAGTAGATGCCGCCCGCGCCCGTTTCAGCGATCATGCATTCCAGGCGCGTGAGCTCCTCCGGAATATCAAAGTGCGTCCCGGCAAGATCACGAATCGCCGCGTCGGAAAGCTCCTGCATCCACGCCTTGAGGTTGTCGGTGCCGTGAAGAACGAGCGACTCATCGGCATTGAGGGAGGCCATCGCGGCATCGATAGAATCGCCGCCGCCATTGCCGTAATGCGCATTCAGGCGCGAGGCTACCTGCTTCTGTTCGTCGATCAGGCGCGTGAGTTCCTCAACACCGAACTCGTATGCCTCCTCGACGTCGATCTCTTCGCCGAGGAACGTGCGCGAACCGAGCTGGTAGGCCTCGCGGCCGACGGCGTCCTTCTCGGGAGCGTTGTCCGCAAGTTCCTCAAACACCTCTGCGAGTTTCGTATAGGCCTCGCACGCGAGGTTCACGTTCTGTTCAAGCTTCGCGCGGGCCGAGCCCTCAAGGCCGGACTTGGCGACGAGGGAGGGGAAGAAACCGTCGGCCTTCGTGAAGGAGCGTGACTGTTCCGCGCCGATGAGCTGCTGGCGCTTTGCCGCGAGAACCCCCTTCGACGCGGCGTATCGGAGCGATTCGGCGTAGCCCTCGACGGCCGCCGGCACGCGTGCGAGGCGCTCGCTGATCGTGTCCCAATCCTCGGCGCTTTCGTTCGGCATCATGTCAAAAATGCTGCGGATCCCTTGAACGGGGGAGGCGATGTTGTTCACGGTCGCATGCGTGAGGAGCGCGTCGTGATGCTCGAGCTCGAGGCCGAGGCGCTCGCGCATGGCTGCGCGCGTTACGTGATCGACATCGTCGCCAGGATGCTCACGCTCAACGCCGTCAAGGGCGGCGAGCGTCTCGCGCGTCAGTGAAGCGCCCTTTTCAAGACCTTCTGGGGACAAGTCGTCCATGAGGTGATCCTGGCCGGGAACGCCGAGGCTCGTGGCGGTCATGGGGCTCAAAGCGATCGAGCGCTCAACAAAATCATTCGCGACGTGATCGGTAGGGCTAGGGGTGCGCTTCGTTGTCATGGCACCACTGTAGTCGCGTGAGTCAGCGCTGGGAGAAAATCCAGGAGCTTTGGCCTGCGCTCGCGCGGAGGGAGTGAGCCGATCTGTGGGTGCGCACGGGAGAATTCCATGCCGAGGATGAGCCTCCTGCGCGCTCTGCGATTTCACGCTGGTGTGCCTCTTCTCGCGAAATCGCGCTCATCGCCGCGACCGCCACTGAAATGGCGGCGATTTCTTCCTCGGCAAGGCGGCCCGAGACAAGTTCGACGCTTGGGCGAGGCTCTGCTCCGTCGCTTCCGGCGAATGAAGGAGGGCTCAGCTGCTCGTGAGCGCTCACAGCGGAATGTTCCCGTGTTTCTTTGTGGGCAGGGCGTCACGCTTGGTCCGCAGTGCCCTGAGCGCCCGCGTAATCGCCTCGCGAGTCTCGTGAGGCTGAATCACGCCGTCGAGAAGGCCCCGCTCAGCGGCCACATAGGGATTCGCGAAGGTCTCTTCGTACTCGGTTTGGAACTGTGCGCGAAGCGCCTCGGCGTCCTCGCCTGCTTCGCCGGCTGCTTTGAGTTCCTTTCGGTGAAGGATATTGACCGCTCCCTGTGCACCCATGACCGCGATTTGAGCGGTTGGCCACGCGAGATTGATATCCGCACCAAGCTCCTTCGAGCCCATCACGATGTACGCGCCGCCGTACGCCTTGCGGGTGATGACGGTAATGAGCGGGACGGTCGCCTCAGCATACGCGTACAGAAGCTTCGCGCCGCGGCGAATAATGCCGCCATACTCCTGGCCCGTTCCCGGGAGAAAACCCGGCACATCCACGAAAGTCAGCACCGGAATGTTGAAGGAA
Organism: Dermabacter hominis NBRC 106157; assembly: GCF_001570785.1. Classification (GTDB taxonomy): domain Bacteria; phylum Actinomycetota; class Actinomycetes; order Actinomycetales; family Dermabacteraceae; genus Dermabacter; species Dermabacter hominis. Next base: position 15,697 of record NZ_BCSI01000006.1, read on the forward strand.
TCGCATAGTCGAACGAAGCGTGCGGCTTTCTCGCTCGCATCGATATCGAGCGTGCCTGCGAGCTGCGAAGGCTGATTCGCGACGATGCCGACGCTGTGCCCTTCGACTCGCCCGAAACCCACGATGACGTTTTTCGCGAAATTCCCGTGGATCTCGAGGAACTCGTCGTCGAGGACCGCCTCGACCACGCTGAGCATGTCGTAGGGCTGATTCGGGGAATCGGGGACGAGGCGATCGAGCGCGCGGTCTTCCGCTCTCGGTTCGAGATCCGATTCGTCGGGATAGACGGGGGCCTCAGTAAGTGTGTTCGCCGGAAGATACGAGAGAAGGTCTCGTACGTAATCGAGTGCGTCTGACTCATCGCTCGCCATGTAATGCGCGACTCCGGACGTGCTCGAGTGCGTGCGAGCCCCGCCAAGTTCCTCAAAGCCCACGCTCTCGCCAGTGACGGTCTTGATGACGTCGGGACCCGTAATGAACATGTGCGAGGACTTCTCCACCATCACGATGATGTCCGTGAGCGCAGGTGAGTACACGGCGCCGCCAGCCGCGGGCCCCATGATCAGAGAGATCTGGGGGATAACGCCCGAAGCACGCGTGTTCCGCCGGAAAATTCCCGCGAAGGCCGCGAGTGACGCAACGCCTTCCTGGATGCGCGCGCCACCGCCGTCGAGGATCCCGATAATCGGAACCCCGGTGGACAGTGCGAGGTCTTGAATCTTCTGGATCTTCTTGCCGTGTGCCTCGCCGAGTGAGCCACCGAGAACAGTGAAATCCTGCGAGTACACGCACACCTGGCGGCCATCGATCGTCCCGTACCCCGTGACGATTCCATCGCCATCGATACGTTTATTCTCGAGCCCAAAATTGTGGCTTTGGTGGCGCACGAAGCGATCGGTCTCGACAAACGATCCCGCATCGAGGAGTTCCTCGATGCGCTCGCGGGCGGTTTTCTTGCCGCGCGCGTGCTGCTTCTTGATCGCTGCGGCCCCCGCCTCCGTGACGGCCGCATTCTCGCGGGACCGAAGTTCGTCAAGTCTCTCGGCGGTCGTGGACCGCCTCGGGGTCTCGTTCACTCCCACTCCTGCTCCGTCGTGGCCTGGCACAATTGCTCTCGTGAGTGTACGCCATAGTGGAAAAGCGAGGCAGCGAAGAGGGAGTGAAAGGCCGTGAGTGAGCATTTGCGTATCGACTATGTGGACTCCTGCACCTCGACCCTCGACATTCTCACCGAGCCGCCTTACGACGCGCTCGAAGCGCCGTTCGCTCTCTTGACTCTCGATCAGCGCGCCGGGCATGGGCGGCAAGGGCGGCGCTGGCAGAACCGGCCGGGAGAATCCCTCGCGCTCACGCTCGCGTGGCCGCTGCCGGGACCCGAGCGCCGAGGCTGGTACCCGCTCGCCGTGGCCCTCGCCGTTCTCGATGCCTGCGCTGAAGTAGCCCCCGGGGCTGCATTACCCCTTGTGAAGTGGCCAAACGACATTCTCTCGCTCTCAGGCGAGAAGATCGCGGGGATTCTCGTTCGGCTTGACCGTGGGCGTCTCCTCGCGGGAGTTGGCGTCAATCTCGTGGGGGAGATTGAACGGGGGCGCGAGGGGTTGGAGAAGGCGCAGACGCTTGCGAGCATGGATGCTTTGTACGGTGGAGTTCTCGCCGATGCGGATGGGCGCTGCGAGTTTGGCGCCGTGCTCGCGCGAAACATCGCGCGCATTTTCGCACTTGTCGATCACGGCGGAGAGGACTTCAGACACCTGCAGAGGCGGTATGCTGTGAACTGCCTCACTGTGGGGTCGTCGGTTGTTGTGACGACACCGGCGGGTGCCACCTACAGCGCGAGGGCGCTCGGGATCGATCCAGTGGGCAGGCTGCTCGTCCACAATGCCGATCGAGGTCACCACGCTCTCGATGCCGCCGACGTCCATCTGGCGCGGCCGAAGCAAGTGTGAGCACCAGGAGATGCGGGATTCGAGGACAGAACGAAAGGACCCGATGAGTACCGTCCACGATCGTGAGGAGCCCAGCGCGCCCGTCGCAGGCGACGCCGTGCCGAATGAGCTCAACGAACGCTTTGCGCGCGTGCGTGGCGCCATTGGTGCACTCGAGCGCTCCCTCCTCGACGGCGAACGCGAATACTCCAGGCGGGATCTCGAAGAAGACTTCAACGTCGACCGGCAACTCAGTACCGACTATTGGCGCGGACTCGGGTTTTCCAACGTCGCCTTCGACACGACCGTCTTCACCGAAGACGATGCCGAAGCGATCGCCGACCTCGCCGCTCTCGTCAACGACGGCACCTTGAGCGACGACGCATTTGTCACGATTGTTCGCGGGCTCGGCTTTCATATGGGACGCCTCGCGATGTGGCTTACCGAAGCACTCGTGGACGATGCCAAGCAACGCCACGGCATGAGCGACACCGAAGCGCGTATGCGCATGCTCGAGAGCGTTCCGCAGTTCGTCGAAATCTTCGAACACCAAGCGATCCACGTGTTCCGCCGGCAAATGTCGGCCTACACCGCGCGTGCCGGTGCGGAGATTCTGCGGACCTCGACGAGTGAATGGGACGACGATTCTCTCCCGCTCCCGCGCGCCGTTGGCTTCGCGGACCTCGTCCAGTTCACGCGCCTCGCTCAGTCGATCGATGGCATCGAGCTTGCCGGGGTCATCAGGGATTTTGAGAACCTCACACGCGATGTCATTTCTGACGGCGGCGGGCGCGTCGTCAAGACGGTGGGCGACGAAGTAATGTTCCTCGCCGATACCCCGGAGGACGGCGTCAGAATCGCGCTGTCGATTTCGGAAAACATTAAGCGTCAGCCGTCGCTGCCCAACGTGCGCGTGGGCCTTGCGTGGGGAAACATGTTTTCCCGCTACGGGGATGTGTTCGGCCCCAAAGTGAATCTCGCGGCGAGGCTCGAAGGTATCGCCGAACCGGGTGCGGTCGTGATCGACGGCGAGACGGCGGATCTGGTCGACCGCGCCTTCCCGGGCGGATTTACGCGCGTAGCCGAATGGACGGAGGAGCTTCACGGGATCGGCGAGACCGCCATTGTGAGGGTCGAACGGGCTGCGGCCTCGCTCATCGAGCGTCACTCGTGAGAGAGTAGGGAGTCGCTTGAAGGTCTGCGCTTCTCACAGCGGGGACACACGCACTCGGGTAAGGATGACTTCGTGACACGACTACTTCTTGTTGAAGACGATTCGGCGATCGCAGAGCCCCTCTCGCGAGCCCTCGACCGCGAAGGCTACTCCGTTGTGAGAGCGTCAAGAGGAATTGACGCCCTGACCATCGTCGCGAGCGAGGACCACATCGACTTCGTGATTCTCGATCTGGGCCTACCCGACATCGACGGCCTCGAAGTATGCAGGAGGCTTCGCAAAGGTGGCCTCGAGGCCCCCGTTCTCATTCTCACCGCGCGAGCCGACGAGGTCGACGCGGTTGTGGGGCTCGACGCTGGCGCCGACGATTACGTGACTAAGCCCTTCCGTCTCGGTGAGCTCCAAGCCCGTATCCGAGCCCTCCTTCGGCGGACCCAGGTCGCAGAAGACACGAGCTCGAACGTGTACGACATCAACGGGGTGAGCCTCGATCCATCCGCGCGCCGCGTGTACGTCGACGGCGAGGAGCTCTCCCTCAGCGCTAAAGAGTTCGATCTTCTCGCGGTGCTCATGCGCGAAGCAGGAAGCGTCGTCACTCGCGACGATCTCATGCGGGAGGTGTGGGGCGCCGAGTGGTGGGGCTCCACGAAAACGCTCGACATGCACATTTCGTGGCTGCGCCGCAAACTTGGCGACGACGCGACAAGTCCCAAGCGCATCACCACCATTCGCGGCGTGGGTTTCCGCTTCGAAGACACCGACGCCCACTAAGGCGCGCTAGGCGCTCACCATGCAACTTCGAGTTCTCCAGGCCACCCTCATGACCGTGCTTCTTGCGGTCCTCCTGCTCGGCATCCCCCTGGGTGCGGCGTGGCTGACAGCTGTTCGCGACAACCTCTCCGCTCAAGCCGGCACCCTGCTTCAAGACGTCATTTCCGAAACGGATCACCGCCTCAACGAGGGGCTCCCGATCGACGAGACAATGCTCCAAGAGACCGTCGATCAGGTTGTGAACCTCGACGTGCAAATTGCGGTCACGTATCAAAACACGGAACTCGAAGCAGGTGAAGACGCCGGCGCCGATGCACTCCAACAGTCGGCACAGGGCGTCAACGGCCAGATCGTGACCGTGCGCATTCCCCAATCCGATGTCCGAGCGCACACGGCAAGCGCGTGGGTACTCATCATTGTTGCCGCGATAAGCGCGATTGCGATCGGCGTGTCGGTCGCGCTGTGGCAAGCGCAGAGGCTTTCCGCGCCGCTCGTTCGCCTCACGAGGCGCGCTGAAGAACTTGGCAGCGGTAGGAGCCGCTCGGAGTGGAAGCCGAGCGGGATCGCCGAAATTGACACCGTAGCGGTCGAACTTACCCGCTCCGGCGCGATGCTCACCGAACGGCTCGAGGCGGAATCGGCACTCGCCTCCGACGCTTCCCACCAACTGCGCACACCGCTCACGGCCCTGTCCATGAGGCTCGACGAAATTCTCGCAACGAGCTCGGAAGAATGGGTCCGCGAGGAAGCGCGTGTGTCTCTCGAACAGGTTGACCGCCTCACCCAGGTCGTCCATGACCTCATTAACGCCCCCCGTTCCTCCCAGCGCCGCACCCCCGGCGTCGTCGATCTCCGTCAAGTCCTCGTACAGCAGGCCGAAGAATGGAAGCACGCCTTCCGTGGCGCCGGTCGCGAGCTGCGAATCCAGGTCCCGCACGCCGCAGCCGTATGGGCCTCGCACGGGCCGCTCACTCAAGTGATCGCCACGTTGATCGAGAACTCCCTCGCCCACGGCGGGGGAACGACCCGCGTGAAGGTACGCCGCAACGAGCAATCAACCGTCATCGAGGTCGTCGACGAAGGTGCCGGCATCGACCCGGCTCTGGGCCAGCGCATTTTCGAACGCTCCGTCTCAGGCAAAGACTCGCGTGGAACGGGCGTCGGCCTTGCCCTTGCCCGCACCCTCGTCGAGGATGACGGCGGTCGACTCGAGCTCATTGATGAGCGCCCCGCGCGCTTTGGCATCTTCCTCTCGACGGCACCCGCTCCCGAGGACCCCGAGCTCGCAGACACAGAAGACCAGCAGCCGTCGGACCCCGCCAAAGCCCACGGGCTCGTGGCGCGGCGGGAGAAGCGACGCGCCGAGCGACACCAACGAGAAGCTGCCGCCTCCGCGGCGCACGCTCTTGAGGCATTGCCCACCGATGCAAGTTCCGCCCAGCGTGCCGGGGACGCGAGCGCGGACGGCGCACTACACTAGCGGCGTGAGTACTCAACACGCCCGCAAGTCCAGCACATCACATGTGGAAGGTGCGCGCTCGCCGCGTATTGGCGTGATCGGTGGTGGACAGCTCGCGCGCATGATGATCCCCGCCGCAATCGAACTCGACCTCGACTTGCACGTACTCGCGACTACCCCGGAAGAGTCCGCGGCGCGCGTGAGCCCTCACGTCATGCTCGGGCGTCACGACGACCCCGAGGCAGTCACGGCCTTCGCGAGGAGCGTTGACGTCGTGACCTTCGATCACGAACACGTCCCTACGGGCCTCCTTCACGCGCTCGAGCACGAAGGGGTGGTGGTGCGTCCAGGCCCCAACGCGCTCGTGTACGCACAGGACAAGCTCGCCATGCGTGCGCGCCTCAGCGAACTTGGCCATCCATGCCCCCGGTGGTGGCGCGTCGAGACCGAAGCTGATCTCGAAGCCGCCCTCCATGAGAGCGGGGGAGACCTCATCCTGAAGACCGCGCGCGGCGGTTACGACGGTCACGGAGTGATGCGGGTTGAGGCACTCGAGGACGCCCGTGAGTGGCTCGAAAGAGGACAGCCGCTGCTCGCCGAGGAGCGCGTCCCCTTCGTCCGTGAACTCTCGGCGCAGGTCGCGCGGCGGCCGGGCGGAGAAACCGCGTCGTATCCCGTAACGGAATCCGAGCAAAAAGACGGGGTGTGCTTTCGCGTGAGCGCGCCCGCACCGAACCTCGCACCGGAAGTCGCCGAGCGAGCACGCACCCTCGCCGCAAATATCGCGAGCGATCTCGAGGTCGTGGGAATGCTCGCTGTCGAACTGTTCGAGTACCCGGATGGTCGCATTGCCGTCAACGAACTCGCGATGCGGCCCCACAATACGGGGCACTGGAGCATGGACGGGTGTGTCACGAGCCAATTTGAGCAGCATCTGCGCGCTGTCGCAGACCTCCCACTCGGAGACACCACCCCCACCGCTGCCTGGACCGTCATGGTCAACACTCTCGGCAGCACCCGCGAAAACCTCGCCGAAAGTGCACGAGAGGCTCTCGCGAACGATCCCGGAATCAAGCTGCATCTGTACGGCAAGAGCGTTCGCGCAGGCCGCAAACTTGGGCACGTGACCGCTCTCGGATCCTCCCTCGAGGAGACAGAGCGCCGAGCCCGCGCCGCGGCGCACACCATCGTGACCGGCGACGAATCAAAGGAATAGCACATGAGTAAGAAGCCTCTGGTCGGTATCGTCATGGGGTCCGATTCGGACTACCCCGTGATGAAAGATGCCGAAGAGCAGCTCGCCCATTTCGGCATCGCCTGCGAGGTCGAGGTCGTGAGCGCTCACCGCATGCCCGAAGACATGGTCGAGTACGGACGGTCCGCGCACGAGCACGGCCTGCGTGCGATCATTGCCGGTGCAGGCGGGGCCGCACACCTGCCGGGAATGCTCGCCGCCCTTACCCCCCTTCCTGTGATTGGCGTTCCTGTTCCGCTGCGGCACCTCGACGGCATGGACTCACTCTTGTCGATCGTGCAAATGCCGAAGGGAGTGCCCGTCGCAACCGTATCGATCGGTGGCGCTGCCAACGCCGGGCTCCTCGCAGCGCGCATTCTGGGTTCCGGAGACTCGGATTTTGCGCGAGAGATCCGCGAAAAAATGGTGAGGTACCAAACAGAATTGCGCGATCTCGCGTACGAAAAAGGCAAAAAGCTGCGGGAGTCCCGCCAACATTACTTTACGGATGGCAAGGTGGAGGTATGAGCACAGAGCGTAACTACCGGCTCGCAGAGGGTGCGGACGTTTCACCTGAGGCGAGTGTCGGCGAAGGCAGCTCAGTCTGGCACTACGCGCAGGTTCGCGAGGGGGCCTCGCTTGGTGAGAATTGCATCATCGGGCGCGGAGCTTATATCGGCTCCGGCGTCACAATGGGGGCGGGGTGCAAAGTGCAAAACTACGCCCTTGTGTATGAACCTGCCGTGCTTGGTGACGGGGTGTTCATCGGGCCCGCAGTCGTCCTTACCAACGATCATTTTCCGCGCGCAGTCAACCCGGATCTGAGCCCGAAGAGCGCGTCCGACTGGGAGCCGGTGGGCGTGACGATCGAAAAGGGCGCCGCTATCGGAGCTCGTTCTGTCTGCGTCGCCCCTGTCACTATCGGTGCCTGGGCGCTTGTGGCCGCGGGCTCGACCGTCGTTAAAGATGTCCCACCGCACGCGCTCGTTGCCGGGGTGCCCGCGAAGCGCATTGGTTGGGTTGGTAGGTCAGGTAAGCCCCTCGCAGCAGACCCCGAAGGCGGCTGGGTGTGTCCCGAGACGGGAGAGCGTTACATCGAAGATAATGAGAGCGGGGGCCTGACCTTGCTCGAGTACGCTGCATAGTTTTACTGATTGACAAGAAGGACATTGCACATGTCAAACAATTTGATTCCCGCCGCCAAACCGATCATCGGTGAGGAGGAGCGCGCAGCGGTTGATCGCGTACTTGCTTCCGGCATGATCGCGCAGGGGCCCGAGGTCGCGGCTTTCGAAAAGGAGTTCTCGAGTGCGCTCGCCGGTGGGCGTGAGTGCGTTGCCGTTAACTCGGGCACGTCGGGTCAGCACCTCGGTCTTCTCGCCTCGGGTATCAAGCCCGGCGACGAGGTTATTGTTCCGTCCTTCACCTTTGCGGCGACCGCTAATGCGGTTGCCGTGATCGGGGCGACGCCTGTTTTCGTCGATATCGATCTCGATACGTTTTGCATGGACCCCGCGCAAATCGAAGCGGCGATTACTGAGCGAACGGTAGCGATTGAGCCCGTGCACCTGTACGGTCACCCGGCTGCGATGGAGCAGATCTGTGAAATCGCGAAGAAGCACAACCTGTGGGTTGGCGAAGATGCCGCGCAGGCCCACGGCGCGACTCTCAACGGCAAGCAGGTCGGTACGTTCGGTCGCTGGGGCATGTTCTCGCTGTACCCGACCAAGAACATGACGTCGGGTGAGGGCGGCATGGTCTCGTGCGAGGATGCCGAGACCGCACGTCGAATCCGCCTGTTCCGTAACCAGGGGATGGAGAAGCAGTACGCAAACGAGGTCGCTGGCTTCAACAACCGAATGACCGACATCCATGCCGCGATTGGCCGTGTTCAGCTCACCAAGCTGGAGGCATGGACGAAGCGCCGCCAGGAGACAGCCGCATTCTTCGATGAACACCTCGAAGGCGTCGTGACGCCCAAGGTGGCCGAAGGAGCGACCCACGTGTACCACCAGTACACGATCCGAATTGATGGCGCCAGCGCAGAGGAGCGCGACCGCTTTGCCCAGGCGCTTCGCGAGGAGTATGCAGTGGGCTGCGGCGTGTACTACCCGACTCCCGTGCACCGCCTTGCCTCGTTTGATCGCCGCGACACTGAGCTCCCCGTGACGGAGAAAGCTGCGCGCGAGGTGCTCTCACTTCCGGTTCATCCGAGTGTGAGTGATGCGGATCGCGAGCGCGTGGTTGAGGCCGTGAATGCCGTTGCGAAAGCGGGTGCCTGATGAGCAAAAATCTTCGCGCTGGCCTTATTGGCCTCGGCATGATGGGCCGCCATCATGCCCGTAATCTCCGCGCTCTCGAAGGTGTTGATCTTGTGGCCGTTGCGGATCCTCAAGGCGATCCGCATGGCGCCGCGCCCGGCTACGAAGTCTTGCCAAATGTCGAAGCCCTTATCGAAGCTGGACTCGACTATTGCGTGGTTGCAGTGCCGACTGCATTTCACCGGGACGTAGCGCTCGCGCTCGCCGAGGCCGGTGTTCACACGCTTGTCGAAAAGCCGCTTGCTTTCGACATCATCGAGGCTGAAGAAATCACCAATGCCTTTGAATCAAAGGGTCTTGTGGGTGCGGTGGGCTATATCGAACGCTATAACCCCGCCCTCCAGGAAATGCGCAAGCGAATCGAAAACGGTCAGCTCGGCGATATTTATCAGATCTCTACCCGGCGCCAGGGGATTTTCCCGGCTCGAATTGCCGATGTCGGGGTAGTGAAAGATCTCGCCACTCACGATCTCGACCTCACGGCATTCGTTTCCCGCTCAAACTTTGCGCAGGTCTCGGCTGTGACGACCGGCAAGTCCGGCCGCGAATACGAGGATATGGTCTCGATTGCGGGCCGCCTCGCCGATGGCACCATTACGAACCATCTCGTAAATTGGCTATCGCCGTTCAAAGAGCGCGTGACTATCGTGACCGGTGAAAAAGGCGCACTCGTTGGCGACACGTTGACCGCAGATCTCACGTTCCATGCGAACGGCGAGACCGTAAACGAATGGGACGCAATTGCATCCTTCCGCGGCGTGAGTGAGGGCGATACCGTTCGCTACGCTCTCAACCGCAAGGAGCCTTTGAGGACCGAACACGAGGCCTTCCGCGACGCTGTACGCGGCGACGCCTCGAACATCGTGACGATGCGCGAAGGCCTTAATACGGTCCGCGCCGTGGAAGCAGTTTTGGACTCGGCGGCGGCAGGTCGCACGGTAGCTTTATAGCACTTTCGGGCCAGGGCCCATGCAGAACACTGGATATGGGTCCTGGTCTCTTAGAAGATTGACTTCATGGCGACGCTCCTCCCTCTTTTTACCTCCTTTGTCTGGCTTTGCGTGCCTGGCTACCTCGCATTGACTGCATTGCGCGCTCGGATTCCTTTTCGACTCGGCGCCGCGCCAGCAGTTAGTGCTGCACTCCTTTCGATCGTAGGGCTGGTGTGTGAACCACTCGGCATTCGGTGGGGCCCAGTGTCGGCAGCGGTGGGAATCTCTTTGGCCATCGCGATTCTTTGGGCGGTCGTGGCAATGGTCGATCCACGTCGCGCGCACAGGGTCCGTGGTGTGAGGTGGGCCGGCAACCAAACTTTGCGCGTCGATGAAGGTTCCGACGAACACGTGCATATGCGAGCCTCCCATGCATTGTGGAGACGAAACCTAGATTTTTGGCCTCTTGTACTTTCAACTTTAGGTGTCATCGTCGTCGCGCTGGTTTACCTACTTCCCATTGCGGGCGGTGGTATGAAGCTGACGTCGATTTCGAGCGCATTTGATGCCGTGTTTCATTACAACGGTGTTGCCTTCATTCGTAGTGAAGGTTCTGCGGCGCCATGGACTGCCCTGCAGTCTATGTACGGTTCCCAGCCGACGTTTTACCCTGTGGGGTTTCATATCATTGCCTCGCTCGTAGCTGGGGCGCCGGTAGTAGCCGCGAACGCGACGATGTTCGTAGCCTTGTGCTTATCTGGATCAGGGTTTGTAAGCCTATGTTGGCTCGTGGTTCCCGAGGGATTTGCGAGACTTCGAAGCGCAATTGTGATTGCGGCACTTATCCCTTCGTGCACGCTATTTTTCTCTATAGCTTCCATGTCACTCTTGACGGGCCTGTGGCCGAATGCCTTTGCTGGTGTGGTGTTTCCAGGGGTTGTGGCCGCAATTCTGAGTGCCTTCACACGGCGTGGAGGTGGAGTTGAGCGAGATTTGCCTTGGGCTCTCTCGTCTTTATTGCCGGCCGTCCTGGCCGTTCTAGGTGGAGTAGCAATCCACACGAGCACAGTTTTTGCAGTGGGGCTTGTCGTGTGGTCTTTGCTTGCTGCTCATGCGGTAGTGACATGGCGGGCAAACCGGGGTCGTGCGATTGCATTGATGGTATTTCTCGCCCTAGCTGTAGCTGGTTTTGAGTTTGTGGGAATGACAACTTTGCGGTCGATGGCACTGACACCGAAGATCGAAATGAATACCGTCGCGAAACTTTTGACACTCATCGCAGATCGCCCACGTATTACGGCTGTTCGCCTTAAAACTTCCTATGTGCTCGGTGTGTACTTTCTCGCCGGAATAGGCATTGTCTTTGGCGTTTTGCGGAGATCCCATTCGCGTATGCGCATAGCGCTCGTCATCATGTTGGGAGTGACATTCATCGTTGCCCTTGGCACCGCGTACTCCTTTCTCCCGCTTTCGTCTCTCGCTAATCCGTGGTATCAAGCTCGGGAGCGAGTACTCCCAATGATGATGACGGCGCTCATCCCGCTTGCCGTCATTGGTGCCTGTCACGCCATTGCGTGGTTGGAGGAGAAAGGACGCATGCTTGGGAGTGCTTTTTTAGCCCTCTTAATCGTCGCGAGTGTTAGTGGAGCGGTGTTGAATGGGACGAGACATGATCGAGTCCCCAAACTCGTCGAGCTTGCCTCGGATTCTTCAGATGGTTATTTTACAAACACAGTGAGCGCAGACGAGAGAGAATTCATCGAAGAAACAGCGTCGCGACTGGATCATGACGCGGTGGTTTTAGGAGATCCCCGTTCGGGCGCATCACTGTACTGGGCTCTTGGCGGCGTAAAGGTGGTATTTCCCCACCTTGGTCGGCCGACGCTCGACCGGGATATTCTGTTGGCAAAGCGTGCGGATGAATTTTCCTCCGACCCTGCTGTTTGTCGCGCTCTCATTGCGCATGGCCCTCGCGTATATTTATATGAAGACCACACTGCCACAAAACGAAAAATAGAATCCCAGGAAGACGTGAAAGAAGGGGACTTTAGGGGGCTAGAAAATTTCCCGGCTGGAAGCCGGACTTTAGTGGCAAAAAGTGGCAACGGAGACTATGAACTCACGGAGCTTAGGGTCAATTGTACCCCGAACCCATGATCGACAATACTGGACCCTGCACGTGCGCCTATGGGGCAGGTAGTCGGCCCATGGGGAGCGTCAAATGTGTTTGGCAATCGACCGATAGGATTGGGTTATGAAGAAAGTACGGGCCACACTCCGCGAGTTGATGCCCTTGTTGCCCTCCGATGCCCGTCGTTTCATTCGGTTTTTCGGAGTCGCCTCGGCAGCACTCGCCCTACTCGATTCGGTCGCGCTCGGCGTTCTGACGGTGATCCTCTCTCGCCTGATGTCCGGGTCCTCGACCATCTACGTTCCGCTACTTGGGAGCACCGATATTCAGAAAGGCGTCTTGCTTCTTCTCGGGGCGGCGGGCACGATGGTATTCAAGGCTGTGCTTAACATTTGGCTGCAGCGCTGGGCCACCTATCGATTCGCCCACTTTGAGCAAGAAATTGGCAAGCGTCTCTTTTTGAGCTATATTCGCGCGCCGTGGACAGAGCGACTCAAGCGATCGTCTGCTGAAGTGGTGCGCATGGTTGATGTAGGTATTGCCAATACGATCTCTGGTGTGATTGTTCCATGGGCGCAAATGCCGACTAATGTGCTTATCTTTTTGGGCTCTCTTTTGGTGATTATACTGATGCAGCCAGCAACAGCCCTAGTAACTTTTCTGTACCTAGGGTCGATTGCAGCCATCATGTATCTGTGGATTTCGCGCCGTTCGTTTGAGTCGGGTAGAGCAAATCGTCTTGCCGGAACTCAGATGGTAGCTATGGTCACCGAAATGATTTCTGCGTTGAAGGAGATCACCCTCCGAGACAAGTCCGACGAAGTCGCTCGTACTGTTTTTGAGTATCAGCGTGAGGCAGCGTTGAGCCGCTCGCATATTCGGTTTCTCGGAGCGGTCCCACGATTCGTGATTGACGTCGCACTTATTGGGGGGGTAGTCCTCATCGGCGCGATCAGCTATCTTCAGGGTGGTTTAACGCATGCAATGGTCTCGGTGGCTGTTTTCGGTATCGGCGGATACAAAATGGTGCCTGCGATAACCTCGATCCAAGCCCTTTCGAACCAAATGAACGCATCTCTGACACATGCTGAGGCCGTTGTCCGTGACATTAAAGATGCTGAGAGGTATAGCCTTACTTCAGAGCGAATTGGAACTGAACCCATCCCCGAAAATCCGCGGACTTTGTCGCTGAGAAATGTTGAGTTCACCTACCCTGGCGCGGACGGACCCGCCCTTTGCGATGTTTCGCTAGATATTCCGATGGGGTCAACGCTTGGAGTGGTGGGCGCTTCAGGGGCGGGCAAGTCGACACTGATTGACATTCTCCTGGGCCTTCTCACTCCGTCATCTGGAGATATCACGCTTGATGGGAGAAGGTTGTCGGATGTTCTCGGCGCGTGGCGAGCACGTGTCGGGTACGTTCCCCAGGACGTCACTATTTTCGACGGAACTATCGCGCAAAATGTTGCATTGACATGGAGCAACGATATTGACGAAGCGAGAGTTCTCGATGCGCTAGAGAAAGCGCAGTTGCTTGAAACAGTGATGAGGCGCAAAGGTGGGATTCATGAGAACGTGGGAGAGAGGGGCATTGCCATTTCGGGCGGCCAGCGCCAACGGTTGGGCATTGCACGAGCGTTGTATGTCCAGCCGCTCGTCCTCGTCCTTGATGAAGCGACCAGCGCGCTAGATACCGCTACCGAAGCGGCAGTGGCAAAGGCGGTGCGAGACCTTCGTGGTGAAGTGACCGTGATCAGCGTAGCTCATCGGCTTTCCACAATCCGCACGTACGATCAAATCGCCTTCATGAAAGAGGGACGAGTCTCCTCGCTGGGGGCCTTTGATGAAGTCGTCGCTGCAGAACCCGATTTCGCCATGCAGGCCACGCTTGCTGGGCTCGTTTCCTCCCGCGAGTGAGCTCCTGGGGTAGTGGGCTACGTGCGGTTTGGTAGAACTTTTTAGCCGAGAAGCGCGCTGAGAGCGGTGTCCCAAGCAGTCATTTGCGCCTCGGCGCTCAATGGTTTCGCTGCTTTGTGTGAGCGCTCTTTCATCATTGCAACTTGTCCCGGGGTAACAGAGCGGATCGCCGCGCGTAAAGATTCGACTCCGAAATCGCTTGCAACAATCCCAAGACCGTGCGCATCGACGACCGCGGCCATCTCCGGCGAAGGGCCAATTATTAGGGCGAGGCGCGCCTGGATAAAATCGTAGATCTTGTTGGGGACGGCCCATGTGGTGTTGAAGTTCACCGGAGGGAGAGAGTATAGGCCGACGTCGTAAGTGTTGAGTGTGCTGACAAGCTCACTGTAAGGGACCGGATCGAGCACACGAACGTTGGCTGTTTTCGACGCGCGTGACTTTAGCTCGCGGAAGTAGTCCGTGGTGTTTTGTGTGAGGTAGAGATCGAGCGTTACACCTTCAATTCCAGCCACAGCATCGATGTGGTTTTCTAGCCCTCGTTCGGCACGGGCGGCGCCGGAGTGCACGAGACGTAAGGGACGTGAGACGGCAGTCGGTCGCAGGCTCGAAGCGTATGGAGCGGCATTGGGCACGACTCCGACATTCTTCAGTCCGAATTGTGCTTCATATTCTCGGGCGATGTGATCTCCAACTGTAGTGACAGATGCCGCTTTGCGAACGTAGGTTCGCACCATCCACTCCATGAACGGCCGGACCCAAAAGTTCCATTTCGGGTATTGGTCGTTTTGGCGGGGAGCATATTCGTGGAGGTCAACATGAACCCCGTTGCGAGGGGCAAGCCACAGGGCAACTCCTGCCGCTTCAAGGTCATTGGCGATGATAGCGTCCACCGTTCCTCGCGGGACATTACGCCGAACCCACGCCACGCCTTCGTTATGCCAGTAGGCCCATGAATACGCACGAAGTCGCAGCGGTTTTCCATCCCACCACCAGGCGCGAACGTCATCTGGCACTTGGAAATGGTGGGTTGCTCCTGCTGGCTTCGGGCCATGGCCGACTGTGGTGATCTCATAACGAGAGGAAAACAGTGAGATCTGCTTGAGGATGCGGGCGTCGGCCACGAGAGGGGAAAATGACAGGATCATCAGGGAAGGCTTCGGCATGTTTTGAGAGTACCAGTGGACATCTTTAGGACCTTGCAAATGCAGTGTGAACATGTCTTGTCCTGTCTCTGCTAAATTCGGAGCATGCGCCCCTGGACAGTTGACGTTCTAATCGCGGTACACGATCCAAACCGACCCGTTGAAAGAGCAATTCGCTCGGTGGTGCGGCAGATTGATGATTGCCGTGTGGATGTAAACGCTCGAGTTCGTGTGCAGCTCATCATCCATAACACTGCTCCGGCTCCAGTTCTTTCGCGTCTTGATTCCGAACTGCAAGCTTGTGTTGACGTACAAGTCTTTGAAGACGGGATTGCTTCACCCGCAGGGCCTTTCAATGCGGGACTCGATTCGTCATCGGCCACTTACGTCGTGACGATGGGGTCGGATGACGCTCTTGAGCCTGGGACGTTGCCAGCCTGGATAGCGCGCGCCCGCAAGACCGAAGCAAACGCGGTAATTGCTTCGCTCAGGACATCTGAGGGGGTTGTGCTTACCCCCTATATGCGCCCGTGCCCGCGGACTTACCTCGATCCGCTTAAGGATGGCCTAGCATATCGGACTGCACCCCTAGGTTTGCTTAGGCGTGAACGACTTGAACAAATTGGGTTTCGATACACGAGTGGCGGGCATCTCAACGGGGAAGACGTGGAACCGGGTCTTCGTTTGTGGTTTACGGGGGAACGAATCGTGTACCCTTACAGATCGCCGTGTTATCGCGTTTTCGAAGATATGGGCGCAAGTCGTGCGACCTCGGCACTTGGTGCGATGGAGCGCGAGGTTGGATTTCTGCCACAGCTTCTGAACCAGGAATGGTTGCGTACCGCACCCCGTGCCGTCCGAGCCGCCGTGGCTGTCAAGATTGCAAGGGCCCAGCTCATCGGAGCTATTGTGCGAAGAGTACAACACGCTCGTGCAGCATCAGATTGGGCAGATTTTGACCGAGAGCTGCCGTTCAACACTCTATGGAACGCGGCCGATGCACACTTCGTAGCTCGCTCGACCCAAGCACTCCAGGCAATTTCTGAAGGAGGGCTCATATCCCTTTCCTGGTGGGAACAAAGGCTTCTGGAGACGAGTGCGTGTGCGATGGATACTCAGACGCTTCTCGATGCTTGGGGCGATCTGCCAAACAGTCGAGGGTTTGCTCGAGTTTTTCCGAGAACGCTTGGGGCCAGCGTGCATAGAACTGCTCGGCCGCGTACGTTCGTTACGCAGCAACTCACTCAACGACTCGGGGTGTTCAAGCACCCCGAACCTCCTGCGGCATGGGTGGAAGCCCAACAAATGCCGAACCGGTGCGCTAACGCCCGTGAATAGCATCCAGGTAGGGAGGCAACACGTCGGCGGAGCGGCGATTTTGGGCAACCCAGTCAATACACTCGCGTACGTGAACCTCGCGAACCGAAGGTCTCAGCGTCGAACGGATTCGAGCGACCGCCTCTGCGACTGACTCCACGACCCACTCGTCTGGATAGATAGAGCGCGCCCCACCGCCCCATCGGGCTGCATCGGGCCAATTGCGCACCACGGGTATACATCCTGCTGCGGCACCCTCAGCTATCGACTCGTGCGTGCCTTCATGCCTAGACGACGATATGATGAAACCTGCCCGATGCATAACTGCAGGCACGTCGTCGCGTTTTCCAAGGACCTCAACTGCGCTCCCTAGTGCAGCGAGACGTTCTTGCAGGGCGCTTATAAAAGCGATTTCTCGTGACTCAGGATCGAGGGGCGGCTCTGGCCCTACAAGCAGCAGCCGCCATTGCGGGTCTTCGTGGCGCAGCGCCTCGAGAACATCGAACGTGAAAAATGGGTCTTTGACGCTGACCGACCAACCAACTTGAAGTAGTGTCTTCTCAAATCCTTCTACTTTTTCTGGGCTGAATTGTTCGTAATTGTGGGGGTTTCTTACTGTTTGAATGCGTTTAGCCTGGTTAAGTCGCGGGGCTTCTGCCCTCACGAGTTCGCGCACCGATGGCGAGATGAAAAGCATGTCATCTACGCGAGTGAACCTCGCCAGTGCCGGATACGGCGTGAACGCTTCAAAGCGGTGAAGACGGCACACGAGTCGCACTTCGCCTAAGTCGAGGAGAGATAACCAGGCAAATGTGTACGTTCCCCACTCTACGAAAAGCGTATCTATTCCGTTGAGTCGTGCCTTCAAGGAGGCGGGGGCGGGAAGGGCAGAGCCATGAAGTGCAAGATGTGCTCTCGCGCGGACCGCGGACCGGTGGGAAGGCCGATCTTGACTAGGGAGTGTGGAGAGATCGAGAATCTCCACTCTCACATCGGGTTGGTCTTTGAGCTGTTCGATGACTCGATTGATGAACGTCCATGAACCGTGACTGACGACGAGTACGCGGGGCCCACCAGGACCGCGTGGGGTTGAGAGGTCTGGTTCAACGAGCATCGTTCGAGCGGTTACGGAATTACGGAACGGTGCGAGAAACACCTCCGGGTCACTCGCCAGAGGTGAGCCGGTAGATCGCATATGCACCGTTGGGTGATATGCGAGCTGTAACGCTGCATCGAAGAATTCGATCGATACGGTGTTCATATGACGCGATCTGGCCGAATCTGCTGAGTTGAGTAGCTGTACAATCGTGCGACAAAGGTCGAGAGGAACCTCCCCTGCTGTGAGAGTAGCCTTAGCCCGGATAAACCTCGCGTATGCGCCGAGACCTCCCGGAACACGCCCGAATACGTTGGTCCAACGCCCGTTCGGCAGTCGCTGAAGGAGAGCTGATACGGCGTGAACAGATCGCTTAGAGAATGACGTGAGGCCAGAAAAATATGGCATACCGCTGCTCCTATCGGCTACGTGGAGGATGGACTCTGGAACTCATTGAGACAAATGCCGAAGCGGCCATAAACCGCAGGGGAGCGATCCGGTGAAGCGCGTATAGCGGATCGGAAGTGATCAGGGTGGAAGGTTTTCCGTGCGCACGACGGGAGCGAGAAAGCCTTGCGAGTTCCGATGCTGGAAGTGCGGGTTCGAGACACCCTTTTATTAATGCTGCTTCTGCACGTGAAAGAACGTTAAGCGTGCGTGGAGCCGAATCTAGAAGAAGACGTGTGAGGGTCGACAGTTCGCTCCGATCGCCATCGAGCCAGTGATGCGTCTCCGGTCTATAGTGGACAGCGCCGAAGACATGGATTCGCAAGAATTTCACTGCAATCTCTCGTCGAACGGATGGAGGAAGAGCGTTGAACCACTCCGACTCGCATGTAGGGCGAACGAAGGCGAGTTGATCTGCCATCGGGCGAATGACATAAGTGACACGGTCGGATGCATCTTCACCAATGACATAGCTGGGTCCCCACCTATCGATAGCGACCCTAGCTTCGGCGAACAACCGAGTCGTGAAAATGACGTCTTCGCCTACTGCAAAGCCAGGATTGAAAGTCAGCTCCAGCTCCCCAATCAAGGATTTTCGAATTAAACCGAGCGGGGCTGATCGATATACAAGCCGATCCTTTCGAAAATCAGCGATACAGTCTCGTCGCCTAAATCGAGCTGGAGGCGTCGGGACGACGCGAGAGGGGGTTCCACGAGAGAGGCGGGTGACGACGACGTCCGCCCCCGTTCGTGCGGCGATCTGTAGCCACGAGTCGACAGTTCCCGGCATAAGGAAATCGTCAGAACCCATAATCGAGACCCATGGGTGTCTGGCCTGGGCAATGCCGTACGTGAAGGGCCCCGATGGTGAGGGAATGCCGTCGTCGAACCGCAGCATCCTCGTACGCTCTCGGTGTTCTGGTCGCAACGTAGCCGCAAGGCGGTCAGGGTCAATCCCATGTGCGATGACTGTGACGTCGGCAACGGCCCCGTTCCCTTCGAGCACACTGGCGACTGCTCGGCCAAGTGGGCGTGCGTCACTGTGGCAGGCAATGACAACTTCCACGCGGGGGTCAAGCAGAGAAATGTCACCCTGCGAGCTTTCAGGGGGGTTATTAAGCACTGTTAGCGCCCTTCAGCTAGCTGTGCCGAGATTGCGGCAATCTTTCGGTCCCATACTGCGATTTGACTTTCGGCGCTGAGGTCGCGGGCATTGGCATGTGAGGCAGACTTGAATTCTGTAACCGTTTCATGTGTAAACCTCTTCAGCATGGCAGATAGTGAGCTGGCATCGAAGGACTCAGCGACATTGCCTAGGTTTTTGCTTTCAACGATAGAACTCATCTCTATGGAGGGGCCGATTGCGAGGGCGAGGCGAGCTTGAATGAAGTCAAAAAATTTGTTGGGGAGGGAATGTTTCTGGTTGAAGCTTACGGGAGGAATCGAGTAGAACCCAATGTCGTAACGGTTGAGGGTGGCAATGAGTTCGTCATACGGTACTGGGTCGAGTATCCGAATGTGGCCGTTACCCGTAGCTGTGGCTAACTCTCGAAGCTCTTTAACGTACGAGGGAGAATTGTGAGTTAGGTAGAGGTCAAAAGTGATTCCGGGAACTCGCGAGGCCGCTTCAATCATGACTTCAATCTCGCGTTCCGGCATCGCGGCTCCAGAATGTACCACTCGGAGGGGGGATCCTGGAGCTGTGGGTTGAGGGGAGAGGCTGTGATACGGGCTCGCATTCGTAACGATGTCGGCGTCGATGCCGAAGTCTTTTCTGTATTCGTTGGCAAGTCCCTCGCAGACGGTTGTCACGGACGGAACTTGCGTGACGTAATGCTTCGTCAAGTAGCAGAAGTAAGGAGCCACGAAGTAGCGCCAGCGTCGGATGTCTTCCTTTTGACGAGGTGAGTATTCATGCAGGTCTGCGTGAATCCGATCAGCCGGAACGAGTGAAAGTGCGAGCGGAACGGATTCAACGTCGTTCGCGATAATTATATCTGGATGAACTGCTGCGAGCGCTTCTGTGCAGTATTCGACCACTTCTTGGTGCCAATACGTCCTTTCGTATTGGCGAATGATGGTGTGAAGCTTATTGAGTCGCCAGGAAAGAAGATTTTCTGGAATAGAGATGTGCTCTGCCACGCTTTCGGGAGCGGGTCCGTATCCACATGTTATGACTCGATATTGCGACGAGAAATGCCTGATCTGCTTGAGGACACGTGCATCTCGTGTGATGGGAGAGAATGAGATTATGAGGAGTGACCGGGGGGAGCTCACAGCTTCGGTTCCTAGGGTTGGTGAATTCGAGGGGTGAATCAGTTTTATCGACCTATTTGGAGGCGAGGGCGCGCATATACGTTGAGTCGTAGTCTCGTGAGACTGTGTCGGAAGAAAATCTGCTACCGATTGTTTCGGAGATTTCTTCGGAGGTAAGGTCGCGGGTGCGCTCGTCTACGTCGAGGATGGCGTCGGCATATACTTCCGGATTTTGTTGAGAAACGAGATGGCCGACCTTCTCTGCGACATACTCGCTCTGCCCGCCGGTGGCGCCAAGCACAACGGGGCGTCCCGCAACAATCGCCTCTGCAGCTGACACGAAAAAATTGTCTGCAAGCGTGGGCCCGAAGAAAATGTCATGACTGCCTAGTTGGCGACGAACCTCTGTGTCGCTGGCTGTACCCGGAAAATGAACGTAGTCAGCGACTCCCAATCGTTCGGAGAGAGTTTTGGAAGATGTAAGTAGGGGGCCTGTCCCAAGCCAGGTGAGGTGAGCTTTGACGCCTCGTGCACGCAAGCACTCAATCGTGCGGATCGCTGTATGCGGATCCTTGCGTTCAATCAAACCTCCGGTCGAAATTAATCTGAGTGAGCCGTCCGATCGAGAGCGACGAGGGTGCAGAGTATGGGGATTCACGATACACGGCACGATATCCACAGGGCGTCCCTTTCGTGCTTGACGGATGGGGCGCGCGAGATAGTCGCAAACAGCTGTGACGATGTCCGGTCCTTGCAGAAGGCTCGTCAGTAAAGGAAGGAAGTGGCGCGCAGACCCGAGCGATTCGGGAGTCGAGAGTGCCGACCAATGCTCCGTATGCACCCATGCTGCATCACGCGGCACCGCCCTGCGAAAGGGAGGAGCAAAGGGGAGCAGCGACGAAAATGCCATGGTGTGAATGACATCCGATCCGGCAAGGGCGGTGGTGAGAACTTTTGCGGCCCTCGCGACAGATAAAGGGGAGCGAGGATTCATCGGTATCCGAAGTGTATCGATTCCCTCCACGACTAGTCGTCGAGTTCCGTCATCATCCTGGTGGGGAACTAGATGGATGGCGCGAATGTCATGAAGTTTGGCGATCGCGTGCAAGTCCCGTACAACAAAGGCCCCTCTAGACGGGGCAACCTTGGTGGGGAACCACGTCGTCACGGCAGTGATCTTCACGGAAGCTCCTGATTTCAGTACCAAAAAGTTGGTCTAGTGCTCGTTAGGATAGCGCCTGGATATATGTGATCATGTCGCACATCGTACAACTCTACAGCCGAGCTCTCATCGGAGGCCCTGATGAAAATCCTATCCGTTGTTGGCGCACGCCCACAGTTTGTCAAACTCGCAGCGATTGCCGATGAAGCCGCGAAGCACGAGGATGTCGAGCACCTCATCATCCATACCGGCCAGCACTACGACGCCGCTATGAGTGACGTGTTTTTCGCCGATCTTAAAATTCCCGCGCCTGACCTGAACCTTGCGGTAGGTTCGGGCAGCCACGGAAGACAAACCGGCGCCATGCTCAGCGCTATGGATGCCGTGCTCGAGGAACACCAGCCCGACTGGACTCTGGTGTATGGAGACACAAACTCCACGCTTGCCGGCACGCTGAGCGCCGTAAAAATGCACCTCAAGGTCGCTCATCTCGAGGCAGGGTTACGCTCATTCAACCGTCGTATGCCAGAGGAACACAATCGCGTGCTCACCGACCATGCCGCGGACCTTCTGCTCGCGCCGACCGAGGTCGCACGCCAGCACCTTGAGAGTGAAGGGCTCGGGTCACGTACGCGCGTCGTTGGCGATGTCATGACTGATGTGTGCCTGCGCGTTGCGAAGGCAGTTGACGGCAGTTCGCTTCACCTTCCCGAGGGGATTGACGCCAACTCGCCGTTCGCCGTTGCCACCATGCACCGTGCCGACAACACAGATGATCCAGATCGACTCAAGGGTCTGATCACTGCGCTCCAAAGTGCTCCGCTTCCAATCGCGCTATTTGCCCACCCGCGGCTCACTGCTAGAGCTGAAGAGCAGGGGCTCACGCTCGCGGGTGGCAACCTTTTTGTGGGGACGCCGCTTCCGTACCCGGATCTCCTCAATGCGGTTTCTCGTGCGAGCGCCGTCGTGACCGATTCTGGTGGCCTCCAGAAAGAGGCATACCTCCTCGGCACTCCCACAACGACGCTCCGCACCGAAACCGAGTGGGTAGAAACGCTCGAAAACCAGTGGAACGTCTTGGTCAAGGAGCCGTCAGACCTTAGCGCCGCACTCCAACGGCCCCGTCCTATTGCCGAGCGCCCCCCTTACTACGGCGACGGGCATGCGGCGCGTACCGTCATCGAGGTGCTGCGTGAGGAGGCATAGCCGCGAGGGTGCTGGGCATGTCGTTCTGGCAACAAGGGTCTTCGTGCCAGAGCCGATTCCCGCGGCGTTTCGCACCCACCAACTCACAAAGGCGCTCGAGCGCGCTGACATTCGCGCTCGGGTGTACACGACTCGCGTCCCCCATCAACCGAGTCGCCAAGAACGAGGCATCACCCGGATCGTTCGCTGGCCCGTCAAACGCGATAAACAGGGCGCTGTACGCGGTTACTTCTCTTACCTGAGTTTCGATGTCCCGCTATTCTTTCGACTCCTTTTGACACGGGACCTCGACGGCATTATCGCCGAACCACCTCCGACGACAGGGCTCGTCGTCGCGTTTGTTGCACGCCTCAAAGGCGTGCCGTATGCCTTTTACGCGGCTGACGTGTGGGCTGATGCGACTGAATCCGTCGAAGGGGTCCCGCGCATTGTCAAACGTGTAGTCCGCTGGATGGAAGAAACCGTGTGGAGGCGCGCGTCGGTTGTGCTTACCATTTCCGACGGCGTCCAGGCACGAATCGAGGAGCGCATCGGAAAACGCCC
Organism: Dermabacter hominis NBRC 106157; assembly: GCF_001570785.1. Lineage (GTDB taxonomy): Bacteria > Actinomycetota > Actinomycetes > Actinomycetales > Dermabacteraceae > Dermabacter > Dermabacter hominis. The sequence goes on from NZ_BCSI01000006.1 coordinate 38,733, forward strand.
CTCACTCGAGATGATCGGAAACGGCATCGACACGGATACCTTCACACCGGAAGGGCCGGATGCCGACGAAGAGGGGCCGTACTTCGTGTACGCGGGAACCGTCTCCGAATGGCAGGGTGCGCAGATTCTCGTGGAGGCCTTCGAGAAGGCCCGTGAAAAGCGCACGGATGCGCGCCTCATATTCTTTTCTGAAGGCACCGACCTCGAGGCCCTCAAACGTTTGGTCCGCGAGCGAGGTGTTAAGGGAATCGAGTTTCGCCCGAAGGTTCCCGCGGACGAAGTCGCGAAGCATATGCGCGGCGCCGTTGCTGGTCTGAGCTCGATCACACCCGGGTTAGGGTATGACTTTGCACTGCCTACTAAGATCTATGCGGCCGGTGCGTGTGGTCGGCCAATCATCCACGCCGGGGCCACGAACGCGGCAGCAACAATTCGCATCCGAAACAACGGCCTCGGCTACGCGCCGGGCTATGACACGGAGGCACTTGCGAACGCGATGATCGAGGCCATTGACAGCCATGACAAGGTCGATCGAGCACATTTGCGACAGTGGACCGTCAGCAATGCCTCTCTACAATCTTCGGCGGACCGTGGCGCAGCACGTATCTCACGTATGCTCGCCGATTAAGGCGTAACCATTGTGATCGCCGGGCTCTCATTCGCAGTGGAGCTCGTACAGCGCCGAGTGGCTCGTTGATGCCAGAGGATCCCCAAGATTCGGAAGGCGCCGGACGGTGAGCGGCGCCATGCCGCGTGCATAATTGTAGTAGCGGGCATCAACGTAGACGTAGCCGATCCCCGCATTGGTAAGACGGGCACACGCACCAGGATCTCGCGGATCCCCGATGAGTTCTGGTGTGCGGATGAGCACGGCATCGCTGTCCGTGTATGTTTGGCCAAGTACCCGAAAATGCACGCTCTGTCCGTTTAGTGCCCAAAGGTGGGAGCCACCGGAGAAAGGACTGGCGAGAACCTTCCTGCGTGGATCGAGTCGTCCGTCGAGACTCTTGAGCATCTCGAGTTCTTCCGTATCGAAGAAGCGGTTCCGGTTCGGCATGTCAAGGTCGAGATTGAGAGCTGCGTACGATGCGCGCGCGCCTACGCTCGTGGCCACGAGAGCGAGGGCAATCACCATGGATGCGATCGCGGTGATCATCCGCGCGGTGCGGGGTGTTTGGGGTGCCCGGGCGAACAGAAGGACCCTTTCAATTCCTGCGACTGCGCACAGGATCATCACGAGAGTGACGACCATCGACAGACGATCCTGACCTCGATACCAAAGAGCCGAGAGATTTAGAGGGGAGTCGATCGCGGAATCGAAGTAGAGGACGCCCACGACCAGTGCACACACGACGGGCGACCACGTGCCACGTCGCAAAAACGCGACAATTCCAATCCAGGAGAGAACCCAGACACCTACCCCGATGGCCATGGGCCACACCGTAAGCAGTCCCGTCAAGAGTTCACCGACTCCCTGCCATGCCGGGACGGTGAGGCCGCCTGAAAAATTCTGTATTACTGGTGACGTGCCGGGGAGAAGACATACAGCCACGATGGGAGCCACGCACGCGACTGGAACGCACATGACGAGCGCTCGGTGCCAGGCTCGAACATCAAAATTCCTGACTATTCGGATGGCATCGCATGCAGTCACGACAGACAGGAGAACACAAGCGGCGAAAAGAGCGTTGGGGTGCACGAAAGCGATACCGACAAGCGCTGTTGCCGTGCAGACAGCGGCTGCGAGCCCGCAGCGGATGTCGAGGCTACGGTGCCTCACCTGTCTGAGCAAGGTCTGCCAGCTCGCGACTGCTATTGCAAGCGCCCCCGGTAGGAAGGAGAAGCCCGCGAGGTTCGCGACGGGGGACAAGTGCACCCACTCGCTCAGAGGAACCGACGGCGCCAGCAAGGCCAGGCACGCGGCAGACGTTGGTGCCCACGCGGTGCGGGGCCACAAGATCCTGACGAGAACAGCGATCCCGACTGTCCACGGAACGGTGGCGAGCGTGATGACCGAAGCATTGAGAGCGATGGGTGTCGGAACCCCCGGAATGAGCGCTGCAATATCGTGGAATCCAGCCGGGTAAAACCCTGCCCGGCCATCGGTGTAGCCAAGCGATCCGACGTTGAAAACCGAGCCGTCTCCAGTAGACCGTATGAACTCGATCGCGCCCAAATGGTAGAGCGCGTCCCAGCGCTGAAGGATGGCATCAGGCCCGGGCATCGTATACAGAATAGGGCCGACAGCCGCGAAAGCGCACACGAGGGTAGCCGTCGGAAAGACCCAGCGCGCGGTTGCGGGTGCAAGAGCCCGAGGCGTGGAAAAAAATGAATCTCGGGTGAGCAGGAGGCGAAGGGAACTAAACGCGAGGGCTGCTACCCCGCTCACGAATGCGGCGCTGATGAGGTTCCACTGCTCGTCGAAGCGTGAGCAGACGATCGCGCCCAAGGAAAATACCGCGGCGGTGAGAGCCGGCCCCACGGCAACGGCAAGAAGCCGCGGAACCCGCAGGAGACGCGCGAACACAAAACCGGGCAGGAACGCTAGGGCAAGTGAGCAAGCAACTGCCCCCGCGAACACACACCAAGTGCTCATGAATCGTTCGTGACGTTTAAGGCGTGATTACGGAATGCCTCAGGTTGCTCCGCTTCGTAGACAGCAACTTTCCGTGCAAGCTTCGTCGTCCGCTTTTCCGCGTTCTTCGTGCGCGCCTCCTGGAGAGCCAGGAAGCCGAGAAGCACGACAACGGTGGCGTAGAGCAAGAGGTCGGTGCCACGACCGACGCCCACGAACTGGGCGAGGGCGGTCACTGCGCCGGGAAAGATGACGGCGAGAACCGCGAATACCGCGAATGCAAGAATGAGGAGCCGGCGGATCGCAAGCTGCTTGGCGCCACGTTTAATGAAAAGCCATGCGGTGATTCCGAGAATCCCGAGAATGAGGATGATTTGGATTATTAGTGAGCGACTGTCGAGAACGAGTCCGGTCGGAGAGCTGAGGATGTCGGTCATGAGGCCTTTCCTAGAGTTGAGTTCTCACCGTTGCCTAGCACGAAGCGCGGTGTGCCTACCCAGTTCTCGAACGAGGTAATGTTTCGGCCATCGATGAGAAGTCGCACACCTGGAATCGTTTCGGAAGTGTACTCACGGTATTCAGGGTGATTTGTTTGCACGATCGCGAGATCAGCGCTGTCGCCCTCGTGCCACGCGTCCCAACCGTATTTAGCGAGTTCTTCGTCGCTGTAGAACGGGTCGTGAACACGTACGCGGGCGCCCCGTGCCTCGAGCTCGGCAACGGTCGGGAAGACGCCTGAAAACGCTGTCTCCTTGACCCCGGTTCGGTATGCCGCGCCGAGCACCACCGCGGTGAGCCCCTCAAGTGAACCGAGGATTTCTTCCGCTCGGCCCACGAGCTTGCTCGGAACCGAGGCGTTGAGTTTACGAGCCGTACGAACAGTCTCCGCATTCGGGTCAGTCGAAAGGTAGAGCCGCGGGTATACGGGAATGCAGTGTCCACCCACTGCAATTCCCGGCTGGTGAATATGTGAGTACGGCTGAGAGTTGGATGCGGCAATGACCTTGTAGACGTCGATGCCGTGGTCCTGGCAGAAGAGCGCGAGTTCGTTCGCAAACCCGATGTTGAGGTCTCGGTAGGTTGTCTCGGCGAGTTTGGCGAGCTCGGCGGCTTCTGGGGAGCCGAGGTCCCATACCCCATTCGCGCGTTCGAGGTCGGGGCGTTCGTCGAATTGAAGGACCGCCTCGTACAGCTCGCGACCCTTTGCAGCCCCTTCGGGACTTAGAGCGCCGATGAGTTTCGGGTACTTCCTCAGATCAGCAAAAACTCGCCCGGTGAGGACTCGCTCGGGGGAGTAGACAGCGAAAAAGTCTCGAGATTCCTTAAGGCCCGAAACCTCTTCGAGTACGGGAACGAAACGTGTGCGGGTCGTGCCGACCGGGAGCGTTGTTTCATACGCCACCACGGTGCCGGGGGTGAGGTGTTCGGCGAGCGAACGCGTAGCCGCATCCATGTAGCGGAAGTCCGGCTCCCAGGTTTCCTCGTCTACGAAAACGGGAGCGACAAGCACTACTGCGTCGGCGTCCGGGATGGCATCGGCATAATCGGTCGTGGCGCGAAGCTTTCCAGCCGGTACAAGCTCGGCAAGGCGTTCGGCGAGCTGCTCTTCGCCCGGGAACGGCTCTTTCGCTTCGTTGATAGTCGCGACTTGACGTTCATTCACGTCGACGCCTACTACTTCGTGTCCACTCGCGGCGAACTGCACGGCGAGCGGCAATCCGATCTTTCCAAGTGCCACGACGGCGATCTTCATGAGGTGTGGTCCCTTCGGGGAGTTGAGTCTTTCGGGGCGCTATGCGCTGTTGTCACTACCGACTAGGGTAGCCTTTGCGGTGGCGGTAACGCGTACCCGCGCCAAGAATCGCGCCAAAAATTATCAATTTTCACGAGGTTTTCTGATGACCCTTGGCCCCGGAGCCGACACGACCTGGTTCGTTATCCCCCTGTATAACGAGGGGAAAGTAATTGGCGATGTTATTCGTGCACTGCGCGAAACATACCCGTTGGTCGTGTGTGTTGATGACGGTTCGCATGATGACTCGGCGGTCGAGGCAGAGGATGCAGGTGCCGTAGTCGTGCGACACCCCTACAACATGGGGCAGGGGGCTGCGCTAAAGACCGGTATCGACTACGCGCTTCGGGATCCGTCGATGCAGCAAATCGTCACCTTTGACGCCGATGGGCAACACCAGGTGAGCGATGCCGCGGCGATGATCGAGAAGATGAATGCTGAGAAGGTTGACTGTGTGCTCGGCTCACGATTCCTCGATAGCCGCACGAAGCCGGGCTTTCTCAAGCGCATCGTGCTGCGGATGGCGATCGTCTTCACGAACATCACGAGCGGCGTTCATCTCACCGATACTCACAACGGCCTTCGCGTGCTCAGCCGCCATGCGTGCGAATCCATCTCGATCGAGCAGAATCGTATGGCGCACGCCTCGGAGATCGTCTCGGAAATCGGTCGCAACGATCTCACGTACGCCGAATATCCGGTTCACATTCTCTACACGGATTATTCGAAGTCGAAGGGGCAGCCGCTGCTGAACGCGATCAACATCGTCACGGACCTTCTCTTCAAGTAGAGAAGATGAGCGTCGCTTCGGGCGGCGGTCTCTAGCCTTCGGGCTTCGATTCGGCCGAGCCGTCGGCGATCGATGAGAAGAAGGCGTGCACGTCTTCGTCGTCAACTTTGATGGCGACACCCGAGTGTTTCGTTTTGAAGTTCGGGTCCTCGATCGGCATGGCGAGAACACCTCCAGAGTTGGGGGCTGCTCGCATGACTAGGGCGGCACCCGCGAGGTCAATGAGGCCGGTGTCGTTATCGGTCACGAGGGCTTTCGTTCCCGCGCTTGCGAGATTCACCTGAGTGAGTGGGTTGAGCAGGACGCCAGGTGAGGATGCTCTTTTCATCAGAGCGCTCACGAACTGCTGTTGGCGTTGCTGCCTGCCTATGTCGGCCGTGGGATCGAAATAGCGGGCGCGTACGAACGCGAGGGCTTGCTCACCGCCCACGTCGTGGCAGCCTTTGGCCATCTTGAGACCCGAACGCACGTCATCGACATCGCGGTCGATACAGAGGTTCACTGTGCCGATTGCATTGACGACGTCCTCAACTCCGGAGAAGCCGATCACGACAAAATGATCGATCGTGAGACCCGAGAGTTTCTCAACGGTTTTGACGAGGAGGGGAGCGCCCCCCATCGAGTAGGCGGCGTTGATTTTGTGCGTTCCGTGCTCGGGAATTTCGGCAAGCGTGTCGCGCGGAATGGAGACGAGGTATTGCTTCCCGTTTGGTGCCTTGTGCAACAGCATGAGGGTGTCGGTGCGCTGGGCTCCGCCCTGTTCAATGTCGGCGCCTGCAAGAAGGTAGGTTTCGCCCGGTGTATCGGCCGCTCCGGAGAGCGCGTCCGTGTGCGCGATTTTCGAACTGGCCCACAGCCCGAGGCCAACCGGCCACCCGAGGGCAATAACGAGCATGAGAAGGACGATCGTGCGGGCAAGGCGAAACCCGCGCTTTCGAGACATGCCTTTTCTGCGAACCGGGCCCGAAGGCACTGGGTGCACCGGTGTGGGTTGATGCTGCGCGTGCTGCCCTGGGCTGCCCGATGGCTTCGAATTCAGACGCACCGGAGCCGGCCGGGCAGCATTGCGTACCGCTGGCATTTGACGCGTAGGCGTTTCGGCGGTGGGCTCGCTGTGAACGCCAGACTCTCGTGGACGCGGCGCGGATGGCCGCGTCAGAGGTCGCGCCGACCCGCCCGAGCGGGCGCGCGAATGGCCGGGCCGCGAGCGGCCTGTGCCGGCGTCGCGTGGGAAGTCACCCGTCATCGTGTTCACCTTCAATCGTGTGGGGCGCGGCAAGCCGCACCATGCGCGCTCCCACAGTACACACCGACGACAACAAAACCCCGGACACCGAGGTGGAGCGAGTGAATCTGGCCCGGCGATGGCGTGTGTACTCAGGCTCGGGACTCACTGCCCGTAAGATCGTGCCTAGACTCTGCGATAAACGTGGGCGAAAGGCGAGGAGACGACGTGTCAGAGAAAGAGCGACGGCAAACGCCGCCGCGCACCCTCGTTCTCGGTGGTGCGGGCTTTGCAGGTTCCCATATCGCGTGCGAGCTTCGTGAACACGGGACCCCCGTGGTGACGGCAGATATTCGACCCGCAAGCGGTGATGGCGAGCATTGCGTGCTCGATATTCGTGACGACGAAGCCCTGTGCGCCGCGGTTAGCGGATGCGACACGGTTGTGAACGCCGCTGGGGTTCCCGACTCGTCGAGCGTCAGCACACGTACGCTCAACTCGGTCCTTGTGGGAGGCGCGCGTTCGCTCATTGCCGCTGCCGAACGTGAGGATGTGCGAACCCTCGTCTTCATTTCGAGCGGCGCCGTGTACGGCGAGAAGCCTGACGGGCATAGTGCGCACGAATCTGACCCACAGGCCCCCACGACCGTCGAAGGGCGCGCGTTCGCAGAGGCGGAACGTCTGTACGGCCAGTGGGTGCGTGCGGGGCGGGGCCGACGCCTGCTGGTGATGCGCGTGGCCGAGCTTTTTGGTCCCGGTTCTCATGCGCGCATCTCGCGACTGATCGCTTCGCTCGTGAACTCAGGGGCGGTCTCGCTTACGCACACGGTCATCGCGCGCCCCCTGGCAAACGTCGGAACCCTCGCTGGCGCGACGCGCGCCGCTCTCAATCTGAACGTCCCCGAAGGCGAGCCCTACGTGCTCAACGTTGCAGATTCCCCTCGGCTCGACGATCACGAGTTGCGCGCCCTCGTGCGCTCGATTGCGAAAACTGCACCGCTCGCACTGTCCCTTCCCGGCCGGCGCCTCATGGCACGCGCGGGTCGGGCCGGGGAAGCGGTTCGTGCAAGCGGCCTCGAACTTCCCCGTCGAATCAAGCGATTCGCCCTTGACGCGCGGCCGAGCGCCGAAATGTCGCGGGAGAAACTCGACGCGCTTCTGCCCGCGCGGCCATCGCTCGAAGAGTCCCTCGCTGAGACTGTTCGCTGGGTGCGGGACAACAGCATCCCGAGCAATCCAGCGGACTCAGCCCCCATTCCGGAGCGCTTTGTTCCACATCCCGATGCCACGCAGGAGGACTCTCGACGAGTCGTTGCCGTGGTGGTGACGTACAACCGCGCTGATCTCCTCGGCGAGTGCCTCGATGCACTGCACGCGCAAAGCAGGCCTCTCGACAACGTCGTCATCATCGACAACGCAAGCACGGACCGTTCCGGAACCGTCGCCGATACCCACCCGATTGACGCCGACGTTGTTCACCTCAATCGCAACGTGGGCGGTGCCGGTGGCTTTTGTACCGGCATGGCGCATGCTCTCCTTGAGCACAGCCCTGATTTCCTGTGGATCATGGATGACGACACGGTTCCAGCGCCCGATGCGCTCGAGAAGCTCCTCGAGGTTGAGCGCAAGCTCGATGTTCACGCAAGCGTTCTCAGCTCGCTTGCGGTCTGGACCGACGGCAGGCCGCACCCCATGAACTCCTCGCGCACGCGCCTCGGCACGAGTGACGCCGACCTCGATCGTTACGCACAGCTAGGGGCGCGCCCCATCCGCACGGCGAGCTTCGTCTCGGCGCTCATTGCTGCCGAAGACGTGTGGGAGCACGGACTCCCCATTGCCGACTATTTCATTTGGTCTGATGACTTTGAATTCACAGGCCGGCTTCTGCGAGACTCCCACGGCTTCGCCGTCGCGTCGAGCACGGTTGAGCACCGCACCGTGAAGTTCTCGAATGCCCAAACGAATCCTGGTTCAAGGTTCTACTTCGACGTGCGCAACCGGTTGTGGGCCCTCACGAAAACCGACTCGTTCACCCCGATCGAGAAGGTTCTTTACGGGGGCAAGAGTGCGATTGGGTGGATGCAGACCCTGGTGCGCACTCGCGCGGATGTTCTTCCCGTCGCGCTCAAGGGTCTCCGTGAAGGGCTCTTCACGTCGCCACGACGCTCGAGCGTGGTTCTTGCTGCCGATCCCATGAGTGCCACCGAGATCCGCGCGCTCGAATCTTCGATCGATTCCGCCGAACGCTCACGAAGGGCACTCACGTGAGTAAGCACGGTGTGCGGAAGATCGAGGAAGACCTCACCGTCCTCATGCCCCTGTGGGAGGGGGACGACCCGGCGTACGCGCGCGAAGCCATTGCCTCGGCGACGGTCGACCAAACCACCGCCCCAGGCTTATTGCTGCTTGCCATTGACGGCCCGCTTCCCGACGCCCTGGAAGGCGTCATCGCCGACGTTCTCGACGGAAAATACGGTCGCGCACGAGTTGTGAGAAATAAGAGCCACGGTGGACTCGCCCGCACCCTCGACAGTGCCCTCAAGCATTGCGAAAGTCCGATCGTCGCGAGAGCCGATGCTGACGACGTGAATCATCCTGAACGGTTTGCGGTGCAGCTCGCTGCTTTGCGAGAGCGGGGCCTCGACATCGTGGGCGCGAACATGCGCGAAATCGACGAGTCTTCTCTGCCTCGCCGCGATGAGGCGGGCGAGGAGCGTATTCGCCGCCGCCCCCTCACCCACGAAGAAATCGCGAACTACATGCGCGATCACTCACCGTTTCACCATCCCACGGTTCTCATGCGAGTCGAGGCCGTGCGCAGAGCTGGTGGCTACAGGGACATTCCGCTGATGGAGGACTATGACCTGTGGCATCGCCTGTTGTGTACTGGCTCTCGCATGGGCAATATTGCGGACGTCCTCGTGGATTACCGCGTGAGTACGAGCCTCTATCGCAGGCGCGGGGGCCTCACGCTCTTTAAGAGCGATGTGCGAATGCAGTGGTCGATGCTCAAGAGCGGGACAACCAGCGTGCCCAGGGCCCTGAGAAATCTCGTAGGACGCGCGGTGTATCGCGTTGTGCCCGCATTTGCGCGCGACCGAGTGTATTGGCGCGTCATTGAACGCGGTCTCACGGGCACGCCGCGCTCGTAACCCGGCGGGGTCCCGCCATGTGACGAACCAGCGTCGCGCAGTCGGTGCGCCCTCGAGATTCTGCGCGTGCGGCCGCTATTGTGGGAGCGACGCATCAAACCTCGAAGGGAACGACACATCATGAGCACACCCGACCTTCTCATCGTCGGATCCGGCCTTTTCGGCCTTACGCTCGCAGACCGCGCCGCACGCGAACACGGGGCGAAAGTTACCGTGATCGACAACCGCCCACATATTGGCGGAAACGCCTACAGCGAGATCGACCCCGAGACGGGCATCGAAGTGCACAAGTACGGCGCTCACCTTTTCCATACCTCCAACACACGCGTGTGGGAGTACGTCAATACGTTTACGTCGTTCACGAATTACGTGCACCGCGTGTACACGAACCACAAGGGCATCGTGTACCCGATGCCGATCAATCTCGGCACAATCAACCAGTTCTTCAACGCGGCCATGACTCCGGACGAGGCGCGCGCGCTCATCGCCGAGCAGGCGGGCGAATTTGCCGGGCAAGATCCCGAGAACCTTAATGACAAGGGCATTTCGCTCATTGGCCGCCCGCTGTACGAGGCCTTCATCAAGCATTACACGGGCAAGCAGTGGCAGACAGACCCCAAGGATCTTCCCGCGTCGATCATCAAGCGTCTGCCCGTGCGCTACACGTACGACAACCGCTACTTCAACGACACCTACGAAGGTCTGCCCACGAACGGCTACACAGCGTGGCTCGAGAACATGGCGGATCACCCGAACATCGAAGTCAAGCTTGGCGTGGATTACTTCGACGAGTCGCAGCCGTTCAATAAGAAGGACGTGCGCGGCCAGCTCCCCGTTGTCTACACGGGCCCCGTCGACCGCTACTTCGATTACGAGCTCGGTGAGCTCAAGTGGCGCACGATTGATCTCGAGTCCGAAACACTCGACACGGGCGATTTCCAGGGAACGTCGGTGATGAACTATGCCGATGAGTCCGTGCCGTACACGCGCATCATCGAGCCACGCCACTTCCATCCTGAGCGTGATTACGCGAAGGACAAAACCATCATCATGCGCGAATACTCGCGGTTCGCAAGCCGTGAGGATGAGCCGTACTACCCCGTGAATTCGGCGGACGACCGATCGACTCTCCTCGAATACCGCGAGCGTGCGGAGGCTGAGCCCGCGACGCTCTTTGGTGGCCGTCTTGGCACCTACCAGTACCTCGACATGCACATGGCCATCGGCGCCGCCCTCTCGATGGCTGATAACAAGCTTGAGGAGCTTTTGCGCCGCTAGTTGTGCGCATCCGCCGTGACTCCGATGAGTGAAAAGAGCACCATGACTTACACGTTTACCCTGCCCGAAGGGCACCGCGAACTCCACCGGCTTGTCATGCCGCTTGGCGCGAGCCCCGAAACGACGCCGCTGTATGTTGAGTCGCAGGCTCACGTCACCCCGGTCGAGATGACAGGGGGGTCCCCGGGCGGATTTTCCGAAGCGCTCGCGAGCGCATCCTCGCCGGTGAACGTTGATGCGAGTGCTGATGCCTATTCCCGGACGGGGCTGACGATCCCCGCGGCGCGCATGCGCTCGTTTGGTACCTACTTCAACGCGTTCCCGGCCTCGTACTGGCGCCGCTGGACCCCCGTGCGTGAGGTGACGCTCACCATTGGAACAAAGGGTGAGGGAACGCTCGTCGTGAACCGCTCGAATGCGAAAGGGCGCTCGCAGCGCGTGGCCTCGAGGGCTGTATCGGGTGAGGAAACATCAACCTTCGTCCTTCCGCTCACGGCGTTCGGCGACGGCGGCTGGTACTGGTTCGACGCCTACGCTGGAAAAGACGAATTCGAGGTTCAGGGAGCTGTGTACTCGGCCCCCGAAAGCCTCGCGCGAGCTCGCGGTTCGTTCTCGATCGCGATGACGACCATGAACAAGGTCAGCTATTGCTTCGAGAACATCCGCACGATTGCTGATTCACCCCGCCTTCTCGAAACTCTCGACACGATGTTCATCGTCGATCAGGGAAGCGACCGCCTTCGCGATCACGCCGAGGAGCTCGCCGAGCTCGAGGCGGCAATGGGCGGCAAGCTTCGAATCATTGAGCAGGGGAACATCGGCGGTTCAGGTGGCTTCTCGCGCGGCATGTACGAGGCAAGCATGGCGGGAGAATCCACGTATGTCGTGAACTGCGATGACGACATTGTGATCGAACCCGTCTCGCTCGAGCGTCTCGTGACCTTCGCCGATTTCGCAACAAAGCCCACGATCGTGGGAGCGCACATGTTTGATCTCAACAATCGCACGTCCCTCCACACGTTCGGAGAGATCGTCGACCGGTGGCGCATCCAGCCGGCGCTTCCCCATCAGGAGATGTCACTCAGCTACGACCTTGGGTCGCACCCGTTGAGGGCGACGCCCTGGCTGCACCGCCGCGTGGACGTCGACTACAACGGTTGGTGGATGTGCCTCATCCCCACCGAGGTTGTGCGCGAAATTGGCCTGTCTCTCCCGGTGTTCATCAAATGGGACGACGCCGAATACGGCCTACGGGCGAAGAACGCCGGATACTCGACCGTGTCCCTTCCCGGAGCCGGAGTGTGGCACGTGGCGTGGGGCGATAAGGACGACCTTGTGGGGTGGCAGGCGTTTTTCCACGAGCGCAACCGGCTCATCACCGCCCTGTTGCATTCACCGTATGAGCGTGGCGGCAGGCTCGTGAAGGAATCGCACTTCATGGACATCAAGCATGTGATTTCCATGCAGTACTACACCCAGACGGGCCGCCTTATGGCCCAGCGCGATGTCCTTGCGGGCCCCGAGCATCTTCACGAGACGATCGGGACGACGCTTCCCGAGATTCGCGCACTGGCGGCACAGTTCGACGACGCCGTGCAGAAGAAAGACGTCGACGACTACCCTGACGTGCGTACGAATAAGCCGCCTCGCAAAGGGCGGGGCTTTAGCCAGCCTCGTCGACTCCTCATGCCGGCGTGGACGATCAAGCAGCTTGCGAAGCAGGCTTTCACGAAGCCGAGCGAGCTCTCGCTCGAACATCCGCAGGATGCAATTGCGCACCAAGACGCACGCTGGTGGCGCCTGTCGCACTACGACAGTGCTCTTGTGTCCAACGCCGAGGGCACACAGATCGCCTGGTACAAGCGAGATCCGAAGCAAGCCCGCGAACTGCTCGCCGAAGCCGTGCGCACGCACGCTGAACTCTTTGCGAAGTGGAGCACCTTGCGCGAGCAGTACCGCGCTGCAGCGTCACAACTCACGTCGTTTGAGGCGTGGGAGCGGACATTTGCGGCGAATCCCGCCCCAAAGCGTGAGGGCCGAAACGCGTGAGTATCTCCTCCATCACGCGCGAGGAAAAGGCTCAGGGATGGCGAGTACCGGGAAGCGACAAGGGATGGCTTAATCCTCTCTACGAGCGTTTCCTGCTGCGCCTTCTCGTGAAGAAGGAACTTCGGGTGCGCTACCGAGGCAGCGTGCTGGGCATGGCGTGGAGCTACGCGAAGCCCGCGGTGCAGTTCGCGGTGTTCTACCTGGCGCTCGGAGTCTTTCTTCAGCTGAACCGCTCGCTTCCGGCATACGCGGCGTATCTTTTCTCCGGCATCATCGTCATCAACCTCTTCAGTGAGGTGTTCGGGAACTGCACGCGTTCGATCGCATCGAACGCGCCGCTTGTGTCGAAGATTTACCTGCCGTCGGAGTTATTCCCGTGGGCGAGCGCACTCGTGGCGCTTGTGCATTTCGTGCCCCAAGTGCTCGTGCTCATGGTGGGGGCGGGCCTTTTCGGCTGGCGCCCTTCCATCGCTGAGGGATGGTGGTTCCTCATCGGCATGGTGATCCTGCTCGTGTTTACCGTGGGTCTTGGCATGCTCGCGGCGGCGCTCAATGCGGCATTCCGAGATGTCGAGAACTTCGTGGATCTCATCATTATGGTGGCGACGTGGACATCGCCGGTTCTCTACGCTCTCGTGATGGTCAAGGATGCTATTGGCACAAGCGCGTGGTGGGTTCTCTACAGCCTCAACCCGATCACGATCGTCGTGGAGTGTTTCCACGGGGCGTTCTGGCGCCCCATGGCGAGTGCGCTCGATTCAACCGGTGAAGCCGCCCCGACGATTGCCGTGGGCGCCGAGGCCACTCAGCTGTGGTGGGCGGGGCTGCTTATTGCGATCGCGGTCTTTGCCTTCGGAACGTTCGTGTTCGAGCGTTCGAAGCGGAAGTTTGCGCAGGAGCTGTGATGCCTGTTTCTGAATCACCACGCGAAATGGTGCGTATCGAGAACGTGTATAAGGAGTTCTCGCTTCGCCATACGAGGGCGCTGAAGGAGCTCGTATTTTCGGCGCTCAAGAGACAAAAGTTGCGCGATACGTTCATGGCGCTCAACGGGGTCGATGTGACGGTTCGAGCGGGGGAGACCGTCGGGCTGATCGGGTTTAACGGATCGGGCAAGTCGACGCTCCTGAAGACGATTTCGGGCGTGCTTTTTCCCGATCGCGGGCGTGTGCGCGTGCGCGGCAAGGTCGCGGGCCTCATCGAGGTTGGCGCGGGTTTCCACCCGGATCTGTCGGGTCGCGAGAATGTGTATCTCAACGGTGCGATTCTCGGGATGTCGAAGGCCGAGATTGACGCGTGCTTCGATGACATCGTGGCGTTCAGTGAGATCGAACAGTTCATCGACACTGACGTGAAGTATTACAGCTCGGGCATGTTTCTGCGCCTCGCGTTTGCCGTCGCGGTGCACACCGATCCCGATATTTTCCTCGTCGATGAGATTCTCGCGGTTGGCGATGAGCCTTTCCAGCGCAAGTGCCTTGCGCGGATTCGCGAGATGCAGGCGCATGGCAAGACCATGGTGATCGTCTCCCACGAGCTGGATATGCTCACCGAACTGTGCACGCGGATAGTGGTGCTGCAGAAGGGGCACGTGATCTTCGACGGCGACCCGGTCGAGGCTGTGGAGACTTTGCGCGCGAGCTCCTGAGCGTCGAATGCCTATTCGAGCCCTTCAGCCGCACGCGTAGCGACGTCGAGACGTGAAAGTGGCGTCACGACCGTGCGCCTTTCGCACCACGCGGCTATCGCGGCTGCCGCGTCTTCGCGATCGATGTCCTCGAGTCCTACCCGGTGGGCATCGCCCCAGGTTTGGTGTGGCGCCGGCTGGGGTCCCGTGAATGTCGTGAGGGGAGCCTCGAGGGCGTCTCCTGCCGCTCGCACGGCTTGGACCCAGTCGAGGGCCAGAGGGGGAGTCTCGCCCGGGAACGCGAGGGACAGCGCGCGAGCCTCGAGGACGAGGACGTCCTCGGCGCGTTCTGCGAGCGCCGTGTTGGGGCGTGACGTGGCGAGGACGTCGATGTGCTCGGGGAGGTCGTCGGAGCCCGCGATAGAGACGTTCGCGCCGAGGTGCCATGCGGCAATCTGGAGAACGCTGCGCTTGAAGTGCGGGGGCAGGTCGAGGACAAGCGTGAAGCCTTCGTCCACGAGCAGTTCGTTCGCGAAGAGGTTGATTGATTTGATGATCCAGTTGGCGAGGACGCGTCCGGACAGTTCGGTCCGTCCGTCTTCAGCGTAGCTCACGAGTGCGGGGGCGCTTCCGGCGGCGGCCAGTTCGTGAAGAAGCGTGCTCATTTTTGCGCCTGCGCCCATGGGTCGATCCATGTTTCGGTGTCGAGGCCCAGATAGGCCGCCATTTCTGCGGCGAAGCTCATGGTGCCAAGGGCGATTACTTCGCGTGAGCGGCGCTGGATGGCGGGCAGTGCTTCTGTCAGCGGCATGACTTCCCAATCGTCGGGGTAGTTGTCGAAGAACAGGTGGTCTTCATGTGTTGTCGCGAGGATCGTGCGGTCTCGGTCGAGGAGGGTGAGGATGCTGCGAATATCTTTGATGTCCGGCATGCACACGAGGGTGTGCGCGTCATCGAAGCGTCCCGTGTGTCGAGCGTTCTCGAGGGCGGATTCAACGCCTTCGCGTGAGATGGCGGCATCGAGGAGCCAGCGGGTGCCGTGGGCGTAGACGTGGGAGGAGCGGCCTGGGAGGCGAAGGCTCTGGGCAAGGTGGGCGGCGCGTGAGTGCGGGACGGGGGAGTGGGGGAGTCCGACGGCTGACTCGTGGGTGATTGCGGCTGCGGTGTATCCAGTCGCAACGTTCATGGAAGTGAGTGCGCCGAACCCTAGGTCGCGTGGTTCCGGGACTTCGTGCGGCGTAGCGTTCGGCAGGAGTACGCGAATGGCGGCGCGGGCTTCGGGACACTGTGTAGTGGGGAATACGACGTTCCCTGTACGGTCGTCTCCGGCCCCGACGAGGTTGCATGCGATCGCGTCGGTAGTGTCGCCGATGATCCCTTCGTGTTCGAGAAAAATGGGGGTCACAACCAGGGTGTCGAGCCGGAACTGGGAGATTTCGTCGCTCGCGCCGCCCAGGCCTTCCTCTATGACGAGAATTTCGACGCCGCAATCGAGGAGGTGCGCGGCGCCGGCGAGGGTGAACATACCCGTGGGGGCGAGGTAGCCGCCCGTGTCGGCAACGGGTGGCATGGCAGCGAGCGCAGCGGCAACGCGGTCGGCGAGGGCGTCGTAGTCGCGAGCCGAGAGCGGGCGGGCGTTGAGACGGATGCGCTCGCGGTTGGTGAGGAACGGGGGAGAGGAGATCGTGCCTACCCGGTACCCGAGGGACATGAGGTATTGGGTGGTCGCGGCGACTGCGGAGCCTTTGCCTTTGGAGCCTACGACGCCGATGACGGGGATCGTGGGCGATGTGTCAAGGGCGAGTTCGCGCGCAAAAAGTTTGGCGCGCGAGCGCGAGCGGGCGTACGGGCCGTGATACGTCTTCCATTCGCGGAAAAACGGCTCGTCCCCGGGGAGGTGGCGTGCGGGCATGTGCGGTTCCTTTGCAGGTCAGAGAGTCAGGCAGCGGACCCGAAGCTGGTGCGGCGCGCTCGGTGCGCCTTAAAGGAAAGGATCATAACCCTAAAGATTCGATTAAGCGGCTTGACGCGCCTAAGTTACATCAGTGTATTTTAGTGCTAACGCCGAACGCGTGCGCTTCCACTGTAGCGTCACTGTAGAGCCGCACCCCTTGCGTCTGCAGTTGTCGTGTCTGTAGTCCACACACCCGAAAGGACCCTCATGACCCTCCAGGCATTCGAGGACGATGCTCGCCGCGAGCTGACCTTGGTCGAGTTTTCCTCGCTGCTCCCCGAGGGCGAGGGAGAGGGCTCGTGGCAGGAGCGGGCTCTGTGTGCTCAAACCGACCCCGAGGCGTTCTTCCCTGAGAAGGGCGGTTCGACTCGCGAGGCGAAAAAGGTGTGCGTGTCGTGTGAGGTCCGCGCCGAGTGCCTGGAGTACGCGCTTGCGAACGACGAGCGGTTTGGCATCTGGGGCGGCCTGTCTGAGCGCGAACGTCGCAAGCTAAAGAAGCGTGCGATCTAATCGTTCGTCACGGATTGGTGGTTGCGCCCTGTGACTGAACGGGACGTCTCCGCGCTCATCCTCGTCTCTGCTAGCCATGAGATCGGGGATCTTGCCCGTACCCTCGAAATGGTGCGTGCGCAATCCGCCCCGCTTTCCTGCGTCGTTGCAGCCGTGCCGGAGTCTGCTCCGAAGGAGTTGCGCAACTTCGCTGAGTCGGCTCTCGACGAGGGACGTATTGATCTGCTGCGGGTTACTCCCGCAGAGGCGAGCCGCCCCGACATTGTCGAGGATCTCGTTGGCTCCCTCGAAGAGGCGAAGCAGGCGCGCGATGCGCGTCCCGAGCGCAAGTCTTCGCGCGCCTCAGAAACGCAGGATGGCGCGAGTTCTCCCGATGCGCCGCGACTTGAGGTCTCTGAAGCTGCGGGAGAAAAGGAAAGCGCGCCTCGCAACTTTACGCTGCTCAACCCCGCTTTCGGTGGGGCAGTCCGCCACGAGGATGAGGGCGCGACACTCGCTGAGGAACCGTCGGAACCCACACGCCACGATGAGACTCCCCAGTCCACAGTCCACTCGACGCGTGACCTCGAATGGGAAAAGCGCGTGTATCTCACGAGCGGTGCTCGGGGTCGCCGCGCGAAGGACATCGATCTCGACCGCGAAGAGCGGCGCGAGGAGAAAACAGCGACGCACACCGCCCTCGTCCCGGAAAGGCTCAGGGACGATACGAGCGAACTGTATGGAACGAGCGGGACTGGGCGCCGGCGTAAGCGTAGTCGTGGAGCCGAGTCATGGTTGTGGATTCTTGACGCAGCTGCGGCCCCGAACCTGACGTGCCTCGAGGAACTTGAGAGTGCTCTCGACGCCGATCCGACAGTGGGCCTCGCGGGTACGAAACACCTTGCACTCGAGGACGTTGAGCGCCCCGCCTCGCGACTGGTGGATCTCGGTCTTTCACTCACGCATTCGCACAGGATTCTCACGAGTGTCGACCCAGGCGAGATCGACCAGGGCCAAACGGACTGGCGAAGCGAGGTCTTGGCCGTTACGGCACCCGGAATGCTCGTGCGTGCGCGCACTTTTGACAAGCTCCGAGGATTAGACCCCGCGCTCACGGCGCCGTGGGATGACATTGATTTTTCTCAGCGAGTATGGCGCGCTGGCGAACGCGTCAAGGTGGTTCCTCAGGCCTCGACGCGTATCCCGCATGACGACCTCACGAGACCGAGGGATTTCCGATACCGCTCCTCTCAGGTGCTTTCGCTCCTCAAGTTCCGCTCGCTCCTGCTTACGTTCGCGACCCTCCTCGCCCTGCCTTTCGTCACGCTCGGGCGCATGGCGCGAGCGATCACGCAGCACGACGCTCGCGCGGTAGGGCACGAGTTCCTTGCATGCCTGAGAGTTTTTGCGAAGGCTCCCGGCGTCATGAGGCGATCTCGTCGAGCCGCCGGACGCGCTCGCTTGTCGCGCAAGCGCATGAGCGCGCTGTATATGCCCCGCAAAGTGGCTATGCGCGAGCAACTCGATGCGTGGTGGACCTCTCTGTTCGCCGACGACGATCGAACGCGCATGATCCGCCGCACGAGCTGGGGGATCGCAGGCACGCGTCACGGCCTCGATGATGCCGATTACGGCCGACACACAACCTGGACGATCATTGTTGTGCTCGCGTCTATCGTCGGTGGACTCTTCGCGATTCGGCCGTTGATCGGGGAAGGCACGCTGAGGGGCTCCCACTATCACCCGCTTTCCGCGAACGCGCGAGACAACTGGGACATCGTGACGTCGGCGTGGCTACCCGGAGGGCTCGGGGCTGAAGGGCCGACAGACCTCCTCGCACGTGTCGCGGCCCTCATCCCCGTGAACGGCGCGAGCGTGAGCGCGTTTATCCTCGTTGCGGGAATCGCCCTGAGCGCCATTGCCGCGTGGTGGGCGAGCGGCACGATCTCGCGGAGCATCATCGTGCGGGTGATTGCCACCACCATGTGGGTACTCTCTCCCGCTTTCGTCTTTGCCGTGCTCGAGGGGCGCTGGCCGCTCATGCTTCTCGGCATCGCTGTTCCCCTCGCCGCGTTCTTCTTCGCGAAAGCCGTGGGGCTTCCTCACAAGGTGTCTCAGGCAAGCATCCCAGCGGCTGCGGGAGCCGGTTTCATGATTGCCGTGATTTCTCTCGTGCAGCCTGCCCTTGCCCTTCTCTTCATTCTCGGAACCGCGGCTGTTGCCCCGTTCGTTCCTGGTCGCAGGGGGCGATTGTGGTGGTGCGGTCTTCCCGCGCTCTTCCTGCATCTCGGCGAGCTTCCGACTTACGCCGCTCGACCTGAGACACTCCTCGTGAACGCGGGCACGCCCGGCGTGTTCGAGATGCCTGATGCGCTAAGGCTCCTTGCCCTCGTGCCTTCCGCGGGCGATCCGGTCGCACGAATGTTGGGGGCCTCGTCGAGCTGGTGGACCTTCGCGATCCTGGCAGCCCCTGTACTGATAGCCATCGTTGCGGCACTTGCCTCTGGATTCCTCGGGCACACCGCCGGTCTCGTCGGTCGAGTCAGCGTTCTCGCGCTCGCGGGGGCCGTGAGTCTCGCGTGGATTTCGCAACGCACCGTCGTAGGCTTCGAGGGCTCGACGCCCTACACCGCGTACCCGGGGCCGGCGCTCATGGTCGCTAGTGGAGCGGCAATCGTCGGCCTGATTTGCCTGGCCGACGCCATTGTGAGGCGCGCCCACGAGTCGAGCCGACGGGGCCAAAGGATAGCCTCCTTTGTGCTGCAAGGAGCGTGCCTAGCGACAGTATTGGCGTGCGTTGGTGTGTGGGCTGTTCAGGGCAGCGATGCGCTCAAGGTTGAACGCACGACGGTGCGAGAGATCCCCGCCGTGGCCGCGGATTCGGCGACAGGCGCCAATCGCACCCGCACACTGGTCCTCCACGAGGACACCCGCGGCGAAGTGCACGCGCACCTCGTCAGCGGCGCGCACCCGAGCATCGACGACTCCTCCGCCGCGGTGGAGACCGCGCGTGCGCGCGCGGCTGAGCGTGGCAATATTTCCGACCAGGCCGATCGCGCACTTGCACAAGCTGTCGCGAGTGCCCTTGGTTCGGCAGCCGCGACGGAAGGCAGCGCGAGTCTCGCCGACTTCGCGATCGGCTACATCGTCGTGACGGGTGAGCCCGATGCGCAAACGAGACTGTACGAGACCCTCGCAGCAGCCCCGCAGCTAGAGTTTGTGACCGCAAGTGATGCCGGCGGTTTGTGGCGAGTGACAGGCACGAACGCTCGGGCGCGTCTGATTGATGCATCCGGGGCCGGTGCTGAGGCTACTACCCTCGAATCGGGGCGAACAGCGGTATCGGGAACGATCGATGCTGCGCAATCGGAACGCACGCTCGCGCTTGCTGTGCGCGAAGATGAGCATTGGGTGGCGACACTCGACGGCAAGCCGCTCAGCCCCACGACGGTCGACACGTGGATGCAGGGCTTTACCGTGCCTGCGAACGCGAAAGGTCGCCTGGAGGTGCGGTACCGAAACGACGTGCAGACGGTTGCTGGTGTTGTCACCGCCGTCGGGCTCATCGTGTGCGCTCTCGTCGCGGTCCCGAGGAGGATTCGAAGCGAGGAGAAGCGATGACCGATACGCACAAGCAGCCCCGGGCACTCCTCGCTGCCTTCGCGGTCCTCGCTATCGTCGTGCTCGTGGGAAGCGTTGTTGTGCTCGTTCCCGAGAAAACCTTGACGAAGGCGAGTCTCCCAAGCGCGGCTGCCACGTCGACGCGTGCCGCGCGTGTATGCCAGGGGCCAATCGTCGCTCGACCGGCGGGAACACAGACGTCAGACGCGGACTTCGCCGGTGGCGCTCCTTCCCCGCAGGTGTCGATGAACGCGGTCGCAGTCGATCCCTCGTCGAATGCTCTGTACGGAGGGACGCAGTCCTCGCAAACGAATCTCGACCCTGCCTCTTCCGACATGAACGGCAAGGACACCTCGCCGCGCCTTTCCCGAGTCGATGCTCAGGGGCGTGCAGCCGATGTCGATGCCGCGTCGAGCGCTCTCCTGAACTCGGTATACGGCCTCGACTCCCTAGACGCTTCAACCATCCTCACCGCGAGCACCGCAGATGAGACCGCGCCGGTTCTCGATGCGAGCCAATCCCATGTGACCGGAAGCGGCGATTACCGAGGTTTCGCACTCGCGCGGTGCGCCCAAGCGACGACCTCCGCCTCCTTCGCTGGTCTCACCACGCGAGCGGGCACGTTCGACACTCTGGTGGTGTCCAATCCAGGAACGCGTGCTTCCCGTGCGCGTGTGACCGTGTACTCAGAAAACGGAGCGGAACCGGCAACCCAGGGTTCCGATATCGTCGTAGGCCCGGGAGAAACTGCTCGTGTTCCGGTCTCGACCCTCGTTGACGAGCGCGAAACGGTAGCCCTCGATGTCGAGGTGCGAGGCACCGCGCTCGCCATGAGCGCGGAGCTCGTGCGGCGCGAGGGACTCGTGCCTCAGGGGACTGAAAATGTCCAGGCGAGCGAGCCGAGCAGCTCCCTTACGTGGTCGGGAGTGGTGCTCCGCGAGGGAGGGAGTGCACGTCTTGCGCTCGCACGCACCGCCCGAGGCGGCGAACCCGGGGATGCGGCGCAGGTGCGCTCTGAGGAGGCGTTCGCGACGGCCCGGGCGTTCGATGCGCAGGGCAAGCTCGTGAAAGAGTGGGATGTCAAAGACCCGGGTCAGGGTGCAACCGTAGAGATTCCGCTCGACGGCCTCAATGCTGGAACTTACACAATCTCCTTGAGTGCGCGAAGCGCCGTCGCAGGGTCGTTGCGCTCGTCGATTGCAAGCGGTGCACGGCAAGGCGACACGGTTGGTCTTCCGCAAGACTTTGCCGAGTACGCCCCCTCGGAAGCGATCGACTCCGCTTCGGTTCTCGCACTCGGGCATGGAGCTGAAGGCGGAAGCCTCACGCTCAACTCAGAGCACGGGGCGCACGTGAGTGTCGCACCAATCAGACGTGACGGGACGATAGGCGCGAGCACTTCCGTCGATATCGAGGCAGGGCACTCCGTAACCGTGAACCCTGATCAACTGGGAAAGGACCCAGCCTCGATCGCCGGTCTCCTCGTGGTGTCTCAGGACGGAGGGGCTTACAGGGGGTCCTGGTCGCAAACGGCCGCTGCGGACGATGGCGGCACACTCGTCACGACCCTTCCCCTCGCCGCAAACGCTGCACGGGCAACCGGGATGACTGTCAACCTCGAGCCTAGGTAAGCACGAGCGCTACAAGAGCGGAGCGTCTCACGCGGCCCACGGGTCTATTTCGTCGACTCGCTTCCCGAGGGCAACCGCAACGTTCTCCAGTACAACGACGTAGATGAGCTCGGCGAGTTCCTCGCGGTTGACGGCGCGGGATTCGATCGCACGCCGATACAGGACGATCCGTGGACGCGTGCGGCGGTCGCCCGGGAAATAGCGCCCGAGCGGAGGAGCATGAAGGGCGGAAGCGTCGAGCGGAACCTCTTCGATGAGGACTTGCAAGTACTCGAGTTTTGCGTACCTCTCGTAGAGCGGGCCCATCGCCTCGGCAACGAGTGCATCGAAGCGGTCGCTCGGCGTGGCAAAACCCGGAAGATGCGAGGGAATGAGATCGCCGCGGAACCCGCGCCCATGTCGATCTCGGCGACGCAGCCGGGCGTTTCGTGTGAAAGCCATGCCATAAGCCTACGCGTGGCGGCCGCGTCGAGTGGTTCACGAGCCATCGGGCCGTAGGATGGACGTCGTGTCTGCCCGTTCATGCTCCAAATCCTCATGTTCCCAGCCTGCCGTTGCGACGCTCACATTCGTGTACGCGGACTCGACCGCAGTCATTGGCCCGCTCTCGCGAGAGAGCGAACCACACACCTACGACCTGTGCGCGAGCCACGCCGCTTCGTTCACGGCGCCCAGAGGTTGGACAGTCGTGACGGCTCCGGCGCCGCTTGAGCCCGAAGATGATGTGCTCGCACTCGCGCGCGCCCTCGCCGACGAACCAGAAGCCAAGCCGAGCTATGAAGACGTAGGCCACAGGGCAGGCAAACAGACGTCGGACCCCCGGCCTCAAGGGCGAAGGCGGCTCACCCTTGTGAAGGATGAGAGCGATGAGTGCTGAGGGCGCGCGAGATCATGCAGGGGCTCTCGAGGCGATAGTTGGCAGCTACGACATTCGTGGCGTTGCCTACGAAACTCTGACGCCAGAAATTGCAGGTGCACTAGGTGCGGCCTTTGCCGACTTTCTCGATGCCGGCGACATCATCGTTGCGCACGACATGCGCATCTCGAGCCCTGACCTCGCCGAGGCATTCGCGCGCGGAGCGGTGAGGCGCGGCTCAACGGTCGCGTTCGCGGGCCTGAGCTCGACGGATCAGCTCTATTGCGCGAGCGGACTGTTCGCCGCGGCGGGCGCGCAGGTGACGGCATCGCACAATCCGGCGCGCGACAACGGCATCAAAATGTGTCGTGCGTACGCGAAGCCCGTGGGGAGGGCAAATGGCCTGCTGGACGTGCGCGATGGTGCGCGCGCATACCTGGATAGAGGTTCCATCCCTATTCGTGAGGGCGGGCGCATTGAGCGCCTCGATATGCTCGACGACTACATCGACACCATGCTGCGGCTTGCGCCGCTTGAGGGCACGCGACAACTGAGGGTTGTGGTCGATGCGGCTAACGCGATGGCAGGGCACACGGTCCCCGCACTTGCGAAGCGTCTTCCCACCGTGGAGATTATTCCGCTCTTCTTCGACCTCGACGGAACGTTCCCACATCACGAGGCAAACCCTCTCGACCCCGCGAACCTGAGGGACCTGCAAAACGCGGTGCGCGAGAACGGGGCAGATCTTGGCCTTGCGTTCGATGGCGATGCCGATCGCTGCATCGTCGTGGATGAGCGAGGTGAGATCGTTCCCCCGTCGGCGGTGACCGCAATGATCGCGGAGGCCGAGATTGCGCGTTCAATGCTCGACGGTCGCTCGCGTCCGGTCGTGATCGGCAATGCCGTGTCGAGTCGAGCGGTCCGGGAGGTAGTGGAGGCCTCAGGCGGCGAGTTCGTCCGCACGAAGGTGGGCCACTCGATCATCAAACAAGAAATGGCGGATCGCGACGCGGTTTTTGGAGGCGAGCACTCCGCCCACTACTACTTCAGGGAGTTTTTCTTCGCTGATTCAGGGATGCTCGCGGCGCTTCATGTGCTCGGTGCTCTAGAGCGAAGTGGTGCACAATCCTTGAGTTCGCTCTTAGAGCGCTACTCGCCTTATGCGGCAAGCGGTGAAATAAACTCTCGAGTCGACGAACCCGTGAACGAGATCCTCGAACGCGTTGCGCGAGTTTTTGTCGAGCGCGGTGCGCGACGCGACGACCTCGACGGTGTGACGCTCACCCACTGGGATGAAGCAGCTGATCCACGTGAGCAGTGGTGGCTTTCGGTTCGGCCATCGGGGACCGAGCCGCTCGTGCGGCTTAACGTCGAAGCTGCTGAGGAGGCGACCATGCAGCACCTGCGAGATTTCGCGCTCGCGCTCGTGCGCGGTGAGGCGGAGGTACTCGGCGAGGTTGCTCCGCACGGCGAAGGCGAAAAGGAGAGCACCATGTCGCCAGATGAACGGAACCTAGAGGGGATGGACTGGGTTGGCAGCCTCGTGCGCTGCCCCGAGTGCCACGCGAGTCTTAACCTCGGAAAAGAACTGATCGTCTGCGAGTCATGTGGGCGCCGCTACGAGCGCGAGGGCGGTATTCCCATGCTCATGTCGCGCGACGTTCCAAGCATTCGCGACTAAAAAAGTTTTCACTGTTACTGGTTTCTGGCAGGATAACGGCATGAGCACACCCCCTAGGATCCTTGCGATTGACGATGACGCGGCCATCGCCGAGATGGTTTCAATTCTGCTCGAAGGGCGAGGCTACAGCGTTGTTACGGCCCCCAACGGGAGCGAGGGCCTCGCTATACTCGAGCGTGACAACATCGACCTCGTTCTTCTCGACCTCATGCTTCCCGTGATGGACGGCATCGAGATCTGCAGGCACATTCGCGAGAGTTCAAACGTTCCAATCATCATGCTCACGGCACGCACCGAGACCGAGAAAGTGGTCGAGGGGCTTGAGGCAGGTGCCGACGACTACCTGACGAAACCGTTTGAGCCCGAAGAACTCGTTGCGCGCATTCGTGCCCGTGTGCGCCGCGCGCCTCATGGCGAGGCTGAGGTTCTTACCCTCGGCGACCTTGAGATCAACGTTGATCGCCATCAGGTCATTAGGAACGGCGAGACGATTCGCCTCACCCCTATGGAGTTTGGGTTGCTCCTGCAAATGACGCGTCATCCCTCTCAGGTATTTAGCCGAGAGGAGCTGTTGCGCGAGGTGTGGGGTTATCAGCATTCGAAGGATACGCGGCTCGTGAACGTTCATGTGCAGCGCCTGCGCTCGAAGATCGAAATTGACCCCGACAATCCGCGCCTGATTGTGACGGTTCGCGGCGTGGGCTACCGCGCGGGTGAGTAGTCTTCGCGAACGCTTCTTCCCCCCGGCTTTAGCGGACGAGTCACAGATCAGTTCGCGAAGCGCGGGGCGTGTCCGCTTTCGCGATTTCTCGACATGGCCGATCGCCGCGCGCGCGGTGTTCGCGACGATGCTCTTGTCAGTCCTCGCGATCCTCGTGGTCGAAACGTTCCTCTCCACGGCGATTTCCGACGCCCTTTACGACCTCAGACGCGATCGGTCGCTTGAACAGTCCGAGGCGTTGCGCAGTGCGCTCGTGAGTGACCTCGAGCCTCTCGTGGGCACGTCGGTGAACGAGCGCCAGGACGTGATCATTTCGTTTATGGAGGGGGCGACCGTCGGGGATCCGAAGGTTTTTAAAGGACTTGCGGTGATACCGATGGGAAGTACCGCGGGCGAGGCAGTGACGAACAACGGGGCGCTCACAGCGTTTGTGAGCGAAAAGTTCGAGCGCGAGCTCGACGCCGCGAGTGATCAATTCGTGTACCGCAGCATCGAGTACGTCGAACGCGGAGACTCCGGACCCGCGATTCTCGTGGGAACGACGATCGATGTTCCCGGTGCGGGCCGCTACAGGCTTCTCATGCTGTACTCCGTCAGTCAGGAGCAAGAGACACTCGACCGCGTGAACACGATTCTCGTGATTGGCGGCGCTGTTCTCGTGTTGCTTTTCTTCCTCGTGTCCCTCGCGATCTCGCGGATCGTGACGACACCACTCAAACGCGCCGCGCGGGCTGTCGACCACATTTCGGAAAATGATCTGGATTACCGCCTCGCGATTCAAGGTGGCGATGACCTTGCGCGAATGGGGACGAGCTTCAACAACATGGCGGCTTCGCTCCAATCGACGATTACCGAGCTCGTCGAGCTTTCGGAGCTTGAAAAACGTTTCGTCTCGGACGTCTCTCACGAACTTCGCACACCATTCACGACGATCAAGATGGCCGCCTCAATGCTCGAAATGGAAAAGGACTCCTTCAGCCCCTCGGGTAAGCGCAGCCTCGAACTGTTGAAAGAACAGGTGGCGCGTTTCGAGTCGCTCATTGCGGACCTCCTCGAAATTTCTCGGCACGAGGCCGGAACCGTGGAACTCGAGGCTAAACCAACATCGCTGGCGATGCTTGTCGACGATGTCGTTGAGCAACTCGAGCCGATTGCCGCCGAGTACGCAGCCGATATCCGCGTACAGCACTTGAGCGTGGATACCGTCGGCGACATGGATTCGAGGCGCATTGAGCGCATCGTGCGAAACCTCCTGACTAACGCGATCGAACACGGTGCAGGTGGTGTGATCGATGTGCGTACGGCTTCGCGGGGATCGACCCTTGCGCTCACTGTGCAGGACTTTGGCGCAGGCCTTAGCCCGGAAGAGGTGACCCGTGTCTTCGACCGTTTTTGGCGTGCGGCGCCGTCGCGCACGCACACCCTCGGGGGAACGGGGCTGGGCCTCGCCATTGCACACGAGGACGCTGAGGCTCACGGGGGGCTTCTTGAAGCGTGGGGCGTCAAGGGGGAGACCGCCGTTTTTCGATTGCTGCTCCCGCGCAGTTCCGGGGCGAAGCTAACCGCCTCGCCGCTCGCGCTCGTGCGGTCGGCGGAGAAGGGAGAAGCCGAATGAACAATCACTTTTCTCTCTCCCGCGATGTGTCGCGGCGTGCCGTGCTCGGCGGGGCAGGAGCCGCTGTGCTTGCGGGGTGCGCCCGCATCCCCAATTCCTCAGACGTCCACACGGCGCCGGTGAGGGGAATCGGTCTCGGCGCGCAGGGCAATACCGCGGTGGCGCCCCCGGATCAAGGGGAGACAAAGATCGACATCGTGCGCGGTTTCCTTGCGGCTCATCTTGGCGTCGACGACGGTAACCGCATTGCTCGCGAATACCTCGCGGGGGATGCGCGCGAGGCATGGAATCCCTCGACGGCGATTGAATTCGCCGAGTCGGAGGGGCTCGTGTTTCAGGAGCGAGAGGGGGACGTGGTCGCGGTCACGGTGCCGGTCGTCTCTAAGGTTTCGGCTACGGGCGCACGCACCACGAATCTCGAGGCCACACGGGAACTGGCGCAGTTTCGGCTCACCGAGGTCGATGGCGAGTGGAGAATCGCGGAGGCTCCAGATGCGCTTGTTCTGGGGGCGGAGGACTTCGCCCGGTTGTACGAGCCCGTCAACGTGTACTTCGTTGCAAATACAGGAAACATGCTCGTGGCGGACCCTCGATGGTTTATGCGTCAAACGACGTTCGCCTCCGCGTTCAATCGGCTTGCACTTGGGCCGGCCCCCTACCTTAAGGGGGCCGTGCGTTCCGCACTTCATGAGGGCATCGTGATTGCCTCGAGCGCGCTGTCGAGAAACGAGGCGGGAGATCTCTTGGTGCAGACGCCGGTCTCGGTCCTCGAACTGCCCGAGAGCGAACGGGCGCTCGCACTGGCCCAGATTTCCGAGACGCTTCGGAGTATCAAGCGCGTCTCGTCGGTCATCTTCATGAACGGTCGCGAAAAGGTTTCTGTTGCGCCGGAGACCCACCCGATGAAGGCATCGGTGGGGCATAGGCTCTATGGCTCGGGCGACAGCGGCATTATTTCTCTTGCCAGTGACACGGGAGGGGCATCGCTCGTACCCGCTTTCGCGTCCGAGACCGTGCGCTGTGGACGCGTGAGTTTACGCGGCCGTTACGCAAGTGCCGTGAGCCTTGATCGACGCGAGCTTCTCGTTTCGGCGCTGACAACCAAGGCCGAAGTTCGCCGGGAAACATTCGGTGAGGCCCTCTGCAGCCCGAGCATTGACCAGTTTGGATACGCCTGGACGATGCCGGAGGCCGGAGGACCGGAGCTGCTCGCGGTCCACCCCGATCCTGAGCGCGCAGTGCGAAAATTTGCGGTGGTGTGGGAGCCGACCGAGGACGTCGCCTTCACGTCGATGTCCACAGATGGGGTGCGTCTCGCTATCGCGCATGGGGCGCCGGGAGCCTTGACCTTGAGCATCATGGGAATCGTGAGGGAGCCCGACGGTACCCCGACGGGCCTTGCGGAACCACTTCAGGTGAGCGTTGCCCTCGACAGTGTTCAGGGCATCGCGTGGTACTCCGAGGAATCGATCCTCCTGTGGGGCGCGTCGGGTGCGAGCGCCATGCCTGTTGCCATCGCGTGGAGCATACACACGGGCTTCGAACAGGTGAGTGAACTTCGAGAGAACACGACGTCCGTTGCTGGCTCTTCCGAAGCGCGGCTGCTGTTTGTCGGCAGCGACGACGGGCAGGTCGTCGAGAGAACCGTGGACTCGTGGGCGCATATCGACACTCGTGGGCGGGATATCGCCCTTTATTAGTGCGGCAGTGCTTGCCCGGTAGCCGTCGGAACGCCCTCCACAGCGATGTTCCATCCTCAGCATGCCGAGGAGGCTCATCAGCTGGCGGAGAAACGCGGTCAAATGGAGCCATGAGACGACGCATCACCTCGGCGCTCGCGCGCACCCTTGCATGGGCATGTCACACTCTCGTGCCGTTTTCGTGTGCGTGCGGAGAACCAGGGCTTCACATGTGTGATGAATGTGCGAGTGCCCTTTCGGGTGAGGCTATCCGCGTGGAGGAGGTATGCGAAGGGGTCTGCGAGGCACGGCCAAGTGCCGACGGCCGCGAGATCGAAGCGCTGCCGATGTTTCCCGTGGTGACTCTCGCCGAGTATGAGGGGCGCGCGAAGAACCTTGTTCTCGACTACAAAAACGGGGGGCACTTCGCGCTCGCGCAATATTTTGGTCCCCTCCTTGCGGATGCTCTCGCCGAATTAGCTGAGCGGTGCGCCCACAGACATATCCTCGTCGCGGTACCCTCACGCAGCGAAGCGGTGCGGCGCAGGGGAGAGGATCACATGCGACTGCTCGCCGAACACGTGAGCGCACACGCGCGAGTGCGCCTAGCCCCGGCGTTGCACCTCAGTGGGCCGAGCCAACACTCGCGAACGAAGCGCGAGAGGGCAGCCGGGCGAGGCCGCGTGATCGGGCCGAGGAAACGCGAAGAATGGGAAGGGCTGCGCGGCGTTTCGGCGGTCATCCTTGATGACGTTGTCACGACCGGCACAACTCTGAAAAAGACAAGCGATGCTCTAGCGAGGCTTGGGGTGCACACCTGCGCGGCACTGACGCTCGCGTCTGCGAGGGTTCCGCGCACACACGTTCCCAGTCTACTCGTGTGATCTGCGGTACGTTTTCAGTCAGAAGCCTCATAATTGAGAGACCCCAAAGCGGCAGGGACGCCGCGAACCTCGTGAGGAGGAGGTGAACCACCCACCCGTAGAACCGGGCGGAACGTGGCCGCCCATTCACTTCTCAACTCTGGAGGATTTCCATGGATATCAATGTTGTTGGCCGCAAAATGGACGTTTCTGAACGCTTCCAGCGCCACCTTGAGGACAAGCTCAGCAAGGTCCCCCAACTAGCGCCAAGCGCAATGCGAGTGGACGTTGAAGTTTCGTCCGAAAAGAACCCGCGCCGCGCCGACGAAAGCGAACGCGTTGAGCTCACCGTCCATGACGAGGGTCAGATCATCCGCTCCGAAGCACGCTCCGGGGACCTGTACTCTGCACTCGACCTCGCTCTTGACAAGCTTCATGAGCGCCTCCGCCGCCTCGCAGATAGGCGAAAGGATCGGCACCGTGGCCGCTCCAAGGGACATGGCGCCGATCCCGAGACGCTCCGCAAGATGCAGGCCGATGCGGACCGGATTGAAGAGCTTTTCGCCAAGGCCGAGTCCGGGCCACGCGAGGAAAATGTTGACGGCGACGCGGAGGCACCCGACGATCCCGCACTTGATTCCCCCATCGTCATTCGCGAGAAGAAGCACAAGGCCACGCCGATGAGCATCGACGACGCTCTCTACCAGATGGAGCTCGTCGGCCACGACTTCTACCTTTTCATCGATGAGGAAACCGCCAACCCGAAAGTGGTGTACCGCCGCAAAGGATGGAACTACGGCGTTATCGAATTGGAATAATTGCTACCCGCCGCGAAAACGCTAGCTAGGCTGCGATTTTGCCGGTGTGTGACGACTTACTCCAGGGGGTCCGGGTGCTCAAGTGGCGCGCGGACCCCCTTTGCCACGTAGACTGGCACGGTTCGCGCTGTTATCCGCAAGGAAACCGCGCCGAGAGTGTTCCGCACGCGCGCGTGCATGACGAGATCCTCTAAGGGAGTTTTCCAGTGGCCAAGCTTTTCGACGTCATCCTTCGTGCCGGTGAAGGCCGCGAGCGTAAACGCCTCGCCGACATCGCTCAACGCGTTGATGATATCGAGGAAGGCTTCCTCGAACTCACCGACGATGAACTTCGAGAAGAAACGGACAAGTTCAAGAAGCGTCTCGCCGACGGCGAGACGCTCGACGACATCCTGATCGAAGCCTTCGCGACCGTTCGCGAAGCCGCGCGCCGCACACTCGGCCAGCGCGCCTACCCCGTGCAGCTCATGGGCGGCGCTGCACTCCACCGCGGCGAGATCGCCGAAATGAAGACCGGTGAAGGCAAGACCCTCGTCGCGACCCTTCCCGCATACCTCAATGCGCTCGCCGGCAAAGGGGTCCATATCGTGACGGTCAACGACTACCTCGCGAAGTACCAGGGTGACATCATGGGCCGCGTATTTCGCATGCTCGGCCTCACAACAGGCGTGATCGTCTCCGGCCAGGACCCCGTGGAGCGCCGTAAGCAGTACGCCGCAGACATCACCTACGGCACGAACAACGAATTCGGCTTCGACTACCTGCGCGACAATATGGCGCACTCGGTTAGCGACAAAGTGCAGCGCGGCCACTTCTTCGCAATTGTCGATGAGGTTGACTCAATCCTCATCGATGAAGCCCGCACGCCCCTCATTATTTCCGGCCCGGCCACGGGTGACGTGAACAAGTGGTTCGCTGAGTTCGCGCGCGTCGCAACTAAGCTCAAGCGCGACCGTGACTACGAAGTCGACGAAAAGAAGCGCACCGTCGGCATCCTTGAGCCGGGGATCGACCTCGTCGAAGACCAGCTCGGCATCGACAATCTCTACGAGTCGCTCAATACCCCGCTCATTGGCTTCCTTAACAACGCCATTAAGGCCAAAGAGCTCTTCAAGCGCGACAAGGACTACGTCGTCATGAACGGCGAGGTCATGATCGTCGATGAGCACACGGGCCGCATTCTTTCTGGCCGCCGCTACAACGAAGGCGTCCACCAGGCGATCGAAGCCAAGGAAGGCGTCGCGATCAAAGCCGAGAACCAGACGCTCGCGACGATCACCCTCCAGAACTATTTCAAGCTCTACGACAAGCTCGCGGGCATGACCGGTACCGCCGAAACTGAGGCTGCCGAGTTCATGGGCACCTACAAGCTTGGCGTTGTCCCGATTCCCACGAACCTTCCTCTTCAGCGCATCGATCAGATGGACCAGATCTATCGCACGGAGAAGGCGAAGTACCGCGCGGTCGTCGCCGATATCGAGGAGCGCCACGAGAAAGGCCAGCCGGTTCTCGTTGGCACGGTGAGCGTGGAAAAGTCCGAGTACCTTTCCGGGCTGCTCAAGAAGAAGGGCATCCCTCACAACGTCCTCAACGCTAAGAACAACGAGGGCGAGGCTGCCGTTGTCGCGATGGCGGGCCGCAAGGGAGCCGTCACAGTCGCGACCAATATGGCCGGCCGAGGCACCGACATCATGCTCGGCGGAAACGTTGAGTTCATGGCGCATAAGGAACTCGAGAACCGCGGTCTCAGCGCCGAAGAACAGCCCGAGGAATACGAGGCGGCGTGGGATGACGCGCTCGAGAAAGCCCGTGAACAGGTCGCCAAGGAACACGATGAGGTTGTCGACCTCGGTGGTCTCTACGTTCTTGGCACGGAGCGCCACGAATCCCGCCGTATCGATAACCAGTTGCGCGGCCGTTCGGGCCGCCAGGGAGACCCCGGCGAGTCCCGCTTCTACCTGTCACTTCAGGACGATCTCGTGCGTCGCTTCTCGCAGGGACGTGCCGAACAGATTCTTGAGCGCGGAGGCGTTGACGAGGACACGCCGCTGACGGGCAGGATCGTGACAGGGTCGATCCAAGGCGCTCAAAAGCGTATCGAGGCGCAGAATTTCGAGATTCGTAAGAATGTCGTGAAGTACGACGACGTTCTGACGAAGCAGCGTGCCCGCGTGTACGAGGACCGCAATCGCATTCTCGAAGGTGAGGATCTCGAAAACTCCATCACTGGCTACATCGACGACGTCGTGGGAGCGCTCGTGCGTAACGCGACTGCCGGCAAGAGCGCCGAGGACTTCGAACTCGAGGAGCTTTGGGGCTCGCTCAAAGCGCTCTACCCCGCCTCCATCACGGCCGAGGACGTCGTTGAGGAAGTTGGCGGCAAGGAAAACCTCACGGCAAAGCGTCTTGAGCGTGAGATCCGCTCCGACATCGCGCTTGCCTATGAAAAGCGTGAAGACGAGCTTGGAGAAGCAGCGATGCGCCAGCTTGAGCGCCGCGTTCTCCTTTCGGTGATCGATCGGCGCTGGCGCGAGCACCTCTACGAGATGGACTACCTCAAGGAGGGGATCGGTCTTCGCGCTATGGCCCAGCGAGATCCGGTTATTGAGTATGCGCGCGAGGGCTTCCTGATGTACAACGACATGGTCGCTGGCATCAAGGAAGACGTCGTGGGGTACCTGTTCAATCTTGATGTCAAGGTGCAGCAAGCGCCCAGCAAGGGGCAGGTTCCCGAGCAGGTTGCAAAGCTCGTGCGCGAAGCTGCCGCTCAGGCAAAGGCTGTGCCGGGTGGGGCGAAAGCCGGGTCTGGGGCCACAAACCAGGCCAGCGACTCCGAGGGCATCGAGATCGCGGCGAAAGGCCTTGGCGAAGGGCCGAAGGTTGAGGACTTCTCCTACAGCTCTGCTGAGGGCGAAGCAGCCACCGAGCGGCCGCTCTCGCGTGCCGAGCGTCGCCGCAAGGAGCGCGAGGAGCGCAAACGTACGAAGAACAACTGACTTTCGCCGTCGGTTAAAGCCTGCTGACGTGCGTTAGCCGAGTTCGAGAGTTGTAATTTTCCAGCCGGAACGCTTCTTCTCCCACCTCATGCACACGAACCTGGGGCGAAGGGAGTCTCGCACGACCGAGTTCGCCTCGATCACGCGGTCGCTGACTCTACAAATGTGCACACCGCCGGCACTCACGCGTGGGGCGACTTTGATACCAGCAGCGTGCCGGTAGGCGTTGACGCAGGAGACGCGTTTGGCGAAGTTTTCCTGTTCTTGCGGAACGAGAACTTTGCCTAGCGACGTGACGGGGCGATAGCCGTTGAGTACCTCAAGTGCTTGACGCGAGACTGCCTCAACGAGCCTGCGTGCCTTGACGTCGTCGTCGAATGGGGTTTCGATGCGCGGTGACGGGGAATGAGGATTGGTGAGCATGGCGTGAATCTTTCTGCGTGGTGCGGCTAGTGATCAAAGGTTGAAGATTTGGCCGGGGAAGATTAGATCGACGTCGTCGATTTCGGGATTGAGCGCGGCGATTCTCTCGATTTCGCGAACGATAGCTCCGTTGGTGGGGCGTTCACCGTTGAGGCTGGTGAGATGGCGCTTTGCGATCGTCCATAGCGTGTCGCCCTGCTTCACTGTGTAGGTATCGCTCGAACGTGGCGCCGTTGCGGTGCGAGCGGCGGTAGGAGCCGGAGATGCGTTTTCTTGCTCGATAGCGTTTGGGGCAGCCGCTGGCGCTGGGAGGGCCTGCGAGGCGCCGCTGTACGCCATCGATTGCGAAGGTGTGGGCTCCGCGGTCGTCTCTAGGCTTGGGATGGTGCCCGAGCCTGCCTCTCGTGGAGCCCAACCGAGGGTGGTGACGTCGGATAAAGGGATGCCTTCACTATTGCCGATAGCCTCCACGGGGTTGTCTCTTTCCCCCGAATCGGAGGCGTGCGGAGTGGCTGTGGCAGACGGGGGCGTTGGTGCGGCATCGGCGAGAGCTCGTGTGGGGTCGCCAAGGGAGAGGGCTGTTGCCGAGATCCCAAGTGCGACGACCGCGAGACGCGCGGCTCGCGGAGACCAGAGGCGAAGAGCCTTGAGAGCAAATGTGCGGCGAGAGGAGTGCCTGGGCGCGGTGAGCGCGCACGAGATGAGAATCCAGGTCACGCTTAAGTGCGCGGTGAGCGCGGCGAGCCCTCCGGCGCCTAACGCGAAGACCGAGAGCGCGAATTCTCTGGTGCCTTCGCTCGAGTGAGCGCTATGCAGCGCGAAGGTGAGTGCACCGACAGCGGCGACGCTCGCGATGAGCCACGCGAGCGCCTTGGCGAAGGCGCGAGTTTTTCGAATTGCGACGGGTGCCAATGTGGAGAGCTCGGTGGACTGGAAGCTCTCTGCGCGGTGGCTGCGCGCGGTCAACGTCGTGGTCACAGTGTTCCCCCTATGCGTGAGTGCGACTGCTCGCTCACAGAGACGTCGAACCTTTGCTGAAGCAGCAGAAGGCCTCGCGGGAGTACTGAGCACGTACGCACCATTTGATGCAGTTTGATGAACTTTGATGTTCGGGAATGATGTTATGTGCTTTTTGGTGGATGTGCAAGAGGTCACTGTGGAGAGTGCGATAGCTTGTCGCCATGAGTGCCGATGACCGTCTCGAGGATCTCGATCGCTGGCTCGAGCGAGAGCGCCTTGAACGCATTCGCCAAGACGCGCAGGAGCTCGCCGAAGCAGAGCGTGCGGAAGTGGGACTCCTCGACCGAATCGCGGGGACCGCGGGACAGGCTGTGACGATCAGTCTTTGCTCGGGTCGGGCATACGAGGGGCGAGTGCGACGTGTCGGCCGCGATTGGATCGAGCTCGATGCTCTCCACCCCTCGCGCACAATGTTCGTGAATGCGGCGAAAGTCGCGTGGGTGAGTGGCGCTCTTGGTCGGGTGCGACCCGGTGACGAGCGGCGACCGCGGCTAGGGCTGCGCAGTGCTGTGCAAGAAATGGCCGAAACTGGGCGTCGTGCAGTGATCGTGACGGTGGCCGGGGACCTTACCGGGGTGGTGGCGCGAGTGTTCGCAGATCACTGCGAGATCAGGGCGGTCGCAGGGGCCGACGCTTCCAGGCGGACGCAGAGCGCTATTTCCGTGCCGTTTTCCTCGCTCGAAGCTATCTGGGTCGTTTAGTTCTATCGCGTGCGCTCGGCGGTGCGGGCGCTGTTGTGCGCATGAATTTCCGCTTCGGTCTCGGCGTAGGCGCGATCGACGAACGCGCGTAACTCTGCCTCTTCAACGCGCCACTGGCCGCGCCCTCCAAGTTTGATTGCGCGCAGACTTCCGCTCCGCACAAGCGAGTAGGCCTGCGGTTTTTCGATCGCGAGGATCTCGCACACCTCATCGAGCGTGTAGAAGTGCATTGGCATGGTGCTCCTCGGTCAACTTGGCTCTCCACTATTTTTGCATGAACAGTCATCCGGATTGGCGACCCTGTGGATAAGTGTCGACGGGTTGGTGCCCCGGCAGTTGTCCACATTTGGAAAAACCGCTCGCATGCTGCCACGACTGTCGTTATGCTCGTCGTGAACTACGTGGTTCACGAACATTGGGGGGTCAATGGGGGAGCGCACGCGCTTTCGACGCATCAGAAAGAATCCATACCGCGATACCCGCTTGCTTACGGGCGCTGCACTCGTGTTAGGTAGCACTCTCGTCGGGGGCCTGGCATTCACGATGGTGTCCTCGAGCGAAGACGTTCTTGTCGCGACAACCGATATCGCCGAGGGTGACGTGCTCACACCCGAACAATTTACGGTGGCCGAGGTCCGCATGGGGGAGAGTCGTGAGCACTACGTGCACAAAGCCGCCTCGATCGCAGAGGGAAGCGTTGCCCGTGAAAGCATCGCGCGAGGCGAGCTTCTACCCCGCAGCGCCGTCGGGCAAGCGACAGATTCATCGATGCGCCCCGTTACCATTCAGGTCGATCAGCCAGTCACGTCTTCGCTCAAAAAGGGTGCACTGGTTGACGTGTGGGCTTCCGGTGGTGAGGATGCAGCCAATTCGACGATCCTCGTGGAGGGTGCCGTCGTTCGAGGCGTTGATGAGGGTGGCGGGCTCAGTGGCCGTGGCGCGCGAGTTGAGGTCCTCATCCCCTCCGCACACGTGGCAAGCGTGCTCGATGCACTCGGAACAAAGCGCAACCTCTATGTTGTCGAAGCGCCGGGACTTTTTGAGGATTCCGAATGATCGACATCCTCGTCTGCGCGTCGGGTGCCGACGAAGTTCAGCTGGTTTCGACCATCGCGCAGCGACTTTCCACTCGTTGCCGTGTGCTTAGGCGGTGCGTTGACCTTACGGAGCTTCTTGCTCTCACACGAGCCGAACTCGGCGATGTTCTCCTTCTCGATGTTGATGTTGCGGGGCTTTCGCGTGAAATCGTCCACGAGATCAGGCGTGGGGGAACCGGCGTCATTGCCGTGACGTCTCAGTCGAGCCGCACCGATCCTGCGACACTTGGAATCACCCTCGAAGTGCACGGCGGAATCGATGCCGATGAGCTCTACGATGTGCTCTTGCACGCGGGGCTCGAAACGCAGGATCCCGATCACTCTACGTGGACCCAAGAGCCAAGCACCGACGAAGCAGCCTCTCCGATGCTGACCGTATGGGGCCCCGAAGGCGCCCCCGGGCGCTCCTTCGTCGCCGCACATCTTGCGCACGAACTGTCGCTTCTCAGAGGCGAGAGCATTCTCATCGATGCCGACACCTACGGTCCGTGCCAATCACAGATTTTCGGCGTCCTTGATGAAGTGCCCGGGCTCGTCGCCGCATGTCGAGCAAGCGATAAAGGCGCGCTCACAGCCGAGCTTGTCCTCCAGTATTCTCCGCTCGTAAGCGAAGACCTCCACCTCCTCAGTGGAATAGGCGTCCCCTCGCGTTACATCGAGGTCTACGACAATGCCCTCGAAGCGGTATGTGGAAAAGCTCGAGAGGCGACGAACACCGTCGTTGTTGATGTCGCCGCGCCAATGGACCACGAGGGAAGCGGGGGTGACTTCGGGGCTCAGCACCGCAATGGCGCCACGCGAACCGCACTTGCGTCGGCCTCACACGTGATCGCCGTTGTGGCCGCTGATCCCATTAGCGTGACGCGCTTTGTGCGTGAAGCTCCCCAGGTCATGGAGCTCGCGCGGAATCCCGTGACCGTCGTCGTCAACAAACTCGACTCAAGCGTGACGCTCGCGAGCATCGAGCGGACTCTTCGCGCGCGCCTCGATTTTGATACGTGCCTCGCCCTCCCGCTCGATGCCGCGGTAGCCTCTCGCGCGAGGTGGGACGGCGTCCTCCTGTCAGAGTCTGCACCGAAATCGAAACTTCGGCAGGCGCTCATGCGGCTCGCCACTCACGTCGACCAGAATCTTCTTCGGTAGTCTTGAGGCCTCAGCTGTTACTAGCCAAGGAGAGGCACATGCGCGTGTTCTGCCCTGTGAATGCGCTCGCGGGAGATACGAGCGTTCTCGATATGACGGTCCCGACGTTCGACCTTCCCGCAGGTGCGCGGGTGTGGGGTGTGCCGGCCTCGGCGACTAAGGGGCTCGCTGGTGATGAAGCCGAAGAGCGCGAATTCGAGGCGATGTGTGAATGCATCCTGTCCCTCGCCCACGCGCACAGAAGTGAGGGCCGGATTGCGATCGCAGCATTTGACCTTCCCGATCGCGCACTCGAGAGCGACGCCTCGGTCGACGTTGGCGAGTGGTCGCACCTCCTTAAGAGCGAGGCGATAACGGTGCCGCTACGGGCCTATCTCATCACCCAGAATTCGGCCGCTGAGGTTGCCGACGACCCCTACGCTCCCGATGTGTTGTGGTTCGACGCGAGCGAAGCCAGCGTCGTCAGGGAGTTCCTCGAAGCCTAGCGCTCGTTTGCGAGGACGTCGTTGGCAAATGCTTCCTCGGTGTCGAAGGCATCGCCCGCTGCTTCGAGTGCGGCCTTTTCGATTGCGCCTCCCACGAGGGGAATTTTTACGTTGAGGTTTGCCTCGATGCTCATGCGCGAGCCGTCGCCGCTGCCGCTGAGAGTAAAGTCCGCCGAAAGGTCGACCGGAAGAGAGGCGACCGTCGCGCGTAGGCGCCCCGTCCGGGAGCCGCCGTCGGGAGCGTCCCAGTCATGCACGATGGTCACGTTGAGGCGTTCGGGCAGGAAACGGTTGAACTTGTCGTGGCCGATCTGCTCGCGTGGCACAGTCGCCTGGATCGTCGTGGTGAAGGCGCCGTCGGGATTGCCCTGGACATCCACGTGCGTATCGTTCACGCCGAGCCTTCGCGCACGCTCAGCTGCGTGCTCACTGCTCGCGTAGAAGCGCGCGACGCGCTCAACGCTCGCGCTGTAGTCGATGGTGTCGTGGAGTGTTTTCACTGTCGTCTCCTCACATCTGGTGCTGACCTAAGACTAGCGGCGCGCGGCGAGACGAGCGTGTGCGCGGTGCCGGACTCAAGCCGTGAGGCAGTAGGCTTGAGATATGGCTCCCACCGTGAACAACGTGCTTACCTATGACGATGAAACGCCGAGGCCCGAGGTTGAGTGGCTCCAGCTTCTTCTCGGTGATTGGCAGGTCGTCTCGGACCTGCTGGGTTCCGATCTTGTGCTGTGGGTGCCGCGCGAAGAGGGGATGTGCGCGACCGCGCATTCACGCCCGGCCAATGGCAGTACGGTGTATTTCGAGGACCCGATCTCGAGTGTCTACACGCGTGAGGATTGGCCCGAGCTACTCGCGGCCTATGACAATGCGGGAGCAGGCGTCGACGATGTCGACACATTCGTGACGGTCGAGCGCGAGTCTCGCCCCGCATTCGTGCGCTTTGCCCCCGTTCGTCGCAAGGGCGTGGTCCTCGCGATCGTGTCGATCGAATCGTTTACATCGCCCGCCGATGCGCGACTCACCGCCGCGGAACAGGAGCAGCATCGGCTTGGCCGAGAATTGCTGCTCATGATGGGGGAGGGGGCGTTCCCTATCAAAGGGGCGCCCGTTCCGCCTCGCCGAGGGGCTCCTCGTGTGGGTGACGGTTGGGTGTCGGTCGATAGCGAAGGCGTTGTAAAGGCCGCCTCTCCGAACGCACTTTCCGCCTTCCACCGGTGCGGGATGCAGGGAGACATGGTGGGGTCTCTCCTCGCGGAGCTCGCGACCGCAGATCTGCAATCTCGAATTCCCGTCGATGAGTCGCTTCCACTTGTGTTGACGGGGCGCGCCGCGTGGCGCGTCGACATGCAGGCAAAAGGCGGGATCCTGTCACTGCGCGCGATCCCGATCACGCGCCGGGGGCAGCGAACGGAGGCCATCATTCTCGTACGCGATGTGACCGAGGTGCGCCGTCGCGAAAAAGAGTTGATGACTAAGGACGCGACGATCCGCGAGGTTCATCATCGCGTCAAGAACAATTTGCAAACGGTCGCTGCGCTTTTGCGCTTGCAGTCGAGGCGCATGAAGTCCGACGAAGCGAAAGACGCGTTGCTTGAGGCAATGCGGCGCGTCTCGACGATCGCACTGGTTCACGAATCCCTCTTGCAGGGAAGCGAAGAGACCGTTTTGCTTGACGACGTGATCGACCGCTGCTTGCGCCTCGCGGTCGATGCCGCCTCGGCAACGGTGCATGACGGTGACCACGCGAGCGGCATCGGGCAGGTTGCGGTCGCGACTCACAAGGTTGGCAAGGCAGGGCTCGTACGCGCGGAGGAAGCGACCCCGCTCGCGCTTGTCTTGACGGAGCTCGCGACGAATGCCGTCGAACATGGACTTTCGGAAACCGGAGGAAACCTTACGATCACGAGCGAGCGTAGCGGAACCCATCTCGTGATTGACGTCGACGACGACGGCAAGGGGATGCCCAGCAGGCCCGAGGGGCTCGGCACGAATATCGCGCAAACCCTCGTGCAGGGGGAGCTTGGTGGCGTTCTCACCTGGGAGAATAGGCCCGACGGCGGCACGCGCGCCACGATTGATGTGTATCTCGACCCGATCTCACGCTAGGGAGTGGGGAGGGCAAGCCCAGAGTTGACGCGGCTGTGCCTCGCGGCGGTAACGCCGCTAGATACGGCTAGAAAAGATACGCCCGTGGGCAGTGGCCGCTAGGCGACGCGTCGCGCTCGCGCGGTGCGGCGCTTAAGTGAGCGGCGCTCATCTTCGGAAAGACCGCCCCACACGCCGGAATCCTGGCCGGATTCGAGCGCAAATTTCAAGCAGATATTCATGACCTCGCAGCGTTGGCACACGGCCTTGGCTTCCTGGATCTGGGTGATCGCCGGTCCCGTGTTCCCGATGGGGAAGAAAAGTTCGGGATCTTCGGTGAGGCATGCAGCGCGGTGGCGCCAATCCATCGGGTCACTCTCTCTTTCCAGTGCATCGTGACCGTAGTGGGGTCACAATGGCGTGTGGCCCAGTGGGCCTCGACATCAATACATATCGCCTCTCACACGGTGGTGTCGAAGCGATGTAGTACTCCATTGTTCCTGGCAACGTCGCTAATGGACAAGGATCTAGCGAGAAGATCCCTCGTTATCTTTTCCACACCGCATGCATCTTGCCAGCGGCGGTCACACGGCGTACCGGGCATTAGGGTGGGGGCATGACTTCCGTTAGCGGTGCCCCCGGTTCCAAGGCGCAATCTCAACTCCCCACGCACCCGCTGCGCTGCGTGAGCGTTGCGCTTCTCGTGGTCGAGGCGCTCCTGCTTCTCGCCGCTGCGCTCTATGCCCTCGTGACGCTCCCCGCTCAGTCCCCGAAACTGTCAACGCTCGCCGTGGGACTCACCGCATGTCTAGGGATCTTCGCCCTGATGGTCGCGCTTGCCGCGCGTTCGCTCATGAAACGCGGTCGCTACGGCGTGAGCTTTGGAGTGACATGGCAGCTTTTTCAGGCGCTGGTTGGGGGAAGCCTCATCCGTGGAGGTCTCCTTTGGGCTGGCTTTACTGCGCTCGGCCTCGCGATTGCGCTGTTCGTTCTTCTCATACGCCCTGAGAATCGACCCGATCGCGAGCTCTTTATCGCCGACGAAGACTAAGCCGCCGACGCATCTAGGCAGGCGTCGGATTCTGCCGATCAATGAGATGGGCGCCCTCGTTC
This sequence comes from Dermabacter hominis NBRC 106157, assembly GCF_001570785.1. Classification (GTDB taxonomy): domain Bacteria; phylum Actinomycetota; class Actinomycetes; order Actinomycetales; family Dermabacteraceae; genus Dermabacter; species Dermabacter hominis. Next base: position 80,215 of record NZ_BCSI01000006.1, read on the forward strand.
GTCACGTTTCCAACGTCGTCTCCCACCCGGTAGGCTTCAAGTGCTTGAGCTGGGAGCTGCCCTTCAGAGCCATTGATCCAGGTATGGGCGTCGTTCCCCGTTGCGAAAGACTCGAAACCGAGCCAAGTTTCGCGGCCCTCGGGGTTGAGGAAAACGGGCATGCGGGAATGGATTCGTTCGAGTTGTCCCTCGGCCGCTTTTGTAATGATCGTCGCTGTCAACAGCCATTCGGCTTCTGGCCGCGCAGGATCTTTCCACCATGACACGAGGCCGGCTGCATACAGGAGTGGGGCGTGCGGATCGTGGAGGTAGTGCGGGATTTTCCCGTTCGGTCCCGATTGCCACTCGTAGTAGCCGTTCATGGGGACGAGGGCGCGATAGCGGCTAAGGGAGCCGCGAAAACTTGGCTTTTCTACGAGAGTTTCTCGCCTCGCGTTAAAGGTTTTCGCGGAGAACGAGAGGTCTTTTGCGAACCGTGGGACGAGGCCCCAATAGGCGGTACGCACAGCTCTTGTGAGCGTGCCGGTATCGCGTTCGACCCCCTCGGTCACGACATAGATCGGCGTCGTGGGAGGGATGTTGTAGCGCGCCGCCAGGTGCGGATCGGCGCGATCGAGGGCGCCGATGTCATCGAGAAGCGGCTCGATTTCCTGGAAAAACGCGAAACGCCCGCACATGGCGACGCCGCAGCCTAATCCTGCGCGTCGCGCGCGCTGTCCTCGGTGGCTGAAGCCGCGGGCTCCTCACCCGATGACTCGTCGCTTTCGGAGACGGAGAAGACACCCTCGTCGCCCTTGCGAAGCGCGTCCTCACCCGCGAATGTCGCCGTGTAGTTGCCTTGGTTTTTGTAAAGGTTGCCGACGCGGATTTCGCGGCCTTCCTCAACGATTTTGGCGTATTTGAGGTCGGCTTTTGTGGGCGGTTCGGCGCCTCGACTTGGAAGTTCGAAACCGTCCTCGGCGGGCATACCAGCGGCGAGCTGGCGGCCGCGCAAAACCTCGGCGTCAAAAGCTGCGCCGAGAATGAGGACGATGCTCACGACCCACAGGACGAACAGGATTGCCATGACGCCACCGATAGCGCCGTAGCTCGAGTAACTCGCCGCGGTCGACATGTAGATGCTGAGCGCAACGAGCGCGAGGGCAATGCCCACGATGGCGAAAATTCCACCCGGCGAGATGAAACGGTACTTGTGCTCAAGGTTCGGCGTCGCCCAGTACAGCAGCGACACGACAGCGAACAAAAGTGCGAGCATGAACGGCCACTTCACCCACGCCCAAATCGGGATAAAGGTGTCGGTGAGGAAGGACAGAAGATCCGGCATCTGGATCGCCGAGAAAATGGGGCCGAAGAGGGAGTCGACCATGCTTTGGTTGAGCAACATGGAAATGAAGAGCAGGAGGATTCCCACGATGAGTGCGGCAGTGACCGCGAGCATCGAGAGGTTGAACTTGACGGGGCCGCGGGTCTCCTCCACTCGGTAAATTTTGTTGGAGGCTCGCGAGAATGCCTTAACGAACGCCGAAGCCGACCACAGGGCGGTCACGATACCGATGATGAGAGCGATCGTGCCCGAGGAGGTCGACCCGAGGAGGGATTTGAGTGTGGATTCGATCGGGCCGCTCAGATCGCCCGAGCCCTTCGCAATGTTCGACTTCGCTACTGCATCGGTAATGAGCCCGACGATCTCGTCCTGGAAACCGCTCAGCAGGAGTGCAGCAAGCGAGAAAAGGGCCAGGAGGGATGGGGCGATGGCGAGGACGATGAAGTACGTGAGCTGAGCGGCGAGATCCGTTCCGCCCGCTCTAGAGAATTCCGTGAGAGTGCGCCTTGCCGCGTACGTCCATTCGGTCTTCGACATCTTTGCTTCGGCCGCGGTATCGCGGGTGGAAAGGCGCGTTGCCATGCGGTCATCCTCTGGGACGGGGAACGGGACGACGCGAGTCTATACGGCCGATCTGCACGTATGCCGTACCGCACACTCACCCGCAGTCTGGATAACCCAGGAATAGTTATCCACAATTGCCGAACAGCGTTTCGCGTGCCCTCAAACTCTGGTACAAAGATGACAGAAAGCCCCAGGGGGACGGGGCGCGGGGAGCCTTGAGTAGGCGCCACGATTGCATAAGGGGGGAAACCCATGCACGACGCACTCGGCATCATCGAGGCCGAAGCTCGCCAAGCGATTCGCGAGCAGGGTCTCGATGCGACGTCGTCGTCACTCGACGACCTCATCGCCACAGTTGTCAACGAGTACGACGCCAAAGCCGCCCGTGGTGAAGTCCCCGCGTTGCGTGAGCGCGAGTCGGCCGTGGGGGAAGTGGCCGCACGCATCGGAGGTTTCGGCGCCCTGCAGACGTTCCTCGACGATCCGGAGATCGAAGAGATCTGGATCAACTCGCCGAGCGAAATCTTCGTCCACCGGCACGGCGTCAGTGAGTTGACCCCACTCGTGCTCTCGGCCGGCGAAGTTCGCGGGCTCGTCGAACGAATGCTTGCGCAAACGGGTCGCCGCCTTGACCTCAGTACACCATTCGTCGACGCACTTCTCCCCAGCGGTGCGCGCCTTCACGCCGTGATCCCGAACGTCACGCGCAAGCACTGGTCCGTCAACATCCGAAAGTTCATCTCAAAAGCACACTCGCTCGCAGACCTCGTCGCGTTAGGGTCCCTCACGCAGCAAGCTGCCGACTTCCTCGACGCGAGCGTAAAGGCGGGGCTCAACATCATCGTCTCCGGGAGCGTAGGCGCAGGCAAAACTACGATGGTCAGTTGCCTCGGCTCGGCCGTCTACCCGCGCGAAAGAATCGTGACGATCGAGGAAGTATTCGAACTCAATATTTCCGCACGGGACGTCGTGGGCATGCAGTGCCGGCAGCCGAACCTCGAAGGCGTCGGCGAAATTACGATGCGCCGCCTTGTGAAGGAGGCGCTGCGTATGCGCCCCAGCCGCATAATCGTTGGCGAGGTTCGCGAGGCCGAGTCGCTCGACATGCTCATCGCGCTTAACAGCGGCCTTCCAGGGATGGCCACCATTCACTCCAACTCCGCCCGCGACACGATCGCCAAGCTGTGCACGCTCCCGTTGCTCGCGGGCGAAAATGTCAGCGGCTCGTTCGTGACGCCGACCGTCGCGAACGCAATCGATCTTGTCGTCCACCTCGATCACCTTCACGATGGCACCCGTCGAGTGCGAGAGATCGTTGCCGTTCCGGGGAGAGTCGAAGATTCCGTAGTCGAGCTCGGACACATCTTCGAGTTCCGTCGCGGCCGGCTATGCAGGGGCGACGCATATCCGCCGCACCCCGAACGGTTCGAACGAGCTGGCTTCTCGCTATCGACCCTCCTTGGGGACAAGCGATGATCCCGGGCTTTGCTGCCGGAGCCCTCTTCGGCCTCGGGCTTGTGACGATCTGGTCAGCGTTTTGGCCCCGTGAAGCCAGGAAGCCGGTTCGGGTAGGCTCGCGTACCCGTATTGAGCAGCGAATCCGCGACGATTTCGCCCGGATCGGGCTCTCGAGCGCACGCCCCCATCACCTTCTTATTGCGTCGGTGCTCACCGGTGGCGTGGCTTTCATCCTCACTTTAGGGCTCAGCACCGCGATGATCCCGAGCGCCGCGGCAGGGGTCGGCGGAAGCCTTTTCCCCGCATGGGCGCTGCGAGCACTGGCGAGGCGACGGCAAGAAAACCTCCGCGAAGTATGGCCGGAAGTAATCGACCTCGTGGGATCGGCTGTCCGCGCGGGGCTCTCCCTGCCTGAATCGCTTGCCCAACTCTCCGATCGCGGGCCCGAGCAACTGCGCTCGTCATTCGGTGAATTTGCGAGGGAATACCACGCTACCGGCGACTTCTCCTACAGCCTCGATCGACTCAAGGCGCGCTTGAGCGACCCTGTTGCGGATCGCATCATCGAGGCACTGCGCATTACACGAGACGTGGGCGGAACCGATCTCGGCACGCTTCTACGCACCCTGTCATCGTTCCTTCGTGAAGATGCGCGCGTGCGCTCCGAGCTCGAAGCGAGGCAGAGTTGGACGGTCAACGGGGCGAAGCTCGCCCTTATCGCCCCGTGGGTGGTGCTCGGGCTCATGATCCTGCGTCCCGAAGCCGCCGAGGCCTACGACTCCGCCGCTGGCGGCATGCTCATCATCGCGGGTGCGCTCGTATCGTTCTTCGCCTATCGCCTCATGCTCGCACTCGCGCGCTTGCCGCAAGACGAGAGGGTGCTGCGCAAATGATCATCCGCGACAATACGCTCACGATCATCATTTTGGGGTGCACCCTCGGCGCACTTTTCGGCCTTGGCCTCGCTCTCGTGATCCTCGAGAATCCGTGGCGGCGACCTCGGTCAGTTGAAGCTCGCGTCAGTCCTTACATTAAACGGGGCAGCGCACGTGGAGCACTCGGTTTTCTCGAGAACAGTGCACGGGTGCATCCCGTGATTGACGCTAGCGTGGGCCCGTTTCTCGAGAGCGTGCGCGCCTTTGCCGCGCGGGCGCTCGGGAGCCAACGTGAGATCGAGAAGCGTCTCGCGCTCGCTGGCGGTCGGATCACCTATCGAGAATTCAGAATTCAGCAGTTCACCTGGGCGATAGTGGCGTTCGTGGCGAGCGCTGCCCTCGGGATGGGGCTGTTCGCGCTCGAGCGAGCACCGCTCATTGCGCTCCTTGCGCTTGTCGTGATCGCGAGCGTGACCGCACCGCTCGTGCGCGACTACCTCCTCACGAGCGCGATTTCGTCGCGGAAGCAGGCAATGGCGCGCGAATTCCCCACTATTGCCGATCTGCTGGCCCTCGCGATATCAGCAGGGGAAGGCCCGATCGCGGCGATGGAGAGAGTCGCGCGCACCTCTCAGGGAGAGCTTTCGCGGGAACTGGCGATTGCCGTTTCCGAGATCCGCGCGGGAGCGAGCCTCGAGGACGCCCTTATCAATCTTGGGACCCGCTCCCCGCTCGACCCCCTCTCGAGGTTCGCGGAAACCATTGCCGTTGCCCTCGAACGAGGCACCCCACTCGCAGATGTCATGCGCGCGCAGGCGCAAGATGCCCGCGAGCTTTCGAAGCGGACCTTGATGGAGAGCGCAGGGCGGCGCGAGGTGTACATGCTTCTGCCCGTCGTCTTCCTCCTCATGCCGCTCGTCATTGTGTTTGCGGTCTTCCCCGGCATCACCGCACTCCAGGTGGGGCTATGACAGGCATGGCCCCGAGTTTTGCAATTTTGGTATCCCACCTCATTCCGAAGGAGAACCCCGTGTCCATTAACCGCTCAACCTTGATTGACAATGCCACCGCCCGCACCCCGCTGCGTGAACGCATCTCCCGTGCGACCGTTCGAGCTCTCTTCGCGGCGCGCGAGCGCCTGGCCAGTGAACGCGGTGACGTTCCCGGATGGGTCCTCATCACTCTCATGACGGCCGGCATCGTTGTGGCTCTATGGGCCGTGGCATCCGATGCCCTCGTGGGCTTGTTCAACCAGGCCATGAGCCAGTTCACCGAGTAGCGTGCGCATGCGTATACGCCGATTGCATCGGCGCCTGCGCGAAGAACGGGGCAACGCGGTCGTGGAGTTCCCCCTCATCGCGGCACTCGTGGTGGCGCTTGGCCTGAGCCTTCTCCAGCTTGCCCTATTCCTTCACGTGCGCAATGGACTCACGGACATCGCCGTACAGTCGGCGTACCACGGGGCGTTGCTCGGCAATGATCCGAGCGACGGCCTCGCACGCGCCTCAGAACTAGCCTCTGCTCGGTTTCAGCAACTGGGTGACGTGGACGTCGAAGCTCGCGAGCATGCGGGCGTGATTGAGATAGAAATCCACGCGGCCCTGCCGCTCATCGGATTTTTCGGACCGAGCAACGCATTGCACGTCGTGGGGCATGCGGTGGACGAGGATGCTCTCTAGGTTGGGCGCCGCCGCGAAGGAAACGTCGCGTCGGTTGAGGGATGCATCGGGGAACGCGGTCGTCGAGTTCACTGGACTATCCGTCATCCTCCTCATTCCGCTCGTATATCTCCTGCTCACGTGTGCCTCCGTGCAGTCCGCCTCATTCGCCGCCGATACCCTCGCGCGGCAGATCGCGCGGGTGTATTCGGTCCATGATCTTGCCGAGGGGCGCGAGGAACGCATCGCGGGCATCGTGGCCGAGGTAGAGCGCGACTACGGTGTCGAGGTAGAGGCCCGGGACATCGAAGTGTCGTGCGAGTCGGCGTCATGTCCGGTTGCCGGAGAGGTCGTTTCGGTGGAGGTGAGCCTCGCGGCGCCTATTCCCGGGCTCGGAGTGATCGGTCTGGACTCCTCAATCGTCGACGTGAAAGGCCGACACGCGTTGATTGCTGAAGGGGGCATGCCATGATCCGAAAGCGTCGCCTGGCGCGATGCAGAGGGGAGCGCGGCAACGCCAGCGTCTTGACGATAGGCGTCAGCGTCGTGGTTTTGATGGTGATTGCGTTCGGCATCGCCGTGACCGGTGTCGAGATCGACCGCAATCGCGTCCAGTTCGTGGCGGATGGCGCGGCCCTTTACGCAGCGGGGGCAACGAGCGAAAACAGACTCTACGATGACGCGGGTGACCCACGTATTCCCACGGAGGCCGAAGCGCGCGAGCGTGCCTCTGCCTATCTCGCGCAGTACCCGCACCAGTTTTCTCGCGTGAGCGATATGGGCATTACAGCGCTTGCCCTCTCGCCGAATGGTGAGGTGAGGCTCTCCCTCGAAGCGCGTGTGCACCCGCCGCTCGTGGGGTGGATTTCTCGTGCGCTCGACTCTCCCATCGTTGTGCGCGTGGACTCATCGGCTCATGCGCACTAGTGCGGACCGCCGATGCTGGTGTGGAGCGGACCGCATTGGCCCGGGCGCGAGCGTCGCGTCCCTGTCGTGCGGTGAGTGCGTAGCGTAGAGTGGATGTTTGTGAGTTCTGATTTTTCTGCCGAGATTCCCCACCTGCGTTCGACCCTCGAATCGATCGAGAAGGTCACCGATCTTGATGCGCTGACCGCTAGGATCGCCGACCTCGAGAAGCAGGCGGCCGCCCCCGATCTGTGGGATGACCCAGAGGCGGCTCAGAAAGTCACGTCCGACCTCTCGCATGCGCAGGCGGAGAAGCGCCGCGTCAGCGAACTGTCGAGTCGCATCGACGACCTCGAGGTCATGGTCGAGCTTGGCGAGGAAGAAGGCGATGCACAGTTCGCCGAGGACGCTGAAAAGGAACTTTCCGCGATTCGTAAAGCGCTTGACGAGCTCGAGGTTCGCACGATGCTGAGCGGTGAATACGATCAGCGCAACGCGGTCGTGACGATTCGCGCGGGCGCCGGTGGTGTTGATGCCGCGGACTTCGCCGAGATGCTGCTGCGCATGTACTTGCGGTGGGCTGAACACAAGGGGTACCCCACCAAGGTCATGGACACCTCGTATGCGGAGGAGGCCGGTCTCAAGTCCGTCACCTTTGAAGTGAGTGCGCCATACGCGTATGGAACGCTCAGTGTCGAGGGCGGGACGCACCGCCTCGTCCGTATTTCCCCGTTCGACAACCAGGGACGCCGTCAAACCTCGTTCGCCGCGGTCGAGGTGATCCCGCTCATCGAAACGACCGACAGCATCGAGATCCCCGAGAATGAACTCAAGATCGACGTGTTCCGTTCGTCGGGTCCGGGCGGCCAGAGTGTGAACACGACCGATTCGGCCGTGCGCATGACTCACATCCCCACGGGCATTGTCGTTTCGATGCAGGACGAGAAGTCGCAGATCCAGAACCGTGCCGCGGCTCTGCGCGTGCTTCAGTCGCGACTCCTGCTCCTGAAGAAGCAAGAGGAAGACGCAAAGCGTAAGGAGCTCGCCGGCGATATCAAGGCGAGCTGGGGCGACCAGATGCGCTCCTATGTCTTGAACCCGTACCAGATGGTGAAGGATTTGCGCACGGAGTACTCGGAAGGCAATCCCACCTCGGTGTTTGATGGCAATATCGATGGCTTTATTGAGGCCGGTATCCGCTGGCGCGTCGAACAGGCACGCACGGAGGATTAACTCGCCGGGGTGGAGCTCGGCCCTTACCCGTACGGGGCCGACGCTTGCTGAGCTCACATGGGCGCGAGGCTCAGCGTGCTGTCTCTAGCGCCTCTTGACGAATTCTTGAGGAAAACGTGACCCGTGTGACCGGCCTGAATCCGAAGATTTGAGGTGGGCCGTGGTTAGGGTTGACGGGTACTGACCCTCGTAGTGCCCGCGGACATCTCGAGGGGAGCTGTCGACCCGCCCAGATGGGATGAGCCTGTGATTCGTTTCGAACACGTGACGAAAACATATCAGCGTAAGAGCGCGCCCGCACTTACTGATCTGTCGATCGAGTTTGAGCGTGGCGAATTCGCTTTTCTCGTCGGGGCCTCGGGCTCGGGAAAATCGACAATGCTCAGGCTCATTTTGAAGGAAACTAATCCGACCTCTGGCTCAATTTTTGTGGCGGGCAAGGACCTTTCGCGTCTGTCGAGCTGGAAAGTTCCCCGGCTCCGTCGTGAAATCGGGATGGTATTCCAGGACTTCCGTTTGCTGCCCTCGAAGACGGCGTTCCAGAATGTGGAGTTTGCGCTCCAGGTCATCGGGACTCCGGGCAGGGTGGTGAAAAAGCTCGTGCCCGAGGTTCTCGACATGGTGGGCCTGGCAGACAAAGGAAAACGGCTTCCGCATGAGCTGTCAGGTGGCGAGCAGCAGCGTGTTGCCATTGCGCGAGCGTACGTGAATCGGCCCACGATCCTTCTTGCTGATGAGCCAACGGGCAACCTCGATCCGGAAACGGCCAAGGGGATTATGGATCTCCTCGCAGATATCAACGATCGCGGAACGACCGTTCTCATGGCTACTCACGACGAGAAAGCAGTGAATCGTTTGAACAAGCGTGTGGTCGAGCTCGTTGATGGGCACGTTGTGCGTGATGAGAAGCGCGGCCACTATCGAGGATCCTCCGATGAGAGCGTGATCTCGGGTGCGGTACCCGATGGTGAGGCAGCGGGGGAGCGGCAGCCGTCGGACTCTGCGACCGGAGGAAGTGTGCGCGCTTCCGACGTAGCTTTCGAGCAGTTTGACGAAACCGCGAGCGGTGACGAGCGCGTGGGAGATTTCGATCGTGCCTTCGAGGATTCGGATTCGGGCGAGGAGGACGAACTCGCATGAGGCTTCGCTACATCCTTAAAGAAAGCTTCGGAGGGCTTCGTCGCAACATTGCGATGGTGATTTCCGTCGTGATTGTGACCGCGGTTTCGCTCACGTTCGTGGGAGCGGGGCTTCTCATGCAGAAGCAGATTGTCGCGCTTCAAGACATCCTCGTGAAGAACTCGCAAATTAGCGTCTATATGTGCTCTCCGCATTCGACGGCGACATCATGTGCCGGCGGCGCTGCGACGGACGCACAGATTGCCGAGGTCCGGGAGGCGCTCAAGGGCGATATTTTAGGCCCGTATATCGCGTCCGTGGATGAGCGCTCCCAAGAGGAAGCTCTCGAGGTATACCGCGGCCAGTTTGGCGGTGAGAGCTTTGCGCAGGATTTCACTGCCGAAGATATGCCGGTGAGTTTCCACATCACGCTTGTGGAGGCGGAGCGCTCAAGCGCTGTCGTGGATTTCTTCCAGGGGAGAGAAGGCGTCGATGAGGTGTCCGATCTTCTCGCGGTATATGCACCGTTTATTTCGATCTTGAATCAATCAACTGTCTTTGCGATCTCTCTCGCTGTGGTCATGCTGGTAGCGGCGGTGCTCCTCGTTGCGACGACGATCCGTATGTCGGTGGCGAATAGAAGGCGTGAGATTGCGATTATGCGTCTTGTAGGCGCGAGCAATATCTTTATTCGCTTGCCGTTCCTTCTGGAGGGGGCTGTTGCCGCACTGATCGGCGGAGCGCTGGCTACCGGTGTACTTTCGCTCGCAATTAAATATCTTGTGGAGGGCTGGCTCGCTCCGACTCTCGGAGCTGATCTCATCCACATGACGATGGCGGACCTGTTGTGGGTAGGGCCTATTTTGCTCGCGCTCGGTGTTATTCTCGCGATAGGCTCGTCCGTCGTTGCGCTCAACCGCTATTTGAAGGTGTAGGCAGGTTCTGGATATGTCGAATGGTGAGGGGAAAATGAATTTTCTTTCTCGACGCGCACTCGTGAAAGGTGCGTCGTTCGCTGCCGTTCTCGGCCTAGCCTCGTCGGGCATTTTTTCGCACGACCATGTGCTCGCTGATGATATCGACGACAAGAAGAAACAAAAGAAGAGCGTCGACGAAAAGCTTGCAGCGTTGCGCGAGGACCTCAACGAGGTTGACACGGAGCTTGCCGACGCGTACCTCGCCCTTGCCGAAACTGAGGCGAGGATTCCCGATGCGCAGACACGCCTCGACTCTGCGCGCTCCGCGCTCGAAGCGGCGAAAGCTGAGGACGCCCGACAGGCGAAGCGGCTCGAGGCCGCGCAAGCCGAGGAGAGTGAAATCCGGCAGGCCGTCGAAAGTGGCCAGCAAAAGATTTCGCAGTCGAACGAGGACGTCTCACGGGCCTCTATCGAGGCGTATAAAGGCACGGGTGCTCCCAATCCCGCGTCGATTTTCTTGAATTCGGAGGATCCGCAGGACGCGGTCGATCGAACGATGAACTACCGCCTCACGCTTCAAGCGCAAGGCGCGAAGCTCACGGATCTTCGCGGTCAGCAAGCCACGAATGTGAACTCCGCGGACCGGCTTGAGGCGATCCGTGCCGAGATCGAGGACCTCAAGAAGAAGTCAGCGGCTGCGGTCGCCGAGCGCCGCCAGGCTGAGAGCGAAGCGGCGCAGGCAAAGAAAGACCTCGATGGTCTTTACGCTTCGCAGAAATCTCAGGCGGCGAACCTCGAAACGCTCAAGGACAAGTATCGAGCGTCGGAATCGGCGCTCGAATCCCAGTCGAGCGCTCTCGAAACAGACATTCAGCAACTCATCGAAAAAGAGCGTCAGGAAGCGCTTGCGCGCCAGCGCGAGCAAGAACGGAAGGCTCGGGAGGCGCGCGAGGCTGAGGAGCGCCGGGCAAAGCGCGAGCGGCGTAAGCCTCGCAAGATCTCCGCGCCGAAGCCTGAGAGTGGCGGTGGCGCATCGTCGGGTGGCTTCCGCGATCCCGTTTCGGCGCGCCGCAGCTCGATGTTTGGCTATAGGTTCCACCCCGTGTACCACACGCGCAAGCTCCACAAGGGTATGGATTATGCGGCGGCATGCGGGACTCCCGTGGGGGCGATGGCTGCGGGCAAGGTTCTTGCGACGACTCACAACAGCGGCGCCGGGAACAAAGTCATCGTGAGCCATGGCCTGTATAACGGTCAGATCCTCACGACCTCGTATCACCACCTTCAGGGGTTCGCGGTCTCTGCCGGCCAGCGGATCGAGGCCGGGCAGACCGTGGGCTACGTCGGCTCCACGGGAGCCTCGACTGGCTGTCACCTACATTTCGAGACGCACCTCGACGGCACGGCGCTCGACCCCCGCAAATTTGTGGGATACTAGGCGGTCAATGTGTCAGCAGCTGTGGAGGGATGAACGTGGCCACGAAGGCTGGAAAGAAGCAGGCGCCCGTAGCGCCGGAGCGAAAAAAGCAGCTTATCGCCTCGAATAAAAAGGCGCGCCACGACTACCACATCGATGCGACGTGGGAGGCCGGCGTGGTCCTCCAGGGCACCGAGGTGAAGTCGCTGCGCGAGCGCGGTGCGTCTCTCGTTGATGGCTACTGCTATATCGACAACGGCGAAGTGTGGATGGATGCCGTGCACATCGCTCCGTATGTACGGGGTACGTGGACGAATCACGCGGCGCGCCGCAAACGTAAGCTCCTGTTGCACAAACGCGAGATCCTGAAACTCATGAATAAGACTCGCGAAAAGGGGTACACGATCATCCCCCTATCGATCTACTTTCTCGGCTCGCACGCCAAGGTCGAGATCGCGCTTGCTCGCGGCAAGAAAGAATGGGATAAGCGCCAAACCCTGCGCGAAAAGCAGGATGCTCGCGAGGCTCAACGCGCGATGAGGCGGCGGGAGATGCTCAGCTAGCGTCGGAACCACCCGTACGCCAGGTTCCGCGGTGGCGAAGGGGCCGACGCTTGCCCTCGAGAATAGAGCCCTTGGCGGTAGGCGTTGAAAGCTGTATACTGAACTGCTGCGCCGGAAGGTGCAACAGATTTTTGATAATCGAATAGGGTGTGCGAATCAGGCACGCATCCCACCCGCAGTTGCGGGTGCAGATTATCTGGCACGTTCCGTTTACGGGCGTTGCCACCCGATACGGGGTCGATCGGTTTCGACGGTAGTTGTCCAGCGAGGGGAAGCGGGCCGAGGATCCAGGGTTATCTCGATAACGCTCCCTGGAAAACAATAAGTGCCGAACCTAAGCGCACTGACTTCGCTCTCGCTGCCTGATCAGCGACAGCAGTCTGGACCGTCAGGGATTGCCTTCGATCTGACCTGTCCATCATCTAGAGGGCCACTGCTACCAACCCTGGTCACCGGGGTTGGATGAACACCTCAGAGTGACTGAGCCCGTCAGCGACGTGTCCGTGTGAGCGCTGGGGCTGAGAAAACGATGTCGCGGACTGCGCCCGGAGAAGCCCTGGCTTCGCACTATCGGACGCGGGTTCGATTCCCGCCGGCTCCACGATGAGGGCGCCCACTATGCACAGTGGGCGCCCTTTTTTGTTGCTTTGTGGATTGGGCAAACAGGTTCTGGCCTGCGTTGATATGGTGGAGCCAGTGGTGTGTATGACTACAACACCTTTAGATTTGTCCATTGGGTGAAAAGGCATGCATATGAGCAACTCCGCGGATCTCGCTATTGCAGATAGATGGGACGCCGGGGACTTGGGCTGCGGCGAACTCGTCATGAAGCTTCGCTCGCGTATGCTCGCCCTGAGTCCGGGAGAAATCTTCGAGCTGATCGCCACCGACGAAGGCGCGATCATCGACATCCCCGCCTGGTGCAGTCTCACCGGGCACACTCTTGCCGTGGCGCAGCCGCCGCGGTTCTTGATCCGACGAAAGGATTCCTGACATGTCCAAGATCTGTGTGAGCATCACCCACGCCAAAGACGATGTTGACAAGGCGACCGTGGGCTTCGTCATCGCCAATGCCTCGATCGCCTCCGATCAGGAAACCGTCGTGTTCCTTTCCTCCGAGGGGGCGCGGCTCGCTGAAGAAGGTTACGCCGACGACCTTCACGAGGAGGGCTTCGCGCCGCTCAAGGAACTGATCACCAACTACGCCGAAGCTGGCGGCACGATCTGGGTGTGCTCGCCGTGCTACAAGAAGCGTGGACTGGACGAAGGCAAGCTCATCAACGGCGCGACGATCGTCGGCGGCGCGAAGCTCGTCGAGTACATGTCCCAGGGCGCTAGCTGCGTGAGCTACTGACGGCTGCTACTCGAATACCGCCATGACGAACGCTCAAGAGTTCACCCCGGCCACCTTCAAGGACGGCTTGAAGGGCCACACCAGTTTTGACGGTGGAGATCTGGATTGTGGCAACGGACTGCTGTTGCTGATCCGCAAACATCTGGATCCCCTGGATCCGGGAAAGTTCCTGGAGATCGCCTCCGTGGATTCCACGGTGGAGGTCGACTTGCCTAGCTGGTGCAGTATGACCGGGAATGACCTGGTCGATACGACTACCACGACCGTGCAGTTTCAGGGGCGCGAACTCACCCAGTGGCGGTTCTTGGTGTGCAAGGGGGCCTACGAGGGCGCAGCGAGCATGCCTCAGCAGGAGAACACCCCCGAGGCACTCGTGCCCGCGGCAGGCAAAGGAAAGAAACTCCGTAAGCGCCCGCAAATGGCGATTACGCAGGAAGTGGTCACGCCACATATTCCTGCCGAGCTTCCCGAGCCTGCTGCGGCGCCCGCGCTCGAGCCCCTGGCCGTGCACACTATGGGCAGCTGGCCGCGGCCGTCGTGGCTGATTCGCGCACTGCATGAGCATCTGGAAGGCCGACTCTCCCAGGAGGAGTTTGACGCTACCGCTGATGACGCCGTGCAGCTTGTCGTGGCAGCGCAAGAACGCGCCGACGTCGACGTCGTCACCGACGGTGAAATGCGCCGCGATAACTACTCCAGCTTCGTAGGGGGTCTGCTGCAGAACTGTCAGCTCATTCCCATCACGGATCTGTTGCCGTACGTTGATGATCCGGTGCAGTTTGAACGTGAGCTGCGCGCCCTCGATGTGCCGGCAGGGGAGGTTCGCCACCCGGCGGTATTCGGGCCGCTCGGCCGTGACAGATCCCTTGCTGTGCATGAAGCCCAATACCTGAAGACCATCACCGATCGCGCGGTGAAGGTGGATCTTCCCGGCCCGTACCTCCTCACTCGCACCATGTGGATGGAGTGCGTTTCCGATCGCGCCTACCCCGACCGGGAAACCCTCGCCACCGACGTGGTCCGGATTCTGCGGGAGGAAATCGCCGAGCTTCTCGCCGCAGGCGTCGCGTTGGTGGAAATTGACGAGCCCGTGCTTAGCGAAGTGGTCTACGGCAACGAAGGTGGCGGCGGTCGTACATTCATGTGCGGGGCGCTCGGTGAGCGTAAAGCAGTGCAGCCGGAGCTGGAATTTGCGCGGGATCTGATTGCGCAGGTAGCGGAGGGCTTTCCTGCCGATCGCCTGGGTATTCACGTGTGCCGTGGCAACTGGACCCCCGATGAGTCCAAGGCACTTTCCGGAGACTACGCGCCTTTGCTCCCGCTCCTGTCATCCGTACCGATCGGCAACGTCATTGTGGAAACATGCACGCCGCGCGCCGGGGACTGGGAGCATCTGACGGGCCTGCGCGAAGACCAGCGCATCGGTATCGGCATCTTCAACCAGAAGGCGCCGCAAGATGAAACCTTCGAAGCTGTGCTCGAGCGCGGGCGTACCGCAGTGAAGATGTTCGGCAAGGATCGAGTGCTCCTGAATACCGACTGCGGCTTCGCGACGTTTGCCGATAATCCAATCGTGGCGGGGAAGCAGGCTGAAGCGGCAATGGCGATGCTCGTCAAGGTGCGCGACGCCCTGCGGTAGAGCGTTCCGGCGCCTTCGTGCCTTCCCTCGTTAGCGCTCGGGCCGTGTAGCGGGGGCGTTTGATAGCCACGTCGCGCGCATTGCCTCGGCGAGCGGACGCAGGTCGTTGCGCATGATGCGCTGCGTGTTAGCGCTCGGAGAGATGCCGAGGCGCGCCGCGGTATCGCCGTTTGATTCGCCCTCGAGGATTCCGCGTAAGCTTCCGCAGGCGCCCCCCTTGAGCGCGCTCACGTGTGCGTCGATCAAGTGGCATAGCGCTTCGGGCGGGGGCGTGTCGTGGCCTTGCGGGGCTTGTGTTCCGACGGTTGCCCGGCGACCGTCGGACTTTTTATTTTCCGAGGTTGCTGCACTGAGCCCGGTGCGTATACCTGAGAACCCGGAGGTTTGGGCGAGTTCTTCTGTGCGCTCAAGGGCCTCGCGCGCGGCCCACCAGGCGGAGCCGTCCTGGATGCCGGCGCCTTCGTCGATGATGCGGATCTCGCCGGCTCCGATTCCGAATCGAATGTCGATGTCATGCTCGCGAAGGTGGAGCCTGAGGATGTGGGTGGCGCGAAGGGCGTCGCCGTGGGTGGCGAACACGCCTTGGATTTCGTCGCCGACGGTAGGGTGGAGGCGTTCGTGTGATGGTGTCTGAATCGCGTTGAGCGCACTGGTGAGGTGTTCGTGGAGCGCGGTGCGGTTGTGATCGCGAGAGTTGACGATGTCGCCGATGACAGCGACGGCGTAAGCCTGATCCTTCACTGGTGCCATATGTAGAGAATAGCTTAATTCGTCCCAAATGTAGGAAATGCCTAAACGGGTGGTGTTGTGACGGTTGTGTGGAGCGCGCTTGCGCTAACTGTGTGTGGCTGTGGAGCCGTGGCGGGCAATGGGGTTATTCGCGCGCTTTTGCGGCGCATTGATGACGGTGGGGCTCGCGTCGCCGCCGCGCAGGGGACCCTCATGGGGGCGCAAAAGGAATTGCCGGGAGGGCGATGGATCGGCATTCTTGAGCGAATTGCCGTCTACGTCTCGATTGTTGCAGGCTTCCCGACGGGTATCGCTGTCACGCTTGCCGTGAAGGGGCTCGGTCGGTATCCGGAGCTGCGTGCGGAGAAGGAAGGGCGTGAGGCGGCTCGCGTGGGGGAGTTGTTCATTATTGGGACCTTTGCCTCGGTGCTGTGGGCGGCTGCGTGGGCGGGAATCGCCGTGGGGGTGTGTACGCTCCTCGCGGGTGTCGCGTGATTGCGAGAGTGGGAACGATTCGCAATAAATAGGCATATTGCAATATGTGCATGAGTATGGTGTGATTGACGCATGGGAGACAGTTCGCAGATCGACCACGCAGCACACGTATTCAAGGTGCTCGGCAACCCGGCACGCCTCGAAATTGTGCTGCACCTTTCCGATCATGCGTGCACGGTATCGGAGCTCGTGGATCTCACGGGTCTCTCGCAGCCGCTCGTCTCCCAGCACCTCGGGAAACTCCGCGAGGTGCACGTGGTGAAGGGAGAGCGTGAAGGAAGAGCGACGAGGTACTCGATCGCTGATGCCCATGTCACCCACGTCATCCACGACGCACTGGCGCACGCACAAGAAGGAGAACATCATGACTGACCGCAAAGCGGAACACACCCCCACGGAGCATGCACACGGCGAAGGCTGCGGCCACGAAGCAGTCCAGCACGGTGACCACGTGGACTACAAGCACGACGGCCACCTGCATGCAGAGCACGGCGACCACTACGACGAGCACCAGCCGCAGGCTGAGCACACCGTCGCCGATCACCAGCACGGCGAGGATTGCGGACACGAGGCTGTCGAGCACGACGACCACGTTGACTACATCCACGACGACCACCGCCACGCGGAGCACGGCGACCACTACGACGAGCACTGAGCAAACGTCGGGACAGTACGGTCGGGGGCCTAGGCCTCAACCGGTGTTCTGATACGAGAAAGGCCCGGCCATGGGTTTGAACTGCTCCCCATTAGTTGGACTGAGAAATCAGTTACT
>NZ_BCSI01000007.1 GCF_001570785.1 Dermabacter hominis NBRC 106157
CTCTGCGTAGGCAGGGGTGTACTCATCCGAGTCCTTGGTCACCAGGACGCTCCACGCGGAAACGTCGTTGCCACCGGAGACCAGGACCACATTGAAGAGGTCGCCCTTCTTGGCGTCTTCCGGGATGTCGAAGGTGCACGCTGCAACCTGAGCTTTGATGCCCTTGGACTGGTCGAGTTCGCAGGTCTTGAGGACCTTGCCCTTCGCGTCGCGCCACTCAACCTTCGATGGCAGCGTCGACAGGTCGCCCTTGAACTCCGGGGTCACCTTGGTTCCCGGAGCAGCAGGCTTGTCGATTGCGTTGTAGTCCGCCGTGATCGACACCGGGGTGTACGGCATGATCGCGTAGTTGACGTTGTACAGCGAGTTCAGGTTCTGGAACCCGATACCGTTGCCCCAGTTGATCGGCAGCTGGTTCTCACCAGGGTCAACTGCCGCCCGGAAGCCTCCGCCATCGTTGAAGCGCTGGAAGATCGGGGTGTGGAAGCCGGTGTAGCCGTTCTGAACCACACCGTCCTTGTTTTCGACCCACACGAACACATGGTTCGGGTTGAGGACGTCTTCGCGCACCTGACCCTTTTCGTACTTGCCGAATCGCAGGGTGTAGCGGCCTTCGTTATCGGTCTTGCCGTGGACGGTCTTGAGGATGTACTCGGGGTGGTCCTCGAGCATCTTCTTGGTGGCGTCGGCCAGCTTCTGCGGGTCATTCTTGTACTGCTCGTGCAGCTTTTGGTTAGCGGCAGCGCCGTCCTTGGTCAGGGTCGAGGCGTAGACGGTGTAACCGTCAGCTGCCTCGTCAATGCTGTTCATCGACGGGCCAGTGGCAACGATGCCTTTATCCGGACCACCGGTCTCGAGCCATACACGACCCGAGATGGTGTTCGGAACGCTGGTCTGAGTCGAAGCCGAGCCGATTGGCCCCTTGGGGTCTTCAACGAGCTTGTCGCCCTTGGCGGCCATCCAGCTGGTTTCGTGGTTCGGCGGAACTTCCTGGTAGAACGCCGCCATCAGCTGGATGTTGCCGTCAGCCGCAGCAAACGAGCCGAGCGGGCCTTCCACCAAACCATTGAAAGAACCGGGCACGAAACCGTTGGCCTGGCGGAACATAACAACCTTGTTGCCACGCTCATTGGTGAAGGGCTCAACCCAGATCCGGTGCTTCTGGTCAGTACGTGCCGCCCAGGTGTGCTCTTTGCCGAGCTTATCGGTCCAGGTGATGCCCTTCTTACCCGTACCGAAAGCGAAGGTGCCCTTACCACCGTTACCGCCGACGACGTCGGGGAGGGTGTGGGTCTTCGCGCTGAAGATCGGTGAGTAGGAGCCGTCCTTGTCACGGAACTGCGCGTAGACGGTCACGCCATCCATCGGAACGTTGCCGTTGTCAATGGTCGAGCCCGGGTTGCCGTTCGGGCTGGTCAGGTACACGTGACCCGAGATGAGGCCTTTGCCCACACCTTGGGCATCGGTCAGGTTCGCAGCCTTCTTGACACGACCGCTGGCGATCATGTCAGCGTCGATGGCCTGCTGATCCTGAGCGGGTTCATTGGCCATCGGGGCGACGCTCGGTGCAGTCTGAGCCGGCTGTGCAGCGATGGCCCGATCCAGGCCGCTCGCAGTGAAGCTCGGGGTCATGCTGGTCACCAGAGCCAGGGTCAGAGCAGCTGATCCAATACGCAAGGGCTTGCGATAAAAAGCCTCGTGCGACTTTCCATTAACCATTGGTGGGGGTCCTCTCGTAGTTTCCCTAGAGCATCAGGCCGTGAGCGGGAGCCCGGTACGAAAGACGAGAGGATTGTTACCGCAGCGTTATACGGCTTCTGTCCGCCAATCTGTAACGAGCGTTACTCGTGTGGCCAAAACAACCATAGCTCATAATTTCGTAGTGATGGCAGTAATGCAAGTCGCATTTGCTGGCACTTTTCGCTCATTGTGGGGTGTGTCTCATCGCTCCAACGACCCCACCACACATGCTTGAGTCTTCACTTAAATGTTACCGAGCCTCGCACACCCCGTGCGCCTCGGTGCCAGCAGAAACACGTGTTTGGGAGATCGCCACAGGCTCCCCTACGACGACCGCGGAAACTCACACCAGCAGGCGTCGGCCCGAGACTCGTTCGACTTCCGTAAGTCACATACGTTCACAAAAGTATACATTCAAGGGTTCTACGTTTTCCGACGTTAGATTTGCCCCATGACGATCAGGACGTTGGATGAGTTCCTCACCACCATCCCCGAGGGCCCCAAGCGCGACCGCATGGTTGAGGTTCTCGACTGGGTGAAGGCCACATACCCGGACCTCGAACTTAGGATCGCGTGGAGCACGCCCATGTTCACGCATCACGGCACGTTCATCATCGGGTTTTCGGCCGCGAAGATGCACATGGCCGTGTCGGCCGAAAAAGCGACCATGGACCATTTCGCGGATGTCATGCAGGAGCGCGGGACCGACCGCACGGCGATGCTTGCCCGCCTGCCGTGGAATACGCCCATCGATTACGAGCTGATGGCGGCATTCATCGACTACCAAATTGCCACGAAGAAGGACGTCACGACCTTCTGGCGCCCTTAACCTCAGGCTCCTAAAATCTGGCTCCTTTCGGAGCGGCTGTGGCCGAGGTGGTGAAAAACGACTCGGTTAGGCCCAAATACGGCCTCGACACGGCGATTTTTCACCACTTTCACCCAGCGACTCCCCCAGACCTCACCCGGTAGCACCAATAGCGGCCGCGGGTGCGAGATTGAGCCGCCGCCCCGCCCAGTGCTCAATGAGCCAGCGGTCGTGGCTCGCAATGATGAGGGTCCCCGACCATTCATTGAAGGCCCGCTCGAGCGCTTCAACGGTGGCGAGGTCGAGGAAGTTGGTGGGTTCATCGATCACGAGGAACGACGGCGCCTCGGCAAGCGCGAGAGCAAGCTGGGCGCGTCGTTGATTGCCCGCCGAAAGCTCTTCGATTCGTGTGTGCCACATCGAGGGGTGGAGCATTCCTGCGCCGCGCTCCCCCACCCCCTCAGTCCATACCTCGCGCGTGAAACCTGGGTCGAAGACGCGCGGCAGTCGCTGCGGCACAAACCCTACGGGGCGGTCGCTCGAAATACTGCCGCTCGCCTCGGCTCCTTCGGGCGAGGCTCCCGACGCGATCCAATTGAGAAAGGTTGTTTTCCCTGCGCCATTCCCGCCGGTCACGAGTAAGTGCTCTCCGCGCGCAAGATCAAGGGTGAGCGGCGCCATGCGCCCGTGCACGGCGGCATCTCGCGCCGAAAGGGCGAGGCCGGGGGCGTGGTGCGCGGGTGCGAGGGGGAACGTCAAATCGTAGGACCGAGGCCGACGGACCTCCCGCTCCTCGAGTGCCTCTAGGCGCCTGTCGTCATTTCGCTTTCGTCGCGTAGAGGTTGCCTGCGCACGATCGGCAAAGAACTTCTTCGCCATTCCTTGAGCCTCCGAGAGCCGCACCCCGCCGCGTGCGATCGATTGTGCGGCATTCCTGTGCGCGCGAATCTCCCGTTTTTCGCTCTGCTGCTCGGCGTGGATGTCGGCGTGCGCCCGGTGAGCCTTCTGTTTCGCCTCGAGGAATGCCGAGTATGCGCCATTGGTGCGATACACGCCGTGAAGATCGTGCCCCTCGGCTGTAGCTAGTGCCTGCCAGGTCGCGACGTCCAGGTCGTAAATTGCGGTCGCGGTCTCCTCAATGAAGGCGCGGTCATGGCTCGTCATCAGTACCGGCCCTTCCCACGCGCGAAGCGTATCGGCAAGGAAGGCCACGGCTTTCGCGTCGAGGTGATTGGTGGGTTCGTCGAGAACAAGAACCTCCGGCTTCGCTATGAGCACTGCCGCAAGCGGGAGACGCCCGCGCTGACCCGGCGAAAGAGTGTCGACATGCCGAGCCCGACCCTCACCGGTGAGCATCCCGAGGCCGAGACCTGCAAGGGTCTCGTCGATGCGAGCGTCAAGCGACCACACGTCGCGCGCTGTCATCTGCGCAAGGAGAGCGTCGTACTCGCGAGCATCGTCGGGGCTTCCACCCCCGTTTACCGCCATGTGGCTCGTGACGCGTTCAAACATCGTGCTGAGTGCGCGCACGGGCCGGAGGGCTTCGTCGAAATAGTCGCCAACGCTCCCCGAAAAGTTTTCTGCCGACGGAGGCTGGCTGGCGTCGGGCCCCATTCCTTCCCACGCAACCGCGCCACTATCCGGGCGAAGTTCCCCGAGCGCGAGTCGTAAAAGCGTCGTTTTTCCGCAGCCATTCGGGCCCACCAGGAATGCACGCTCACCTGCCCCCACCCGAAAGCTCACCCGATCAAGGAGGGGGCGCGACGTGAACGAAAATGACACGGCATCGAACACAAGTGCAGGCATCCCACGCTCCTCTCCCCTGGCACAGCTCCCCCAAACCCTACTTTGCTAGTGTTCCAGGCGTGAAACTCAAATATGAAACCCATCACGTCACGAGCTCAAATCCCGACGACCATCCCTGGTATCCCGCCTGGCTCACCGCCGTCCAGCAGGGATTTCACGATCCTTACCCCTCGCAGAAATTTCTCGAGCATCAACTGAAAATCGACGCGGAGCGCCAAGCGACCGCGCGCACCGTTCTCGATTCCGAACGACGCACCTACGGCCTCGGCAACGATATTCCCGTTGCCACCTTCATGGACTGGACCGGTGAACTGAACGTTGGCGGCAAGGTCATCGACTGCCACCAGATCAGCGAAGTCACCGTGCTCGCCTCCCATCGCCGCCAAGGCATCGCCACGACCCTCATGACGGAATCGCTCACAGACGCGAAGGAAAAGGGGCTCGCCGTTGCGGCCCTCACCGCGACCGAAGCGGCGATCTACGGGCGTTTCGGTTTCGGCCCCGCGATCTTCAGCACCTCCGTCGAGCTGCACGCCGGCTCCGGCTTCAGCGTGTCCGCACCCATCACCGGCACGTGCGAATACATCGACGTCACCCAGCTCGCCGAAGCCTCCCATCATGTCTTCGAGAAGTTCCACGCGCGCCAGACCGGCTCGATCAGCCGCTGCGCGCCCGAGATGGAGATCCGCAACGGCTCCATCGACAAGCCCACGCGCGAAACGAACAACAAGACCCGCGCGATCGGCCACTGGAACGAGAAGGGCGAACTCGACGGTTACGCGACGTGGCGCCTTGAAAGCCGCGGCGGCGCCCTCGACGTCATCGACTTCGTGCCCTGCACGACCGACGCGAGCATCGCCATGTGGGAGTTCCTCGGCTCCCTCGATCTCGTGCGTCGAGTCCGCTTCGACAATGCCCGCAACGACGAGCATCTCCCGTGGGCTCTCGCCGATCGCCGCCGCTACCAGATCAACGAGCACAATGATTTCCTGTGGCTGCGCGTGATCGACCCGGCCGCGCTGCTCGAGGCCCGCAACTACTACACCGAAGGCGACGTCACCTTCCGCGTGGTGGATTCGATGGGGTTTGCCGACGGCACCTGGCGCCTCACCGTGAAAGATGGCAAGGGCACGTGCGAGCCTTACGAGGGCGAGCCGCAGGTGGAGATCGATGTTCCGGCTCTCGGCTCGACTCTCCTCGGCGGAGTCAACATCCAGGCCCTCGAAACCGTGGGCTGGGTGCGCGGTGATGAGGACGCGGTCGACAAGCTCGGCATTCTCCTGCAGCGCCGTCGTGAGCCGTGGTGCGTGACCTACTTCTAAGCGCGACTACTTCTAGACGCGACCCGCGGTCACTGGACCGTCGGGACGTGAACGCGGACGCCAAACCGTGCGAAGTCACGATCAAACGTGACCATGGTGGCGCCGTACTCAAGCGCCAGTGCGGCGAGATGGGCATCGTTCGTCAGGTTCCCCGCCGCTCCTGCCTCCGCGAGTAAGCCGGCAAGAAGTGCCGCGTGCCGAACCGAGGGCTCTGGAGTGACGACCCTGGGATGAGAAATCCATGCATTAACGAGAGCCATTGCTTGCTCTGCCGTGATTGGGCGGTCGAGGATACGGGCATGGGTGCAGATGCGCACAAAGCCCAGGAGCGACATCCACGGCATACCGATGACTTCTGTCCCGCTACGGAGCTGCTCCGAAAGCCATGTATGGCTAGCTTCGTGTTGCCTTGCGTTTGCATTTACGGCATAGACCAGCACATTCGTGTCAACAATGAGCATCAGCGGCCCTCGGACAACTTTGCAGCGAGGGCCTCGTCCTCCAGATCCGCCGCAATTCGGGTTGCATGCGTGAGGTCGACACGCGGTTGCCCCATCTCGTAGCGAGCAAACGTAAAGTCCGCCGGCGAGCTAGCTCCTAGCCCCTTGCGGATTGCATCGTTCACAACCTGCTTAAAGGGAAGCTTCCGATTCGCCATTTCACGCTCGAGTAGCGAGGATACGTCGGGGTCAAGTGTAAGTGTCGTCCGCATGCACGCATCATAGCATCAATGATCATGATGTTTTGATGCTCCTACCCAAAATGCCAGTTCATCGGGGGATCCTGGAGCGGATAGCTCCGAAACGCGAGGATTTGCCACCCCATTTCCGGGGATTCGCCACCCTCGGCGCGGGGATTTGCCACCCCATTCCCGGGGATTTGCCACCTCGGTTTGGCAGCACCGGTCACGCGCATCAAGGCATGAAGAAACCCCAGGCCGGCTCTAGCCATCCTGGGGTTTTATCTGTGGAGCTAACGGGACTCGAACCCGTAACCCCCTGCTTGCAAAGCAGGTGCGCTACCAATTGCGCCATAGCCCCCGGTATGTCAGCGAGTCTGTTCTTCGGCTTCTTGCCAAAGATCATCCCTCAACTGTTTTTCTTCAACTTTCCGCCAGGTAAAGAGGCCAACGGCGGTGGAGGCGATGAGCAAAAGAAGTGCTCGTACAAACTTCACGATACCTCCGTTCGTTGAGTGGGCCTAGCTGGACTTGAACCAGCGACCTCTGTCTTATCAGGACAGCGCTCTAACCGACTGAGCTATAGGCCCTCCTGGAGCAACTTACGTAACTCCAACGAGGAAACACTCTAACCCAGTTCAGGCCCCTCACACAAACGCTTAGTGGCACGTGTAGGGCATGCCACACGGCGTGACCACAGGGGCACCTGCGGTTAGGCGCGTTTCTGTTCCGGATCGGCGTTCGCGCGGATCACACGGAGGCTCGTCACGATGCTCTCGACCTCCGTGTCAGCGAAGAGAATATCGACGGGTTGGAAGTCGTCCGTGTACGGGGATTCGAAGATTCGGCTCGCCTCCCGCCGTCACGGTTTCGCGAATGCGGTCAACATCAGCGGTGTCACCGTCCGGAAGCGCCACCTGGGCACGCAGGATCAGCAGGTCAAAACGCTTGGCGGGCTCGGGTCCGACGCTTGCTCTGCTTGGGGCAGGCCCCCTAGTTCGAGCACGTCGTGGGCGTCTTCGGCACTAAGACCGTTCGACATGTCAATGCCGCGCGCGGGCGCTTGACAGAGACGCAGCCTGGCACCAGGATATAAGTATCCTAATATCTAGGAGGTGGGGCATGTCATCAGCACTCGAATCCGTTGCACGAGCCCGGGGCATGCAGCACTTAGCCGATCTCGACTTCAAGCGAAGCGTGCTCATCGCTAAGTCGCAGGGGAAGACTCAAGTGGAGATTGCGCGAGCAGCCCGCATGTCTCAATCTGCCGTTTCACAGCACCTCAAGCAGACGCAAGACATCGCGTTCCCACCCGACGGCTTCGCTGGCGCATCACCGCTGGAAATCTGCGAACGATACGCCGCCGGTCAAATCTCCAGCGACGACCTCAAATCCCAACTCGTGGCGTGGAACTTCACCCCGTTCCCGCAACCGTCGGACATCTTCGATGACGGGCCCGTGCCTCCGCCAGGGACCTGGGCCGAAGTGGAGGAAGCCCTCTCATACGGCTACCTCAGCGAAGAACTGTACGAATCAATCCTCGACGAGCGCGAAGCCCGCGGGCTGGACTAACCATCACACCGAGAGGATCCAATGGACCCCCAAAAGCTAATGGACTCGCTGGGGAGGGACGCGGCGCGCTCGCCAAAGTTGCCGATGCGGCCGCTGGCCACTACTACGCCACACGCTAAGCGCAGCTAAATCTCCAACATTCCCAGCTTCACGTCCCGCACAAGCGCTTTGCCGCTCCAAGCGGCGCATCGACGCCAACAAAATCCTTGCACGTGCGCCAGCCGTCTCCTAAAATATAGACGAACCTATATTGGGGGTGGGTTTCATGAATGCTCTTCAGAGAATTAGGCGAGCGCGCATCGCGCGCGACATCGCAGAACTCGACCTTCAACGCGCCCTCATCCAAGCCGCACAAGACGGCGTGAGACAAGTCGATATGGCAGCAGCAGCCCAAATGGCGCAGCCATCAGTGTCGACCCGTCTTGCACACGCATCGCGGGTGCCACAAGCCACCAAGGGCTTCAGCGGAGCTGACCCTTACGAAATCGCCCAGCGCTACCACCTCGGATACATCAGCGAAGGACAGCTCATGGATGAACTCTCGCGATGGGAGTACCTGCCAGAGCCCGAACCTGAGCACATTTTCGACGATGGCGGCCCCAACCCTCCCGGAACCTGGGACGATGTCGTGAGAGCACATCGACACAAGCTCATTAGCGACGAACAGTACAACAAACTCCTCGAGCTCGACGACGAAGCGTAGCCCTCCCCCGACAGGCAAAAGGACAGACATGGCCATGAGCCTCGATCAGGACCGCCAGGTAAATCGTTAACGACTACCTGAGTAACGATGTAATTGAACTTCCCGCCACGTGGACCGGGAAACTCGATGCAGCCACCTTCGTAGACCGGGTTCTCGGTACCAAAACTCGATGGGACTACCCCTGAAGCGTGCTTTCCGCGCAGCACTGTCCTGAAGATCGTCCAGGCGCCGCAAAAACAGCAGGTACGTGAGGGAGCTCCGCGCGAACCATTAGAAAAAGGGCCAGGCTCCGAAAAGCCTGGCCCTTTCCTCACGACAGGAATTAGTTATCCGTCAGCGTGACCTTCAAGCCGCCGAGCAGCGAGGCCACGATGTTGTACAGGAACGCAAACAGCGTGCCGAGCGCGGTAATGAGGATGACGTTGAGGACGGCCACGATCACCGAATACGAGAGCATCTTCGAGAACTCGAGATACTCCATGAACGGCAGCGGCTTGCCGCTGTTGAGGTCGGAGGCAATCTGGTTGACCTGATCCCACAGGCCAATCGAGTTGACGACCTGCCACAGAAGAGCCACCGCGACCACGAGCGCGATACCGAACGCAATCGCCACGAGGAACGACAGCTTCATGACGCTCCACGGATCAAGCTGCGAAAGCGTGAGCTTGACGCGGCGGCTGCCCTGGCGGGGGGCGTCCTGCACCGGCGCGGTGTCGTGGACGCCCGGCATGGGGCGTGCGGCGGGCTGGTGGGTGGTGCGGCTACGCGGCGCCGGCTGGGCGCCCATCGGCGCGCTGTTCGGCTGACCGGGATTCGCGCCACGGTTCTGGCCAGCGGATTTTCCGCCATAGCTCTGCCCGCCCCGTGGGCCTGCGGCATGGTCCGACGCTTGCCCGCCACCCACGTTTGCCTCCTGGGCACCGGGTGCCTGGGCATTCTTCTTGGTGCGGGAGGTCGACTTCGGCGCATCGCCTTCGCCGCTCTTGATCGCGTCAATGCGGCTCGTGACGCCCTCCGAGAGCGCAGTCGTGCGCGACTCGGCGCTCTGGTCGGGCCCGCCCTGCTTCGCGATCGGCTGGGTCTTATCGTCGCTAGTGGAACTCACGGTGTTCTCCTCGCTCATTCGATCAGTCCGAGACTACGGCATCGCCGGCATCATCACTGCCAGCTTCGTCGGCCTCGTCGTCATCCGGCTCACTTTCCTTGAACACGTTGACGAGGATGATCGAGTCTTTCTGGTCGGGCTTTGCGAAGACAACGCCCATGGTGTCACGGCCCTTGGACGGCACGCCCGCGACGGAGGACCGCACGACCTTGCCCTTCTCCATGAGCACGAATACTTCATCGGTCTCCTCAACGATCGCGGCGCCCACGAGGTGACCGCGGTCGTTGGGGAGCTTCGCCACTTTAATACCGAGGCCACCGCGGTCCTGCACGCGGTACTCGTCAATCGAGGATCGCTTCGCGAAACCGGAATCGGTCACGGTAAACACGAACGTATCGGGGTGGGCGACATCCATCGCGAGAAGCTCATCATCGCCACGGAACTTCATGCCGGTCACGCCGCCCGTGACGCGACCCATCGGGCGCAAAACGTCATCGGAAGCGGGGAACCGCACACTCTGGCCGTTCTTCGAGACGAGCAACAAATGATCGTCGCTGTTGACAGCGCGGGCCGCCACAAGCTCATCGGTGACAAGGGAACCGTCGGGCCCCTCAAACTCACGCAAGTTGATCGCGATCAGGCCGGCGCTGCGGTTCGAGTCGAACGCGCTCATCGCGGTCTTCTTCACGATGCCGTGCTTCGTGGCGAGCACGAGATATTCGGCCTCGTCATACCCGCCGATCACGAGCACGGAGCGGATCGTCTCATCGGGCTGGAATTCAAGAAGGTTCGCGATGTGCTGACCCTTCGAATCGCGCGGAGCCTCCGGAAGCTCGTAGCCCTTGATGCGATACACGCGGCCAAAGTTCGTGAAGAACAAAAGCCACTTGTGCGTCGTCGTCGTAAAGAAGTGGTCGACCACGTCGTTCTCACGCAGGCTCGCGCCGCGCACACCCTTGCCGCCACGCTTTTGCGCGCGGTATTCGTCGGTCTTGGTGCGCTTGACCCAGCCGCCGCGCGTGATCGTGACGACCATGTCCTCTTCGGGGATGAGATCCTCAACGGAGACATCACCATCGAACGGCACGATCTGGGTGCGGCGTTCATCGCCGTACTTCTCGACGATCGCCTCGAGCTCCTCGCTCACGATTTCGCGCTGGCGCTGCTCGCTGCCAAGGATCTCTTCGTACTCGAGAATGAGCGCGGCGAGACGATCGTGCTCTTCGGTGATCTTCTGGCGCTCGAGGGCAGCGAGCCGGCGGAGCTGGAGCGCGAGGATCGCGTTCGCCTGGATCTCGTCGATGTCCAGGAGCGCGATAAGGGCCGTGCGAGCCTCGTCCACGTCGGGCGAGCGGCGAATGGTCGCGATGACCTCGTCGAGGGCATCGAGCGCCTTGAGGTAGCCGCGGTAGATGTGGATCTGCTCTTCGGCCTTGCGCAGGCGGAAGCGGGTGCGGCGCACAATGACGTCGATCTGGTGCTTCGTCCACTCACGCACGAACGAGTCAATCGAGAGCGTGCGCGGCACGTCGTTGACGATCGCGAGCATGTTCGCGGAGAAATTCTCCTGAAGCTGCGTCTGCTTATACAGGTTGTTGAGCACAACCTTCGCCACAGCATCGCGCTTGAGAGTGAGCACAAGGCGCTGACCGGTCTTACCCGACGTTTCGTCGGTGATGTCGGCGATGCCCTGGAGACGGCCGGCCTTGACGAGCTCGGCGATCTTCCGCGCGAGGTTGTCGGGGTTGACCTGGTAGGGAAGCTCGGTCACGACGAGCGCGAGGCGCCCGTTGATCTCTTCAGTCTTGACGACAGCGCGCTGCGTGATCGAGCCGCGACCCGTGCGGTACGCCTCCTCGATCCCCTTGCGGCCCGTGATGGTCGCACCGTTCGGGAAGTCGGGGCCCTGGATACGCTCGATGCACGCCTCGAGAAGCTCTTCCTTCGTGGCCTCAGGATTCGTGAGCAGCCACTGCACTGCAGAGGCCACCTCGCGCAGGTTGTGCGGCGGGATGTTCGTGGCCATACCCACGGCAATACCGGCCGAGCCATTCACGAGAAGGTTCGGGAAACGCGCCGGCAAAATCACGGGCTCGTCGACGGTGTTGTCGTAGTTGCCCGTCATGTCGACGGTGTCTTCGTTAATGTCGCGCACAAGCTCGAGGGCGAGCGGCGACATCTTGCACTCGGTGTACCTCGAGGCGGCGGCACCGTCGTCACCCGCGGAGCCGAAGTTGCCCTGGCCAAGGATGAGCGGATAGCGCATGTTCCATGGCTGCACGAGGCGCACCATCGCGTCATAGATCGCGGAGTCGCCGTGCGGGTGGTAATTACCCATGACCTCGCCCACGACCTTCGCGCACTTGCTGAAGGAACGCTCGGGGCGGTAGCCACCGTCGTACATGCCGTACACGATGCGGCGATGCACCGGCTTGAGACCGTCGCGCACATCGGGAAGTGCACGCCCCACGATCACGCTCATCGCGTAATCGAGGTAGCTTTTTTGCATCTCCTTGTTCAGATCAACCTGGAAGATCTGATCGCCCTCGTCCTCGTCGATCGCGTCGACCGTGGTGGTGAGGCCCTGCGGGATCGCGTGTTCGAGATCCTCGGCGCTCTTCGGGCCCTGGTCCTCGATGTTCTCGTCGCTCATGTCCTTCTCCCCTACTCTTCCTCGCGTGAATGCTCTCTCAATAACCGCTGCTTACCCCTCGGGGCGCCGGTTTAGATATCGAGGAAGCGCACGTCCTTCGCGTTTTCCTGAATGAACCGGCGACGCGCATCGACGTCGTCGCCCATAAGCACGCTGAAGACCGCGTCGGCGTCGGCAGCTTCAGCCATCGTCACCTGCTTGAGGGTGCGAAGGTCGCGGTCCATCGTCGTCGTTTGCAGCTCGCGCCAGTCCATCTCGCCGAGACCCTTGTAGCGCTGGATGCCGTTGTCCTTCGGGATGCGCTTGCCGGCCGCGCGGCCCTCTTCGAGCTTGCGGTCGCGCTCCGCATCGCTGAACACGTACTCGTGAGGCGCGTTCGTCCACTTGAGGCGGTACAGCGGCGGCATCGCGATGAAGACGTGGCCGAGCTCGATGAGCGGGCGCATGTACCGGAACAGCAGCGTGAGCAGAAGCGTGCAAATGTGCTGGCCGTCAACGTCGGCATCCGCCATGAGGATGATCTTGTGGTAGCGCAGCTTCGTGGGATCGAAATCCTCACCAATGCCCGTGCCGAACGCCGTAATGAGCGAACGCACCTCGGCGTTGTCGAGCGCGCGATCAAGCCGGGCCTTTTCGACATTGAGGATCTTGCCGCGGATCGGGAGGATCGCCTGGGTCTTCGGGTCGCGGCCCGACACCGCCGAACCGCCTGCCGAGTCACCCTCGACGATAAAGATTTCGCTGATCGCAGGGTTGCGGCTCGAGCAGTCGCGAAGCTTGCCGGGCATACCGCCCGTTTCAAGCGGCGACTTGCGGCGGGTCGCATCGCGCGCCTTGCGGGCTGCCTCGCGGGCCGCGGCCGCCGACTGCGCCTTCGTGACGATCATCTTCATCTCGTTCGGGTGGGCCGACGCCCAGTCCGCGAGCTTATCGGTCATCACCTTCGACACGAACGTGCGCGCGATCGTGTTACCGAGCTTGGTCTTCGTCTGGCCCTCGAACTGAGGCTCGCCGAGCTTGACGGACACAACAGCCGTGAGGCCCTCGCGGATGTCTTCGCCCGTGAGGTTCGCGTCCTTTTCCTTCATGAGGTTATTCGCTCGCGCGTAGCGGTTGATCACACCGGTAAGCGCGCTGCGGAAACCCTCTTCGTGCGTACCACCCTCGTGCGTGTTAATCGTGTTCGCGTACGTGTGCACCGACTCCGAATACGCGGAGGTCCACTGCATCGCGATCTCTACCGAGATCATGTGGTCGGTGTCTTCGCTCTCGAAGCTGATGATCTCCGGGTGGATCACCTCGGCACGCTTTTGCTTGCTGATGTACTTGACGAAATCCTCAAGACCCTGCTCGTACAGGAACGTCACGGACTTGGTCTTGGGCTTCTCCGCGGTGTCGGCGCCGGCGTCGGTGGGGCGCGCCGCATCGTTGATGCCGTCGTTTTCGTCGACATCCTGATCGAGATTGTCGAGATCGGGAAGATCATCGTCAACGGAATCCTCGACCGGGCGGTGGTCGGTGAGCGTGATCTTGAGGCCCTTGTTGAGGAAGGCCATCTGCTGGAAACGCTTGCGCAGCGTCTCAAACTCGTACTCGGTGGTCTCGAAAATGTCACCGTCGGCCCAGAACGTCACGCTCGTGCCGGTCTCGGTCGTTTCCTCACCCTTTTCGAGCGGGGCGTTCGGTACGCCGTGCGTGTACTGCTGACGCCACACGTAACCGTCACGCTTAATTTCAACCTCGAGGCGCTTCGAAAGCGCGTTCACGACGGACGAGCCCACACCGTGCAGACCACCCGAGACCGCGTAACCGCCGCCACCAAACTTGCCGCCCGCGTGGAGCACCGTCAGCACGAGCTCAACGGCGGGCTTCTTCTCAGTGGGGTGCATCGCCACGGGAATACCGCGACCATCGTCGATCACGCGCACGCCGCCATCCTCGAGCACGTCCACGGTGATCTCACTCGCGTAGCCCGCGAGCGCCTCATCAACCGAGTTATCGACGATCTCGTACACGAGGTGGTGCAGGCCGCGCTCGCCAGTCGAACCGATGTACATGCCTGGACGTTTACGAACCGCCTCGAGGCCTTCGAGGACGGTGATGTCCGAGGCGTCGTAATGCGGTGCGTTTTCCTGGGCTTCGCTCACGAAGGAATCTCCTTGATGGTCAACGCCGGGTCGGTCGAACCCGGGTGTGAGGATCGAGGGCCCGTAAGCCACCTCCACCCCTCGGTACGGGGCCGGGCCCATTTCGGGGGCCCATGGCCTCTCAGGGCCGTTTGCGGGCCGCTGAGCGGGGCTCGACCACTCTCAACCCTCAAATTTTACCGCACAGCATCGGTGAAAGTGCGTTCATGTGTACAGATCGAGGTGGCGTGTGTCGGGCGGCACAACCCTCCCCCCTCCGGATTGCATAGGGGTTGTGGGGGTTTGGGCGACCGACAACTCCGAATTGCATAGGGCTAACGGGGGTTTGGCCACCCAGCGGACCGGGCCGGGGCGGGGCGGACCGGGCCAGAATAACCCCCACTATTCCTATGCAATCCAAAGGACCGGGCCAGACCGAAATAACCCCCACAACCCCTATGCAATTCAAACGGACGGGGCGGAATAACCCCCACAACCCCTATGCAATTCAAAGGGGAAAAGTGGGGTGCGAAGTCCGACGCTTGCCGGCCTCCAGCACCCCACCCTTTCTTGACCCGTTCCCGGGCCTACCTCAGGGCCTTACACCATCACAGCCCTGTTCTCTATTCGCCGCTTGCTACTTG
Source organism: Dermabacter hominis NBRC 106157 (assembly GCF_001570785.1). Taxonomy (GTDB): domain Bacteria; phylum Actinomycetota; class Actinomycetes; order Actinomycetales; family Dermabacteraceae; genus Dermabacter; species Dermabacter hominis. Next base: position 15,159 of record NZ_BCSI01000007.1, read on the forward strand.
CCGCCTCTCCGGCGAGCAACCACCACGGCCACCACGCCACCGAGCACGATGAGCGCCGCAACACCCGCGGTAGCCGCGATCTCCGCACCCGTGCGCGGCATATGCGAACCGCGATGCGAGGAGGCATCCTGCGACGGAATCCTCGACGGGCGTTCGGCCGAGGAACCGTCGGACTTACCCGGTGCCTGAGAACCCTCGCTGCCACCCTTCACGGGCGGCTTACCGGGGTTCCTCCCGCCATCGGTATCCGGGTTCGCGGGGCGCTCGGGAGCATCATCGCCCGGGTTCGCCGGGGTCTCCGGAGTGTTCGGCTTGGGGGCCTTCTGCTTCTCGGTGATGGTCACCGTCACGACTCGCACAACCGAGCGGCCGTCGGCATCCGTCGCGACGAGCGTGACCTTCTGCTCGCCTGGCACGAGGACCGTGCCGGGGGCGAGCGCGAGAGTCGTGTCGCCGTCCTTGAACGCCGAGCCGTCGTCGGTGACCGTGAAGTGGCTGAGCACCGTCTTCGCGGCGGCTGCCTGGTCAGCGAGCGCACCGTGCTCGACCTCGAAGGCCACCGTGTTGGGTCCTTCGATCACGGCATCGTCGTCGACGATAAACGTCGTGGTGTGGGTCGTGACGTTGCCGGCAAGATCCGTCGCCTTCACGCTTGCCGTGTAGAAACCAGCCGGAAGATCGGCCGTCTTGATTCTCGTGCCGAGCCGGGTTTGCGCGGTGCTCGTCTCGGTGCCATCCACGACGGTCGTCGGCTCAGGCGCGCTCCTGTCGCCCGCATCGGAAGCCGCCTCTTCAGCATTCTCGCTGTTTGGCGCGACCGCGCCCGCGTTATCGCCGTCGGTCGCCTCGGGCGGCGCGAGCACGCCGTCGATCGTTGCGGCTTTGCTCGTCAGCTCGGTGTTCTCGTTGTAGATCTCCTTACCGTTGAGGCTCACCGCGACGTTGGCGAGGTTTGGATCCTCGCCCCACGCCTCGAGCTCGCGCTGGTCGCGGATCACCTCCATGTCCTTGACGGTGTCGACGCCGACGGTGGGCGCCTCTTTATCGACAACAACGGGAATGACCGCGACGAGTTCATTGCCCATCGAGTCGTTCGAGTACACGAGAAGCTTGTCGCCGTCGCGGACGGTTACGAGGTGCTCGAACTCCTGGCGATTAACCTCCTCACCGGGGTGGTTGTGCCGCACGAAGTCGGTCAGGTACTCGTTGTTGATCGCAAGGTAGTGACCCCAACCGTCATCGCTGATCGATCCCCTGAAGGTGACGTCATCGGTGTTCGTGTAGAGCGTGCCACCCACGAGGCCAGGCTCCGTGAAGTGGAGGCTCGGCGGCTTGATATCCACCCACAGGCGGAATGAGCCACTGAACTGCTCCTCACCCTTGTCGTCCTTCACGATCTGGTGGAAATCGATGATTCCCACGTCGATCGGGAGGTCAACGCTGAACGTGTCGCCCTCGATCGTTGCGGCAATCGGTTCGTTCCTCGTGATCGTGCCGTCCTTCGCACGCGAGGTGGGAATGAACTCGATCGAGCTCACGGGATCCTGGATCTTGCCGGTGAGGTGGAGAGTCTTTCCATCCTCACTCACGCCCTCGCTCTTCGAGCTAATATCGCACCAGTTCTCTTCCGCATCGCACGTCTCGATGTCGTAGGTCGGGCGAGCAAAGCCATTGTCCTCGGGCTTCTCCTCGGGGGCGGGCGCCTCGCGGCCCTCGATCTCGACATCGAGAGTGCCCTCCGTGGCGCCATCGCTCGCCACCACGGTCACGACGGGAACACTCGGATCGACCTTCCCGGTGTACGTGAAGGTGCCATCCGGCTTCACCTCAACGGTTTCGTTGAAGATCCACGCCTTCAGGTTGGCATTCTCGCGCTCATCGGTAATCGTGCCGGAAAGCGTGAAGCTGCCGTCCTCGGCCACAACGAGCTTGCCATTGTCGTTGAGCGCGCTCTTGTCGATCGTGATGGTGGGCGCTTGCGCGTCCTGCTCGACCGTGATCGTGCGCCGTGCGACCTCCTTGCCGGAAGCGTCGTAGGCGATGACCTCGAGCGTGTACGGATTCGGGCCCTTGTAGGCCTTATCGACGTACTCGAACGTGCCATCGGTAATCTTCGCTTCCTCACCATTCACGGTGACGCGGGAAACCTCGCCCTGGACAACGCCCGACACTTCGAGGGCACCGTCGGAATCCTTACCCACGTACGCGCTCTCCCCCTCGGGGATGCTGTGCCCGTTCACGTTGACGAACAAAGGCGCGTCGCTGAACGTGACGATGGTGGAGGCCTCGTTGAAACCGCGATCGACGGCGCCCACCGTGACGTACGGGGTTGCCGGATCGAACGTGGAGACGAAGCTGCCGTCGGCCTGCTTCTCGACCGTAAGCTGCTCCCCGCTCGCGTCGAGCACGATCGGATCGTCGAGGATGCCCGTGCCGCCCTGATTATCGACGGCCGTGAAATGCACGCGGCCCGGTTCCTTGTCGAGAATGTCGATCGTGGGCGCCGCGGTGTCCACCGTGAACGGCAGGTCCGTGATCTGCGGCTCGTAGCCTTCGGCGATGCGTGCCTTGAGGCGGAACGTATAGGAGCCGTCGGCAAGTGGCGTTTGCTTACCCGTCGACTTATCCCACAGCGTGCCGTCGAACGAACGGCCCATGAACGTGAGGTCGCCGTCGAACGCGGTCGGCACCTTCGAGCCGATCATGCGTCGCAGCATCTCATCCTTGCCGAGGCTCGCGATGACCTTGCTGTTCGCGTCGAGAATCTCGTATTCGACCTCATCCGCGTTACGCATGAGCAGCATGCCCGGGGTCACCGTGTCGAGAACGCTATCGCCGTTCGGCGAGAGCGCGAGCGGCTTCTCATCAGGGTTGTTGAACTGGGTCGTGGCCTCACCGAGGGAGCCCACGAGGTTCGTGTTGTCGGCGGGGCCATCCTCCATCCACGGCTTGCCCGGCTCTTGGATGATGTTCTCCTCGTTCCAGTCGCCAACAAAACCAAGGTAGGGAACGGCAATGTCAAGCGCGCCATTCTCGCCCTTGAACTGGGCCCAGCCCTCGATGAAGTGATTGCCCGCAGCGGTGTGCGGGGTGAGGGTGAACTGCACCGTGGCGGTTCCGCCCGCGGGCACGGTCACGTTCGAGGCCGACGCCGCCAGCGTCTCAGTCGAGACCGTGGCAAGAGTGGGCTTTCCCGCCTCATTCGTTTCCCCGAGCACCTTTTGCGCGGGGATGCTGAACGTGCGGTCCTGATCGCCGCGGTTCGTGAGCGTGACCGTGAAGGTCGTCGGCCCGTTGATCTGCTTGAGTGCAACGGCTGCCTCGCCGTCGACGGTAGCGGTGACGTCAGTTGCGAGCGCGCGATCGACCTCCGCGAGACCCGCACCGATCTGGCGCGGGAGGTACGGGGTGCCGTCCTCGTTTTCGAGGATCCTCGCGGTGTTCATGAGTGAGGTTTCGATGAGCTCGACGCGTTCCTTACCCGTGATGTTCGGGAAGCGCTCCTCGAACTTCTGCGTGAGAAGCGCGCTGAGGCCCGCGACATTCGGGGTCGCCATCGACGTGCCGCTCATGTTCTCGTACTCGTTTTCGCCGACGGTCGAGTACACGTTGCCGCCGATACCCGCGAGCTGCGGCTTGAATGACAGGTCGTTCGGGGTTCCCCACGACGTAAACGAGCTGGGTTCGAGGCCGTCGGGAGCCGGATCCTGCTTAATCTGGTCCGTGAAGGTGATCGTCGCGTTCGGGTCAGCCTTGAGCGCATCGAGAAGCTGGTGGCCCTGCTCGTTCGTGAGGGCCGCACCGAAGGTCTTGAACTTGTCGATGCCCGCCATACCGCGGTAGCCCTCTTCGCCATCGCTGTTGAACACCATGACGCCTTCCGCGCCGTGGTCAAGGGCGTACTGGAGCTTTTCCGCGAACGAAATCTCGCCGCGCGAGATGAGCGCGTACTTGCCCTTGAGATCGATGCCGTCCTTGTAGTCCTCCGGGCGGCCGAGACCCACGTACTCGTACGGGTGAGGCTTGGCATCGGGCTCGCCCACGCCTTCGAGGTAGCCGATATCGGTGCGCTCCCCGTTCGCCTCGAAATACGCGAGCGGAACGCTCAGGGTCGAATTATTGATCGAGGCAATCGAGAAGGCCGAATCATTCGTCGAAGGACTGCCCGCCGTACCGTCATCGAGGCGGCCGAGCGCGTCGTCCGGCCCACCCTCGAGCGAGAAGTTCTGGCCTTCGTTACCCGCGGCCACGAGCGTAATCACGCCCTCTTCGCGGGCCTTCTTCATGGCCTCATAGGCGCCGTCGGAAAGATCCGGAACACCATTCGGGCTGCCGAGCGACATGTTGATGACATCGGCCTTGAGCCTCACCGAGTCTTCGATCGCGGCGATGATGTCGCCATCATTCGCGCCAGCCGACTTCTTCGGGTCATTCGAAAAGACCTTCATCGCCAGCAACTGCGCGTTCGGAGCTGCGCCGTCGATGCGGCCCGTCGAGGCGAAATCGGGGGTGTCCCCCTCGGAGCCATTGGCCGCGGTAATACCCGCAACGTGCTGGCCGTGCTGCGAATCGGTGAGGTCCATGACCTCGAAGTTGTCATCCGCGTAGTTGTAGCCGGTCGGCACCTTCTCATTGAATTTGCCCGCGGCCTCCGGGTTGATGTTCGTGATCTTCGCCTTCTCGAAAACACCATCGTCGAGACGCATATCCGGGTGGCCCGCGTACACACCCGAGTCGATGATCGAGATCACCGTGCCCTCGCCATCAACACCGAAGTCCTTGTACGCCTGGGCAACACCCTGGAGCTCACGCGCCGAATATTCGCTCTGGTAGTACACGCGCTCGCGTCGCACCGAGGCGACCTGCTTCTCGGTCGCGAGGTTTTGGATCTTGCCCTCGGGCATTTCGGCACTGAAGCCATTGACGAGATACCCGAACTGTCGATCCACCTTCAGGTCGTACTTCGCCTTCCACGATTCAAGCAACTTTGCTTGCGAGGAAAGGCGGTTCTTCTCGCCGGACTCACTCGGTGCCGACGGTTGGTCCTTCAACATCACGACAACGCGTACGCGTTCATTCGATGCGGGGCGAGTGCCCCGCTTCTCACGCTGCTTCTGAATCGCCGCTCGCTGAATCTGCGAGATCGCCGGCGCTGATTCGTGGTCATCGGTGGGCGCGGCGAGCGCTGCCGGAACGGCAAAACTCGCGGCAACGGCGCTCACCGACAACGCGGCTAGCACCTTTCGCTTAAAGCCTGGGGACACGCTGTTCTCCTTTGAATAAAACTGCGAGGAATCAAACCGAGGACACCGGGATCTTCAACGCGCCAGGCTCGAAGCCGGGGAAGAGACGAGAGGAGAGTATGTGACTCAGTTATCATTGAAGCCTAGACACAATGCGGGACTTAAGTAGCCGGTTGCTCAAAAAATGACACAGAAAAAATGAAATGCCTGGTCAGACGTCGGACCCTGGAGGCCACCCGGACCACCCCAAGCCGTGCCTTCGCGTTTACCCCCGCGTCACCTCACGAGCCTAGATTCCGAAACGCCCAACATCCCTTTGAGCCTTCAGGAGACCCCATGCGCAAAGCAACGGCAGCTGCGCTCACCGGCCTACTTTTCTTGACCGCGGGTGCCCCCGCGTTCGCGGCCGACGGCGACCGGACCGACATCGACGACATCACGATTCTCGCGACGACCGATACCCACGGCACCGCGCTCAACTACAACTACTTCACGGGCAAGCCTTTCGGCACACCTGAGGAGCCGAAGAACCTTCGCGGCATGGACCACCTCGCATCCGCAATCAACCAGGTGCGCGCTGACAAAGGTGAGAGTGCTGTTGCCCTCCTCGACAACGGCGACGCCAATCAGGGCTCCTCGCTCGAGACGGTCTACAAGCGCGACCACAAGCCTGGCGACGTTGACCCGATCGCGACGATCTACAACTACCTCAAGTACGACGCGGGCGTCGTGGGCAACCACGAGTTCAACTACGGCCTCGACGAACTCCAGGACTACAAGAGCGCTCTCGAATTCCCTCTCCTCGGCGCTAACGTCACCGATAAGAAGACCGGCGAGCCCTACCTCGAGCCCTACACCTTCGTGAATAAGAAGACCACCGACGGCCACGACGTGAAGATCGCCGTGATCGGCGTCGTCACGCCCGGTATCCCCGGCTGGGATGGCAAAAAGGTTGAGTCCCTCAACTTCGGCGACCAGGTCGAAGCCGTCCAGAAATACGTTCCCGAGGTGAAGAAGCAGGGCGCGGATGTCGTCGTCGTTCTCGCCCACACCGGTCTCGACCCGGAGGGCTACAAGTGGGATCCGAAGGACCTCCAAGAAAATGCCGCGCGTTCGATCGCCGAGAACACCTCCGGCGTCGACGTCGTGATCGGCGGCCACTCGCACCAGACCGATCAGGTGCAGAACTACTACACGAACAAGGACGGCCACGAGGTGCTGTTCACGCAGCCCGGCTACCACGGCCGCTTCCTCTCGAACGTGACGATCCCGCTGAGCCTCGACAATGGCAAGGTCGTTGTCGACTGGAACGAGCAGGAGAAGCCGAGCGCCGTTGCCCTCAAGGCCGCGGATTACTCCGCCGATCCCGAAATTGAAAAGCTCATTTCCGATTGGCACGAGAAGACCAAGGAATGGGTCGAGAAGGTCGTTGCACAGGCAACCGAAGACATGCCCGCCGCCGATTCGGCATGGGAGGACACCGCGATCCTCGACTTCATCAACTACGTGCAGACCGAAGAGATCAAGCGCGCGATGAAGGGCACCAAGAACGAAGGCCTGCCGATCGTTGCGGAAGCCTCGCCGTTCTCACGCGAGGCCGTGTTCAAGAAGGGCGATGTCACGATCGCCGATATGGCCTCGCTCTACATCTACGACAACACCCTCTTGGGCGTGAAGATGAATGGCACCCAGCTCAAGGAATACCTCGAGCACTCGGCTCGCTACTACAAGCAGCAGGAGGAGGGCGCGAAGATCGACGATTGGTCGACCGTCACGAACGCCCAGTACGACGGCATGACCCGCGGCATTCCCGACTACTCCTACGACGTTCTCTCGGGCGTGAGCTACCACATCAACATCTCCAAGCCCGTTGGGAAGCGCATCGAGAACCTCACGTGGCCCGACGGTACCCCCGTGAAGGATAACGACGAGTTCATCCTCGCGCTCAACAACTATCGCCAGTCGGGCGGCTCGGGCTATCCGGCCGTCAAGGAGGCCGAGGTTGTCTACGACGAGCAGGTGGCGATCCGCGATCTCATGATCGAATGGGCGACCAAAAACAAGACGATCGACCCGGCGAACTTCTATGCGAAGAACTGGGACGTGAGCACGTCGGCCGCTCCCCCGGTTGATCTTCCCGCCGACGATGAGGTGGGGCAGCCTTCCGAGGACTCGGGCACTCCTGTCGACGAACCGAAGGACGAGGCTCCCGCTAACGCTAATGGGGATGCTGACGGAGAAGCTGATGACTCCGCTGATGCTTCCGATGGCGGCGAGACGATTCCGATCAGCGACTCGGACGACGATGCCGATCACTCGAAGCCCACTGCTCCCTCGCGGGCGCGCGGCCCGCTTCCGCGCACGGGTGCGGAAAGCCTCGCCGTTGCAGGTGTGGCATTCTCGCTCCTTGCGGCGGGTGGCGCGATGCTCGCTCGCAGGCGTCGGGCCTGATCCCATAGGTGCCCTGCAAAAAGGAGGGCCGGAGCCGGGTGGCTTCGGCCCTTCCTTGCGCCTCACACCACCCCCTCACCAGCTAAAACCCGCACCAGCCTTCGCCCCTCCTCACCACCTACCCCGATCACGAAAGTGGTGAAAAAGAGCCAAAAAGCGCCATCTGCCTACGTGAGAGAGCGATTTTTCACCACTTTCACCACGACGCACGGCCGGCCAGCGCGGCAAGAGCTCAAATTCGGCTGATGAGAGGGAACGGGGAGGCAAAATGCGGGGGTCGAACGCCCTCGCGGTTGCACTACCCGTAGGTGTCGCGCGGGCCGCGCCACGTCACCGTGCGGCGCCCCTTTTTCCACGATTGCGTACTCGGCCCAGCCACCTTGATTTCGCTCACGACCTGGGCACCCACCCGTTCGTGGATTCGCGTGATGATCTGCGGGCCGAGCATTCGAAGCTGCGCCGCCCACGCGGAAGAGTCGGTGCTCACCACGAGCACGCCCTCCTCGAAACTTTCGATGTGGCAATGCTGCGCGATAGCGGGCCCCACGATGTCGTCCCATTCGGCGAGCACACGCCCCGCGCTCAAACCCCGATCCCACCCGAGGTTCACGAGCATCTTTTCGAGCACGGTGTTCAGGCGCTGCGGATCGCGCGGATCGGGCCGCGCCCCCGAATACCCCGCCCCCTGCGATCGCTCGCCGCGCGGATCGCCCTTGGGGCGCGTCAGCCTACTCGCACGCGGCCGGTATCCGTGCTTCTTGGCGGCGGCGCGAGCCTGGTTAAGGGCGCGCCGGCCGAGCTCTTCGGGTCGCGCGAAATCACGGGGCCTCGCATCAGGGTCGGGCACGAGTTCCTCGCTCAGCTCCGTTCCGACGCTTTCCTCGCCCTCCGGGACCCCACGTTTCTCATGGTGCGGCTGCGCTTCACTGCCGTTGCTCGCCGCGCCGCCTAACGGAACTGGGTGACCGCTCTGCTCATCAGGGCGACCCTGCTCGGGGCGGCGTTGCCACGTCCCGAGCGCGTAGGGGTTGAGCGATGCACGGTTATCGCCGTTCACCACGTGGCCCCCTGAGTACTCGTTCCTCGAGGTCCGTCGTCACGCGCGGTGGCGGAACCCTTGACTACATCGATGACGTGCACGTCGTCGCCGATGGAACGGGGGATGTCGGCATCGTTGGCGGTTGTGATGAGCACCTGCGCGGCGCCTTTGATGATGCGCCCGAGGCGTTCGCGGCGGTGAGAATCGAGTTCGCTGAAGACATCGTCAAGGATGAGGATCGGTTCGCCGTCGCCGAGGTCGCCTTCTTCGATCGTGAGGAGGTCGTAGGAGCCGAGGCGGAGCGCGAGGGCGAGCGACCATGATTCGCCGTGGCTCGCATAGCCCTTTGCAGGGAAGTCGCTGAGGCGGATCTCGAGGTCGTCGCGGTGGGGGCCGACGAGGCTCACGCCTCGCTCGATTTCGTCGTCGCGGCGTTCGGCGATGTGGGCGAGGAGGGCGTCGTGGAGCTGCTGGAGGCTCGGCAGCGGAGGTTCGTCGCGCGTCGTTTCGGCGTCGCTCGCGGCGGCGAGGTCACCCTCGAGAATGCTCGAGGCGTAGCGGATGTTCGCGGGGCTCGTGACGGCGCCGCGGCCGTCGGGACCTAGACCGAGGTTGGGATCGGCTCCTTCGTCGCTTGAAACCCGCAGGTAGGAGTATCCAACGTGGGGCCGCAAGCGATTCACGAGGTGGAGGCGTGCGCGCATGAGTTCGGCTCCGCGACGCGCGAGTTGCTCATCCCAAACGGCGAGGGTCGATTCGGCGGCTTCGCGCGGGTCCATGCCGCCGATGTCGGAGGGCCCGTGTGCGCCGCCGCGCCCCCTGTTCATCGCCCGCATCTGTTTCAGAAGGTGGTTGCGCTGGCGCAAAACCTTGTCGTAATCCGATTTGATGCTCGCGAATCGCGGGGCGATTTCGAAGAGGATCTCGTCGAGGAAGCGGCGACGACCTTCGGGCTCGCCCTTGACGAGGGCGAGATCTTCGGGGGAGAACATCACGGCGCGAACCTGCCCGAGGACCTCGCGGGCGCGTGCGAGTGGCTGGGAGTGCAGGCGCACTTCGTTGGGGCGGCCTGGGGCGATCTGCATGTCGATGCGCACGTCGCGGCCGGAGCGTTCGCACATCGCGCGGATGATTGCGGTTTTTTCGCCTCGCCGCACGAGGGCCGCGTCATGGGCGACTCGGTGCGAGGAGAGGGTCGCGAGGTACCAGAGGGCCTCGACGATGTTTGTTTTGCCCTGGCCGTTCGCACCCACGAACACGGTGATCCCGGGCGTGAAGCGAAGGAGAGTGTGTGCGTAGGAGCGGTAGTTGAGGAGTTCGAGCGCCTTGAGGTGCATCGAGAATCAGGAACTCAGATGCGCATGGGCATGAGGAGGTAGCGGTAGTGCTCCTCCGGCGCCGCTTCGAGCGACTCTTGGCCACGCAGCACGGTTGGCTTGACCGAATCGGGAAGCGAGAAGTGCGTGAAGTCGGTGCCGAGTGCACCGAGGCCATCCAGAAGGAAGCCGGAGTTGTAGCCGACGACCAAGTCGCCGCCATCGACTTGTGCTTCGAGGACTTCGCTCGCCTGTGCGTCGTCTCCGTCGCCCGCTTCGAGGGCCACTTGCCCCTCGCTGAAGGTGAGGCGAACGGGGGTGTTGCGCTCGGCGACGAGGCTCACGCGCTTGACGGCCTCGATCAGGGGCGCTGTCGCGACACTCACGGTGTACGGCGTGACGTCCGGGAACAGGCGCAGCACGGGCGGGTAATCGCCGTCGACGAGGGTCGAGGTCGTGCGGCGGCCAGAGGATTCGAAACCGATAAGTTTCGCCGTCTCGCCTTCATTGAGCGCGATCTCGACATTGCCGCCGCTGAGCGAACGCGCCACTTCGGTAAGGGTTCGCGATCGCACGAGGGCACTCAGTTCGCTCGAGGGGCTCGCGGGGTTCCACGTGAACTCGCGCACGGCGAGGCGGTAGCGGTCGGTCGCGGCCATCATGACTTTTTCACCGTCGATCGTGACCTTGACGCCGGTGAGGAGGGGAACGACGTCGTCTTTACTCGCGGCGATCGACACCTGCGAGATGGCCCGCGCGAACGTTCCCGAGTCGACGGTGCCCACTACGGGTGGCATCTCCGGAAGTACCGGGTATTCCGCAACGGGGAGGGTCGCGAGCGAAAACCGCGAGGACCCGCACAGAATTTCGACCTTGGGGCCCTCGTGCGTGACGGACACAGTTTTGTGGGGCAGCGCCCGCACGATGTCGTTGAGCATCTTGCCCTGGACGAGAACCTCACCTGGTTCGTCGATGTCAGCTTCGACGGAAATGTGGGCACTGACTTCGTAGTCGAAGGTCGAAAACTTCAGTTCGCCTTCTTCGGCAACGATCCTCACGCCCTGGAGGATGGGCATTGCGGGGCGCTGCGGGAGTGTGCGGGTTGCCCACGAAACGGCATCGCTCAGCACGTCTCGATCAAGATGAAATTTCACGCCTCGGCTCCTTTACGAAAAAGCTTCCCGCGCCCTCGCGCGTACTTCCCAACTTTAGCCAAATTCTTGGCTTCGCGCCCGGGTCAAAATTACACGCTTGTCATTCTCATCCCCAAGGATTCCACATCGTCAAGGCCCGAGCGTGCGCTGTCACGCGACTTTTCCCCATTACCCGCATCTCAAGTTTAAACAACCCTCTTAATTACGCCTGTTGACGCTGTGGATAACCAAAATTATTGCTGGTCAGAGCGAGAACTACACGTTTCGGATTCGGTGTGAGGATCGCCGAGGAACTGTTGATGCATTGGGCATAACTGTCATTTTCGCGAGCGTGCACGCGCCGTCAACTCACAAAACGCGAGCCGTGCGTGCACATTCTCCACAAAGTTATCCACAATTCTGGAAACTATGGGCCTGACCAGGAGCGTTGCGCGGCCCGCAACCGTCGGACCTCAGTGCCTCCCCTGTTCCTGCGCATTCGCCTTCACTCGCGCCGTAAGTTCCGTGACCTGGTTAAACAGGGCGCGACGCTCCTTCATGAGAGTCGAAACTTTCTTGTAGGCATGGATCACAGTCGTGTGATCGCGCCCGCCAAACGCATCACCGATGGCCATGAGTGGCATCTCCGTCAGCTCTCGGCACAGATACATCGCACACTGGCGAGCCGTGACAAGTGCGCGCGTGCGCGCGGTGCCCTTGATTTCATCGACGCCAAAGCCAAAGTACGCCGCCGTTTCCGCGATGATGAGGTTCGGCGTGATCTCAGCGCTGCCGTCGTGCGTGAGCAGGTCTTTCAGCACGTTTTGCGCGAGCTCAACGTCCATGGGCTGCTTCGAGAGCGAGTGCAGGGCCTGTACGCGAATAAGCGCACCTTCGAGCTCGCGGATGTTCGAGGAGATGTTCTCCGCGATGTACTCGAGCACCTCGCGAGGAACCTCCTCGTTGTTCTCCGCTGCGACCTTTTTACGCAAAATCGCGATGCGGGTTTCGAGGTCCGGCGGCTGCACGTCCGTCATGAGCCCCATCTCGAATCGCGAGCGCATGCGATCTTCGAGGCCGCCGAGGAGTTTCGGTGGGAGATCCGAGGTGATGACGATCTGCTTGTTCGCGTTGTGCAGGGTGTTGAACGTGTGGAAGAAGGCCTCGAGGGTCTCGGGTGCGCGCTGCAAGAACTGGATGTCGTCGATCAACAGGATGTCGATGTCGCGGTAGCGTCGCTGGAACTCCTGGGCCTTACCGAACTGGCCCGACTGCACCGAGTTGATGAAGTCGTTCGTGAATTCCTCGGAATTTACGTACCTGACCTGGATGTTTGGGTGTAGCTGCTTGGCGTAGTGACCTGTCGCGTGCAGGAGGTGGGTTTTGCCGAGGCCTGATCCGCCATAGATGAACAGGGGGTTGTAGGCGAGTGCGGGCTGTTCGGCGACCGCGTAGGCGGCAGCCTGAGCGAAGCGGTTTGAGGCGCCCACGACGAACGTGGCGAACGTGTACTTCGGGTTGAGCCGCGAATCGTTTCCGAGTGACGAGGAGGTGGGGAGGTCGCTGGAGCTGGCCGGTGCCTCGGCTCGGTCGGTTCCCTCGGCGGGCGTGTAGGGGGAATAGGGCGTGAGGTCCGACGGTTGCTGGGACCACGGCGATGCCACATTCACAGAGTTATCCCCATCGTGACGTGGGGTGACGGGGATTGATCCCGATGAATTCACAGAGTTATCCACAACGTTGTCCACCGGGGCGGTGCTCGATGGGGCGCTCGGTTCTGGCTCGTCGTCGAGGCCCAGCGTGGGGTCGATCGTCACCGCGAACGTCACGGGTTTGCCCATCGCCTGCGAGAGCGACGAACGAAGCTGATCGGGGATCCGCATCTCGAAAAGGTCCTTGACCGTTGCATTTGGCACCGCAATGAGGGCCGTGTCCTCGAGAAATCCTCGCAAACTGGAGAGGGTCACGTAGGCGAGGTGGCGATTCGACACCGAGTCATCGGCGCGCAGGATCTGCTGGCACTCGGCCCACAGCGCGTCGCGATCGAGTGCGGTCTCGTCCATTCGGGGGCTCCTCGTGGGAATCGGGGGGGTGGCGGACGTCCATAATTATCCACCATGTTTTCCACATTTATGCCCAATGACGTGGAAGAAGGCGCACACCCTGTTAAATCGTTGGGGATAACCATGAGATTCTAGGCACACTTCGCTGAATCGAGGCTCGTTCCATTGACCGGCTAGCCGCGCGATTCTAGACTCGATCAGTCTGTGTTCACGGAACCGACGCGTTCGGTTTCGCGCACACACCCGAAACCATTGGCCCCACGGGCCGTCTTTAACCGGGCCCTCCGGCCGCCACGCGGTTCCTTCCCGGAGACGAGGGCCCCGATTTATTTGGAGAGAAAAGATGACCAAGCGTACGTTCCAGCCGAACAACCGCCGCCGCGCCAAGAAGCACGGCTTCCGCGCACGCATGAGCACCCGCGCGGGCCGCGCCATCATCAACGCGCGCCGCTCGAAGGGCCGCGCGTCCCTCTCGGCCTGAGCCGCGGCGTGACGTGCGGGCAGCGAGCCGCCTACGTCACAACGACGACTTCCGCCTGACCACCCGCCAGGGAGTGTCAGCGGCCCGATCCCACGTGGTCGTGCACCTCGCGATCCTTTCCTCACCGGAGGTCAAAAGGATCCAGGAGGAGCCGCGCGTGGGATTTGTCGTGTCAAAAAAGGTCGGCAACTCTGTCGTCCGCAGCCGCACCAAGCGCAGGCTGCGGGAAATCATGAGAGCCCGCCTCGATCGCCTACCCGCGTACGCAACCGTCGTTGTGCGTACGCGCGCCGGCATCAACGACATCGGGCACGACACGCTCGTCAGCGAAGTCGATTCCGCACTCACCTCCGCCCTCGGCAAGCTCGCGAAGCGCACCTCTATGCACGAGGGAACACGGGGATGAAGGCAACCGTCGGAATCATTCGCGCGTACCAGCGAGGGATTTCCCCATACCTGCCGGCCGCGTGCATGTTTACGCCCGTGTGCTCGCAATACGCACTCGACTCGATCCGCCGCCACGGAGCTCTCAAGGGGCTCCTTCTCACCGCGTGGCGGATCCTTCGTTGCAATCCCCTGAGCGGGGGTGGGATCGACCCAACCCCCGCTCCCGGCATGTGGACGAACCCGAAACCCGCTCCCGAACGGGACACTGAAAGTACCGAGTTCGCCCACACCCACTAGGCTTGACCCGAACACCCGACCTCGCGCCGCTCATCGCATGACCGTCATGCGCATGCGAGCGGCAGGAAGAAAAGGCCGAAGTTGAACATTCTTTACCCCATCGAGTGGGTCGTCGTCTGGATCATGGTCCAGGCCCACAAGCTCCTGTCCTTCGTCATGGACCCGGATTCGGGTTGGACCTGGCTGCTGTCGATCGTGCTGCTCACCGTCGTGGTCCGCATCATCATCTTCCCGCTCTTCGTGAAGCAGATTAAGAGCTCGCGCGGCATGCAGATGGCCGCCCCCGAACTCAAGGCGATTCAGCAGAAGTACAAGGGCAAAACCGACCCCGAGTCCCGTCAGGCCATGGCCAACGAGACGATGCAGGTCTACAAGGAGCACGACGCCAACCCCGTAGGCTCGTGCCTTCCTGTCCTCATTCAGATGCCGATCTTCTTCGCGCTTTTCCGCGTGCTTTTCTACAAGCTGCCGGAGGCCGCAACGAGCAATAAGAGCTTCGGCATCCTCACGCCTGAGCTCGCCGATAGCGCCCACAACGCGCGCATCTTCGGTGGAACGACGATCTCCGACTCGTTCCTCAATGGCGACATGTCCGCGAAGATCATCGCGGGCATCATCATCGCACTCATGGTGCTCGTGACGTTCCTGACGCAGAAGGAGCTGACGATGCGCAACATGCCGCCGTCGGCCCTCGAAGGCCCGATGGCGTCCACGCAGAAGATGATGCTGTACATGCTCCCGTTCATCTACGTGATCTCGGGCCCCGGCATGCCGATCGGTGTGCTCGGGTACTGGCTCACGACCAACGTGTGGACGTTCGGCCAGCAGTGGTGGATGATCACGAAGAACCCGACCCCCGGTTCCGCCGCCGAAAAGGCTCGCCACGAGCGCATCAACAAGAAGCGTGAGAAGCAGGGCCTTGAGCCGCTCGACTTCACGCCGAAGAAGTCCAAGCGCGTGCAGGAAATGGAAGCGGCCAAAGCCGAGAGCATCCGCGTGCAGCCGAAGCGGTACGAAAACGGCCGGAAGCTGAGCGATGAAGAAATGCTCCAGCGTGCCCGCGAAAAGCGAGCGAAGGCCATCGAAGAGCGCCGCAAGAAGGCCGCTCAAAACGGTGCACAGAAGGCGGGCGGCTCGAAGCAGAGCAACGCCCTCGGCAAGAAGCGCAAGAAGAAGTAAGGATTCCCGATGAGCGAGAACGACACTTTTGACAACGACGCGGTGGACACCCAGACGTCCGCCGACGAGCGCCTCGCGCGCCTCGAAGAGGAGGGCGACTTCGCCGCCGACTACCTCGAAGAGCTCATGGACATTGCCGATCTTGATGGCGATATCGACATTGACGTCGATGGCGATCGCGCGTCCGTGGAGATCCGCGGCGCCGACGAACTGAGCGCTCTCAACGAGCCGAAGGGTGAGCTCCTCGATGCTCTCCAGGAGCTCACGCGCCTCGCCGTTCAAACGAAGACCGGCGTGCGTTCGCGCCTCATGCTGGACATCGGTGGTTTCCGCGCAAGCCACAAGAGTGAGCTTGAGGAACTTGCCGAGAAGGCCGTCGAACAGGCCAAGAACGGCGAGGTTCCCGTTCCCCTTCAGCCCATGAACCCGTTCGAGCGCAAGGTCGTGCACGATGTTGCAAAGCGCCACGGCCTGCACTCGGAATCCGACGGTGAGGGCAAGACCCGCCACGTCGTGATCTACCCCCAAGACTGATGCTTCCCGCTCCCGCACACCTCGACTCTCTCGCTCGCGACCTTTTCGGTGAAAGCCTCGTACTCGCCGAGCAGTACGCGGAGATTCTGCGTACCCGGGGAGCGGAAGAGGGCCTCATTGGGCCGCGCGAAGTCGATCGTATTTGGGAGCGGCACGTCATCAATTGCGCCCTCATGGTGCGTGCCCTCGGGCCCGCGGGCCTCGTCGAATCGCTCGCGGATGTAGGTTCGGGTGCCGGTCTTCCGGGGCTCGTCATCGCGATTGCTCGCGAGGATATTGACGTGACCCTCATCGAGACGATGCAGCGCCGCGTGGACTTCCTTGAGCGAGCGGTCGAGGAGCTGAATCTCGTCAATGTCGAGGTTGTGCGCGCTCGCGCTGAGGACCTTCATGGTGAGCGGGAGTTCGATGCGGTGACGGCGCGGGCCGTTGCGGCGCTTGACAAGCTCGCGAAGTGGACCGTTCCGCTCGTACGCATCGGAGGCGAGCTCGTGGTGATGAAGGGCAAGAGTGCCCGTGACGAAGTCGTGAAGGCTGAAAAGACCCTCGCCCGTCTTGGCGCATGCGATGTTCGCGTTGAGGAATTCGGAGATCCATCCGTGGAGGTTCCTACTACAGTGGTACGAGCACACGTTCGTGAGGTATCGGGGCGAAAGGGGCAGCGTCGTGGCTGAGAAGAAGAACTCTCTCGATGAAACACCGCTCATGCGGCAGCTTCGTAACGACATGGAGCTTCGCAAGCGCCTCGAGAAGGCGACCTTCGCCGCGCCAGAACACACCCGCATCATGGCTGTCGCGAATCAGAAGGGCGGCGTCGGTAAAACGTCGAGCGCCGTCAACGTTGCGGTCGCGCTCGCCAAGGGCGGTCTCAATGTTCTCGTGATCGATTCGGACCCTCAGGGCAACGCTTCGACTGCTCTCGGGATCCCGCACGATCCGGAAATCGCCTCGCTTTATGACGTGCTCATCGAGGATGAGCCGCTTTCGGCGATCGTGACCCCTTCTCCCGAGGCGGACACCCTCGAGTGCGCCCCCGCGACGATCGACCTTTCGGGTGCCGAGATCGAACTGGTTCCCATGGTTGCGCGTGAATCCAGGCTCAAGAACGCGCTTGCCGACTACTTCGCGGAACGCGAGGACAAGGGCCTTCCTCGCCTCGACTACGTTCTCATCGATTGCCCGCCTTCGCTTGGGCTTTTGACAATCAATGCCCTTGTGGCCGCGCGCGAGGTGTTCATGCCGATCCAGGCGGAGTACTACGCGCTCGAGGGCATCGCGATGCTGTGGAAGAACATCGACCTCATCCGCAAGCACCTCAACCCTGACCTTGTGGTCTCGACGATTCTGCTCACGATGTATGACGCCCGCACGCGCCTGGCGGCCCAGGTCGCGGAGGATGTGCGTGCGCACTTCCCCACGCAAACCCTCGATACCGTCATTCCCCGGTCGGTGCGCATTTCGGAAGCCCCGAGCTACGCGCAAACCGTCTTGAATTACGATCCCAACAGCACGGGTGCTCTCGCGTACCGCGCCGCCGCGCACGAGATTTCCCGTCGCCCCGAGCCTAAGAACTGAAACGAGGAGATCATGGCGAAGAAACGTGGCCTTGGTCGGGGTATCGGTGCACTGATCCCCAGCTCCGAGCCTGCTGCAACCGAGAAGCCCGAGGCGAAGGACACGCCCACGCCCGAGCCTTCCGCGAAGTCGGCCGGTACGAAGGCTTCTACCTCGGCACAGCGCTCCGGCGCCTCCTCGAAGGCTGCTGCGTCCAAGCCTGCCGCGTCCTCCTCACCCTCGAAGAAGGGGTCCGACGCTACCCCCGCCCCTGCTGAGCCCAAGGCTTCCGCGTCGAAGCCTACCGGCACACGCGGCGCCGACATGTTCTTTAGATCCGAATCCGAATCCGCTGATAAGTCGAGCGAGCGTCGCCGCGCAGCCGATCTTGAACTCGCTGACTCGTGGGCGCGCGATGCACGCTCGAAGCGCCGAAACGGCAAGAAAGCCGCGGCAAAGCCCGCCGCGGCAGCGCGTAAGGCCGACGGCGAAAAGGCTCCGAAAACTGCTGAGACCACTCCGGTTGAGCAGCCGTCGGATTCAGATGCGCAGGCTGCTGCCGCGCCCGCACAGCCGTCCCACGACGGTCTCGTGCCCGTGCCTGGCGCCGAGTTTGTCGAGGTGCCGATCGCCGAGATCCGCGAAAATCCCCGCAATCCGCGAACGGTTTTTGATGAGGATGAACTCGACGAACTGGCCTATTCGCTCCGTGAAGTCGGCGTTCTTCAGCCGATTGTCGTTCGCCCCGTAAGTGACTCAGTCGATGGCGAATCCTTTGAGATCGTCATGGGTGAGCGCCGTTGGCGTGCCGCGAAGCGCGCTGGGCTCAAGTCGATTCCCGCGATCGTGCGTTCGACCGCCGACGACGACCTGCTTCGCGATGCGCTCCTCGAAAACCTGCACCGCTCGCAGCTGAATCCCCTTGAAGAGGCAGCCGCCTATGGCCAGCTCCTCGAGGACTTTAACTGCACCCAGGATGAGCTCGCCGATCGCATCGGGCGCTCGCGCCCGCAGATTTCCAATACCCTGCGCTTGCTTCGCCTCCCTCCCCTCGTGCAGCGGCGCCTCCAGTCCGGCGCCCTTTCCGCGGGCCACGCCCGCGCGCTTCTGGGACTCGATGACGTTCAACTCCAGGAGGAGCTCGCCCAGCGCATCGTGAGCGAAGGTCTGAGCGTTCGCGCTGTTGAGCGCCTTATCGCAAACGGTGTTGAGTCCTCCTCGGCAACCCGCACGGTGACCCGCCGTAGCTCGTACAACCCCCGCGTGGTATCCCTGACCTCGCAGCTGTCGACGAAACTTGAGGCACCGGTGCGCATCGATGTCGGTAAGCGCAAAGGTAAGGTCACTCTCGAGTTCACGAACCTCGACGATCTCGAACGGATCGTTGCGAAGCTCGGTCTCGAGGACGTCCAGCTCCCGCAGGACTGAGCCTGACAGGTTGCTGACGTCTCCTCTTAGTCGTCGAATATTTGCGGAACTGTTTTCCGGGAACCTTCGCTAGCGCTTTCTGCGGTCGCAGATTGAAACGTGCTCGCCTTTTCGCGGAAGCCTCTCTCGTCTAGCCCCCTGGGTCCCAGCGCGCCATCGTTGTAATTGCACGTCAACCCGCGCTGCTTTTGCGGAATAGCTGGTGCCGGGAGGCCGACCGCCCTTAGACACATCTCCGTCGTGGGCTTAAGCTGCCGGCAGGCTCCTGCGCTCTCCCGTGCGTACCTATGGATCGTAGCTAAGCCGTATTTGTATGCCCGAGTTCCCAGTCGTTTCGCCATACTCTTCCGTGGTTCAGGTGGAACCCGTTTTCGTCGAAAATATCTCGCGCTGCTTCGACTCAGTATCAGCGCGGGTTTACGTTTCACGTGAAATCACTGCGACCGGCATCCATGCGCGAGACCCTTACCAATCATGTGGAGTATTTGTCGGGTAACCTTCGGAACCTCGTTTCACGTGAAACACTGCTGCCGGGGTGCTGGTCGGCCTAAGGTTCACTCCCAAATCGACAACTTCGCACGAAGGGTCACTAATTCGATAATTAGCGCTAAACGTTTCACGTGAAACAGGACAATGTTCGCTGGAAACAAAGTCACAAGCTATTTCGTCCTTTGGAGAGTTATTCGCGTGAAGTCGTTCGACTTACGAAAGAAAAAGCATCGTTTCACGTGAAACTTGGCCGGCTACTCACATCGCCGCGCGCGTCTGCCTCCCTTTGTTGCTACACGTTTCACGTGAAACATCCCATCGATCAGCAAAGCGCTTTGAGACTTTCGGTGTCGGTAATTCGGGCGAGCTGCGCCGCAAGTCAAAAGAGTTTCACGTGAAACAAGCGCGCTGTACATTTGGCCGCTGCGTTCTACCGCCGTATGTGTCCGTTCACGGGCGTTTGGTGTATCGATCTTGAGGCGTTTCACGTGAAACGCCGAAGTAGGCTTTTACGATTTCGGCCCGATTGAACAAATGATTCCACAGGTTGATCATTTGCCAATGTTCCCAGCTTCGATGTTAGCCACAACTTGAAGGGATCTGTTTCACGTGAAACTGCTTGAGAAGCCCATAGCAAGGATTCGGGTCGAAGGGCGTAGGTCTTGTGTATGCGCCGAGTGCGATCAAGGCGGTTGCGGTTGATTGGAACGCGGGCCGGTTGCAGCTGTTGAGATAGCCCATCAGTGATGTTTCACGTGAAATGTCGTGTATTGGTGACCAGATGCTCTATTCGGCAGTTCGCGCTCTGTACAAGCTGCTCTCAGCGCGAAAGCGGCTAGCGAAACCGCGGGCTGGCTGCTCGCTAACGTGGGCGGACCCTGGAGTTTCACGGGAAACAGCCCTTCCGGTACCACACCGAATTCTGGAAACGATGCACTACTGATGCGTGAAGGGAAGCGCCGCAAGTGAGTCAGAGGGTAGGTATGGACATGCGTGGGCTACGCGCTGGAGTGCGAAGAGGGGGTTCCACGTGAATCTCCAGCTCTTAACTCACATATGTGAAGAGTTGTGTGGATAACGTGGGAGAGGTAACCCGCTAGCCAGGAATGCGCGTGCCAAGGCGGGCGTCGCAAGGCCCACCATGCACGGTAAAGCTGCAGGTAAGGGCGTTATTTGTCATTTGTCCACAATAGGGTGCAGCACTCGTGAATAGAGTGTGGATAAATATGGGGATAACGCTGTGAGGCACGCCACGGTGACGACGATCTGGTGAATGTTTCCGGTGGGACGTGCAGTGCTAGCAGACAGTTGCGCGCCACAAATCGTCGAGCGCATCGCGGACGGCAAACTTCGGGCACGCACCTTCGACCACTCGTTCGCCCACTACTTCGGAACCGCGAAGCGCAACGATGCGCCAGGTTGGAAGAACGCGCGGGAAAAATTGCGCGCTAACCTGCTCGGGCTCTCCCGCAACCGAAACGTCATGAATATCAACGCTTACGGACGGCAGGTCAAGATCGCGTAATTCGCGGGCCGTGAGCGGCGCAGGAAGAGACGGCGCCGCCCACGAGGCCCAGTAAAGATGAATGTGAAACGTGACGGCCTCGCGCGAAAGCGATCCGTCAGATTCTCGCTCGCTCACTCGAGCGTGGCGAGGTACTTCTCCGCGTCGAGAGCGGCCGAGCAACCGGAACCGGCCGCAGTGATGGCTTGGCGGTAGCGGTGGTCAACGACATCGCCGCACGCGAAAACACCCTCGAGGGAGGTGTGGGTGGTGCGACCCTCGCAGAGGATGTAGCCCTCGTCGTCAATATCGATCTGGCTCTTGAAGAGATCGGAGCGGGGCAGGTGCCCGATCGCCTCGAAAAGACCATCGGCGGGAATCGTTTCACGCTCGCCGGTGACGGTATCTTCAAGCACGAGGTGCGAGAGCTCGTTATCGCCCTCGATGCCAACGACCTGGGTATTCCAACGGATCTGAAGCTTGGGATCATCTTCCGCGCGCTTCGCCATGATCTTCGAGGCACGCAGGGCGGCACGGCGGTGAAGCAGGGTGACGGACTTGCCGAAACGGGTGAGGAAGGTTGCCTCTTCAACAGCGGAATCGCCGCCGCCAACAACGAAGATGTCCTTGTCCTTGAAGAAGAAGCCGTCGCACGTTGCACACCAGCTCACGCCCTTGCCGGAGAGGCGCTCTTCGCCGTCGACGCCGAGCTTGCGGTACGCGGAACCGGTCGCGATGATGACGGCCTTCGCGCGGAACACGTCACCGCTTTCGGTGCGGATGGTCTTGATCTCGCCTGCGAGCTCAACGTCGGTAGCGTCCTCGAACAGGATCTCGGCGCCGAAACGCTCCGCTTGTTCCTGCATGTTGCCCATGAGGTCCGGGCCCATGATGCCCTCCGGGAAACCGGGGAAGTTCTCGACCTCGGTGGTCGTCATGAGGGCGCCGCCAGCATCGAGCGAGCCGGCAATGACCACGGGCTTCAGGCCAGCGCGCGCCGCGTAAACGGCGGCGGTGTAGCCCGCCGGGCCCGAACCGACGATCACAATGTCGCGCACGGGGGCGTCCGAAGCGTCGGCAGGCGAAGCAGTTTCGGCCGTCTCGGTCTGCGCTCCCGCAAGGCTGATGCCGAAGCCACCGCCGAGGGTGTTGAGGATCGGGGTCTGAGGCTCAGAGGTGGTCATGATGTCCTTTCACAGCGAAAGCTCGCAACGGTCAAACAGAACAAGGGTAGGCGGGAAGGCTGAGATCCGCGGTCAGCTCTTCGGATCCACGAGTACCCGTGCGGAAAACAGGAGATCGGAGGCGCCGTCGGCATTTCTTCCGCATGTGGAACGCACGACGGACGCGGAAACTTCCCCACCCTCGCGGCGAACTTGCGTGAGGTTATGCTCATCGAGCACAAGGAGCCACGCGTTTTCGTCGGCGCCCCACGACACCCGCTCGAGCATAAGCACCGACTCTTTCGACGACAGGGACTTCAGGCACTGCGTGACGTCGAACGTCGCGGGCGTTTGCAGGCTTCCGGTATCGAGAAGGTTTTGGACTTCGGCACCGAGCGTGTACTCGGTGAGTACCGGAAGGCCGGCATTATCGGTGCCGGGGGCCGAGTTCGAATCGGCGATGCTTTGCGAGGCAGGGGCGTCCATTTTCACGCTGAGGTTGAGCGCCCACGACAGCATGACGCCAAGGAGAATCGTCACGACGAGAAACGCGGCGAACACCCCGGGTGGGAAGCCCGTCCAGCTTTTCAATTCGCCTCGCGCGCGTGAGCGGCGACGCGAGCCGCGACGAAAGAAGCTCATTCCTGATTGACCTTCACTTCGGCGATTTCGAGGCGGTACCCGCCATCGATAGCGCCGAGGTTCGGGGCCCACAGCACGAGCGAACGTGCGTCGACGGGCTTTTCAGGCGTGAGGGTGAGATCTTGGCCGGCGGCAACTTCGCCCGAGGCGAGCACGTCGCCGAGCTGGCCGTCCTCAGTCAGGGTGCGCAGCTCGATCGTGCCGCCCTGCTGCGCGCCGGGCGTTACGCGGACGTTCTTGACTTCGCCTTCGCCGAGGTCGAGCTTGACGCCCATCCCGTCGCGAAGCTTGCCGAAATCGGCACCCTTGTACCGCTGGGTCTTCCACACGGTATTCGGATCGCCGTCGAGCATGTTCCCCGCCCTCTCGGGTTTATCAGCCTTCGTGGGATCCGGCGGGTACACGATGCTCACCTGGTTGAGCGGCGCGAGTGGTTTGGGCGTCTCGGTTGGTTTTTCGCTCGGCTTTTCGGCCGGGGCTTCGGTTTCTTTCGGGGTTTTTTCTTCCGACGCCTGCGTGGTTGGGCTCGTGGCGACATCTCGATTGTGGCGGCCCACCGACGTCACGGACGTCACCGCCCAGACGAGGCCGAGGATGACGGCGAGAAGGGCAGCAACGAGAATGACGCGCGCCGTTGTCGAGCGAGACACCGTGCTGCCGCCGGAAGCCGGGGTGCTCCCCGATGCGTCGGAGGCGAGTGCGATGTCCATGACGTCGCGGAATGCCGAAGCGTGCTGTGGGCTTTGCGGGGCGGGAGCGTTCGCGTCGAAGGCGCTCGCGTCACGGCCCTGCACGGGGATGACGACACCGGCTCCGGGAGCGTTTTGGCGCACGCGAGGGGCAGCGTGCTGCACTGCCGAGGGAGGCGCCACGGCCGGGCGGCCGGGAGCTGGGTGGGGTTCATCGTTCGTGTTTGGTGTGCGCGGAGATTCGGCGAGGGACTCCTCGCGACCCGCGACCGGAATAGGGGCGGGTGCGGCAGGGGCGACGGGCGCCACCGGCGCCGTGGGTTCCTCCGCTGGCGCAGCCGGGGCGTAGTGCGTACTCGGGTCGATGTGGCCGGGGAAGGTGCTCGCCGCGCTCGGGTCCTGAGGGGCATCGATGACTTCGGACCACGGCGTTTCAGAATCCGCATGGGGCTTGTCGACCGTCTCGGCCGTGCCCGTCAGCGTGGCCTCAGGGACCTCAGGGGCTTCAGGGGCCTCGGAGCCCTCGGTGATTTCGGGTCCTTCGCTGTTCGCGGGAGTTTCGGTGTGTTCAGCGTTCTCGGTGTGCTCGGCGGTCTCGGTGGCCTTGACACTCTCGGTGGTCTCGGGGTTTTCGGCGGGAGCAGGCGATTTGGGATCGCTTACCGCAGCTTCGCTCTGTGCTTCCGCCTGGCGCTCAAACGGCCCCGCGACAACGGGTCCCGCGGCCTTGCGCACCGCGAGTGGGACAGGCGCCCCCGCGTGTTGCTCGGGATCGTACGCCTCGAGAGTGACCGGAAGCGACTGCCACGGTGAAAGCTCCTCGCGTACATCCTCAATCGACATCGGACGCGGCCCATCCGCGGGCGCATTCGGCGTGAGCGGCGTCAGAAGAGCCGCAGTGAGCGCACCCAGCTCGGCGGGAACCGTGCGCGGAGACGTTGTCGACGGATCGAAGGAGGCGTCGGAACCGAAAAACTCCGGCCCGCGCCCCGCGAGCCCGACATATAGAACCCGGCCCACGGCTCGCACGTCCGGGCTGAGCGTGAAGGGTTCGGTGAGGTGCAAAAGACCCTCGTCGCCCGCATCTTCGACACCTGCGCCGAGGATCGTCACCTGATCGTGCTCGAGGTCCACGAACACGCGATCCTCGTCAAGGTGGTGGTGGCGAATGCCCTTGCTACGGGCCTCCTGGAGCGTCGTCGTCACGCGACCCGCGATCGTGCGGACCGTCTCTGCGCGAAGCGCGCCGTCGCGGGTGAGGTCGGCGAGGGTGGGAAGGCCCGGATCGGTGTACACCACCGCGGTCGCCTTCGAGTCGCCGTCGCTCGGCTCAAGCACGTCGTGGACGGCCTCGAGGCCGGGAACGCTCACGAGAGACACGCGGCGGGCCGCATCGAGAACATCGGCGGCAAACTCCCCGCGCACGAGGAATACGAGAATCGGCTCGCCGCTTTCCTTCACACCGCGATGCCACGACGCCCCTTCGGTGGTGGACGATGGCACGCGGCCAGATTCTCCGCGCCCCGAACCGTCCAGGGCAGGGCTCAGTGAGAGGGAGGAAAAAAGCTCCTCGAGGCTGCGAATATCGGTCACGGTCATCCTTTGGTTCGCTTGAACAGTTCGATCCGATGTTTGACCATCGTAGCGGGGTGCCTCTGGCACGCTCGAGGTTTCCTCCACGGCGGCGGGAGTCTCCTCCTGCGGCTTTTCTGCCGGTTTCCCGCGGCCACGCTTGCGCATGATTCGGGAGGCGATCATCGTTGCCGCATCGCGAATCTCCGACACGCGAAGCCCCCACGCGACAAGAGCAAACACCCCTGTCATCACCGCCGCAACGATCACGCCCACGACGATCGCGATGAGGCGCCCCCTCCACGTGAGATCGCCGAGAAGCGCGAGGAGACCCCAGCCCGCGGCCATCGAGACGAGGCCGGCAACGAGAAGACGGGCAACCATCGACACGGCACCGAACGAGTTCACCTGACTCATGTCGACGCCCTTGCGGGCGAGATTGCGCCGCATGTGCCACACGCCCTCGAGCCACCCGATCAGAATCCCGACCGAGCTTACGAAAGCGCCCGCCGCAGCGGCATAGCGAGGATCGACCCAGAAAAGGATCACGGGGATCGCGATAAGCGAGAGCACCGTCGGGGGAACGCGCATCAGGAACGCCGTGCGGGTGTCTTCATAGGCGTAGAAGTAGCGGGTCACGAGGTAGGTTGCCGCGAACGCGGGAAGTCCCAGCGTGTAGCCGATGAGCACGAGCCCGTTTGCGCCCGCGCCCGTGGGACTCGTGCCGCCCACAACGACCCACATGATCGGCGCCGCGAGAACAACGAGCACGGCGGTCGCGAGGATCATCGGCACGAACAGAATCCTGTTCATCGACGAATACGTGCGGTAGGCCCCGAGGTGGTCGTGTTCGGTCACGCGCTTCGACATCCGCGGGAAGATGCTCGTCACGAGCGATACGGCGATGATGCCCTGCGGGAGCATGAAAACCGTATAGGACCAGTCGAGGGCCGCGAGAGCGGGATAAAGCTCGCGGGAAGCGCCGATGCCGCTCGCTTGCGCTTTTTCCACCGCCGAGACTGCACCGCCCGTTGACCAGCGGCGTGCGAACACCGCGATCTGGCCAACGACCATCATGGCGAACGTCCACAGGCCCATCGTGCCGAGCTTGCGCAGGCCCAGACCGCGAAAACCCCACTTGAACCTGATCTTGAGGCCGATCTTCCTCGTCCAGGCCCACACGAGCAGGGCCTGCGCGGCGCTGCCGCCCACTTGGGAAAACGCGAGCACGAGCACCATGCCCCACGTCCACTGCGTGCCATCCGGCTGCGTGCCCCACAAAACGAGGAACAGGATCGAGCCCGCAATGTTCATGATGTTGTTGAGCGCGGGGGCCCACGTGAACGGACCGAAGCTCTCGTGTGCGTTGAGGATCTGCCCGAACATGATGTAGATGCACGAGAAAATCATCTGCGGCATCATGAAATAGCCGAGAACCGTCGCGGCCTGCGCCGTTCCCGGGTCGAGCTTTGAGTTCGCCACGACCGTGAGGAGCGGAACGGCGAGCGTGCACAGGGTCGTGATGGCCGCCGCGACAACGAAGAACAGGGTGAACAGGCGCGAACAGAAATCCTCGCCCCTATCCGGGAGCTTCGCTGCGCGCACGACCGCCGGTACGAGGATCGCGTTGAGCGTGCCGCCGCCGATGAGGATCCACAGCGAATTCGGCAGAATTTGCGCTGCCGAATAGGCGTTCGCCGCGATCGATGCCGAGCCGCCGAGCACCATGCCGAGCAAAAAGGTGCGCACGAAACCCAGGAGTCGGGTCGACGCGGAGGCAACAGCCATAACGGCGCTCGCGCGCATAGCTTTGCCCCGCGCGGAGGAGGTGCTCGGTTTGTTCATAGTTCGGTTCGGGTCCTTAATTCCTGTGTCACGAATGGTGCGGGGAGGCGTCGGGGTCGTCGACGCTCTCAAGATCCTCGGGCGCCGTGATGGCAGGGCTGCGGGCGTCCGACTTCGTGCGGCCCGCGCGGACCACGCCCGTGGCGACGAGCGCGGCAAGAAGCACCATCGCGACGAGAGTCGTCCAGTTCTCCCACTCCGGATTGACGCTCAGTTGGCTCTCGCGAGAATCAAGGATGACCCCGTTGTCGCTCGCGATCATCACCGTGAACGTGCCGTTCCCGCTTTTCACGGCTTGCACGGGAATGGAGTGATCGCTCGTCGTGAGGGCGGGGAGAGTGATTGGTGAGAGCTTCCCGCCCGTCTTTGCGATGCGGTCAGAAAACGACACCGTGGGCACGAGCGTCGCCGGGGTGGGGAATCCGTTGTGGACGGTAAATGGGATCGATGCCTCGTTGGAGACGAGGTTGTAGGTTCCCGCGAGTGTGAGCGAGATTCGCCGGGTGTTCGCTTCCGTCACCGTCGCGATGCTAGAAAGCCGCCGAACGTGCGCGTTCGTGTCCGCGAAAAACGGGCTGCTCACCCCCGAGGCCGCCAGAAGAACCGCTCCGGAAAGGTAGCTCGGGTCCTTGAGCGTCGCGCGCACGTCTGTGAGCGACGTGAGGCTCTTTTCGACCCGTTCGCTTGCGCCCGCCGGCACCTTTTCGGGCGAGGCGTCGATGTGGGCGGGGCTGGCGTCGGAACCCTCACCGATCGCGCGCACGGACTTCACCGTGCCAACCCAGTAGTTTCCACCTTCGCCGATGATCGAGGTCGTGCCTTTTCCTGCCTTCGCCGCGTCGAGAAGCGTGGATGCAGGGGCGTGGGTGACCCACGGCGCGGCGCTCAAGGCATCGAGCAGGTGCGACGTGCGCTCGGGGTTCAGTGAAGAGGTCGCGGACGGCGCGAGCAGGAGGGTGCGCGGGGCCGACGCCGGCTGGCCCGCGATGAGTGCCGTGTCCGCGAGAGCCCGCTGGTAGGACAGTTCGGGGTCGCGTGCGTCAGCGAGATGCTCCGAAAGCTCGGTCAGACGCGTGTCGTAGCCAACGAGAGCGACCGTGGATTCACCCTTGCGTGCAAGCTGCGCGTAGCCGCTCGGTGTGACGTTGGGGTTCGTGGAGGAGAAGAAGGATTCGGCGGGGACAAGAGCGACTTTCGCGCCCGATGCGCGTATCGCTTTCGCAGAGACCGCCTCGGGTTCCATGCGGACGACTGTCGGCGCCGTGCTGAGGCCCGTGCTTGTCGCAGCGGCGGAGGCCTCTTTCTCCAGCAGCTTCGCGGTCGAGCGGGCAGTTGCCGGGCTCGCGAGGGCGAAAGGCGCGAGCGTGACGTCGTGGCGCGAAGCCGCGTCGATAAGCGCAGAGCGGCGCTCGTTCCAGGTGTGATCCTGCCCCCACGTGGTGCCGGGGGCGGGTGCGCTCGCGGGTTCATCGGCGCCGCCCGCGTCGGAGGCAGCGGGGGTCGTGGACGGGGAAGGGCTCGGGCTCGGCGTGGAGTCGGAAGGTGCGGGATCGAGCTTAGACAGCGCTTCGTCGAGCGTACTCATCCCTTTGGGAACCTTGAGGTCAGTGAGCATGGAAGGATCGAGCCACCAGCTCACGTCAGTACGCTGGGCAATGTCCCACTGCGCAGCGAAGGCACCCTCGCGAACGTCCTTGGCGAAGGCGTCGGGGTCGGTCGCCGCGAGAGCGGGATCGGTACTTGCGAGAGGCGCGAGGTAGGCGAGGGAAATCCGGGGCGTTTCGGCGGTGGGCTGCCACACGAGAAACGTGCGGAGAGTTGCGGCGGCGGTGCCTCCGGTGGAGGGCTGGGTGCCGTCGGCTGACGACTGCGCCCCCGTGACTGCCGTGAGGGCGATGCGGCGCGGCCCCCACAGTGATTCGTCTCGCGTGTAGCCGAGAGAGTCCGCCGGGACGCGCACCGTGAACTCGGCGGCCTCGCCCGGCCCGAGCGTGCGCGTGGCCGAAGTTCCGCGCACCGTTCCTCGGTGCGAAGTATCCGCCGTGTCCATCGCCGCCCATTCGTCGGCAATCGTGCGATCCGTGACTCGCGACGTGAGCCCCGAGAGCTGAAGGGCCACGCCCTCGAGCGGGGTGCTTCCCGTGTTGGTAATGTTCACGCGGGCTTCGACCGTACCGCCCGGCTTCACCGCCTCGGGGGAGAGCGCGCGAAGATCGAGCGTGAGGGGCGCGCGGGCGTCAGGTTCCGGTGACGGGGCGGGTTCCGACGGTAGCGCGGGTGCGGTCAGTGCCACATTCGTGGGCGGTTGCTGGCCGGTAAACTGGTACGCTGCGGTGTCCCGCTGGGCGAGCGCGCCGGCGGGCACGAGAGCCGCACACAGGATCGAATACAGTGCGACCATGACGAAGAGGGCGCGACAAACGCGCCGCGTCACGGATCGAAGCATGGAACCACTGTAGAGGGCGCAGCTTCGTGCCACGTGCCAAACACGGGTGGCGCGCGCGGAGCGATCCGCACATCACAGATCAAGGTGAGGAATGAACGACGTGACTAACGGCGACAAGCGTGAAGCACACCGCATGGGGATCGAGACCGTTCGCATCCGCGCGCGGAGCATGTTCCAGGCGCTTCCAGCCTCCGTTCACGAGCTCGGCCACATGTTCGAGACTGCGGGCGAGGAATTGGCACTCGTCGGCGGGCCCGTGCGCGATGCCCTTCTTGGCCGCAGTAGCGATGACCTTGATTTCACGACGTCGGCGCGGCCCGAGTCGACGGAGCAGATTCTTCGGCAGTGGGTCGGCAAACGGGGCGCGATCTGGGACATGGGGCGCGAGTTTGGCACGCTCGGCGCGCAGCTCGACGGCGTCAAGGTCGAGATCACGACGTACCGTACGGAGGAATACGATCCGCAGTCTCGAAAGCCGCAGGTCGCGTACGGTGACACGATCGATGGCGATCTCTCGCGACGCGACTTCACCGTGAACGCGATGGCCGTGCGCCTTCCCTCCCTCGAGTTCATCGATCCGTTCGGCGGCCTCGAAGATCTTGCCGCGGGGCTTCTTCGCACACCGGTCGCCCCCGAACAGTCCTTCAGCGACGACCCGCTTCGGATGATGCGCGCCGTACGTTTCGCCTCGACCCTTGGATTCGACATCGAGGAGGGGACCGCGCGCGCAATCGCCGCCCTCGCCGGCCGCCTCGAGATCGTGAGCGCCGAGCGTGTGCGCGAAGAACTCGTCAAGCTCATGCTCGGCGATCACCCGAGGCGTGCCCTCGAGCAGATGGTCGATCTTGGCCTTGCCGACATCATCCTTCCCGAGCTTCCCGCGATGCGGCTCGAGATCGATGAACACCACAGACACAAGGATGTCTATACGCATTCGCTCACGGTGCTTGAGCAGGCGATTGACCTTGAAACAGGCCCCGAAGGACCGGTTCCCGGCCCCGATTTCATTTTGCGATTCGCGGCGCTCATGCACGATTGCGCGAAGCCCAATACGCGCCGCTACGAAGAAGGCGGAGTCGTGACCTTCCGGTTCCACGAAGTCGTGGGGGCGCGCATGGCGAAGGCCCGCATGAAGGCACTCAAGTTCGATAAGGAGACGACCAAGGCGGTCGCACACCTCATCGAACTGCATCTTCGCTTTCACGGCTACGCGGATAGCGAATGGACAGACTCGGCCGTGCGCCGCTACGTGACGGACGCGGGCGATCAGCTCGAACGCCTTCACCGCCTCACGCGCGCCGATTGCACGACGCGTAACAAGCGCAAGGCCCAGCGCCTTCGCGAAGCCTACGATGACCTCGAAAAACGCATCGCCGAGCTCGCGGAACAAGAAGAGATCTCCAAAATCCGGCCCGATCTGGATGGCCGCGCGATCATGCAGATTCTTGACCTCAAGCCCGGCCCGGCAGTCGGCAAGGCATATGCCTACCTTCTTGAGCTACGCATGGAGGAGGGGCCCCTCGGCGAGGAGGAAGCCTCGAGGCGCCTTCAGGAATGGTGGGCGCATAATGGGGCGCACGAAAGCGCGCCGGCGACGAGAGGAACCTCGAAGTGAGCGACAAGAGCCCAAAGGGGACGAGCCGTACCCGCTCGAGCGGAAAGCGTGCAGCGCGCCCTGCGACCACTCCCGCGGCAGCGAGCATTGGTCGCAGCCGCACGAAACCGCGCCCCGAAAGCGCCGCGCCCGCGAAAGGCCGGCACGCTGTAGCGGCAGCAGGCACGGCTGCGTCTAAGCCCAAGCCCAAACCCAAGCCCACGAACTTTCTCAACTACCCGCGCGCCGGAAAAGAAGGGTTTTCGCGGTGGCTTCCCTCGTGGCGCCTCCTTTCCGCGGCCGTCCTCGTTCTCTTCTGTGCTGGCGTGGGCTTCGGTGCGTGGCTTTATGCGACTACCGAAGTACCCGAGCCGACCGATATCGCCGTTGCTCAAACGACCCGCGTGTACTACTCGGACGGAAAGACTCTCCTCGGCGAGTTCAGCGACCTCAATCGCACGATCCTGCCCGCCGACGAGATCCCGGACAACGTCAAGGAGGCTGTCGTCGCCTCCGAGGACTCCACGTTCTACGAGAACCGCGGCATTTCGCCGAAGGGTATCGTGCGCGCTCTCGTGAACAACCTTTCTGGCGGCTCCCGCCAGGGGGCTTCGACGATCACCCAGCAGTACGTCGAGAACTACTACACGGGCAAGGTCACGTCGTATACCGGCAAGGTGCGCGAAATGATCATGGCCGTCAAAATCGATGAGGAGCTCGACAAGAACGAGATCCTTTCGCGCTACCTCAATACGATCTACTTTGGTCGTTCCGCCTACGGAATCGAAGAGGCGGCGCAGGCCTACTTCGGCAAGAGTGCGAGCGAGCTCGATGACGCCGAGGCCGCACTTCTCGTCGCCGTCATTCCCGCACCGAGCGCCTACGACCCGGCGAAGAATCCCGATAAAGCGAAGGCGCTCTGGCAGCGCGTCATCGACCGAGAGGTCAACGAGACGGGAAGCCTCACGAAGGAGGAAGCCGACAAGCTCAGCTTCCCCGAGACGATCGAATACAAGCCCCAAAACTCGTTGCGCGGCACAAACGGCTACCTCATGATGGCGGTGCGCAAGGAACTCGAGGCGCGAGGCTTTGACGAGGACGACATCGACACGGGCGGCTACACGATCGTTTCGACGATCGACAAGCACACGCAAGAATCGACCGTCGAAGCGATCGCGAATCTTCCCGAGGACCGCCCCGAGAATAATCGCGTGGGAACCGTGAGCATCGACCCGTCAACCGGTGCGATCCGGGCGCTCTACGGCGGCGAGGACTACCTCAAGCAGCAGCGGAACGACGCTACCCAGTCGCGCATGCAGGCCGGTTCAACGTTCAAGGCGTTCACGCTTGTTGCGGCGCTCGAGGAGGGCTATAGCCTCCACTCCAACTGGGACGCCTCTTCGCCTAGGACCTTCAAGGGGTGGACCGTCAAGAACTTCGGCAATGTCTCGCGTGGCAGCGTCGATCTCCTGACCGCGACGCGGCACTCCTACAACACGCCCTATGCGGCACTCAACGTTGACATGGGCGCCGAGAAGACGCGCGAAGCGGCCGTCAAGATGGGGCTTTCCGAGAAGACGCCCGGTCTCGACGACAGCCCGAGCAACGTCCTTGGCTCTTCATCGCTCACGGTTCTCGAGCTCGCGGGGTCGTATTCCGTGATCGCCTCGGGCGGGATCAAGCGCACGCCGCACATCGTCGAAAAAGTGACGAATGCTGACGGTTCGCACAAGTACGCCTACAAAGATGACGGCGAGCGAGTTCTCAAGGAGTCCACGGCGATCAACGCGACCGTAGCCCTCCAGGAACCCACGAGCTCCCGCGGCTCGGCACGAATCGTCAATGAAAAAATGGATGGCCGCCCGGTCGCGGGTAAGACGGGTACTTCAAGCTCGTTCCGCTCGGCGCTCTTCGTGGGCTACACCCCGCAGCTAGTGACCGCGGTGGGCATGTTCCAACCAAGTGCCGACGGCCGCACTGAAGAGCCACTCACCCCGTTCGGCCCGTGGGATGACATGACCGGCGGCGGCGCACCCGCGAGCATCTTCGGCGACATCATGACGAGCGCCCTCGACGGGCAGGACGAACTCGACTTCCCCGACGAAGTCGATACCGATGGCAAGAAGAAGCGGAAGAGGCGAAAGCGGACGCAGGCGCCCGCGCCGCGCGAAACCAAGGAACCCGAGGTGACCGAGGCACCATCGGAAGAGCCGAGTGAGGAGCCGCCCGCAACCGAGGAGCCGTCGCAGGAGGCGCCCGAGCCGTCTCCTTCTCCCTCCGAGGAGAAGCCGGCATCGCCAGCGCCGAAGCCGAAGCCTGAACCGAAGCCGAAGCCTGAACCGAAGCCGAAGCCTGAACCGAAGCCCGAACCGAGCGAAAAGCCCAAGACCCCGAAGGTGCAGCCGACGCGCGGCAACGACAAACCCGCCGAGCCGACCGAAGCGCCGAAAGAACCTCGGTAGCGGTGAGGTCCAGGCCACCGTCGGACCCCCTTCCCCGAACCCGGGCGAGCCGCTAGACTTGGGAAGTCTGTGGAAAACCGCAGGCGCATGCATGACCCTCCTGCCACGGAAGGACCGTGGCCGCGATAGACCACAGGAGGTGGGGATTTACACATGCGTAAGTACGAAATGGTTGTGATCCTGGACCCGTCGATCGACGAGCGTACCGTGGACACCACTTTTGAGAAGCTCATCAAGGTTGTTCCTGCTGAGGGCGGCACCGTCGACAACACCGACGTGTGGGGCAAGCGCAAGTTCGCCTACGAGATCGACAAGAAGCAGGAAGGCATCTACGTCGTCCTGAGCTTCACCTCGAAGCCCGAGACCGCCAAGGAGCTCGATCGCCAGCTCGGCCTCAACGAGTCCGTTCTGCGCACGAAGCTCATGCGCGTCGACGAGAAGTAAAAACCTCGTTTACAAGCCACACCGCACCATCAGCTGAAGGAGAGTCATGGCGAACGATACCGTCATCACCGTCGTCGGAAACCTGACCGCCGATCCCGAGCTGCGCTTTACGAACTCGGGGATTCCCGTCGCGTCGTTCACCGTCGCGTCGGCCCCCCGCACGTTCGACCGCCAGTCGGGCGAATGGAAGGACGGCGAAGCTCTCTTCCTGCGCTGCTCCATCTGGCGCGATGCAGCCGAGAATGTCGCCGAGTCCCTCACGAAGGGCACCCGCGTGATCGTTCAGGGCCGCCTCCAGCAGCGCTCCTACACCGACCGCGAAGGCAATAACCGCACCTCGATCGAACTCCAGGTCGACGAGATCGGTCCTTCGCTTCGCTACGCGACCGCGAAGCCGACCCGCACTCAGCGCGGCGGCGGCGGAAACTTCGGTGGCGGTTTCAACGGTGGTAACAGCGGTGGCGGCAACTACGGTGGCGGCCAAGGCGGCTATTCCAACCAGGGAGGCTACGGCGGTAACCGCGGTGGCGCCCAGGGTGGACCGCAGGGCGGCCAGAACCCCGCCGATGTTGACCCCTGGAGCAACGGCGGCGCCGAAGAGCCACCGCCCTTCTAAATCGCGCCGCGCCACTCGGCACACATCCTCAATTTATCCATTCCATCCCGGGTAGAAAGCCCGGGCTCCCCTCACTCAAAGGAGCACCACGATGGCGAAGCCAGAGCTTCGTAAGCCCAAGAAGAAGCAGAACCCGCTCAAGAGCGCCGGTATCGAGAACATCGACTACAAGGACCCCGCGGTTCTGCGTAAGTTCATTTCGGATCGCGGAAAGATCCGTGCACGCCGCGTGACCGGCGTCAGTGTCCAGGAGCAGCGCAAGATCGCGAAGGCCGTCAAGAACGCCCGCGAGATCGCCCTCCTTCCCTACTCGACCTCCGGTCGCTGAGCCAAGGAAGGATAGAGAAAAATGGCTACTACCAAGCTCATCCTCACCAACGAGGTTTCCAAGCTCGGCGGCCCCGGCGATGTCGTCGAGGTCAAGGCCGGCTACGCGCGCAACTACCTCCTGCCGCGCGGCCTTGCCACGCCGTGGACCAAGGGCGCTGAGCGCCAGCTCGAGCAGATGGCTGCCGCAAACTCGAAGCGCGCCGTGGCGTCGCTCGAGGACGCGCAGGCACTGCGTGACCTTCTCCAGACCAAGCCGGTCGTCGTGGCCGAGCGTGCGGGCCAGAACGGCCGCCTCTTTGGCGCCGTGACCGCCGCCGAGGTTGCCGAGGCTGTCAAGGCTGGCTTCGATCGCGAGATCGATCGCCGCAAGGTCGAGTTCACCGCGCCGATCAAGTCGCTCGGCGAGTACACCGTGACGGTGCGCCTGCACGAAGAGGTTTACGCGAACCTCGTTGTCCAGGTCGTTGCCGCGAAGGGTGCGCGCGCCTGAACGGCATAGCGTAAACGCTCGAACGAGAGCGAACGAGGAAGCGGCGGGTCCACACCCGCCGCTTTTTCGTGTCACCTGGTGGCCATACGCGCACGTTGCCAAAAAATTGAATACATTTATGTAATGACCTCCCCATCGTCACCCCCGTCTACAGCCGGCGATCCCCACGAACACGGCCACCTTTCCCGATCACTCACGCATCGACAGATGGCCATGATCGCGATGGGCTCCGCGCTCGGCACCGGCTTGTTCCTCGGTTCCGGAGATGCGATCGCCGTGGCCGGTCCCGCCGTGATCATCAGCTTTGCGATCGGCTCCGCCATCGCCATGACCATCGCCCTCGCGATGGGCGAGATGGCTTCGCGCCACCCCGTCCAGGGCGGATTTGGCACACTCGCCGCGCGCTACCTCTCGCCTTTTTGGGGCTATCTCGTGCGGTGGCTCTACTGGATCGTGACGGTCGGGGTGACCGCCGCAGAACTGTATGCGTGCAGCCTGTATCTCCAGTTCTGGGCTCCGGATCTTCCGCAGTGGGCGGGGGTCGCGATCCTCGGCGCGATTGTCGTTGCGATCAACGTGGTGAGCGTCAAGAGCTTCGGCACGATCGAGTTTTGGCTTTCGAGCATCAAAGTCATCGCGGTCGTCGTCTTCATTCTCGTGGGACTGTGTCTCGTGTTCTTCGGTCTCCCGGGAACACCTGCTGCCGGGGTCTCGAACTGGACGAACGACGGTGGCTTCATGCCCTTTGGCTTCAAGGGCGTGTGGGTATCGATGGCGCTCGTGATGTTTTCTTTTGGCGGCATCGAGATGCTGTCCATCTCGGCAGCAGAGGCGAAGGATCCCGCGCGGTCGATCCGCACGGCCGCGCAGTCGACCGTGGTTCGATTGAGCTTCTTCTACGTTGCAGCGATAGGGATTATCGTCGCGCTCGTGCCGTGGAAAGAGGCCTCGGGTGCCGCTGGTGACGTGCGCTTGTCACCGTTCGTTATGGTGTTCCACGAGCTCGGGATTCCCGCTGCGGCGGGCCTCACGAATCTCATCGTGGTGATCACCGCGCTGTCCGCCGCGAACGCGAACGTGTATGCGGGCTCGCGCTTTCTTCACTCACTCGCCGCGGATTCGCTCGCCCCGCGAGTACTCGAGCGCACGACCACGCGCGGCATTCCGCTGCCCGGCATCATCGTGCACGCGTGCGGGATCCTCGTCGTCGTGGTGCTTGCGATGACGGGCATCGGCGGCCTGTTCCCCCTCATCATGTCGAC
The DNA here is from genome assembly GCF_001570785.1 of Dermabacter hominis NBRC 106157. Classification (GTDB taxonomy): domain Bacteria; phylum Actinomycetota; class Actinomycetes; order Actinomycetales; family Dermabacteraceae; genus Dermabacter; species Dermabacter hominis. The sequence continues at coordinate 51,812 of NZ_BCSI01000007.1, forward strand.
CGTGATCTTCTCGGCGGTCATCGTGTGGGTTCTGATCCTCGTCACCTACATCGTCTACCACCGCACGCGCGACGGGCGCGAACTGTTCCGCATGCCCGGTGGCGTGGTGACGGCGATTGCGGGCATCGCTGGGCTGCTTTTTGTGTTCTCCACGGTGATCGCCGTTGAGCGCATGCAGCTCGCGGCCATGGTGGGCATCCCGTTCGTGCTGCTCGTGACCCTCGCGTACGTGCTCGTGTTCCGCCACCGCATCAGCGTTGAGGCAATCGACGCGAGCTTTGCGGAGGCTGAAAAGGCGCGCGCCGAATTCTCGTAACCTTGATCCCATGCCTTCGACACCTCAGCGGCGCTACGTGCCAATGCTCGATGTTGTGCGTATTTCGGCGATCGTCGCTGTCGTAGGTATCCACTGTCTCGCGCCCGCCGCCACTGTCGAAAACGCCCCCTGGGCTCTCGTTGTGTTCCGCTCGATGCTGAACGTCGCAGTGCCCGTGTTCATCATGATCTCCGGCGCCCTGAACCTCGCCCCGGTGGCGATGCGCAAAGGGGCATGGCCGTTTCTGCGTTCGCGTTTCGCGCGGCTCATTCCCGCGACCATCGTGTGGACGCTCGTGTATGGCGTTGTGATCAATGGCGCGGTTCTGGGTCGTGACCTGACCGCGGAGCGGCTAGGCAAGGAAGCGCTCATGGGGGATCAGTCCCCACAGCTGTACTTTCTATGGCTAATCATGGGCCTTTCCATCATTACCCCCGTGCTCGGCTCGTTCGTTGCGCATTCGAAAGCGCGTGCGTGGGCAGCCACCGGTGTGAGCCTCGCGTGGGGTTTGTCGGTGTATCTCGCTCCGAACGCGTTTGAGGCGGTCGGGCAACCCACGGGCGTGATTTCCGGGGCGGTGCTCACCTACTGGATTTTCTACGTAGGGCACTACCTCGCCGGTCACGTCGCGTTCGCCCACCCGGTCCGACGGCGCCTTGCCCCCGCCGTGCTCGCCCTCGGTTTCGCGCTGCTCGCGGTTCTCGGCGTGTGTGGCGGTCTCGGTATTGAGAACGAGGGATGGGGCAAGCTCGTCAGCGGCAACTACCGATCACCCTTGAGTGTCGGTGCATCGTTTGCGCTCGTGGCGGGCCTTCTTGCCGTGAGCCGCGAGTGGGAGGTTTCCGATCGTGTGCAGGGTGTGTTGCGGCGCCTCGGCGATGCGTCGTTCGGCGTGTTTCTGTGCCATTTCGTTGTGCTCATCGGTGTGCGCCTCCTCGTGCCCGGGCTCGATTCGAGTGGAACGCTCTCGTGCGTGGGCGCATGGGTGCTCGTGCTCGGGCTTTCGTGGGCGGTGTCGCTTGTCGCGGCGCGAATCCCTTGTGTGCGAGCGGTGTTTTAGCGCCGCGGCCTCGTAAGACGCCTGGTAACCGTCGGACCCCGCCTGCCGCTCGAGCGTGCGGCCTTTCCTTCACAACCTCCACACTTTGCAAAGTCTTTACTTTTTGCGTGGGGCGCGGGAAGATATGTCAGCACGCACTTCCCTTGTGCTGATGTCTAAAGGAGATATCCATGTCGATGAGGTCCACGTTCCGCGGCGCATCCGCCGCGTTCGCCGCCGCGCTTGTGCTCGCTTCGTGCGGGGCTACGGGCGGTGAGGTATCCACGCCAACCGAGACCCCCACCCACGCACCCGAAACGGCGAAGCCGAGCCCCACCCAGATTCCCTCGGCCAAAGAAACCGATAAGCCGAGTGCGGAGCCGAGCGCGAGCGAGTCACCGAGCAGCGAGCCGAGTGAGAAGCCTTCGGCCGAATCCGGGGGAGAGGTCACTTCGGCCCCTGCTATGGTTGCCCACATCACGAACGATGATGACCCCGAGATCGGTGATTTTCCCGTCTCGAAGGATGAGATCGCCAAGGCGATCACGGACGTCGTTCCCGATGACGCTTCGGCAAGCGTCGAATGCGATTCAGACGTGGACATCACGGCTGGTAAACCGAAGACGCACTGCACCGTAAAGGGCGAAAACAAGACGACCGAGGCCTACGTGTACGGAACGTTTTCGAGCGTGCAAGGCACCGGCCTCCTGGTCGGTTTCGAGAAGGACTTCGACCCCTCGCTTACCGCGAAGTTCACCGAAACCGGAACCGAAGTGTATGCCTACGGCGCGGGCGGCATGTGGGCGGCTGACGCACCGGCTGATGGCGCAAATGTTTCGAAAAAAGCGCTCAAGGCGATGGAGGCCTTCGAGATCCCGGTTTCGAAGTTCGAATGCACGGGTGAAATGTTCATTCCGGAAGGTCGCAATTCGCAGGTGTGCCCTTTCGAAGCTGAATGGGGCAAGGGCGAGGCGACCGTGATTGCGGCAACGATCCTCAACGCGCAGGAATCGGGTGTGCTCGTTGTTCTCCCGACCCCCGCGGACGGCTGACGTACACACTCGTGGCGTTGCCCACCTGGCTCGTGCGTGGATTCGCGCGCGCGAGGCGGTGGGGCTATATTAGGGAGCGCTTCGATCTCGGTGTGCCGTGAAACCCGGTGTCGAAGTACCCGCGCAAGTGGCGGAATTGGTAGACGCGCACGGTTCAGGTCCGTGTGCCTTTGCGGGCGTGGGGGTTCAAGTCCCCCCTTGCGCACCCCATGCGGGCCCCTCCTACGGGAGGGGCTTTCGCGTATCTGCACGCGTGTACTCGGGTGAGGGGTTGAGCAGCATGAGTGAGGAGACGCCCTCGGGCTCGCACACAAACGCATGGCTCGGTGCCGTGGGGGAGGGTGCGGGGTTCATTCCGACGGCTGCCGATCGGGCCGCCGCTGCCGGCGTTTTTGACAACCTTCCCCTCGCGGGTGCGCAGCTCGAGCTTCCGGACGTGCACGATCCCGACTGGTGGATTAAATCGCGCATTTCCTCCGGCGAATTCGATCGCGAGGCGCTGCTGCCCGCCGCTGTGGTGCTGCGCAAGGAGCACGATATGCTCGCGCATACTCTTCGCTCGCTCCCATCAGAAGACGCGGTGCGCGAATACCTCGAGGATTACAACGCTCGGGCGCGCCGCGAAAATAGCGCGGCGGTCCGTGACGCTTCGCTGCGGCCCGCCTCAAGCGAGAAACCTCCGCTTCTCGTGCCTCTCGTCGATGTCGAGGGCTGGGTCTCTCGCTGGAGCCGCCTCCGCCAGCTGTGAGGGCGTGCCGCCCTGCTGTGCACGCCCTCAGGGCAGAGGGGGCGCGGCGGCGAAGGGATCCGAATCGCTATCGGTGTTGGCCGTGTATTCGGCCTTCGCGAGGGCCCGATCACGTGCCTCGGGACCGCACAGGGAGGCGATGAGGGCTGCGGTCATGTCCATCCCAGCGGCCACGCCCGAGGACGTCCAGCGATCGCGATCCTCAACCCAGCGAGCCTCCCTCTGCCAGGCAACCGTCTGACCGAAGGTGCGCGCCCACTCGAACGCGGCTTTATTGCTCGTTGCGCGGTAGCCTTCGAGCAGCCCAGCCGAAGCGAGGAGCGCCGAGCCCGTGCACACGGACGCGAGGAGCCGGGCACGCGTGCCAACCTCGGTAAGCCACGCGAGAAACGGCGCATCGTCGACGAGCGTTCGCGTGCCGGGCCCTCCCGGGACGAGAAGGATGTCGATCGGCTCCTTGGAGAGCTCCCGGAACGAACGGCCACACTCCACGCGAAGGCCTTGCGCGCTCGAGACGAGACCCGCCTCGGGCCCCACAAAGTCGAGCGTGATGCCCTCGACGTGGCTCAAAAGCTCAACCGGCCCGCACACGTCAAGCAGCTCGAATGCGTCAAAGAGGACGACGCTTACTCGTCTCGTCATCGATTACTCTCCTTTGAGATGCGCTGGTCGAATCACGTCAATATCGACCTTCGTGGAAATTCCGTCAACTGTGCCGTCAAAACGCAGCTGCCATACCGCCCAGCGATCCTTCTCGGGACGCGAGGACTCGGAAAAGAGCCAGGTTGGGCGACCTTCGGCGTGCGGGAGGTCGTAGTGGCGCCGCCACTCGGCACTCGAGTAGATCACGAGCTTTCGCCCCCACGCCTTTTCGACAATGCTCACGAAGTCTGCGACTTCCGCGTTTGCGTGCTGCGCCTCGGGGCGTTCGTCGCACGCGCCATCAAACTCGAGGTCGAGGGCGGGTGGAAGCGCACCCGAATCCGGCGGGGCCGCCTTCAAGAAATCGCGTGCCTGGTCCGCGCCGGGGGAGCACAGCGTGAAGTAGTGGTAGGCGCCCGGGGTGATGCCGCTTTTCGTGGCGCCCTTCCAGTTCGAGGCGAATTTCGGGTCGGTATAGCCGGTGCCCTCGGTCGCCTTGATGTACGCAAAGCTCACGCCCGCATCGGCGACATCGCCCCAGTCAATCGTCTTTTGGTGCGAGGACACATCGATGCCGAGGCTTTCGCCCTCGCGCAGATCCACACCGCGCGGCAGATTTGTGAGCGCGGAGGCATCCGCGGGGGTGTCCGGGATGGTCATCACGCGCGCCTTCGCGGGTGCGGGCGCGGCGGGGACCGCCCGTTGGTCCGACGGTTGCCCAGCCGCAATGGTGCTCACGAGCGTGCCAATCGAGACGAGCATGCAGGACGCGGCGAAGATGGCGACGATCGCTTTGTATTGGCGCCGATAGACGTCGGCGCGAGAAAAGCGCGGCATACCGAAAGTGTAGTGGTCAAGCGCTCACGGATGTGGGTGCGACGCTAGGTGAGTAAACGTCGGAACGGACCCTGTAGCGTGGTGGTGTGCCCTCCCAGTTTCCGACACTGACCACCCAGTTCGCGCGCGAGTTTCCCGATCTCGTGCGCGAGTGCGCGCCCAGCATCCCCACCGATACGCGCGTGGGGGCCGCGAATGCGCCGCTCGCGAGGGAGCTTGGGATTGATTCCGGGGCGGAAGTCGAGGCGGTCGAGGGCCTCGCGCGCAGCTTTTCGAATGCGCACAGCGCGCACGCGATGGCGTATTCGGGCCACCAGTTTGGCACGTTCTCGCCCGTCCTCGGCGACGGCCGCGCCCACCTCATGGGTGAGCTGACCTGCGGCGATGCGATCGTGGACGTGCACCTCAAGGGCAGCGGGCTCACGCCGTTCTCGCGTCCTGGATCGGACGGCAAAGCGCCGCTCAGCGCGATGTATCGCGAATACCTCATCTCGGAGGCGCTTGACGCCCTCGGCATTCCCACGAGCCGCGCGCTCGCGGTTCTCGAGACGGGGGAGCGGATCAGGCGCCGCGCACCCGAGCCGGAACCCGCGGGGATCCTCGTCCGCACGGCTTCAAGCCACGTCCGCGTGGGCACCTTCCAGTTTGCGAGGATCGCGGGCGATCAGGGAGCAATCGCGGCGGATACGCGCGACAAGCTCGTGCGATTCGTCCTCGATCGGTACTACCCCGGATGGGAAGAGCGTGCCGACGCTCGCCGGAGGCCAGCGCTTGCTCTCCTTCGCGGCGTTGCCGCACGCCAGGCGCGGCTCGTGGCGCAGTGGATGGGGGTGGGGTTCGTGCACGGCGTTCTCAATACCGACAACGTCAGCGTTGCGGGCGAATCGATCGACTTTGGGCCGTGTGCCTTCCTCGATCGGTACGAGGCCGGGGCGTGCTTCAGCTCGATCGACACCGGCGGCCGCTACGCCTACGACCAGCAGCCAACCATCACGCAGTGGAACCTCGCGCGCTTCGCAGAGTCCCTCCTCGACCTCATCGATCCGGATCCGCAGCGCGCGATCGACGACGCGAGTGCGGTACTGGCGGAGTTTGAGGTGGAGTACCGCGCTGCCTTCACGCGAGTGTTCGCGCGGAAGCTCGGAATCGAGGCGGAACCGGACGTCGCGTTGGTGCAGTTCGTTGCGAACACTCTCGAGTCCCTCGAGCGCGAGCACATGGACTTCACCCTGTTTTTCAGGGCCCTCGCCGAAGGAAAAAGCATCGATGGAGAGTTCGCCGCGGGCAGCGCGTGGCGAGCTGAACTCGAGGAGCTTCGCTCGCGCGGGGGAACGAGCCTCGAGCGCGCCGAGGCGCTCATGCGCGAGACGAACCCGATCTACATTCCCCGCAACCACCACGTCGAGGCAGCACTGCGCGACATCGAGCGCGGCGAGCGGGAAAAATTCGAGCGGCTCCTTACCGCGATTCGCGATCCGTGGACGCGCCGCGACGGATTCGAGGACCTCGAGGAGCCACCGGCTCACGCTCGATTCTTCACGAGTTTTTGCGGCACGTGAGCCGCTTTCCCGAGGATCGATTCAGCCGCCGAGCTCGAACGCGAAGCGCTCGAGCGGAGTGTGGCCCGCCTCGGTGACCGAGGCGGCGCGGTCATTCGTGCCATCGCGCTTATCGAACGCTTCCGCAAGGGGAAGCGCCGTGCTGCGCGCCGCTTCAATGAACTCCTCGACGGTTGTGTCTTCGCCGTTGAGGCCCTCGATCGCCATTGCGCCGTACCCGGCGCGCGTAAGCTCGCTCGCCACCACGATTAGCTGCTTGAGCGCCGCAAGGTACATGCTCGGGGCGAGACCCTCGTGGCGTACGTTCGGCAAGTGGCGCACGAAGAGCATCGCCGCCATGCGCACATTGCCCGTCGCGAGAAGGAACAGCATGTGGTCGATCTGGTGGCTGAGATGCATCGGTGAGGACATGATCAGCGGGTACGAAAACTCCGCGAGCGCCGCGGCCTCGGCAAGCCTCCCGGCGCGCGCGAAGGCGAACAACGCCTCCGAGGCGATCGACTGGGGCTCTTCGGCGCACTCGTAGCCCCGGTCGAGGATTTCGTCCACGAGGCGAAGCGCTGCCTCCGGCTCGTCGATCTGCCACAAAATCGTGGCTTCCTGCGCCCTCGCGCACGCGTCGCAATTGGAGTATTCGTCGGGAGGGCACGCCTTGATGCGAGTGAGAACCTCGCGGGCTTCGTCGACATTGCCCGTCTCGAGCGCGAAAGAGAGTTCGGCCCACAGGATTCCGGCTTCCCCGGCTCCTTCGCGTTGATAGGCGGCGCGCATCATGTCGAGCGCGGAACGCACCTGGGACAGCGAGTACTGGGGGTAGCTCAGAAGCATGACCGTGAGCCACTTGTACCACCACAGGAGGTCGACGTCCGGCTGAGTCTCGAGAGGACGCACGGGGTAGCGAGAGGGATCGGAATCGTGCATGTGCGCGCACCACAGGAACAGTGTGAGCTGCTCCGTGGCCTCGGCTGCCTGGAAGGCGAAACCTACGAGCCTCATGCGGATCTCGTACAGGGCTCGCTTATCGCCTCGTTCCTCCGCTAGCCGCTCGGCGCGCTTGCCGATCTCCCACCGCTCCCTTGGCGGCATGGGCGCGGGGGAATCGAAGCGGCGCGCGAGGCTTTCGAAGGTCTCTGTTTCGCTCATCGCGACTCCGGGGTGCCCTTCCACCACGTGTCGGTGATGGTCACGGGCGTTGTGCGCTTGTGTCGCGACGAGAGATAGCGGCGCTCAATGTTCTCTGCGGAGGGCGCGGGGATGTCGCGGCCTTCGAGGTAGTCGTCGATGTCGTCGTAGCTCACGCCGAGTTCGTCCTCGTCCGTGCGCCCGGGGTTGCCATCGAGCAGGTCGGCGGTCGGCACCTTGGTCCAGAGCGGATCCGGCGCGCCCAGATGCTCGAGAAGTGAGCGGATCTGGCGCTTATTGAGCCCGAAGAGAGGAAGGATGTCCGCGCCACCGTCACCAAACTTCGTAAAGAACCCGACCGTGGACTCGGCGGCGTGATCGGTGCCGATCACGAGGAGCCCCTCGTCACCGCCGATCGTGTACTGAGCGACCATGCGCAGGCGTGCCTTGATGTTGCCCGCGTTGAAATCGCTCGTCTCATGCCCCGCCGCAGACGCAAACTCGTGGCGAAGTGCATCCGCAGCGCCCTTGATGTTGATGGTCATCTCGCGGTCCGCGCCGATCCACGCCATTGCCGCGGCCGCATCGGCCTCATCGTGCTGCACCCCGTGTGGAAGGCGCACCGCGACGAAATGAGCGTCGCCGCCCTCGGCACGCACCTTCTGAACCGCGAGCTGAGCGAGGCGGCCCGCGAGAGTCGAATCGACGCCGCCGCTAATGCCGAGCACAAAACCGTTCGCGCCGGTCGAACGCAGGTACTCGGTCAGGAAAGCGACGCGGCGCTCGATCTCTGCCGCAGGGTCGATCTGGGGCTTCACGCCCATCTCATCAATAATCGTTGCTTGGAGTTCGCGCATGGTCCCAGCCTAACTTTCGGTGCCTTCGCCCGGTTCGAGAAAATCCTCGATCGAGAGATCGCGCCGCATGAGATTCGTGGAAAGCGCGAGCATGTCGGAAAGGGACTCGTTGAGGATCGCGCGATCCGCGGGCCGCAGCGGGTTGTGCCCCGCGAGCATCGCCTGCACGTAGATGAGCCGCACCGTTCGTGAGGCCACGACCTGATCCTCGCCCTCGATGCCCGCGAGCATCTTCACGAGGGGGCTATTCCAGTTGAGAACGAGCGTGGCAAGGGTGGGCAGGCTCGAGTCTGGGCCTTTCGGCGCACGCTCCGTTTCCGGTGAGGAGGCCGTGACCTCACGCATGAGGTCACCCCAGAAGCCGCTCGTCGATTCCTCAAGGCGGCGCAGCTCCATGCTCCTCAAAACATCGGGATCAACGACGTAGAGGGCCGGGACATCCTCGGGAGTAAACGCGCGCACCTGGACGTCGCAATCGAGCCCAAACAGTGCGGTTTCGGCGAATGCGCGCACGCGTTCGGCGGCCTCTTTGTCGGGACCGAACACCGCCCCGAACTGCGCGATCACATCGCCAAGGGTGACTGGCGCGGCGCTCGCGGACGCAACAGTCTCGCCGAGCATCCGCATGAGGTCTTTTTCGTACACGTAACCGGCATTGACGACGACCTGGTCGCTCGGGATCACGCCCGCGAGCTGGCGGAATTCCTCCGTTGTTTCGGCGTAGCGCACACGCGGGTTCGCCTCGACGATCTCGCTCACGAGCATGCGCCCCTGGTTCGTCTCGAACGTGAAATGAGGCAGCACGATCCGCGCGAGCTCCACATCGTGAACGGCGAGGGAGCGCAGGGCCAAGTCGTGGATGGCAAGGAAACGCTGGAGGCCGCGCGGATCGCTCTCAGCAAGCGAGAGGATCCAGGCTCGCAACGTCGAGGCAATCGCGCGCTTCGTGACGGCGAGCGCCTCATCGTTGACGAAACCCTCACGCGAGGCGGTGGGGGTAAGCCCCGTGGAATCGAGAACGACTCGCACGAAAAATGCCCATTCGGGCAGGAGATCGGGGAGGGCTTCGGAGACGAGAAGCCCGCCCATGTAGGCGCGCGTGGCCTGCCGCGCGCCGGGGGAGGGAGAAGCGGGAAGGACGAAAGCGGTTCCTCGGGTGCCCGTTTCGGGAACGGAAATATCGATGATGTCGAGGGGTTGTGCACCGAGAAGTTCGGTTCCGTACTCGGCGAGATGCTCGAGATCCCGCTCGAGAGCCCAAGCGTAAAGATCATCTTCGCTGCCCTCCACGGGAGCATCAGCCGCCGAGGGAAGCGCCCCGGGGGAGAGGTGACGGGTAAAGAACGGGGTGCGATTGACGAAACGCTCCGTTCCACGCGGCCCGCAGACCTCGAGCGTCACGGGGAGGAACTCCGCGAACGTGGTCGCGAGCTCCCACACGCGGACGTATGACGTGAGCTCGCGAGCTTCCGGCCGGGGAGTGAGCCGCACGCTCGTGCCGACTGCAACGTGAGAGCCGGCGGACCCCTCGAGAGCTTCGAGTGTGAACGTGCCATCACTGCGGCCCACCCAACGGCTCGCCTCCCCACCGGAGGCGGGGCGGGTTTCGACCACGATTTCATCGCTCACCATGAAGCAGCTCAGCAGCCCGATGCCGAACTGCCCCAGCCGATCCGTGCGAGGCAAGTCGAAAATGTCCCGCTTGCTCGATTGGCCGACGGTCGAGAGGAGCTCCGCCATTTCCTCGCGGTGCATGCCCGCGCCGTTATCGGTGACAACGAGCTCGCCAGATTCGGGGCCCACGGGCGTCACCTGGATGAGGGCATCATCGAGGGTCAGCGTGCCCGCCTCGATGCGCGTCATGATCGCATCGCGAGCGTTCTGAATGAGCTCGCGCAGGAACACGCGCGGATTCGAGTAGATGTGCGTGCTCAGAAGCTCGACGACCGCGTGAAGATTGACCTGAAACGGATGGGAGGGAAGCGTCATGCCTCGATCCTACGGAAACAGGTGAGCCTCGGCAGGCGTCGGACCCCCGATTGTGGATAACTCGCGCCCGGTGCCCGTCAGGCCTTCTCCCCGGGTATCGAACCCTCACCGCTCTCGGGCGTTTCGGAATCTGCCGCCTCGCCAGCGTCCTGCTGCTCTTCAGCATCCGCGGACTCCTCGGTGTCCTCCGTGTCCTCGACGCTCTCATCATCGTCGGGTTGCGAAGCATCCTCCGTATCCGAAGAACCGTCGGACTCCTCAGCGCCTTCGGCACCCTCTCCAGCCGGCGCTTCCTCGGGAGCCGCGCTCTCGACACGGTCGTGAATCTTCTTCTTGATCTTCTCCACCCGGCGCTTCGCACGGATACCGAACAAGAGCATCACGAGGGCGACCGCCGAATAGGCAACCATGACCCAAATGAGGTGGGCGAAGTTGATCGAGCCGCCCGCGATCGCGACCCTCAGTGCGTTCACGACCGACGTGAAGGGCAAGTACGGGCTGATGATCTGGAAGAACTCCGGAGTCGTCTCGATCGGGTACGTAGCGCCCGCCGACGCGAGCTGAAGCACCGTGAAGATGAGCGACATGAAGCGTCCTACGGGACCGAAACACGCGACTAGCGCCTGGTTGAGCGCCATGAACGTGAGCGAGGCGATGAACGAGATGAGGAACGCCTGGCCTAGGCGCATCATGTCGATGCCCACGAGGAAGTGCACGGTCGAGACCATGAGAACCGACTGGAGCACGCTTACGAACGCGCTTGGCAGGTAGCTTGCGAGAGCAACCATCGCAGCGGGCATGTTGCTGCCAACTCTGCGACCGCTCAGAGCAGGGAACACGAGGAAGAAAGCGAGCGCGCCAATCCACAGCGAGAGCGTCATGAAGTACGGGCCAAGGCCGTAGCCGTAGCTCTTGACTTCGTGCAAGCGGTGCTTTGAGAGGTCCACTTGCTGCGAGGCGACGCTCGCGAGGTGGTCTTCTTCGGATTTGTTGTAGCTCGGCACTTGCTCGACGCCGTCGGCAAGGCCGTCGTGGAGCTCATTTGCGCCGTCATGGAGGCGGCCGAGGCCGCCGCCGAGCTCGACCGCGCCGTCATTGAGTTTGCCGAGGCCATCGTTGAGCTTCACGGCACCGTCATTGAGTTTTATGGAGCCGTCGTGGAGCTTCACGGCGCCGTCGTTGAGTTTGCCGATGCCGCCGTCGAGCTTCACGGCACCGTCCTGAAGCTTGCCCGCGCCGGTTGTGAGGTCATTCGAGCCCGTCGCGAGGCGCTGTGCGCCATCGTTGAGTTTTCCGCTCGCGGCATCCAGCTTCGAGGCGCCGTCGGCGAGGGTCGAAGCGCCCGCATACGCGGTGCCCGTTCCATCCTTGAGCTGGCTCGTGCCATCCGCCAAACGGCCCGTGCCGTTTGTCAGCTCGCCGGCACCATTCGAGAGCTTCCCGAGGCCGTCATCGAGTGTGTTTGCGCCCGTCGCGAGCTGGTTGATGCCGTCAACGAGCTCGTTCGACTTCGCGTCGAGCTTGCCCACGCCTTCGTCGAGCCTCGCGAACTTATCCGCGACCTCGCGGGACTTCGCGGCCGCGTGGTCAAACAGCGCGGGAAGCTCGTTGACTTTGTCGTCGAGTGCGTGCGCGGCAGCGTCGAGGGGAACGATGATCTTGAGGTCGAGGTCGCTCACGCCCGCGTTGATCTTGCGGGAGCGTTCCGCAATCTGGTCGGCACCGCTCTTGAGACCGTCGATCGCGAGCTTTTGCTGCTCGGGATCCATCTCGTCCCAGTGTTCTTGAATGTCGGCGAGGGAATCGGCGTAGGCCTGCGTGCCTTCGACATCTTCGACCGTGAGCTTCTTGAGCTCGACGGCTTCGTCGTGCGCGCCGCGGGTCTTGTCCTTCACCTCGTGGAGGTGATCAACGATCTCGGGTCCGCGATTGCTCAAATCTTCCATGCGTTCGGCGATGAGCTCGGAGCCATCAGCGAGAGCGGCGGAGCCCTTCTTGAGCTCCGCGACCGCGCCGGGGAGGATCGAGGTCTTCGAGTTCAGTTCGTTCAGGCCTTCGGCAAGTTTCGCGGAGCCACCCTGGGCGTCCGTGAGGCCGTCACGCAGGCGAATGGCGCCATTGTTGACCTGCGAGGCACCGTCGTAAAGTTGACCTGCGGCGGAATCCAGCCGGCCCACGCCGTTCGCGAGATCGCCTGCGCCAACCGCGGCGCGTCCCGTCGCATCCTTGAGTTGCGTCGTGCCGTTCGCAAGGGTGCTCGCGCCGTTCGCGAGGGTGACGGTGCCGTCCTTGAGGTCGCCGAGACCCACGACGAGCTGACCGGAGCCGTCCTTCGCGTTTGCGGTGCCGTCGGCAAGTTGGGCCGTGCCGTCCTTCGCGGCGGCCGTCCCGTCCGCGAGCTGACCGGAGCCGTCCTTCGCGTTTGCGGTGCCGTCGGCGAGCTTGTCGGCGCCGTCCTTCGCATCCGAAGAACCGTCGGCGATTTGCCCGGCGCCGTCCTTCGCATCCGAAGAACCGTCGGCGATTTGCCCGGCGCCGTCTTTGGCATCCGAGAGCGAGTCGTGCATGTCGTTGAAACCCGCATAGATGTTGTGCAGGTACTCGTCACTGACCTTCTCGTTGAGAGTGCCCGTGACCTTCGTGAGGATGCTCTGGGCGAGATTGCCCGAGATCATGTTCTTCGCGTCATTGGTCGTGATCGAGAGTTCAGCTCTGGCTGCCGTCGAGGGGTCGTCGTTTCCAACCGAGGCGACGTTGGTGCTGAAGTTCTCGGGGATTCTCAAGACCGCGTAGACCTCGCCGTCCTGGAGCGCCTTGTTGGCGCGCGACTCGGACATTTCCGTCCAGTCGAGGTTGTTGTTCGAGGTCGAATCGAGGAGTTCATCGGTCAGCTCGTCGCCGAGATCGAGGTCGGGGTCGGTGTTGCCCTTGTCGAGGTTGACGACGGCGGCGGGCACCTGGTGGAGCCTGTTGATGGGGTCGACGTTAGACCACGTGAGAAGTGCCGCGTACACGAGCGGAACGAGCGAAACGCCGATCACGAGGATCATGACGCGAATGATGGAAAGGCTGTTTCCGGAACTGCGGAGGCGTCGCGCGATGGAATTGGCCTTGGCCGTGCGCATTGCCTTCAGATTGTTCTGTGACATGAAACGTTCTCCTTAGGCGGCCTTGTGGCCAGTCGCGGCCGCGAGGAAGTCGGTTGTCGTTTCGACCATTGCTGAGACCGGAAGGTCGTCGCGGAGGTCCTTGGTGGCTTGCGAAATGAGACCCGCCGAGAGGAACTCGGCATAGCGCGCGGCGCGGGGACCGGTGAGGCGGGTCAGCGCGTCGCGGAGCGTGCCGATGCCGAGCATGCGCCCTGCAAGGAAGCGCGTGAGTTCGCTCTCGGCGGCGCGCCCGCTCGGGCCGTCGAGAACCGCGAGGTAAAACGCGCGGTTCTCGCTCAGGTGCGTGAAAAGCGCCGTAAAGCTTTCGGCGGTGAAGCGAGTCCAGTTTTCGGGGTTGTCCGACGCCTGCTGGGGGAGCACCGTGAAGGCCCCTTCGAGGCGAGCCATGGCCGCGGCGTGCATCAGCGTGGGAATGTCCCCGAAGTGCTGGTAGAAGGTGGGGCGGCTCGCGCCGGCGCGTCGAACAAGTTCGGAGACGCTCGGGGGCTGCGGGTTTTCGTCGAGGGCGTCGACCATGACGCGGATGAGCGATTCGCGCGATTTTTGAGCGCGCGGATCGATCGGCGTCTCCTCGACGTGATGGCTGAGGGCGCGCCGAGCGGCATACAGGACAGACATGGGGCCTCGACTCTGCTCTTTCTTACAGGTGTCAGTCTTTTCGACCGGGTCAAACTTAAACCTCTGATTTACAGATGTAAAGAGCGGTGGCTTACGTTTGTAAGAAATGTGTCGTACCTCGCGTGAGGTAATTCTTGGCTTTTACCGATGCAGAACGCTGTTACTTTAAGGTCATCCCCTCAATGCTGAACCTTTCCCCCTAGGACCCCCGTGCCCAGATCTAGCAAGAAAGAGTACGCCCTTAAGGTGGCGTACCACCTCGTCACCGAGTGCGGTGGCGTCGACGGACTCACGTTCGATTCGCTCGCGGAAGCAACCGGGATGTCGAAATCCGGCCTCATCTATCATTTCCCTTCGCGCCATGACCTCCTCATCGAGCTTCACCGGTACGCCGCGCGGCTGTGGGAGCGTGAGCTCCTTCGCCAGAGCGGCGGGAGGACCCCCGAAGACCTCACGCCAGCCGAACGTGAGCGCGCCCTTGTGGTCGCCCTCGAGCGCGAAGAGCCTCTCGCAGAAATTCTTCTCAACATCCAGGCGCTGAGCCACCGTGACTATGAGCGGGCCTGGGGCGAGATTGATGAACGCTGGCTTCTCGACCCGAGTGAGGACGTCGAGAGCGAGGACGACTTAGATCGCCTTGAGGATCACGTTCTGAGCGCTGGGCTGTGGGTGTACAACCACCTCAGCGGACGTCCCATTTCCGAAGCCAACAGGGCAAAGCTCGTTGCGCGACTCGTCGCGCGAGCCGAAGCACGAGGGTAGCGCGCCTAAGCGGCTTCAGGAACCGCCCTGATCGCGCCGGCGATCTGGGCGCTGAGTTCCACGCGCCCGTGCTCCACTTCGATGCTCATGAGTCCCGTCGAATCCATCTCTTCGAGGATCGTGATTCGGGTGCCCGGGGCGAGCGTGCGCTTCGCGCAATAGCGAAGGATGTCCGGGTTCTCATCGGAGACACGCGAAATAACCACGCTCTCGCCCCGCTCGCAGCGCGTAAGCGGAACGCCGGGGTCGGGCGCGTCGTGAATATCGCACGGGATCGGATCGCCGTGGGGGTCGACTGCGGGGTGCCCGAGCATATCGTCCATGCGCGCAATCAGTCTGTCGCTCGTCGCGTGTTCGAGCTTGTCTGCCTCCTCGTGAACCTCGTCCCACGCGAGGCCGAGGTGCTCGACGAGGAAGGTTTCGAGGATCCGGTGTCGACGCACGACCTGACGGGCTATTGTCTCGCCCTCGGGAGTGAGGGCGATCGCGCCGTAGGGGTGGTAGTCGATAAGGCCGTCGGTCGCGAGGCGTTTGAGCTGCGCTGACACCGTCGAGAGCGAAACCCCGAGTGCGGAGGCGATCGCACTCGTCGCGGGGGTGTGCCCGTCGTCCGGCCACTCGCTCGCCTTCCAGATGACGGCGAGGTAGTCCTCGGTGACCCTGGTTGGTTCGGGCGTGGCGTTCATGCGGGGTGAGCCTCTCGTGGGCGGGCGGCGAAGGGCCCTACGGCCCGTGTCAAGAATCGCCCGCGCGCTATTCCCCGTCAAATTGTTTGGACGTCCTCACTTTCGTTTTCCTCTAGACACACCGCATGTCGAGGCGAAAGTGTTGAAAGACGTGGACATCATCGCACTCCTGCTCGTGGGCGTCGGCCTTGCCGCCGATGCCTTCGCCGCCGCGCTCACGCAGGGCGTAAACATGCGCCATTTCTCCTACCGCGTGGCGCTCCTCATCGCCGTCGTGTTCGGGGTGTTTCAGGGCCTCATGCCCGTGCTCGGGTGGGCACTCGCCTCCCAGTTCTCCCAGGTGCTCGCCCCCATCGACCACTGGATCGCCTTCGCGCTGCTCGCGCTCATCGGCGCGCACATGATCCGTGAGGCTTTCGTGGCCGAGGGGGATGGCGATAGCGGCGAGGAAGCGGCGATCAACCTCAAAACACTTCTTCTTCTGTGCATCGGCACGAGCATCGACGCCGCTGCGATCGGCGTGTCCTTCGCGATGCTCGCCGTCAACATCGCCGAGGCGGCTGCGATCATCGCCCTCGTCACCTTCGCCCTGTCGTTCGTTGCGGTCATCATTGGTCACCGCGTCGGGGCCCGATTCCGAACTCCCGCCGCGGTAGCGGGCGGTCTTGTCCTCATCGCTCTGGGCGCCAAGATCTTGATCGAACACCTCACAACGTGAGTTGAGGCGAGCGATGATGCGCGCGCCTCGCGGATGGTTTTATCCTGAGGCACGTGCCTTCTCCCCGTGTCTCTCGTCATCGCCGGACATTTCTGCACGCGATTCCCGCCGAGGCGAGGGTTCATGTCGGCTCGAGCGCCCGGACCTTTGTGACCCTCGGCGAGGCGCGAGGCGAGTTCGTCCCCGCGGTGCGCATCTCCTTTTCGGTTGCGGTCCCCCTCGTGATTCTCCTTTTCTTGGGACGCCTTGATCTTTCACTCTTTGCGTCATTTGGCACCTTCAGCTCGCTTTATGGCCGATTCGTTCCCACGCGCGAGCGCGTGCGGCAACAGGCCATTGCGGGAGGCGCCCTGGTAGCGTGCGAGATTTTCGCGACCGCTGCGCGCCACGCGGAGATGCTGGTTCCGATGCTTCCTGGGGCCTGGATCGTCGTCATCGTTGGCACGATCGTGGCGGCCCTGACGTCGGGACTCGTACCCCGCTTTTCGCTGAGGCCGCGGGGAGTGCTCTTCTTCGTTTTTGCGGCGACGGCTATCGCGACGAGCCCGCACGTGTTCCCGCTGTGGATACCGATTGTGTTCGGCGGCGGAAGCGTGCTGATTTCCTTGGCGTTCAGCGTGCTCTTTCATGTGCTCGGCGAGGCCAACACGGGCCGCCCGGTGCCGGTGCCCGAGCGCGTGAGCGTTGCCGATTACGCACAGGATGCGGGCCGCTTCGCGAGCGCGGCATTGATTGCGGGGTCGATCTCAACGGCGCTCATGATTCCTTCGCCATATTGGGCGCAAGTGGCGGCCGTCGCTCCTCTTTCAGAAACCCGCCGCGTGGGGCAGGTCAACCGTGCCCTTCACCGCGTTGTGGGGACCGTCCTTGGCGTCGCCATCGCGGCGTTCCTCATGTCGTTTCCGAGTCAGCCGTGGCAGACAGTCGTGTGGATCGTCGCGATGCAGTTTCTCGCGGAGATGTTTGTGACGCGCAATTATTCATTTGGGCTCGTATTCGTCACGCCGCTCGCCTTGCTCATGGTGCATCTTGCGAACCCCGCGAGGCATTACGAGATGCTCGTTCCTCGCATCGTCGAAACATCGATTGGTGCGGGCGTCGGCATTGTCGTCGTCATCGTCGGGCTCATCGTCGAGCGCTGGTGGATGTCGCGTAAAAGAGCGTAGTTCCCTTCTCCTTGTCGCGAATGGTTCTAAGGCAGGCGTCGCCACGCTTCCCGGGCGGGCTACTGCGCTGCGCGCTGGAGCCGGTATTCGAGGTGCGCGCGCACGGTGGGCCACTCGTGGTCGAGGATCGAGTACAGCGCCGTGTCGCGTGTGGTGCCGTTTTTGAGAACTCGGTGGCGCCGCATGACCCCTTCAAAGGTGGCGCCGAGTTTTTCGATCCCCGCGCGTGAGTGCCTGTTGAAGGTGTGGGTGCGCAGCTCGATGCGCTGAAACTTTTCGACCTCAAAGAGGTGGCGCAAGAGAAGGAACTTCGCTTCCGGATTCACCGCGGTGCCCTGCACACTCTGCGCGTACCAGGTTGCGCCGATCTCGGCGACCCGGTTCGCCCGGTCAATGTTGATGACGTTCGTCATCCCGGCAATGTAGCCGGAATCCTCATCGACTTTGCGGATCACGGTATAGGGGAGCATCGAGCCTGCTGCGCACAGGTCGAGGCGCCTCTCGATGTCCTGGCGCATTTCCGCGGGCTTCGCGATGTTCGCGTACCAGAGCTTCCATAGTTCGCCGTCGTTCACCGCGTCCTTGAGTCCCTCGAGATGGTCGAGTGAGAGCGGTTCGAGGACGACGAAGTCGCCGGCGAGGCGAAGGGGTGAAGTAGTCATGCGGAGCATCCTACGCCGCGCGTTCTTCGAGCCCTTTGAGGAGCGTTGTCGCGTTGCGCTTCCATTCCTCGCTCACGGTGAGGCTCCCGTCTATCAGGTCGGCGCCGTAGCTTGTGTAACCGAGCAGTGGCTCCACAAGGTCCATCCGGAGCGATGCGGCGACGGGGGTGAGCGCGCGAGCCGCATCAAGCCCGCCGTTGGAGTAGCCCCACGCGATGATGCCGAGGGGCTTGCCTTCCCATTCCGCCGCGAGGTAGTCGATCGCGTTCTTGAGTGGCGCTGAGAACGAGCCGTTGTACTGGGGCGTTGCCCAGACGATCGCGTCGGCACGCGCGACGGTGGCCGCCCACGCACGCGTGTGCGGCCGCTCGTAGTTCCCGGATCGAGGGTGGTCGAGCTCGTCGAGGAAGGGCAGGTTAATGTCCTTGAGATCCGCGAACTCGACGTCGAAGGTCGTGGTCTCCTTCGCAAGACTTTCGAGTGCGCGTGACACGAGGATCCCCGAGCGCGATGGACGCGTAGTTCCGTGAATTATCAATAACGTGGGCATGTGTCGAGGCTACGCCTCAATCTCTCGATTCGGCCCGTGCTAAGTCACGCATGACACAGTGAGAACATGAAAAACTACACCGCAGAGCACGTTTTCGCCCTCGGGTACCGCGCTGCCGCCGACGCCCTGACGGCAGCTCTCGCCTCGGGCTTCGATCCGGCAGGCGACCCTGAACGCACCTTCACGAGTGTCGGGACCGGCGAATTCCTCACGATGCCTTCGAGGGTCGGTGACGATGCCGGCATCAAAATACTGACCCTTGCGCCGCACAACCCGGACAAGTCTCTCCCGTTCATCCAGGGCAGGTATCTGCTGTGCGACTCGCAGACGCTGACGCCGCACTCGCTCGTCGACGGGATCGCCCTCACCGCGCTTCGCACACCCGCGATTGCGATCGCGGCGGCGCGCCCGGCATTACGCGCGATCGCCGCGCACGTCACGCGCCGGCCGAACGTCGTCGCCTTCGGCGCGGGAGTTCAGGGGGAGGGGCTCGTGCGGGCGCTCGCCGATGAGTGCGGCAGCGGGGGCGTGGGCTTCGACGCTCTCGGGTCTGTCACCTACGCCGTTCGCCGCCCGGAAAACGTGAGTGAAAGCGCGCTCGCGGTGGGCACGGGAGGGAGTGCAGGCGACGTTGGAACGGTGAAGGCAGGTTCCGACGCCTGCCGCGCCGCCGTCGAGGCCGCCGACGTGATCGTGTGCGCGAGCGCGGCAAAGGAGGCGGTGTTTGACGACGCGTGGGTGCAGCCGCACGCGGCCGTCCTCGCCGTCGGTGCGCATACGCCGCAGACCCGCGAGGTCCCCGCCGAGACGATGGGACGTGCCCGCGTGATCGTCGAGGACCAGGCGGTCGCCTTGCGCGAGAACGGGGACGTCGTGCGCGCGATCGCCGACGGATCCCTCACCGAAAACGCACCCGTAAGCATGAAGTTGCTCCTCGGTGAGGAGACCGCCGCGAAGGTTGAGACGAGCGCTCCGAGTGCCCCCACGGTCGTGACGACCGTGGGTATGAGCTGGCAGGATCTTGTGGTGGCGGCCGCGGTAGCCCGCCACGCGGATGAGAATGCAAGCTTCAGGAAGAGTTGCGAGGATTGAGGCATGAGTGAAACCACCGCACAGCTGAGCGCTATTGAGCGCAGCAAGCGCATCGCGAGGCGGGCTGCACTCGCGACGACTGCCGGTATCGCCGCAGCTCAAACAGTCGCCGTGGGCACCCTCCTCGCCATGGACGCCTACACAAAACGCGGGCGCAAGAAGCGCCGTGCGCCCAAGCCCGGGACGTTCGATTCGAGCGTCGAGAAGTCCGACATCAGGATCTTTACGAGCGGCGAGGAACTTTACGATTCGATGATCGAGTCGATCGACAATGCCGAGCACACGGTCATGCTCGCGACCTTCATCTGGAAGGGAGACCGCGTAGGCCAGCGTTTCATGGACGCCGTGAACAACGCGGCTGCGCGCGGGGTTGATGTGTTCCTCATTTGGGACGTTTTCGCGAATCTCGTGGTTCCTCGCCAGTTCTTCGAGCAACTTGATGAGCGCATCAACGTTCACCGCATGTACCCCATTTCGGGGTCGTTTTGGCGTGCCCCGGTCCGCTCGACCGGCCTGCTCCACTCCAAGGTCCTCGTCGTCGACGACGAGGTGGGGTACGTGGGCGGCTTCAACATCGGCGATGCCTACGAGAGTGAATGGCGCGACACCCACGTGCGCGAGGTGGGGCCCGCCGTGTGGGAGCTGCGCCAGGCGTTCGTCAACGTGTGGAACGAGGATCGTCGCGCCGATGAACGCATTGACTGGATCGCGCCAAACGCATGGAATACGCGCGTCGAGGTCCACCCCAACCTCCCGCTCCAGGCCGTCTACCCGATTCGCCGCATGTACCTCGCGGCCATCGAGCGCGCCCAGAAGAACATCTGGCTCTCGACCCCGTACTTCGTTCCCGACGGCAAGCTCCTCGAGCCGCTTCGTGCCGCTGCCGCGCGCGGGGTCGATGTGCGCCTCATGCTCCCCGAACAGTCCAACCACGTCGTCGTCGACTGGGTCGCGCGGGGCTTCTACCAGGATCTACTCGACGCTGGCGTGCGCATCTTCCTCTACACGCCCGCGATGAACCACTCGAAGATCGCGACAATCGACGGGATGTGGGCAACCGTCGGAACCGCGAACCTCGACCGGCTCTCCCTCGCGCTGAACTACGAAACCAACCTCGAGGTTGCCGATCCGGCCTTCGCCGAGGCTCTCGAGAAAGTGTTTGAGGCCGACTTCAAGGATTGCTTCGAGGTGGATCCCGAGAAGTGGAAGGTGCGCGCAGGAATCGAGAAAGTTACCGAGAAGCTGCTCGTTCCGCTGCGCCCCATAATGTAACCCGGCTCGTTCACCTGTAGGCCACCGTCGCGTCAACCGCCCGTGGAATTGCCACCTTAGCCTGGCCCGATCACGCGCGGTCGACATGCGTGAACACGCCCCACGAAAAAGGAGTTTCCCGTGAAGTACACGCACCGAGTGCAGGTCTCGGCGCCCTTCGATGTTGCCCTTGAGGCGGTGCGCCACGCCCTCGCCGAGGAAGGCTTCGGGGTGGTGTACGAACTGAACATGCAGGGCACCCTCTCCAATAAGATCGGCGCTGAAGCTGGCGCCGAGCTCGGCCCGTACGTGATTCTCGGTGCGTGCATCCCGGCGCTCGCGAGGCGCGCTCTTAACGCCGATCCGTCGATGGGGGCGCTTTTGCCGTGCAACGTCGTCGTGCGTGCGGGGGAGAGCTACGAGCAGAGCATCGTTGAGTGCATCGACCCGACCGTCATGAGCGGGCTCAGCAGGGGCGAGGAGGTCCGCGCGATGACGGAGGATGCCGACCACGGCCTCCGTACCGTTCTCGCGAGCATCGACCATTTCGTCCCCGCGCAGGGTTCTGGAACCGGTGCCCCTGCACTGGTCACGGAAGCGCCCGCCGTGCGCCCGCCGCAAGCATCGCATGCCGAAGGCGTCGAGGTCGCGGGGGTCGAGGGCTACCGACCCGTGATCGTTGGCCACCGCGGAGCAGCGCTCGTGACGACCGAGAACACGATCGCGGGCTTCCGTCAGGCAAAGACCGACGGCGCTGGCGTCGTCGAATGCGACGTGCACCTGAGCGCCGACGGCACGCCGATCATCATGCACGACGAGACGATCGACCGCATGGCCGATCCAGCTTCTATTCCCGCAAAAGGCGCGATCAAGGACCTCACGAACGCCGAGCTTGCACAGGTGTCACTCCAGGGTGGCCACGGCGTTCCACTTCTCACGGAGCTTCTCGCGATGGACGACCTCGAGCTTTATGTCGAGGTCAAGGTCGCGTCGGCCGCGACGGCTTCGGCGCAGCTCATCCACGATAAACGCCCGGGGCACGGCGAGCGCGACACGGTCATTTCCTTCGTCCCCGAGGCTCTCGCGGCTGTGCACGAGGTTGCCCCGCACGTGGGGCTCGGTCTCCTCGTGGATGCGGTCGAGGAGTCGACGTGGGACACGCTCGAGGAGCTCGGCTGCACGTGGTTGAGCTGCAGCGTGGACGGTCTCACCCCCGAGGCCGCGAAGGAAGCGCACGCGCGTGGCTACAAGATCAACGTGTGGACGGTGAACACGGAGGAGCAGCTCACAAAGGCCGTCGAGCTCCGCCCCGAGTCGATCTCCACGGACGATCCTCGCTGGGCGATCGAACAGCTCGCGGCCCGCTAAAGCGCCGCGTCTCTCATCCTGAGACCGCGACTTTCCGAAAGGTGGCCGCGGCGTGTAGATTTTCAAAAAGCGCCTTTACCACTCAGTATCAACAGAGGTGTACGAAGACGACTGCACGCACCCACAACGAAGGATGAATGATGGCCACTTCACTCGACGCGACTCTTGAATCCGTTCTACGCCGTAATCCCGGCGAAGGCGAATTCCATCAGGCGGTCAGGGAGGTTTTCGAATCGCTCGAACTGCTCCACGCTCGGCGCCCCGAATACGCCGAAGCCGCGATCCTTGAGCGCATCGCCGAGCCGGAACGCCAGATCATCTTCCGCGTCCCCTGGGTTGACGATGAGGGCAAGGTGCGGGTGAACCGCGGCTTTCGCATTGAGTTCAACTCGGCGCTTGGCCCCTACAAAGGGGGATTGCGCTTCCACCGCAGCGTCAACCTCGGCATCGTGAAGTTCCTTGGCTTCGAGCAGATCTTTAAGAACTCCCTCACGGGCCTGCCAATCGGTGGCGGCAAGGGCGGCTCCGATTTCGATCCGCACGGCAAGTCCGACGCCGAAATCATGCGCTTTTGCCAGTCGTTCATGACGGAACTCTTCCGCCACATCGGCCCCGATACCGACGTCCCCGCGGGCGACATCGGCGTGGGCGGCCGCGAGATCGGCTACCTCTTTGGCCAGTACAAGCGGCTTGCGAACCGCTTCGATGCCGGCACCCTCACCGGCAAAGGCCTCAACTGGGGTGGCTCGCTCGTGCGCACGGAGGCGACCGGCTACGGCGCCGCGATTTTCGCGAACGAGATGCTCAAGGCGAAAGGCCTCGACTTCGAGGGCCGCCGCGTGCTCGTGTCCGGCTCCGGCAACGTCGCGCTCTATGCCATTGAGAAGGCCCAGCAGCTCGGCGGTACCGCGATCACCGCTTCCGACTCGAGCGGCTACGTCGTCGACGAGGAAGGCATCGACCTCGACCTGCTCAAGCAGATCAAGGAAGTCGAGCGCGGCCGCATCCGCGAGTACGCCGAACGTCGCGGCGGCAAAGCGCGCTTCGTGGAGGGTGGCAACGTGTGGGACGTCCCCGGCGAGATCGCCATTCCTTCCGCTACCCAGAACGAGCTCGACGCCGCGAGCGCAAAGACGCTCCTCAAGAACGGCCTCATCGCGGTGTCCGAAGGCGCGAACATGCCCTCGACCCCCGAAGCCGTGGACCTTTTCCAGGAGGCCAACATCGCCTTCGGCCCCGGCAAGGCGGCCAATGCGGGCGGCGTGGCAACCTCGGCCCTCGAAATGCAGCAAAATGCCGCGCGTGACTCGTGGACGTTCGAGGACACCGAAAAACGACTCACCGACATCATGGTGAACATCCACGACACGTGCGCCGCGACAGCCGAAGAGTACGGGCGCCCCGGTGACTACGTCGTCGGCGCCAACATTGCGGGCTTCGTGAAAGTTGCTGACGCGATGCTCGATTTCGGTGTGATCTAGGCGTGCAGCTCGCGGTGACGCGATGAACGCCGTCGTCTTCGCGGCGGTGATCGGCGTGGGCATCGGCCTCGTGGTCGGTGCCCTCGGCGCGGGTGGAGGCATACTTTCCGTCCCCGTACTCGTCTTCGTGCTTGGCATGGCGCCCCACGACGCGACGGGGGCCTCGCTCGTCGTCGTGGGTCTCACCGCGATCGTCGCGCTCCGCCACCCCGCAAAGCAGGGCAATGTCCGCTGGAGGGAGGGGCTCACCTTCGGCGCCGTTGCCATCGTCGGCGCCGCCCTCGCCTCGCGACTCTCCCTTTTCGTGCCCGAGCGAGCCCTGATGCTCAGCTTCGGTGCACTCTTGCTCGTCGTCGCCATCGTCATGGCGCGCCGCGCCTACACGACGAGGCTCGACGAGAACGTGAAAGAGAGGGGGCCGACGCTTGCTGGGCAACCGTCGGAACCCGAGCCCCAACCTTCCTGGCTGGCCCTTGTGCTCGCCGCGAGCGCCACGGGGCTCCTCACGGGCTTTTTCGGCGTCGGTGGAGGGTTCCTTGCCGTGCCGATGCTCGTGATCGCGCTCGGTCTGCCGATGCGTGCGGCGTCGGGCACGAGCCTGCTCGTCATGATCATGACGTCCGCCGCGGCGCTGCTCGCGAGGATCGGGACACCCACGCATATCGACTGGCCGTCGGTACTCATATTCGCGGCCGGAACGGTGCTCGGGGGGATGGCCGGTGGGCCCCTCTCGGCGAAGGCACGGCCCTCGAGCCTCACGGCACTTTTCGCGGTGCTCCTCGCCGGCGTTGGGGTGTTGACGCTCGCGACCGCGTAAGCATTCGTATCCTTCACCACGTATCGATCCCCTCGGGGACCTCTCCACTTTCCCCTCGGGACAACGGCGTTTACTGTGGGGGTGTTCCTGCGTCTGCGACACGCCTAGGAGGTCCCAGTGGTAGAGACCTACCCGATCCTCACCCTCGTTCCGCCGATCCTCGCGATTCTCCTCGTGATCGTGACGAAACGCGTGCTCATATCGCTCTTCGCAGGCGTCGTGGCAGGCGCGATACTGATCGCTGACTTTTCTCCGCTCGGCTCGCTTGGCGAGGTCGGCAAGGCCGCCCTCGGACTCGTGTGGGAAGACGGCGGGCTGAACTGGTACACGATCCTCATCATCGCCTTCCTCCTCGAGCTCGGCACGATCACGTCTCTCGTCCTCATGGCTGGCGGGACGTCGGCGTTCTCGGACTGGGTGGAAAAGCGCGTGAAGACACGACGCGGGGCCCAGATTCTCACGGGCCTTTTGAGCCTCTCGTTCTTTATCGACGATTATTTCAATGCTCTTTCGGTGGGGCAGATCGCGCGGCCCATCTCGGATCGGCAACGCGTCTCGCGCGCCAAGCTCTCGTACCTGATCGATTCGGGCGCGGCCCCCGTCGTCGTGCTCATCCCCTTCTCGAGCTGGGGTGCCTCCCTCATCGGCATCATGTCGCCGATCCTCGCGGCCTCCGCTCTTCAGATGAGTGAGGTCGAGGCTTTCGTGCGCGCCGCGCTTATGAACTTTTACGCGGTTGCCGCGCTCGTGTTTTTGTGGCTCGTGATCGCCTGGCAGCTCAATTTCGGGCCCATGCGTAAGGAAGAGGAGCGAGCCTTCGCCGGAGAGGGCGTGCACGCCGATGAAAAAGACGCTCCCAGCCAGGCGACTGACAAGCTTCCGCGTCACGAACCGGGCGCGAAGCGCGCGCTGCTCGTTCCGTTCATTCTGCTCATTCTCGGTGTCGTGGGCGGAATGTACGTCACCGGCGGCATCGAGGCCGGCGCGTGGGATCTCTTCTCGACGATGGCCAATGCCAACGTGGCGCTGTCCCTCAACGTCGGCGGCATCATCGGCCTCATCGTCGCGTTCTACTACCTGTACCGCTACACCCTCTCCAACCCGGTCTTCTCCTCAACCGTGCGTTTCGGTGGCGCTTTCCAGGGCGCGAAGTCGATGCTTCCCGCGATTTCGATTCTTCTTCTCGCGTGGATGCTCGGCGCCGTCATCGGCGATCTCGGCACGGGCAGCTTCCTCGCCGACGTCGTTGCGCACGTGAACCTTCCGGCTCACTGGCTCGTCCCGATCCTGTTTGCGATGGCCGGTCTCATGGCGTTCGCGACCGGCTCCTCGTGGGGTGCGTTCGGCATTCTGTTGCCGCTCGCGGGCCAGCTCATGAATGCGTCCCCCGGAGGCAATGAGCTTCTGATCGCCGCGTTCGGCGCGGTCATCGCCGGCAGTGTTTTCGGCGATCACTGCTCGCCGATTTCCGATACGACGATCCTGTCGAGCACGGGCGCCGGCTGCAAGGTGAGTACGCACGTGAACACCCAGCTTCCCTACGCGCTCGTCGCGGCCGGATCCTCGCTCGTGGGTTACGTCGTGTTTGCGGCAACGGGAGTGGCGCCCGCGGGCTTCGCCGTGATGCTTCTTGTGCTTGTCGCCGCGGCCCTCGTGCTGCGTGCGCGTTACGGCGGTGAACGATCCGTGAACTCCGGTGTTACCGCTGGCGCAGCCTGAAGTTCACCGACGGGCAAGGCCCTGTGAGGACTCGATTTCTAGCCTGAGCTTGACACTGTTTGTCGAGTTCAGGATAGAAATCATGCCCCGAGTATCCCGGTTTTCACGCTCGTAACCTCGCCCAGGTAACGGCAACCGCGGAAACTGGCGACACTGCCTACGCCGATGGCAACGGCACCACAGAAACCATCACGAAATCCAGCTGGCAAACGCCCCGCTCCGCCTGCTGCCAACCCGCCAGCGGACACAGCACCGACATCATCATCATCGAAGCCCACCCAAAGAGCTGACGTCATTCAACCTTGAGGGGACTTAAGTCCGCTTCTCGCTCCTTTTACGTGGCAGTAAAGTTTCTCTGACTCCCTCTTCGGGGCGTTACGGGAGCAGCAGTGATGCTGCAAGTGAGTAGAGGATTCTCGCGTGGGTGGCTGGTCTAGTAATCGTGTGTTTCGTCGTGCTGTTTTGTTGACGGCGTATGGGGTGTCGGCGGCGTTGGTGTCGGCGGGTTTGGTGCCTGCATCGCAGGCCTGGGCTGATACCACTCCTCCCCCTTCTCCTTCGCCTGTGGAGCAGGCCGCTCCCGCCTCGGGTGGTGTGGTTGACTTTCCGTCGGCTGTGATCCAGGCCCGAGCGACGGGCAAGCGTGTGGAGGTGACGGCGGAACGGTCGGAGTCCTCGAGCACGTGGGTGAATGCGGATGGGTCGGTGACAACAGAGCAGTTCGCGGCTCCAGTGCGGTTCAAGAACGATAAGGGTGAATGGGCCTCATTTAACACTGATCTGGTTGAGAAGGCGGATGGTTCGCTTGCTCCCACGTCAGTGCCCGAGGGAGTCGTGTTGGCGGGGGAGGTGAAGGGCACAGATGCTCGACCGGAAGGATCTCCGGAAGGCTTCCCGGTTAGCTATGAGTAGTAGGCGCGCGGAGGTATCAGGCAAAATGGCTAGGGAGCCAGAAGAAGACTTAGAGCGCACAGAAGAGTCTGGGGAAGACAGTAAATTTCATGGATTCCTTATTCTGATAGATTCTGCTACTTATGCGACTCTGCGCACACTTCCCGACGGGGTAACATTCGTTTCAATCGCGGTAACGGTAGGAGCCAGTCTTTTGTTGACGTATACCGGCTACGAGCTTCTTTTGAAAGAGGACAAGAAATTTTCACAAGGTGGTCTATGGTTAGCCCTTGGGAAGAGCCTGAGTGTCGCTTTAGGTACATCGCTTGTGACATCAGTGTGCACTAGTTCGATCGTCCTGACGGTGATCTCTCTGGTCGCGGCAATAGTGTTTGAGCTACTTCTGCTCGGGTGGACTAGACTTTGAACTGTGTGGCGCATAAAAGTGCGATTGTGTGGCCGGTGCCAATAGTTGCTGGGGAGCGCAATCCCATCGGGGCACGGGGTGCCGGAATGCCGATGAGGGGTGGACTCCCGTTAATGTCCTGCAAGATGAGTAGCAATTAGGAGCACTTATGTGGGCTGAGAGCAATAGATCAATATTCCGTAAGGCACGAAAGACTCTAATGCAAATCTTGAGGGAGGAAAATCCAGCGAACATCCCAGAATTTGTTATGCAAGAGTCGGCGTTGCTGTACTCTGCCGAAGCAAATGCTATTTACAGATACGCTCGCAATAACGTTCAAGAGGATATCAGTAGTGAGCAGGTAGAACAGGTAATATATGATGCTAGCCTTGACCCGCTAGATGCTAATGCTGTAAGTCGCGCAGCAGAGAGAATCGTGGAGGCTTTAGTGTAGCGTCACTTGTGGCACGGTGGGCCCGTTTAATACTGCACCAATGAGGCAGGACTTCGGCTATAGACACGATCTATGGACCTACCGTCCTTCTAGTCACGAACTATACTATTGACGTAGTCACAACTGTAGAACTGCCAGCAGAGAGCGGACAACTGGCGTCAGCGATTAAGGCCTGGAGGAGCTACGCAGAGTACGGAGAGAACCAGCGAACCGTAAACCAAGTATCTAAGCTTCGACCGCCCTCCTCCCTGGGTTGGCTTGGTTGAAAGTGGCGTGAAAACTCAGATGAGTATGCCTCGTTGTACCTAATGGGCAAGCGGCTCTATCACCCACCGTCGGGCACCTTTACAGCTAATGATCCGATGAATCAGTGTGACACTGGTGGGACGGCAGCGTGCAACAGCCGAGCAGTCAGCAAAAAGTATGCATATGGGAAAAATCATCGCCACTTTCTGGACGCATACGCCATACAAAACGGCGCCTCTAAGCAAATAAGCGCGACAGATTGAGCTACGGTCAACTGGGCTCATGGGTTCTTGTATCACGTGACTACAATAAAAGTGCAGCGGCGATTGCGGTGGAAAACGACAATCTACGAAAGCTGCAATAAGATTGGGCGCTGGGAGCGACATTACTAGGCTTATGAATACAAACAAGTTCGCGTTACATATGATAGGTATATTGGTCCGGTTATGATCAAGCGCGTACACAACCAGGAAGAGATGCGAGCCTTGACGGGATGGATGGATCGTGGTTGATAGGAGTTTGTGGCAGATGCTTTACAGGGCTTTCCTTGTCACGCGGCCTTGGCATTGGAACCTCGCTGCTCTGTTGGTGCTCGCTGGCTGGCACCTTGCCGCGTTGCTACCCCTGCCTCGTTTCATAGATCAACAATCCGTATGGATTGTGCCGCCAATAGTTATTGGCTGCCTAATAATTAGCGGGGTGCGAGGAAGCGATCGCTTTCAAACTGAATCACAGCCTCCGCTGGATCCCAAATCTCGATAATTGCGACGGCCTAGCTGTTTTTACTAAATCGAAGGGTTATGTACTGCTTAAGCCAGTACCGTTCCGCCTGTCGCGAAGTCTTCTTGATCAAACATAGGGAACATTTGCATCTGCTTAGCGGGAACATCTCCGGTTGTGAGCCAACTCGTTCTGTCTAGAGAGGTGAAACATTGCAGTTGGGTTATCCGTGAAACGCGGCTCCAATTGCTCGTCCATAGGTGGATCTAGAGCGCGTTAGGGCAAGTGGCGGTCGAGCAGCCAAATTGAGTAACTAAACAAAACCTCGAGCCCTGACCGGGGCTATTTTCAGAGTGCTTGTAATTTTTGGGCACTCCCAAAAGGATATCGTTCAGGATGACTGTCGTCGTGCTGCCGTTGTACTCAGTACTCGCGAACCACTGTGAGCGCGTGTAGTTTCTAGCGTTTCCGTCGTGCCAGCGAGTGTTGGCTAGGAAGCCCTTCGCGCATTCCCACAAACGCGTTGCGGTTGCATTTTTCTACGCGCTCGGTCTTGACCGCCGACGCAGCCTCGTATCACCTCTCGCGCTGTCGCAAATATCTGTGAAATCCTTGCCTTCGATGCTCGCTGGGCGCGTGCTCGGGTGGTCGTCTCTGCAGGGTGTGGGTGCTAGTTGTGTAGGTCGCCTAGCGCCACGGCGAGATTGCTCTGCACGCCTACTCCACGGTCTGGCGGCGTTGCTTTGTTGACGGCGATGCTGATCCCTCGAGGGCGGAGCTGAGCACGAGTGCGCCCACGCCGCAAATACGTCTCAACGCTCTCCTGACCGCGGAGCGCAGCGGTCGTCGCCGCGGCCCTCGTGCTGCGCTCGCGCAGCCGCGGTGAAGGAACCGTTAACTCCGGTGTTGCCGCTGGCGCAGCCTGAAATTCACCGCTTGGTAAGGCCCTGTTAGGACTCGATCCCTAGCCTGAGCCCGATACTGTCTGTCGAGTTCAGGATAGAGATTATGCCCCGTATCCCCGCCTCGGGCGAGGTTGCCCCCGCCGGCGCTTCGCGCACTCGCCGCACGCGCGGTGGCCTTCGCGCCCTCGCCATTGCCGCGGCCCTTGCCATTGCCGTTCCCGGTAGCTTTGCCCTCCCAGCCGATTCCCCCTCTGTTCTCGCGCCGGCCACGGCCCAGGCCGCTCCAAGCGAAGACGACGTTGCAAAGGGTGGCGTGTTTGCGGATTCGCAGACGCGCCGCGTCGCACCGGGTCTCGACCTCACGACCTTCTCGCGGCTCGAGAGCGCGGGCTGGAACGAGGGCAGTGTTCTGACGGCCGATCTCACCGAGCAGACCCTCTCGATGGACATCGTCAACTCGGGAACGGTCACAAGCCGCGCACCGCTCGGCGAACTCATGACGTCCGGTGATCGCGGCAGCCAAGCTGTCGCCGCGATCAACTCGTCATTCTTCGACATCAATTTCAGCGACGCGCCGGTCTACAGCTCGGTCTCGAATGGGAAGCCCGTCGTTGCTTCGGATAGCAAGCGCCCGGCGTTCACGATCGCGGGCGGCAAGGCCGTGGTGCAGGCCCTCACGACTTCCGGCAAGGCCACACTTGCCGACGGTTCCTCGTTTGAGCTCGCTACCCTCAACGACCCGAGCATCCCCGAGGGCCAGATCGGCGTGTACAACGCCCGTTGGGGCTCCTCCGCGCTCGATCGTCCCATCGGCGGCCCCGACAAGGTGAGCACTCACGCTGCGTTCGCGCTCATCCAGGATGGCGAGGTCGTGAAGTCGAGCGGGATCGTCGAGAAGGGCGTGGGCGCACAGGAGATCCCCGAGGGTGCCCAGCTCCTCCTTGGCCGCGAGGCAGGTGCCGACAAGGTCGCGGCCCTCAAGGTCGGCGACAAGGTTGACGTTGCTATCGGCCCCGATCAGAAGGTCGACCTGGGTGTGCAGGGCAGCGACCAAATCCTCAAAAACGGCGAGGTCATGGCGACGTATGACGACCCTCTTGTCACGACCGCGCACCCGCGAACCGCGATCGGCGTCAGCAAGGACGGCTCGAAGGTGTTTGCGGTCGTGCTCGATGGCCGCAGCGCCGACTCACGCGGCATGACCCTTCCCGAACTCGGCAAGCTCTTCAAAGACCTCGGCGCCTACAATGCCGTGAACCTCGACGGCGGTGGCTCCTCCGCGATGATCGCGCGTGAGGCGGGCTCGGACGGCCCGACCGTGTGGAACACGCCTTCGGATGGCGAAGTGCGCAGCGTCGTCGATGCGCTCGTGTTCTACTCGAGCGCGCCGAAGGACGTTATCTCTGACGCCAAGATCTCGACCTCCCTCGAGAACGAGAAGAGCGTGTTCCCCGGCCTTCACCGCACGGTGAGCGGCACGGCTCTCGGGAAGAATCTCGCGCCGCTCGCGGCCGACGGCACCTACGCCGCCGAGGGCAACGCCACGGTCGACAAGCTCGATTCGACTACCGCCGTCGTCGAGGGCGTCAAGCCGGGCGCCGCAACCGTCACGTACACGACGGGGGCCCACCAGGATTCACTCAACGTGCGAGTCCTTGGCGACCTGCTCGCGATCCGCCCGAGCGCCCGTACCCTGAGCCTGCCCGATTCCGAGTCGGTCCGCAGCGTCACGCTCACGGGTGTAGATTCCGACGGTCGCCGCGCTCGCATCGAAACCCAGGACGTCAAGGTCAAGGCGAGTAAGGGCTTCACCGTGACCGATGACGGACTCGGCACGTGGACAGTCGCCGGAACCGGCGATGCCGAAGCCGGCACCGTGACGTTCAGCGTGGGAGATGTCGAGACGACGATCCCCGTGAGCTACGGAACCAAGGAAGAGCAGGTCTTCGACTTTTCCGATCTCGGCGCCTTCAAGGACGGCAATGCGCGTGCGGCCGGCTCCCTCGAACCCGCGACGGGCGAGGATGGCAAGAGCCCCGCTGTTCGCCTGCAGTACGACTTCACCCAGTCGACCGCGACCCGCGGCTACTACCTGATCGCGAACGAGCCCGTGAAGGTCGAGGGCAACGCGCTCGCGTTCACCGCGGATGTGAAGGGCGATGCGACGGGCGTGTGGCCGCGCCTCCAGGTCGTCGACAGCAAGGGCACCCGCACGAACATCAATGGCGAAAACGTTACCTTCGATGGCTGGTCGCAGGTGGTCTTTAAGGTTCCCGAGGGCGTCGCCCAGCCGTTGACCGTCGAGGCAATTCGCCTCATGGAGACCCGCTCGGACGCCCAGTACAAGGGCGACGTCACGATTTCCGGGCTGCGCGCGCTCACCACAAGCCCGGCCTCGACGGATGCGAAAAGCGAGGCCGCAATTCACGACCCAGCACTGCTCGCGATGGGCACGGTCAATGATCGCCCGCAGCGCATCGCGGTCATGAGCGATGCCCAGTTCGTTGCCCGCGACCCCAAGTCGCCCCTCGTTCAGGGCGCGCGCCGCACGCTTCGCGAGATCAAGGCCGAAAAGCCCGACCTGCTCGTGATCAACGGCGACTTCGTTGACGAAGCAAGCCCCGAGGATTTCGCGCTCGCGAAGACGATCCTCGACGAAGAGTGGGGAACGGAGATCCCCTATCTCTACGTTCCCGGCAACCACGAAGTCATGGGCGGAAAAATCGAGAACTTCGAGAACGCTTTCGGCTCCGTGACGAACGAGCGTACGCTCGGACGCACGAAGATCCTTACCCTCAACACCGCTGGCGGTAGCCTCCGCTCCGGCGGTATCGATCAGATTGCGCAGCTCGAAAAGGCCCTCGACGAGGTCGAGAACTCTGACGCGCTGACCGGCATCGTCGTGTTCTTCCACCACCCGCCGAGCGACCCGCTCCCCGCGAAAACGAGCCAGCTCTCTGACCAGCGCGAGGCCCGCGAACTCGAGCGCGTGCTCGGTGAGTTCCGCGAGCGCTCGGGTAAGTCGGCAGCCGTCGTCAACGGGCACGTGGGAGTGTTCAACGGTTCGGCCGTCGAAGGCGTCACCTACCTGATCAACGGCAACTCGGGCAAGAACCCGGACGGCACGCCCGAGACGGGCGGCTTCACCGGGTGGACGATGCTTGGCATCAACCCAGGCGCAGGCAAGGTCGGCGCGAATCCGACGACTGCGGATCGCGTCGCGTGGCTCGCGGCCGAAACCAAGCCGTGGGTCGATGACATCACGCTCACGCTCCCCAAGGTCCTCGCCGAGGGCGAGAGTGCCGATTTCAGCGCCGTGTTCACGCAGGATGGCCGCACGGTTCCCGTTGCGTGGCCCGTCACCGCTCAGTACTCGGGTAGGGGAGTTCTCGTGGACGACGGTTCCGAGGCGGCCGAGGTTGCCGACGACAGCGCCGTGATCCGCGTGAATCCCCTGACCGGCGAGGTCACCGCAATCCGCCCCGGCGAAGCCGAACTCGTCGTGACGGTCAACGGGCGCAGCCACTCGCAGTGCATCACGGTCGAGGGCGCGAGTGCCCCGGCGAAGCCGGCTCCGAGCGAGGAGCCGTCGGATGATGCCGTGGCGCCGGCCGAGCCCGCACCCGCCGAAGGTGATGCAGGATCTGGCGCTGTGGGATCCGAGGGAGCGAGGCCCACGGACGAGGGCACCGGCGCCGAGGGCCCCGCTAGTGACGGAAGTGCCGCCGAGCAGGGCGCGGGCGTGAATCGTGGGGATACCCAGACGGGTGTCGCCGATTCCGGCACGGCATCACACCCCGCGCGAGTGACCGCTCCAGCGGCGGGCGGCCATGCGTCCCTCCCACGCACGGGCGTCGAGCTCGGCGGAGCGATCGCAAGCCTCATGTTCCTCGGCCTCGGCAGCGTGCTCCTCGCACGCTCGCGTAAGGCGAGCATGAAGTAACCGAAGAGCCCTCGTTCGAGAGCTCAGGGGCGCCGGCATCGTGGGTTTCGCGAGCCGGCGCCCACTCCATTATTGAAAGTGGGAGCAGTTCCTCACACTGCGGAAACGACGTGCGCTCGGCAACCGTCGGACCTCACCTACCCTGGAAGGGTGAAGGCACTTTCGAGAATTTTCCGGTTTACGAGCGAGCTGTGGCCGCTCTACCTTGTGATCGTCGTGTCGGCGCTCCTGACGACCGCGATGACCCTCATCATTCCGTTCCTCATCGGCTCGGCAACCGACACCGCGACCGCCGCCGTGGCGGGGACGCTCACGCGTGATGAAGCCCTGCACGACATCATCGTGACGGCCGTCTGGATCTTCATCGCGTTCATGGCGAATGCCCTCATCCAGAACATCGGCGGGTACTTCGGTGACGTCATGGGCAACCGCCTTCGTGCAATGCTCTCCGTTCGCTACTACGACAAGCTGCTCAACCTCCCGCAGCGCTGGTACGACGAAGAACTCACGGGCACGATCGTCTCGCGCCTGAACCGTTCGATTGCCGAAATTGGAACGTTCGCGAAGATCGCCTCAAACGCCTTCATCTCGATGATCATCACCGCGATCGCCGTGCTCGCGATCAGCGCGTGGTATTGGTGGCCGCTTGCCCTCATCCTGTTCATCATGTTCCCGCTGTACCTGTGGCTGACCTCCCTCACGAGCGTCAAGTGGCAGCGACTCGAAGGCGAGAAGAACGAGCAGATCGACATCGCCTCGGGCCGCTTCGCGGAGGTCGTGGGCCAGATCCGCGTGGTCAAGAGTTTCGTGCGAGAAAAGAGCGAGCTTGCCTCGTTCACGAAGCGCTTCAACAGCACCGATGCGATCACGAAAGAGCAGTCGGTCCACTGGCACAAGATGGATGTCTACCGTCTCGCGGCGCTTAATTTCGCGTTCGCGGTGCTGTACCTCATCATCTTCATCCGCACGGTTCAGGGCGATTTCTCGGTCGGTGACATGGTCATCCTCATCCAGCTCATGAACCTCGTGCGCAACCCGATCGAGAACATGAGCTGGGTCGTGGACACGTCGCAGCGCGCGGTTGCCGGGTCGAAAGATTATTTCGCGGTCATGGACACGAAGGTCGAGGTATGGCCGACGCTTGCCGACGGACGATCGTTCCCGGAGGCGGTGGAGGGTGCCCCGCGCATCGTTTTCGACCACGTGAACTTCGCCTACGAAGAAAACCACGATGTTTTGCACGACATGAGCTTCCACGTGGACTCGGGGGAGAAGGTCGCGCTCGTGGGCGAATCCGGCGGTGGCAAGTCCACGATCGTGAATTTGATTTTGGGGCTGTACCGCACCCGCACGGGCGAGGTGCGCCTTCGCGGCCACAACGTCAACGAGCTTCCGATCGACGTTGTGCGCTCGCGCGTGGGCGTGGTGTTCCAGGATGCGGCGCTGTTCAGCGGCACGATCCGCGAAAACATCGCCTACGGCCGCCCCGAAGCGACCGATGAGGAAGTGCGCGAAGCGGCTCGGCGCGCGAATGCGAGCCAGTTCATCGAGCGATTCAATGACGGCTACGACACCTTGATTGGGGAGCGCGGCCTCAAACTTTCGGGCGGGCAGCGCCAGCGCATCGCGGTTGCGCGCGCGATGCTCAAGGACGCCCCGATCCTCGTGCTCGACGAGGCGACCTCCGCGCTCGATACGAAAGCCGAGCGGCAGGTCCAGGCGGGCCTCGATGCGCTCATGGAGAACCGCACGTCGATCATCATCGCCCACCGCCTCTCGACGATCGCGGGTGTTGACCGGATCATCACGCTGCGCGATGGTCGCATCGACGAGATCGGCACGCCCGCCGAGCTTGCCGCTTCCGGCGGTATCTACGCCGAGCTGCTCGCCCTGCAGAACGCGGGCGGCGCTGAGGCAAAGAAGCTGCTCGAGAGGTTCGGGATCACCGGCTGAGATCCTCAGGCTAGTCTCGAGGACGCCGAAGGGCGTTCGTACGATGGTGTCGTGACTTCCGAGCGTTTTTCACGAGAGCAGAGCATTGTGGTTGACGCGCCGGCCGGGCGCATCACCGGGTGGCGCGACGGCGAGGTGATCCGCGCGACGGGGATTCCGTACGCGCGTGCGGGGCGCTTTGAGAAGCCGGTGCCCATGCTGGACCTGGGGGAATTCGAGGCGCGCGAGTGGAGCTCGTCGGCGCCGCAGAACACCGTGGAGGAGCCGCCGCTTTTCGGCCCCGAACTGCGGGAGCTTGGCGTGAGCGAGGACTGTCAAAACCTCTCGATCACCATTCCCGGTGATATCCGGGAGGGCGAGAAGCTTCCCGTGATCGTGTGGATCCACGGAGGTTCGTATGTCGTGGGTGCGGGCGATTCGTCGTTCACCGATCCCGCACGGTGGGTGGCGGAGCGCCGAGTCATCGTCGTGACCGTTTCATATCGCCTCGGGGTGCTTGGCTTCCTCGGCTCCTCACTCGGCCCCGCGAACCTCGGCCTGCTCGACCAGGCGGAGGCATTTCGCTGGGTTCGCCGTAACATTTCGTCGTTTGGCGGGGACGCTGCGCGAGTGACGGCACTCGGGGAGTCGGCGGGGGCCGACGCCATCCTGCACCACGCCGCCGCCATGGGGCACGCGATCCTCGAAGGCCGAGACGAAGAGCTGCTGTTCGACCGCGCGATTGCACTCAGTCCACCGCTCGGGATCCGCGAGGGGCGCAGCCGCATGAACGCGCTCAGCGCGAGGATTCTTGAGAAGCGCGTGAAACGGGAGTCGTCCCTTGACGACCTGCTCGCGGCCCAAAAAGCGATTGAAACGGCAGCGGCGCCCTTCGGCTACGCGGGGTCGATGCCGTTCGGCGTCCAATACGGCCACGACCCACTTCCGCCGGAGGAGGACGTGCTCGCGGCGTGGCACGCGATCGCACCCAAGGTGCCCCTCCTCATCAGTTCAGTCGGAACCGAAAGCAGCTTCTTCGCGCATTCGATGCCTTTCGCCCGTTTTTTGCGGGGGCTTCCGCGCGTGGGGGAGCGGGCGTACTGGATGTTCGTGGATTCGGCGAGCAGGGCGGTGTTTACGAAAGGCATCGACTTTCTCGCGCACGAGTGGGCGGCTGCAGGCGGCATGTCGCACCGCGCCGTGGTTCCGTGGAGCGTGCCCGGCAACCCGTTTGGCTCCCCGCACGTCATGGACATCGCGCTGCTGTTTTCTCGCGAGGACTCGTGGCGTAGTGCGCTCCCGTTCGAGGGGGCGACGTGGGACGAGGTCGATCGCGCCGGTGCCGAGCTTCGGCGGTATTTTGCGGAGTTTGCGAGCGGTACGAGCGACCACCCCCTCACGAAGGAGCCGCGTGTGATCCGCGGCTTTGCTGCATAGGCCAAGCCTGATCGCCGCGGGAGGTGCAGCTCGGAGCGCAACCGCGGCGTGAAGGAGAGAGGCGTCGGTTCACAAGACGGCGGTGCTTACTTAACGTCGAGGTCACCGCTTCATAACGATCGATATGAAGTGCGCCCCGCAAGTGACGTACATCTCGCAAGCACGTGCTTTCTGCGCTAGGGTCGAAGTACCGCTGGATGTTACCGCCCTCTTTGGTCGTCCTTGGCTTGGAGTGGTGGCATACGAGATGAGGCTCCGGCTCTGCGCACGTCTAGTCGGTATTCGCCGAACTTCCAGATTTCTAGAGTTGAGGACAGAAGCATGATTTCATCCCATGAGCCAAGCGAGCCCAAGCGCCTTCGGCGCTTGGGTGTCTCGGCGCTTACCGCGCTCGCGCTCGTCGCGGCCACGTTCGTCGCGGTTCCACACAGCCCCTTCGTTCCCGAAGCCTATGCAGCAGGAAGCTTCACCGGAGGCATCCGCGACAAATCCGGCGTGGTAGAGAAGGACGCCCAGAAGGCTTCCGACCTGCCGGCAGGCACGTGTCTTGTTTCGAGCGGGGATTCTAGTGGATCCCAGGCGGGTTTCAGTTGGCAAAACCTGGAACCGAGCGCCACCAGCCCATCCAAAACTACGTGGGGCGTGAGCCTCGCATTTGATAACTCGCAGGACCGCACATTCGCGGACTGGAGCTTTAGTAACACGGGAAAC
This sequence comes from Dermabacter hominis NBRC 106157, assembly GCF_001570785.1. Taxonomy (GTDB): domain Bacteria; phylum Actinomycetota; class Actinomycetes; order Actinomycetales; family Dermabacteraceae; genus Dermabacter; species Dermabacter hominis. The sequence continues at coordinate 89,678 of NZ_BCSI01000007.1, forward strand.
CTTGGCTCCTTCTTGAACATTGGCACCGTTCCCTCGATGGATGTCGGTACGGCTTTCCCTGTCAACCCGCCTCTTTCGGTTACTCACAAAGCCGACGAAAGCATCAAAATTTCTGCGAATCGTAGTCTGAGAAATTTGAATCTCTTCGCCAACATGACCGACGCTGAGGTCAAGCAGTATGCAGAAGCCGATAAGAATAACCCGGTGCGCTACGCGTGGAAGGGCGAATACGCGAAGGACCCTACAACCCAGAGCCTTCGGGCTACCGAGGGAGGCAATGCTCGATTTCAGGCCTACGTGAACCCGTGGCCCAGTGAGAACATCCAGTGCGCCCCCATCACGGTGTCGTGGGAAGACTTCGAGAAACATGTCATCGTTGAAGGCGAAGAAACCAAGGTTGGCCACATCAATATCCCGGGCCTTTGGAACGGTCAGGAAGGCGATTCGCTCGATCGTATGGTCGTTGAGGCCTACGACGGCGAGAACAAGTTTATTGGCACCTCGAACACGCAGGCTTCTGGTGGGGAGCAGCTACTTCGTGTCGACGAGAACGGTGACATTTACTTCACATGGCCGAACTACCGTGGTACTGACCGGGCGACTGATAAGAACGTAAGCTTCTCAGTGCTCGCACTGCCACGTACTGTGGATCAGCTCAAAGCTGCAGTCGAGCACGAAAACGGTGGCTTTGGTTTCGCGTCCGAGAGCTCCAACTCGCTCGAGCGCTACAAGAAGCCAAACGTCATCGACTCGAAGTCGTTCTCCCTGGATGACACGGAGTACCACAACCCGCGGTACGACAAGACCGACGCATCGATCATCTCCGGCGTCGACAGCGCCACCGGCCCGCTTGCGACCGAGCCGCAAAAGGTTGTCTTCACTCAGACCCCGGACCTGATCAAGGACCTTGCCAAGAAGAAGGGCGACGGCGGCTTTGAAGCTAAGGTCACCCTCGACGAGAAGTACGTCTACGAGGGCTGGACCGTAGAAATGGACGAGGACTACAACGTCACCGTCACCGCTCCAGACAACCCGCGCCCAGGCACCTTCGCGCGCCCTGTGGTGACGGTCGAGTACTCGAATGGCTCGACCGACGTGCTCGAGCTCCTCGTGGTCGTTGACCCAAACAACACGCAGGTCACCGACCTGGTGCGCCCGAGCCTTTCGAAAGGTAAGGTCAACGAAGACATCACCGCCCAGGTGGGCACCAAGTCCATCATGAAAGGCCACAAGCCGGTTCACCCTGCTAAATTCGAAATCGACCCGTCCACTGTGCCTGAAGGCTGGACCGTCACCGTCGATGAGACGGGCAAGGTCACCGCGAAGGCGGACGACACGGTCGCACCGGGTACTGTCATCACCCCGAAGGTAACGGCCACCTACCCGGACCAGACGACCGATGAGATTGAGGTCCAGTTCCAGGCCATCGTCGACATCAAGATCCCGACCTACGACACGGTGGCGAACAAGCCGAACGCGCGGGTCAGCCTGACGCCCAAGCTCCCTGAGCGCGGCCTCAGCGGCAACACGACCGACGAAGCCCCGAAGCGCTACACCTTCAAGGACGGTAAGACCGAGTACACCGTCGAGGATGAGAGCGGTAAATGGACCGTCAAGATTGACGAGAACACTGGCAAGATCACCACGACGATCCCGAAGACCGCCCCTGAGGGCTATATCCTCGATATTCCGGTGCTCGCCTACTACGACAACGCTGACAAGCCGCAGCAGGTGAAGGGTACCGTCGTCGTACTCAAGGGCGATGCTGCTCCCGTCTACTCAGTAGAGGCCACCGGCCCGAACCAGGCGGTGAACCACAACGTTACCGACGCTCCGAAGGGCTCGAAGTTCTCGTTCGGCAAGAACGAAGACGGCTCTCCGAAAACCGAGCAGGAAGTAGACGGATGGAAGTACACGGTCGACCCGGACACCGGTGTCGTTACTTCCACCCCGCCGGCAGACGCCAAGCCGGGTGACAAGAAGACCGTTACTGTGACGGTAGAAACGCCAAATGGCGAGCGTCCCGAGGTGCCCGTCACCACCGTGGTGAAGCTGTCTAACAACTGGGAAGCGAAGCCCTCCTACCCGGTACAGACGGTGTACCCGGGCGAGTCCGCCACGCTGCCGGTGGAGCTCAACAAACCGGACAACATCAACGTCGCCAAGGAAAACCCCTACAAGCTGGGCGACGTTCCAGCCGGTTGGAAGGCCACCATTGACGACAACGGTCAGATCACCGCTACCGCACCTGCGGATGCTAAGCCAGGTGATCAGGTCAAGATTCCGGTGACTGTGACGTACGAGGACGGCTCTACCGACACCGCTTACGCTGTCGTGAACGTTGTTGACGTTCCCACCCGTGAAGTTCCATTCGACGTCGAGTACAAGTACGACGACTCCATCCCCGCTGGCACATACAAGGTTGAGACCGAGGGCGTGCCGGGCTCGGAAAAGCAGAACAAGGACGGCAGCTGGGAGCAGACCAAGGCTCCGGTGAACGAAGTCGTCGTCGTCGGCACGAAGCCCGCTGCAAGCGCTAAGGAAGTGACCTGGAAGGTTCCGATCCCCTTCCCGACCGAGGTTCGCGAAAACCCGGAGCTGAAGCCTGGTGAAACCCGGGTTGTTCAGGAAGGTGAGAACGGCGAGAAAACCTTCACCGCCAAGTTCACTGCCGAGGGCGACAAGGCTGAGGTAGCCGAGGAAGAGACCACTAAGGAGCCTGTCAAGCGGATCGTCGAGTACGGCCCGGGCCTCGCTCCGAGCGAGCTGGTGACCAAGACCGAGAAGCCGATTCCCTTCGAAACCGAGATCGTCTTTGACAACACCCTGG
>NZ_BCSI01000008.1 GCF_001570785.1 Dermabacter hominis NBRC 106157
CACCCCACTCACCCCATTTTCGTGGGGCCCGCGAGGAGCTGATGTTCGCCGGAAGTTCACTCGACCTCTCGGCGCGAGTCACTAGCTTAGCAACCCTTTCCGACCCGGTCAAGTTGACTCACCGTGTTCCGTGCCACTCTTTACCGGATGCTCACCCGGGGTTCGTGCACGATCTTCACGGCGGCCACTTTCGGCCGCGGCTAGAAGTCGAATTTCTTCGGCTTCGCGAACCAACGAACAAAAACACTACGCGACCCCGCACCCCTGGTCAAGCCACTTAGGCACCCGCGTGCTCACCGCCACAATGCAAAGCGCCTGCGGCCCTTATCGAGGGGGCAGCAGGCGCTAAGTAGGCGTGTTCAGCAGCAGTTCACCGCGTGCTCAACTTGCAACTTTCACCATGGCGGCATTCTTCTTGCCGCGCCGCAGCAGCAGGTAGCCACCGGCAAGCAGGGTGTACGCGCCTAGCTCGGTCTCAAGAACGTCGACGTCGCCCGCAATCTTTTCGCCGTTAACCGAGAGGCCCCCTTCCTTGAGCGCCCTCCGCACTGCGCCGTTCGAGTTCAAAAGCTCGGTAGCTGTAAAGGCCTCGACGATGTTCGCCGTCGCGGGAAGCTCCACACACGGAAGCTCCCCTGCGATCACGGCAACCGTCGGACCATCGAGCTCACGCACATCTCCGCGCCCGAACAGCACAGAAGCCGCCGCCTTCGCTTGCGCGGTCGCTTGCTCGCCGTGGACGAGAGTCGTCATGTCGTCCGCGAGAAGTTTCTGCGCGGCACGCTCATGTGGACGCTCAGCCGTGGCAGCCTCGATCTCCGCGAGTTCTTCCGCCGGGCGGAATGTGAAGAACCTCAGGTACTTGAGGACATCGCGGTCGTCAGCTCCGAGCCAGAACTGGTGGAAGGCATACGGACTCGTGAGCTCGGGATCGAGCCACACGGCGCCGCCCTCGCTCTTACCGAACTTCGTTCCATCGGCCTTCGTCACGAGCGGGGTCGTGAGGGCATGCGTTTGCACGCCCTCGACTTTGCGGATCAGCTCTGCACCGCCAACGATGTTGCCCCACTGGTCGTTTCCGCCATACTGAAGCGTCACACCGTAGCGTCGGTACAGCTCAAGGAAGTCCATCGCTTGGAGAATCTGGTACGAGAACTCGAGGTAGCTGAGGCCTTCTTCGGAGTTCAGGCGTTTCGCGACGATTTCCTTCGACAGCATCGTGCCCATGCGGAACTGCGAGCCGTAATCGCGAAGGAAACTCAAGACGTTGAGATCCTTGGTCCAGTCGTAGTTATTGACCATCGTGACCCTGAATTCGCCTTCGGGATCGAGGAAGCGCTCAATCTGGCCGCGGAGCGACTCAACCCAGGTCGCCACGATGTCGGCCGAATTCATCTTGCGCTCGCCCGACATACGGGGATCACCCACGAGGCCCGTAGCGCCGCCGACGAGGGCGAACGGCTTGTTGCCCGCGAGCTGAAAGCGACGCATGGTGAGAATCTGTGTGAGGTGCCCAACGTGGAGGGAGGACGCGGTCGGGTCAAAACCGCAATAGAGCTTGATCGGGCCCTCGTTTGCTGCGGTGCGGATCGCCTCGATCCCGGTCGAATTCACCAGCAGGCCACGCCATTCAAGCTCGTCAACGATGTTGACCATCGTGCCTCTCCATTCCTTTCGTCAGGGCGGCTCTCACACGCCGCGCATCTTCTCCACAGTAGCGCACGCCCTCTTAGAGAGGCTTCGCGAACTCCCGCAGTTCGCTCGAGGTCACTTTTGCTTGTCGAAGCTGGGTCGCGACGCTTTTTCGCCCCGTTCCCCCTTTCGAGGAACGCGAGTCGATCGATCCGAGGGTTGTGAGAACGCCGCGCACCTCGGGCTTGAGAGAGGGCGAGACCGACGCGAGATCCTCGTCGCTCAAGTCCCACAGCTCTTCGCCTCGCGATTCTGCGAGTTGGACGCATCCGCCGGAAATCTCGTGAGCCTCGCGGAAGGGAACTCCCTGGCGCACGAGCCATTCGGCGATATCCGTTGCCAGGGCAAAACCGCGCGGCGCGAGATACGCCATTCGTTCGGTGTTGAAGGAGAGGGTACGCACCATGCCCGCGAATGCTGGCAGGAGCAATTCGAGCTGGTCGGTCTGATCGAACATCGGCTCCTTGTCTTCCTGCAGGTCGCGGTTGTAGGCAAGGGGCATCGCTTTGAGCGTTGCGAGCAGCCCGGCGAGATCGCCGATGAAGCGACCGGCCTTGCCGCGCGTAAGCTCGGCGACGTCGGGGTTCTTCTTTTGCGGCATGATCGATGATCCGGTCGAATAGGCGTCGTCCAGGGTCACGAATTCGAATTCCTTCGTGTTCCACACGATGATCTCGTCAGACAGTCGCGAAAGGTCGACTCCGAGCATCGTGAGACACCACGAGTACTCGGCGTACACATCGCGCGCGGACGTGCCGTCAATCGAGTTTTCGCTCGCCGCATCAAAACCGAGTTCGACCGCGACTGCCTCGGGGTCAAGCCCGAGTGACGATCCCGCGAGGGCGCCCGAACCGTAGGGCGAGATCGCTGCGCGCGCGTCCAGGTCACGTAGCCTCTCGACGTCGCGCATGAGCGGCCACGCGTGGGCGAGAAGGTGGTGCGCGAGTAACACGGGCTGGGCGTGTTGAAGGTGGGTGCGGCCCGGCATGGGAGCCTCGGGGTATTCCGACGCTTGCTGAATGAGCGCGTCTACGACATCGAGCGTGAGTGCCGCAATCACGCGGGCGTGGTCGCGAATATACATGCGCCCAAGGGTCGCGACTTGGTCGTTGCGTGAACGGCCCGCGCGAAGCTTCCCTCCGAGGGCCGGGCCAGCGATTTCAAGGAGGCCTCGCTCGAGGGCGGAGTGCACGTCCTCATCGCTCACGTGTGGCGTAAACTCCCCGGTTTCAACGCGCCGCCCGAGCTCGTCGAGCGCCGCGAGCATGTCGCGAAGCTCGCTCTCACTCAAGAGCCCCGCGCGTGCGAGGACGCGCGCGTGCGCCTTCGAGCCGCGCACATCGTACGGCGCGAGGCGCCAGTCGAAGTCAGTGGACTTGGAAAGGGCAGCCATGACGTCGGCCGGACCGGCAGCGAAGCGCCCGCCCCACAGGGCGACGCGTTCGACAGATTCCTCCGGCGCATCTGTGCGCGTGTGTGCCTCGTGTGTATCGTTCATGTGTCTCACTCCTCGCTAGCGCCGACGTTAGCCTCGAGGGAGGGGGCGTTGCCGAACTTTTCATCGCGAGCCGTTGCCTGCTTCGAGCCGAGACCGTAGATCTCAATGAAGCCTTTCGCATGCGATTGGTCGAAGGCGTCGCCTTCGTCGTAGGTCGCGAGATTGAAGTCGTAGAGACTGCTGTCGCTGCGGCGACCGGTAACCGTCGCGCGGCCGCCGTGCAGGCGCATGCGAACCTCGCCACTCACGTAACGCTGGGTGTCGTCGATGAAGGCCTCGAGTGAGCGCTTGAGGGGGCTAAACCACTGGCCGTCGTAGACGAGATCAGTCCAGCGGTCCTGCACCTCACGCTTGAAGCGCCCCTGCTCGCGCTCGAGGGTCACACGCTCGAGTTCGCGGTGCGCCTCGATGAGCGCCATCGCTCCCGGGGCCTCATAAATCTCGCGCGACTTGATGCCTACGAGTCGGTCCTCGACGATGTCGATGCGGCCAATTCCCTGAGCTCCAGCACGGCGGTTCATCTCTTGGATCGCTTCGAGCGGACTCACTGCACGAGAGTCGATAGCGACCGGGATGCCGCGCTCGAACGTCACGACGAGCTCATCGGCGACCGGTGGAAATGCCGGGTCATCCGTATAGTTGTACACGTCTTTCGTCGGCTCGTTCCAAATATCCTCGAGGAACCCGGTTTCGATCGCGCGTCCCCAAACGTTCTGGTCAATGGAGAACGGGTTGTGCTTCGTCGTGGTGATCGGAAGGTTGTTTTTCTCCGCGTAGTCGATTGCCTTGTCGCGAGTGAGTGCGAGGTCTCGCACGGGTGCGATGCACTGAAGTTCCGGGGCGAGCGAGGTAATTGAGACCTCGAATCGCACCTGGTCGTTACCCTTGCCGGTGCAGCCATGCGCGACGGTGCTCGCACCGTATTTCTTTGCGGCCTTCACGAGATGTTTTGCGATCACGGGGCGCGAAAGCGCGGAAACGACCGGGTACGCGTCCATGTACAAGGCGTTCGCTTTGAGAGCGGGCATGCAGTATTCGCTCGCGAACTCCTCACGTGCATCGGCGACGTATGCTTCGACGGCACCGCAGTCCAGCGCACGCTTGCGGATTACTTCGAGGTCTTCACCTCCCTGGCCAACATCCACCGCGCACGCGATGACGTCAGCGCCCGTGGCGTCGTGGATCCAGCCGATAGCCACGGATGTATCGAGACCGCCTGAGTAGGCAAGAACGATGCGTTCTGTCATGGGTTTTTCCTCCTAGGTCGAGTGGATCGGGGTGGCTCGCATCCGTGTTCTACGTGTGGTCGTCGGCTGTTATCCGGCGACCGTCGGCGAGCTCGCGCAGCGTAGACGCGAGTTCGCGCCCCTGCGCTGCGCCTCGAGCGACAATGAGGATCGTGTCGTCTCCCGCAACCGTGCCGAGGATCGAGGGCAGCACGGAGTGATCCAGTGCGCTCGCGAGATACTGTGCGGCCCCGGGCGGCGTGCGCACGACCACCAGGTTGTCGCTTGCCTCCGCGCTCACGAGCAGCTCTTCCGCGAGGCGTTGAAGCCTCGCCGCGTAGTGTTCTTGCGAGGGTGGGCGTCGCAAACTGTGAACCCGCTCGCCGCCTTCGGGAGGGAGCATGTACACGAGAGAACCGGAGCTCGAGCGCACCTTTTCGGCACGCAGCTCCACGAGGTCGCGCGACAGCGTCGCCTGGGTAACGCTCACGCCGTCTTTCTCCAAAAGCGCGAGAAGAGCGGTTTGCGATGTGACCTCGGTGCGGTTCAGGATGTCGACGATCTTGCGTTGGCGCGAGATCTTGGTCTGCGGTTGCTGCGGTTGATCGCTCATCGATGTCCTTTCATGCCGCGGGGATCCTCGCGCGGGCGGCACACCGCGCACCACCAAAGCATTTTATTGCAGTCACATGCATGACTATACATAAAGAGCCTGAGCCCCGCCGCTCAATGCAAGCGACGGGGCTCAGGCCGACTCCTTACCCGCGAGGGGCGAAGTCCTTAGGCGCGCAGCTCACCACCCACGGCCGATTCAACCGCGGCGATGGCTCGGGCACGGATCTCGTCGATCTCGGCGCCCTTGAGCGTTTTCTCATGAGGCCTAAGACGTACGGCGAATGCGAGCGACTTCTTGCCCTCAGGGACCTGGTCACCGCGATATTCGTCAAAGAGGCGAACCTCTTCCGCAACATCGCCAATCCCCACGATGAGGGCCGCACGCACGGCCTCGGCGGGCGTGTCGTCATTCACGACGAAAGCAAAATCTTCCTTGGCGATCGGGAACGTCGAGATCGGCTCCGCCGGCACCAGGGCGGGCGCGGACTCAATCACGGCTTCGAGATCAAGCTCGAACGCAGCCGCGTTCTTCGGAAGACTGAACGCCTTGATGACCGTCGGGTGAAGTTCGCCGGCAACGCCCACACGCTCCCCCTCAACGGTCGACAGGATCGCCGTGCGACCCGGGTGGAAAGCACTCGCTGTTCCCTGTTCGATCACGAGTTCAGTACCGGCAGCGGCAGCGACGCGACGCGCGAAGGCAATCGCATCGGCCCAGTCCCACGCACGCGGCTTGGTCAACGGCCCCGCAGCAGTGATGGGGCCGCCCGCCACGAGCGCAACGTGGCCATCTTGCTTCGCGAGCGAGGAAGCGATCTCCTCCAACTCGGCATCGCTGGGGCGCGAGGAAGCACTCGGCACCGGAACGCGTTCGCCTCGCTTTTCGAAAACGAGACCGGACTCGAAGACCGCAACCGAATCCTCGCCGCGCGCGAGATTGCGCTGAGCAACGGGAAGAAGAGTTTCGAGAATCGCCGTTCGCATGAGCGGTTCATCGTCAGCGAGCGGATTGAGCAGTCGCACCGCATTGCGCAGCGGAGAATCCTCCGGCAAACGAAGCTTCGCGAAAGTCTTGTCGTTCGTGAACGGGAAGCTCACGACTTCGGTCGCGCCCGCCTCGGCGAGGGCATTTGCGACGGCACGCCTCGCCCGCTGGGCGCGAGTGAGGCCGCGCCCGCCGGGGGCCGATGGCAGCCTCGACGCAATCGCGTCATAGCCCTCGAGCCGCGCAATCTCCTCGACGAGATCCTCGGGGATGCGAAGATCGCCGCGCCACGTGGGCGGAACAACCACGAGAGTTTCCTCTCCGTTGTCTCCCCCTGCGGCGGAAGATACGGTGCAGCCGATCTTCTCGAGCGATCCGACGACCTGCTCACGCGTGTATGCAACGCCCACGACGCGCTCCGCGTAGTCAAGAGGCAGCGAAATTTCGGTCGCGACCTCCTGTCCGGCGCGCGCGTGCGTTCGGTTCGAGTCAAGCGTTCCACCGCCGTACTCGACGAGGAGCTGGGCGGCACGCCGGGCTGCAACCTCCACCAGCACAGGATCGACCCCGCGCTCGCCACGCTTGCCGGCCTCGGACACGAGCTTGTGGCGGCGCGCGGTGCGCGCCTGAGTCGTCGGGTCGAAGTGCGCAGCCTCGATCACGACATCGACGGTCGAGGAGTCGACCTCGGTTTCGCTTCCGCCCATGACGCCCGCGAGCGCGACGGGACGTGCGCCATGACCACCGGTCGAGTCCGCCACCACGAGGTCCTCGGGGTGAAGCGTGCGGGCCTTGTCGTCGAGAGTCGTGAGCACCTCGCCTTGCTTAGCGCGGCGCACCACGATCGGTTCCGTAAGCTTCGCGGCATCGAACATGTGCAGCGGCTGGCCGAGATCGAGCATGACGTAGTTGCCGACGTCGACGATGAGCGAGATCGGACGCATGCCAGCGAGCGAAAGGCGCTGCTGCATCCAGCGAGGGCTAGGCGCCGAGGTGTCCACGCCGTTCACGCGCTGGGCGACATAGGAGGTCGCGCCGACGTTGCCGCGGATCGGGGCGTCATCTTCGAGGAGGACCTGAATGCCCTCACCGCTTGCCTCGGGCACCTCGACCTCAAGGGCGGGGTCGGTGAAACGCGCCCCGGTCGCGTGGGAGTACTCGCGCGCAACGCCTCGCATCGAGAAGCAGTAGCCGCGATCGGGCGTCACGTTGATTTCGACGACTTCCTCATCGAGGCCAAAAAGGGCGATCGCGTCATCGCCTGGCTTCGCTTCGATACCGTCGGCGATCCCACGGCCGAGAACGATGATGCCGTCCTCGGGATCCTCGCCGAGGCCCAGCTCGCTGGTCGAGCAGATCATGCCGTCGGAAAGGTGACCATAGGTCTTGCGTGCCGCAATCTCGAAGTTCCCGGGAAGAACTGTTCCGGGAAGCGACACCACGACGAGGTCACCCTCGACGAAGTTGTGCGCACCGCAAATGATGCCGCGGCTCGGCACTTCTTCGCCGGGCTGCGGATCTTTCGGATTGTCGAGTGCTTCATTGTGCGCGTCGCCAACGTCGACGCGGCACCAATTGACGGTCTTACCGTTTTTGTGGGTTTCCTTGACGAGGTTCAAGACGCGGCCCACGACGAGGGGCCCCGTGACCTGAGCGCCAAAGATACCTTCTTCCTCGAGGCCGACGGAGACGAGCGAGGCTGCGACAGCCTCGGCATTAGCGCCATCGGCAAGCTCAACGTGTTCGCCGAGCCATGAAAGGGGAATGCGGGGCATTGCTCAGATCTCCGTTCCGTAGTGCTGGGAGAAGCGCACGTCGCCCTCCACGATGTCGTGCATGTCCGTTACCGAGTTTCGCAGCATGAGGATGCGTTCAATTCCGAGGCCGAACGCGAAGCCGCGGTATTCACTCGGATCGATCCCGCACGCGCGAAGCACAGCGGGGTTGACCATGCCGCAGCCGCCCATTTCAATCCAGCCCGTTCCGCTGCACACGCGGCACGCGGGATCCGCATCGGCATCGAGACCGTTCTTCGCCTCGCATTTGAAGCATCGGAAGTCCATCTCGGCGCTCGGTTCGGTGAACGGGAAGTATGAAGGACGCAGACGCGTGATCGGCTTGCCGCCAAACAGGGCCTCGGCGACTTTGTCGAGCGTACCCACGAGATCCGCCATCGTCAGATCCCGGTCAATCGCGAGCCCCTCGACCTGGTTGAACACGGGGGCGTGGGTGGCATCGAGTTCATCGGTACGGAAAACTTTGCCGGGGCAGGCGATGTAGAGGGGAACGCCGCGCTCAAGCAACGTGCGCGCTTGAACGGGAGAGGTGTGCGTTCGCAGCACCTGGCCGCTTCCCTCGGGCGCAACGTAGAACGTGTCTTGCATCTGGCGCGCAGGATGGTCCTCGTCGAAGTTGAGCGCGTCGAAGTTGAACCACTCGGCTTCGATCTCTGGGCCTTCGGCGATTTCCCAACCGAGACCAACGAAGACGTCCGCGATGCGATCCTGGAGGATGCCGAGCGGGTGGCGTGCACCGCGCGGAAGCCGGTCAACTGCTGTCGTGACATCCACGCGATCCTTCGCGAGCGCCTCAGCTTCTTCCTTTTCGGCGATCTCCTTCGAGCGCGCCGCGAGTGCCTGCTGCACGCGCCCCTTGGAACCGCCGATGAGTTTGCCAGCAGCGGCCTTCTTCTCGTTGGGCAGATCCTTAATACCGCGGTTCGCGCGTGAAAGCGGGGAATCGTCCCCGACATGGGCGATGCGCACCTGCTTGATCTCGGCCGACGTCGTGGCCTCCGCAATCGCGGCGAGCGCAGAATCGACCGCGCGCGCGATCGCCTCCTCGCTCATGTCCACACTGTTCGTCACATCTGACACGAATTCTCCACATCCTCACGTTGACACAGCACGCGCGCATGCCCGCACTCGATCGCCGCTGGCATCGGATACATACGCGGGGTGCACGTTCTTTGCATTAGCAATGATACGTGGGCGATACGGTGGGGCTTGCACGCCCTCTCAGCGCAAAGCTCCGCACCTGGCGGCGCACGCGCACCCATCCGGGCGTTCACCCACGCCTTGACCGCGCGACAACAGAAAGGCTCCTCATATGCCCACGACAGTCCAAGGACTCGTCTCCTTCGCCGCACATGAACCCGCGAAACTCGTCGACATTATGATTCCCGAGCCCGGCCCGCGCGACGTGATCGTCGACGTAAACACGTGCGGGGTGTGCCACACCGATCTCGCCTACCGCAACGGAGACATCACCGACGACTACCCGTTTCTGCTCGGTCACGAGGCAACCGCAGTCGTGAGTGAGATCGGCGAGGATGTCACCCACGTCGAGGTTGGAGACACCGTCATCCTTAACTGGCGCGCCGTGTGCGGGCAGTGCCGCGCATGCAAGAAAGGTGAGCCGAAATACTGCTTCGACACCTTCAATGCCTCGAAACCGATGACCCTCACCGACGGCACCGAACTCACGGCTGCCCTCGGCATCGGCTCCTTCGCCGAAAAAACCCTCGTTCACGAACTCCAGTGCACGAAGGTCGATCCCAATGCCGATGCGGCAGCCGTCGGCCTCCTCGGATGCGGCGTCATGGCCGGAATCGGCGCGGCGCTCAACACGGGCGAGGTCCAGCGTGGTGAGTCGGTTGCAGTGATCGGCGCGGGTGGCGTCGGCCTCGCCGCCGTTGCCGGCGCAAAACTCGGGGGCGCCACCACGATCATCGCTCTCGACCTCGACGACAAGAAGTTTGACAAAGCACGCGCCCTCGGAGCCACCCACACGGTTGCCACGAAAGGGCTCGAACCCGAGGAGGTTGCCGAAAGAATCCGGGAGCTCACGGGCGGCTTTGGTGCCGACGTCGTCGTCGATGCCGTCGGTATCCCCGCCACGTACACCGCGGCCTTCTACGGGCGCGACCTCGCGGGGCGTGTTGTCCTCGTCGGCGTCCCAAACCCCACCGCCGAGATCACGCTGCCCCTGATCGACGTGTTCAGCCGGGGCGGCTCCCTCAAGAGCTCGTGGTACGGGGACTGCCTGCCCGAGCGCGACTTTCCGTACCTCGCTGACCTCTTCGCACAAGGCCGCCTACCCCTCGACGAATTTGTGAGCGAACGCATCGCGCTCACGGATGTCGAGGGCGCTTTCGAACGCATGAAGGGCGGCACCATCCTCCGCAGCGTCGTGGAAATGCCACGCGCCTAAATCCAACCCTCACGCACATCACCGAAAAAGGACTTCACCATGAACCTCCGAATCGACCATGCCGTCACCGAGGGCACATTCACCCTCGACGGCGAGACATTCGACGTCGCCAACAACGTGTGGGTCGTCGGCAACGACGAGGACTGCGTCGTGATCGACGCTCCACACGACATCGACACCATTGAAAAGCTCGTGGGCGAGCGTACGCTCCTCGCGATCCTCTTGACGCATGCCCACGACGACCACGCGCGTTTTGCCCCTGAGCTCGCCGAGCGCTTTGACGCACCGATGCTCCTGCACCCGGGCGATAAGAAGCTGTGGGCACTCACCCACGGGGATCTCGAATGGGATGCCGACCTTGAGGACGGCGACGCTTTCAGCATCGCCGACCACGAGCTCAACGTCATCCACACGCCCGGGCACTCCCCCGGGTCGGTGTGCTACCTCCTGCGCAGCACCACCGAAGGCGAGCCCGATCAGGTGTTCTCCGGCGACACACTCTTCGAAGGGGGCCCCGGCGCGACCGGACGCTCCTACAGCGACCGAGGGCAAATTGAGGACAGCATCCGCGAAAAGCTCTTTAGCCTCGACGACGCGACCATCGTTCACACGGGCCACGGCCCGGATACAACGATCGGCGCCGAGCGTGAGCGCGCGAAGGGCGACTGGCTCTAAACGCGCCTCACGCCGCAATTACCGCGAAGCGAGCTGGTCGAGGGTCTCCTCGACCAGCTCTTTTTCTCGCGCTCCATACGTGCCAGCGAAAGCGCTGAGCGCCTCTCTGCCCGGCGGCATACCGTGCGCGGCAGCACCCGCAACGCGCGCAGCGGCGACGAGCTGCGCAAAATCGAGAGCGTCCCCGAGCTCGCGCCCCGCGACCACCGCGGTCACGAGCGCCGCCACGAGCGTGTCTCCCGCCCCCGTCGCATTCGCGCGCTCGACGACAAACCCCGGCCTCTCGAGCACCTGACCGCGACCCGCATCGATCGCGACAAGCCCCTTTCGGCCACGAGACACCACGACGAGCTCCACCCGATCGGCAAGTGCGCGCGCGGCCTCGAGCGCGGAATCGGTACGTGTGTAGCGTTTGGCTTCCTCGTCATTTGGGCAAAACGCGTAGCAATGCTCGAGGTGGCGCAAGATCGCCGGATCCCACGCGCCCGAGTCGTCGTGGCCAACGTCGGCCCAGATTCGCGTGCCGCGCTCCCGCTCCCCCGCAAGCAGAGGCATGGTGTCGCGCTCGAGCGAGACCGTGAGGTGCTGCGCTTGCTCGGCAAGAACATGCTCGGTCGTCGCAAGCGGAGCGCTCGGCAGGCCCCCCGTGTAGAACATGCGATCGCCTTCGTACGGGATCGCCGCTGTACACGGAACATCCCAGCCCGCGCGCCTCACGCTCGCTCCGAGTCCCACACCGTCGGCCTCGAGCATCGGCTCGACGAGTCGGGAAATGGGCCCTTCACCAAGCTCGGTTCCGAGCGTGACGTCCATATCGAGCGCCGCCGCGGCACGCGCAACGTTTGCCGCGCCTCCAACAGCGAGGGCAACAGACTGCGTATGGCACTCCTCGCCAAGCTCCGGGAGCTGGGTGAAAGGCGTGAAAAGGACATCGAGGAACACAGGTCCCACGCATGCGAGATCACGAAGCGATAGGGTCGTTGGTGCCGCATCGTTGCAGGCTAGATTTTGATTCAGGTTCGTCACGTAAAAAGGCTATGGCGCGCACGGGCGCCCGTCAAAGACGCGAGTGCACCTGTCGCACTCGTTCACACCACACCCATGAGGAGGCCCTCACATGAAACTCACGCTGCTCGGTGGAGGAGGCTTCCGCGTCCCGCTCATGGTTCGCACGCTCCTCAAGGACAGCTCCGAACAGCGGGTTCGCGCCCTCACCCTGTGGGACGCGAACGAGGAGCGCCTGCGCACGATGGCGCGGATCGTCGAAGCTATGACCGCCTCGGTCCCCCACGCGCCGAGCGTACGCATCGCTACTGACATGCGCGATGCGGTGCGCGGAGCCGATTTCGTTTTCAGTGCGATTCGCGTCGGTGGCACCGATGGCCGCGCGCAGGACGAGCGCATCGCGCATTCGTGCGGCGTGCTCGGCCAGGAAACGACGGGCTTCGGCGGCCTGAGCTACGCACTTCGCGGTATTCCCGTGGCGAGGGCCATCGCGGAGGCAATCCGCGACGAAGCCCCAAACGCCTACCTCATCAACTTCACGAACCCCGCGGGAATCATTACCGAGGTCTCGAGCGAGATTCTCGGTGACCGCGTGATCGGCATTTGCGACTCCCCCGTGGGCCTCGCTCGCCACGCCCTCACAGCACTCGAAGATGCCGGCGAGGTCGACCCCGGCACGAGCAGCCGCATCTTCGAAACCGGCGGTCCGGTGCACATCGACTACCTGGGCCTCAACCACCTCGGTTGGGTGCACCGCATCCTCGTGAACGGCCGCGATGTTCTCCCCACGGTTCTCGAGCGCCCCGACCTCATTGAATCGTTCGAGGAGGGCAAGCTTTTCGGTGCCAAGTGGGTTCAGCACATTGGCGCGCTGCCGAACGAGTACCTGCACTACTACTACTACGCGCGCGAAGCGCGCCTTGCCGACGATCGCGCGGAAGCAACGCGCGGGATCTTCCTTGCCTCCCAGCAGGCCAATTTCTATCGCGAAGCCGCGCACCTCGACGGGCACGCGGCATTCGAGGCATGGAACCGCACGCGTGAAGAGCGCGAAGAAACGTATATGGCGACGAACCGCGAAGCCGCGGGTGGAATCGAGCGCGAGGCCGCGGACATCGAATCGGGCGGTTACGACCGCGTTGCGCTCGCCGTGATGAAGGCCCTCGCCTTCGATCAGGCGACCGAGCTGATCGTCAACACGCCCAATAGGGGCCGCATTCCGTCGCTCCCGGACGATGCCGTCGTCGAGGCTCCGTGCCGCATCGACTCTAATGGCGCGACGCCACTGGAGGTCACCCCGCTCACAGGCCACCAGCTCGCCCTCGTCACCCAGGTCAAGAACGCCGAGCGCACCGTGATCGCTGCTTCCCGCGAGGGAAGCGCCGATCTGGCCGTCGAGGCGTTCTTCTCCCACCCGCTCGTCGACGGCGTCGGTGTCGCGCGCGAGCTGCTCGAGAAGGCCAAAGAGAGCTTCGCCGAGGACCTCGCCTACCTCCGCTGAGCGGAATCAGACTCATCGCCTACGTGCGTGCCCTCGCCATCCTGTAGGGCACGCAAGTAGGCGTTGTAGTTTTCGAGCTCAGCTCCTCCGTCGCGCTCCGCCTTGCGGTCATAGTTACGGGCCGCCCTCTCTTCGCTGCGCGACCACTGGATTCCCGCGATGAGGGCATAGAACGCCGTGGGGACCTCGCTGATACCCCACATGATCGAGCCGCCCGCAAATTGCTGACGCTCAAGTTCAGCGCGCGGGAACATATTGAGAAGCGTGTACCAATCTCCGCCGATGAGCCAGGTCGCGCTCACGACAGCGATGCCAAAGAAGGCGTGGAACGTGAGCGTAACAAGCAGCGTGACGAGCTTGAGCACGGGGCTTATGGGCTTTTGGGCGGGGTCGATGCCGATAATCACCCACGCAAACAGGTAGCCCGCAAGGAGGAAGTGGACGGTCATGAGGAGGTGACCGACGTGTTCGAACATCGCCCACGTGAAAAACGGGGTGAAATAAAACAGCACGAGCGAGCCCGCGAAGAGGAAACCGGCAATCGGCGGGCTTGAGACGACGGCCGCGTAGCGCGTGTGAAGGATCGCGAGGATCCACTCGCGCATGCCGCGCGAGCCGTCGCTCCTGGGCGTCGCGGCCCGGCTGAGCATCGTGACCGGCGCGCCGAGTACGAGAAGCGGCGGGACAATAACCATGAGCGCCATGTGCTGGGTCATGTGGGCATCGAAACGCACGCGCCCGAACGCGGCCGCACCACCGCTCATCACCCAGAAAAGTGCGAGACACCCCGCAAGCCAGAAGATCGTGCGCGAGAGCGGCCAGTGGTCTCCGCGTGTACGCAGACGGGCCAGCCCCATGATGTAGAGCACGGCAAAGAGAGCAGCAACGCCCGTGAACATCCAGTCCATCTGCCATACGGTGATGAGGCTCAGGAGGGAGAACTCGCCGCTCGGAGGCTCGTATCCCACGAGAGAAAGTACGCGATAGGTCTCGGGCGGCACGTACTGAGGTACCGGCGGCTGGGAACGGCCGAGGGCACTCGAGGCGCCGAGAATGACGGCAGCAATAAGCACCTCCACGCGCGCGAGGCGGGCGAAGGCGCGGCGGGCTGCGCGCTCGGCATGCGCGTGGGCCGGTCCGACGGTTCCCTTCATCCTGTCGCCGCGCGCGACGGAGGTGTAGGTATTCACAAGCGGGGTGAGCGCGCGGCGCCGTTGCGCGTACCCAATCGCGGCGATGGCAACCGTAAGCAGGGCCTTGAGAAGCACGAGCCATCCGTAGCGAGTGGTGACGAATTGCGCGGGGTTTTCCAGCCGGATCGCGGCGTTGATGATCCCGGAATAGACGAGCGCGAGGATGGCAAAGAGAGCCCACGGGCTATAGCGCTTGAGCCACGTTGCGAGAGTCGCGGTATCGGTTCGGTGTGCTTCGGCAAGAAACACGAGGAGCGGACCGAGCCACGTGAGAACGCCAAGGAGGTGCGCGATCATGGCGTTGACGGCGTTGAGGTGGTCGGTCGAGTTGCCGGCGTGCCCGAGGAACCCGAGGGCGATGACACTCAGGGCAAGCAGGGCGGTCAGCCACCCTGCTCCGCGCAGGTGCCTCGTGAGGGCGCCGATCCCCGCGGATAGGAGGGCGAAGACGAGGGCCCACACGGTGGCGCGCCCCAGGTCGGTCCTCCATATGAAGTAGCCGAGCTGCTGAGGGGACATCGAGCCCCGCGCGTTGGCGTACGTGAGATAGGTGCCGAGCGCGAGGAGCAGCGCGTAGCCGAGGGTGAAGAGTACGGCGAGCCGGCGCTGCCGAT
Organism: Dermabacter hominis NBRC 106157; assembly: GCF_001570785.1. Taxonomy (GTDB): domain Bacteria; phylum Actinomycetota; class Actinomycetes; order Actinomycetales; family Dermabacteraceae; genus Dermabacter; species Dermabacter hominis. The sequence continues at coordinate 15,217 of NZ_BCSI01000008.1, forward strand.
CCTGCACACCGCTCAGACGAGGGCTCTTATGGCCGCGCGTGCGGCCGCTGCCCGGCTGAAAGAGGCTCAGCGTGAGTGCATAGCCAAAGGCGAGGGCAAGCGCGAGGTATTCGGCGCATTTGACGGCAACGACAAGGTCGTTGGTAAGGGTGCCAAACGTGCTCGCAAGCGGTCCGTTTGCTTCACCGGTGAGGGTGAGACCAAGGACCGCCGCGAGGCCACCGGCAACAATGACGAGAACGCTCAGGGGCAAGAGAGTGCGCGAGAGTCCTTTCACCACGCACCTGCTCGTGCGCGCGCCGACTCGAACAGGCACAGGGTTGTGGCGGTTGCAAGGTTGAGGGATTCGGCGCTCCCGTAAATCGGGATGGCCACGCGAGTATCGGCCGCCTCGAGTGTTGCCTCGTCAAGACCGTGGGCCTCGTTGCCCATGAGCCACGCGAGGCGCTCGGGTGGAGTCCAGTCAAATAGATTCTGCGCGCCTCGCGGGCTGGTCGCCGCCGTTGCGATGTTGCGAGAGCGCAGCGCATCGAGGAGTTCACCCATGGGGACCTTGCGGGCAAAAGGAACGTGAAAGAGGCTTCCGGCACTTGCGCGTACAACCTTGGGCGCGAGCGGGTCGACGGAGCCCTCGGAAAAGAACACGGCGTGGGCACCGGAGGCGTCGGCCGTGCGCATGACGAGCCCGGCGTTACCGGGGTCCTGAAGGCGCTCGCACACGACGATCGTCACGGGCCCCGTCCCCTGGGCATCGAGCAGATCACGCCAGTCACGCTCCACACTTCGCGCAACGGCGATGGCACCCTGAGGATTTGTGACGCTCTGATGGCCCTGCTCGCGCACCATGGCCTCAATGACGTCGGGGGTGACGAGGCGCGGGCGCGCGCCGACCGTTTCAGCAAGCTGCTCGAGCTCCGGATGTGCGTCGCGCGCTTTTGTCGTCAGGTAGAGCTCGTCGAGGATGCCGCCCCGCCCCTCGGCTCGGTCGCGAGCTTCGCGTTCGAGGAGCGCGCGTACCGCTTGGGGGCCCTCCACCCGGAATCGACCTTCGCGCTGACGCACTGAGCGCCCGGAAAGGGCGGCGATTTTTCCGACCCGCGCACTTCGCGGCGTCAGCATCGCACCCTCCGGGCGCTCAGAGTGTGTCATTGGGTAGATCAGGCTACCGGTGCGTTGACGTCCTTCGGGAGGGCGTTCTTCGCGATGGTCACGAGCTGGGCGAACGCAGCCGAGTCGTTCACGGCGAGTTCGGCGAGCATACGGCGATCAACCTCGACACCCGCGAGGCCGAGACCCTGGATGAAGCGGTTGTAGGTCATGCCGTTGGCGCGTGCCGCAGCATTGATGCGCTGGATCCAGAGGCGACGGAAGTCGCTCTTGCGAACCTTGCGGTCGCGGTAGCTGTAGGTACCCGAGTGGAGCACCTGCTCCTTCGCCTTGCGGTACAGGCGCGAGCGCTGACCGCTGTAACCGGAGGCCTGTTCGAGGATCTCCCTGCGCTTTTTCTTGGCGTTGACCGCCCTTTTCACGCGTGCCACGTGATTCTCCTTTGGTCGAAATGAAAAGTCTTATGGGGTGCTGAAAACTCAGCGGCCAAGCATGCGCTTGAGGTTCTTGACGTCGCTCTTGGCAACGTCGGTCACGCCGGCGAGGCGGCGCTTGTGGCGCGAGGTCTTGGCCTCGGCCTTGTGGTACGCGTTTGCGCGTTGGCGCTGCAGCTTGCCGGAGCCGGTGATGCGGATGCGCTTCTTCGCACCGGAGTGCGTCTTGTTCTTCGGCATAGTGCCTGTTCTCCTTCTGATTAAGCGCCCTATTCGGCGCTGGCTTCCTTCGCTGCGGCCTTTTCCGCATCGCTCTTGCGCTTGCGGGCTTCGGCGCGAGCCTGGGACTTCTTCTTGTGCGGCCCGAGCACCATGACCATCGTGCGGCCATCGACGCGCGGGTGGGATTCGACGAAGCCTGCTTCAGCGACGTCTTCAGCCATTCGCTGCATGAGCTTCATGCCCATTTCGGGGCGCGACTGCTCACGGCCGCGGAATCGAATCATGACCTTGACCTTGTCGCCACCGTTGAGGAACTTCTCGACGTTGCGCTTCTTGGTCTCGTAGTCGTGCGTGTCAATCTTGAGGCCCATGCGAATTTCCTTCTGCTGGGCATTGACCTGGTTCTTGCGCGCCTCGCGAGCTTTGAGCTTCGCTTCGTATTTGAACTTTCCGTAGTCCATGAGGCGTGCGACCGGTGGGTTCGCACCCGGAGCAACCTCGACGAGGTCGAGATCGGCTTCGTTCGCGAGCCGCAACGCGTCTTCGATACGGACTTCCCCGACCTGTTCACCGTTGGGCCCCACAAGAAGGACCTTGGGCGAGCGGATCTGCCCGTTGATTCGCTGTTCGCTGATGACTGCTCCTCACACAATAGAAATGCCTGGAACATCAAAAAGGCCCCCGTGCATGCGGAGGCCCAACTCGCGCGAGGGTGCGCGAGTCTCGTACTGACCCGGCAGCCTCGGCCGCTCGGGTGGGAGTGGGCTCCACTTGTAAGGGAACGCGAATGTTCCGAACAACAACGTTAGCAGGCGGCGCGATTGTGCGGAAGGGGTGGCCGCGCCCGTGTGGCAGGCCTTACAAGCCCGACGCCACCCATCCCCTACGACTTTCCCGTTCGCCTCACTTCTCACACATCACCAATTAAGAAATCCTGATTTTGCATAATCGGCGCGGCCTCTGTAAGGATAGGGCAGCCTTACCTCAGTCGATGAGCGACCGAGGACGACACAGAAAAGAGACTCTATGACGTCCATGACGCGCCGACAGCTCGGCCTCTTCACCCTTGCCGCGTGCTCCACGGGCGCCCTCGCCTCGTGCAGTGGCGACTCGACAAAGCAGGACGCCCGGTCGTCAAGCGACGCGAGCGGCACCCGCACCGTCACCGACGCTCGCGGCAAAGTGGACGTTCCCGTATCACCGAAACGCATTGGTGCAACCGACAACCGGATCTTCCGCAGCCTCGAGGCATGGGGAGTCGACCTGGTCGTCGCGCCGCGCCAGCTCATGCCGAAGGGCATTTCCTACAAGGATGACGAGAACATTCTCGATTCGGGATCACACCGCGAACCCGACCTCGAACAGTTCGTCGCTGCCGATCCCGATCTCGTTCTCAATGGCCAGCGCTACGCGCAGTACTACGAGGACATCAAGGCTCTCGTGCCAAACGCGGCGATCGTCGACACCGACATCGACACTGAGAAGAAACCGCTCGACGACGAGCTCAAGCGCCAGATCACACTCCTCGGCGCCACCCTCGGACACGAAACCGAAGCGCAGAAGCTCATCGAGGCTTTCGAGGCCGCCATCGAGCGCGTCAAGACGGCATATTCCACCGACAACACGGTCATGGGGCTCATTACCTCGGGCGGAACGATCAATTATGCGGCTCCCAAAACGGGCAGGGCCATAGGCCCCCTGTTCCCCGTCCTGGGCCTCACTCCCGCGCTCGAGGTTGAAGGCACCGGCGACCACAAAGGCGACGATGTATCGCTCGAAGCCATCGCCTCCGCGAACCCCGACTGGATCATCGTCATGGACCGCGACGCGGCCGTCGCCGCCGACGAGGAAGGTTACAAGCCCGCCGCCGAACTCATCGAGAACGCTGAAGCCCTCGCGCACGTCACGGCCATCACCGAAGGTCACGTCGTGTACATGCCCTCGAACTTCTACATCACCGAGGACATCCAGGCCTACACGGAATTCCTCGAGACCTTCGCGGACGCTCTCGAGTCGAAAAAGAGCTGACGCACAAAGGACTGCATGAGTGTGACAGAAGCCGCCCCACCGGCGGAGCGGAGAAGGCCCGCGAGCGGAACCTCGCTCGCGGGCCCTCGACGCAATCGCATCGCCCTGATCGTCGCTCTCTTCGCGACCCTCGCCCTTCTCGTGCTCTCACTTTTCGTGGGCGTCTACGACATCACGGGTGGCGATCGTGGATGGGACATCTTCCTCATCACGCGCGTCCCACGAACGCTTGCGCTCGTGCTGTCGGGCAGCGCGATGGCGATGTGCGGCCTCATCATGCAGCTGCTCACGCAAAACAAGTTCGTTGAGCCCTCCACGACGGGCACGACCGAGTGGGCGAGTCTCGGCCTCATAGCCGTGATGATCCTCTTCCCTACGGCAGGGCTCGTTCCCCGCATGGTCGGTGCGATCATCTTCGCGCTTATCGGCACCCTCGTATTTTTTGGGTTCCTCGAGCGCGTAAGCCTCAAGAGCTCTCTCATCGTGCCCATCGTCGGCATCATGCTCGGCGCTGTCGTCGGGTCACTGACAACCTTTATTGCCCTCGAAACCGACACGCTGCAAAGCCTCGGCATTTGGTTCACGGGAAGTTTCACGGGCCTCGTGCGCGGCCGCTACGAGCTCCTCTTCCTCGTGCTCCTCGTTCTCGTCGCGGCATTCATCGTCGCGGATCGCTTCACGGTCGCGGGTCTCGGCAAGGACGTCGCCACCAACGTGGGCCTCAACTATCGCGCCGTCGTTTTTCTCGGTGTCTTCCTCGTCGCAGTAGCCACCGGAATTGTCACCGTGATCGTGGGGCGCCTGCCCTTCCTCGGCCTCATCGTCCCGAACATGGTCTCGATGATCCGCGGAGACGATCTGCGCTCGAACCTCCCCTGGGTCATGCTGCTCGGGGTGTGGGTCGTGACGGTCTGCGACCTCATCGCACGCACGATCATCGCCCCATTCGAGATGCCCGTGAGCGTCGTGCTCGGCATCATCGGCGCAGCAGTTTTTCTCGTCCTCATCGTGAGGAGGAACCGTCGTGGCCGATAGCACTCGCGAGCCCACCCTCCATCCGAGCGCGGCAACTCTCAAGGATCCCTCGCTCGCGACTGTCACCGACATTCGCGACGTCGAGAAAGCACAGGAGCAGCGCACACGCAAGGGCATTCCCAATCTGCTGGCAACCGTCGGACCAGCGCGCGTAAGCGCGTGCGCTCCCGAACGACACTCCGGTCCCTTCATCACCCGTTCCTCGCGCACCCGATACGCGCTCCTGCTCGCGAGTCTCGCCACGATTGCGGTGCTGACGACCACCGGAATCTTGGCGTGGAACAACCCGCTGCCCTTCGGAACCGAGGGTTTCTGGCGGATCGCGACGATGCGCGCGAGTGCGATCGTCGTCATGGCGGTGGTCGCCACGTGCCAGGCATTCGCCACCATCGCCTTCCAAACGGCGACGGCGAACCGCATCATCACGCCCTCGATCATGGGCTTCGAGTCGCTGTACGTCCTTTTGCACACCTCCGCGGTATTTTTCCTTGGCGCGGCGGGGATTACGCAGCTCACGGGTACCGGGCAGTTCTTCCTTATGGCGGCCCTCATGGTGGGCTTCTCCGGGCTTTTGTACGGCTGGCTGCTCAACTCTAAGACGGGCAGCATTCACGTCATGCTCCTCGTGGGAATCGTCCTCGGCGGCGGCCTGGGCTCGCTCTCAACGTTTATGCAGCGGCTGCTTGATCCGAGCGATTTCGACATTCTCACCACCCGCATGTTCGGCAATATCTCAAACGCCGAACTCACCCACCTCCCGTTCGTGATCCCGATCGTCGTGCTCGCCGCAGCACTGCTGTTCGCTTACTCGCCTCGCCTCAACGTCCTCGCACTCGGGCGCGAAACGGCGACCAACCTCGGCGTTCACCACAAGCGCGCAACGATCCTCGTGCTACTGCTCGTCTCTATTCTCATGGCGATGACGACCTCGCTCGTCGGCCCGATGACCTTCCTCGGCTTCCTCATCGCCGCCCTCACCTACCAGCTCACCGACACCTACGACCACCGACTCCTGTTTCCCGCGGCGATCCTCATCGGCTACGACGTCATGACGCTCGCCTACTTCATCCTCCGGCACGTCTTTAACGCGCAGGGCGCGGTCACCGTCATCATCGAGCTCATTGGCGGGCTCGCGTTTTTGCTGTTCATTCTCCGAAAGGGGCGCCTGTGATTCGCGTAGAGAACCTCACGAAAAACTATGGGCAGGGCGTACAGATCGGTCCCGTCAACGTCGAGATTTCGAGCGGCCTCACCGCTCTCGTGGGCCCAAACGGCGCGGGCAAATCTACTCTCCTGACCATGATTGGCCGCCTTCTCGAGGCGGATTCGGGCACGGTCACGATCGATGGGCGCGATATCGCCTCGATGCCCTCGCGCGAGGTCTCGACGATGCTCGCGATCCTCCGCCAAGACAATCACTTCGTCACTCGCCTCACGGTGCGTCAGCTCGTCGCTTTTGGCCGCTTCCCGTATTCGCGTGGCCGGCTCACCGTCAAAGACGAGAGGATCGTGTCCGAAGCGATCGATTTCGTGAACCTTACGCCGCTCGAGAATCGCTTTCTCGACGAGCTTTCGGGAGGCCAGCGCCAGCGCGCATACGTCGCGATGGTGCTCGCGCAAGACACCGAATATCTGCTGCTCGATGAACCACTCAACAACCTCGACATGCAGCACAGCGTGCAAATGATGAAACAGCTTCGTCGCGCGAGCGACGAGCTGGGGCGCACGGTCGTGATCGTCGTGCACGACATTAACTTCGCGGCGCACTACGCGGACCACATCATCGCGATGAATGACGGTAAGGTCACCGTCCAGGGCTCACCCACTGAAATCGTGTGTGGCGAGACCCTCTCGCGCGTGTTCAAGACCGACGTCGACGTCGTCGACGGGCCGCGCGGGCCGCTCGCCGTCTATTTCTAAACCTGCCGCGCACGCCATCTGCGGGTGCAAACATCGGTCGGGCGGGCTGGAAATCAGGGCACGTCAGGCGGCTACCTGGACCGTTTTGGGGCCGACGATCGCCTAGGCTGCCTCGATGCCGAGTTCTTTCGCGGCGCGCGCCCTCACGCGCGAGCGATGCACGCGCATGGCCACGAGCCCGCACACGGCGACGACGAGACCGAAAGCACCCGCGGAAAAGAACGCTGCGCCGGCGCCACCCGCGTCGATGACGACGCCCACGATCGGGCTGCCAAGGCTCGAGCCGATCGTCATGGCACTGCCGTGCCAGCCCATGGCCTCGCCGCGCGCAATCTCGGGGACGCGCCGCGAGATCGCTTCGCCCGTTGCGGCGATGCTCGGCGCGATCCCGAGGCCGGATATGAAGCACAGGATGAAGGCCGTGGGAAGGTTCGATACAAGCGCGATGGGCATGGTCACGATCGACAGCCAGAAGAGCACCCACAGCGGGTGAAGGTCGTTTTTCATGGCGCCGTAGGCGAGGCCACCGATCGCGCTGCCGAGGCACCAGATCGCGACGACGGGGCCGATGAAGTCTTTGTGATCGAGCTCTTCCATGAGGGCAACGATGCCCAGGTCCCCGGTGACGAGGATGACGCTGCCCACCGCCGTCGCGATGAGGATCGCGATGCCGCCGAGCGAGAGGAGTTGCCTGCGCGCGAGGGAGCGGGCTTCGTCGAGCGCTCGCGACGTTTCGGGAGAGGTCTCGTCGAGGTCGGCCTGGGACAGAGCGGTGATTTGACCGGTTTGTGTGTTCTCGAAGGCGATGCGCTCAGCGACCGCTGCGGGCGAGCGCTCGAGGCCGCTCTCAGCAACTTCGAGCGGCTCGGGCATACGTGTGGGCAGCACGATCTGCTCGCTCGAGAGGGGCGGGTCAACGATCATGAGCCCGATGCCGGCGATGACAACCGCGCCGCCAATCACCCACATCGCCACGTACGAGCCCCACGTGAAGACAAGGACGGTTCCCGCAGCCGGGCCGAGCATGAACACGAACTCGGTGATAACGGAGTCCAGAGCGAACGCGGATTTACGGATTTTTGCGGGGATGACGACCGAAAGGGAGGTACGCACGATCGAAAAGACCGGGATCGAAAACAGCCCCGCAACAAAGACCGCTGGGAGGAGAAGTCCGAACGGCAAAAACGGCGCGATCGCCCAAAAGGCGAGGTTGACGATGATCGGCGGGATGAGGGTGCGCGCAAGCCCCTTCGTATCCATGAGCCGCCCTCGCCACGGCGCCGAGATCGCTGCACCAAGGGTCGAAGAGGTCACGACGAGGCCGGCCATCATGTAATTCTGGCCGAGGCTCATGACGGTGTGGAGCGTCAGCACGAGACCCGTTGCAGAAAACGGGAAGCGTGCGAGGAACCCAAGGAGATAAATGGAGGGTGCCTTGGGAACCTGGAGAACCTCGCGGTACGTCGAAAGAGCCACCAGACGATCCTATCGCCGCGCGGGGATCACGGTGATTTTCAGGGAACTGACTCGCTCCGCGATGACCTGGGAGTGGGCGAGGTAGGTGTGGACCCGCGCCATGAGTGCATCGAGTTCTGCTTGCTCGAGGCCGGGAGTGAGGCCGAGCTTCAACTCGACTTCGCGCTCCTGCCCTGCCAGCACTTCGGCACCCTCAACTCCGTCGATAGCAGCCACGAGCGCCTCAACTTCGTCGAGCACCGTCGAGTCTTTGTACGGCGCGCACCAACGCCTGCCCTGCGCGATTGCCCAGAGCGCCGATCGGCGAAGAACGAGCGGTGCGCCGTCGCGTCCGAGGTCGAGGGCGAGGCACGTGCACCCTTCCGCGACGGCCGACTGAGCTGCCTGTTCGAGCACCATCGGCACGGGGCGAGCCTCGGGGCTCCACGCGGAGAGAGCCGCGGCGCTTGTGAACACGGGAAGCGCCATCTGCCCATCGCTCAGTTGAAGCTTGAGCATGGCCATGTCGGAGGCGTTATCGGCGTGCAGCCCGCTCGCCGTTGTCGCGGTCTCGGTTGCAATCGCTTGGATTGGAATAAGCACACGCGTGCCGGCTAGGGCTTCAACGAGTTTTTCGCGTGTGGGGTCCTCCCCCGCATCGCACGCGTCGAGCGCCTTGGCGACGCCCTCGTTTCGCTCCCCCATATCACCAGGGAAGTGTGAAGGCGTGAGGTCGCGCCCGTGCCACGGTGTTCCCGCGGTGTCCGCGCGCTGATCCTTCGTTGCGAAATGCGGGGGTAGCGTGCGCGCGACCTTGGGATCTTGTCTCCGAAGGCTCATTTTTTCCTTTCCGACGGTTGCTCGGCACCCTCGTTTTCGACTCTCTGCACGCACGCGAGACCGAAACGCCCTTCGAGGAGGGCGCGGCCCACGATGGTCCCTGCCACTCGGGTGTGGCCGGCAAGCCGCGCAAGGTCCTCGATGTCTTTCAGGTCCGCGATTCCTCCCGATGCGATGAGTTCGGCGTCGGTCGCCCTCGAGACGCTCTCGAGGAGGGCAAGGGGCGGGCCTGAGAGAGCGCCGTCGCGATCGATCTCCGTGACGATGAGGCGAGCGCAGCCCGCGTCGTTGAGAAACGCGAGGATGTCCGTGAGCTCCCCGATGGGGTCCTCGCTTCCGCGAGGGTGAACGAGGGTTCCGCGCACGTCGACGCACACGGCGATACGCTCTGCGCGCGCATGAATCGCCTCTCGCACAAAGCCACGGTCCGCGAGCGCGGAAGCGGAGAGATTGACGCGCGCACACCCGGTTGCGAGCGCCGTGGTGAGGGCATCGCGAGAGTCGATACCGCCCGAACACTGGGTGCGAACCCCGAGGTCTCGTGCGCCGCGCACGATCTCGGCGAGCAGCGCCTCATTGTTCCCTCTCCCAAAAGCCCGGTCGAGGTCAGCAAGGTGGATCCACGCGGCGCCGCTGCGCGCGAAGAGTCGGGCAGCCTCGGCTGGGTGCAGAGCGTCGTGTCCGCGTGGTGCGCGTGCGAGGGCCCCACCCGCGATGTCAATAGCGGGCAGAAGGGCGAGCTGAGACATGCTCCAGTCCTAGCCCATCCGGATACGCCAAAAGGCGACGAGAACGCACGCGAGGCCCGTAACTGCGAGCGCGATGACAGCGAGGATCGGCTTCTTTTGCTTCGTGAACGAGTAGGCGCCGCCGAGGAGAATCCCTCCGAAGGCAAGCATGACGTAGGCGAGAATCACTTGCGTCGACCGCCCGCGATCCACTTCACCGCTTCGAGGCGGCTGATGCTCGAGGGATCGTACGTCTCCTCGAGATCCTCGAGCGCATCGACGCCGAGGAGAAGATCCTCGACCTCCCCCGCAAGCGCGCCGAGCACGAGTGCCGGTGAGGTCTCCCCTTCGTTGCGACCCGCGCGGTAGCGGAACGCCATCATTCGATCACCGCGGCGCCAAAACATCACGACGCCCTGGCGCTGAAGCCCGAGGGACACGAGGCGGGCAAGCGTGTGTGCCTCTTCCTCATCCACATGGCCCGTGAGGATCGCGCCCGTTTCCGCCTGCGCAGTGACGGCTCCCTCGGGAAACGGTGTGCGATCGTCTTCAGCGGCGAGCGCAAGACGCACCACGCCCGCGAGCGCCTTCGCCGACGCGAGTGGGGTTGCGACAATGGCGATCGGGGTGGGGGCTGCCGGGTCTTCGGCCGGCGCGGAATCATGGAGGGTCGAGAGATCGTCGGGGACCTCCACGTCATCGCCGCTTCCGCCGGGCGTCGCTGGAGTGGGGCCCGTGAGCGAGCCAGCGCTTCCCGGCGTGTTGGGTCCCGTTGGCTTGCGCAGACTGCCGGGAACCGCGTATCCGGTTGGCGGTTCGTCCCCTGAGCCTAGGATGGAATCGTCGATGTCGATCCCCCGCATCATCGCCTCGAACTCGGCATCGATTTTCGCCTTATCGCGATCGCTCTCGCCGTTCTCGCCGTTGCTGGGGGTCGCGGTCATCGTGCGGGCCTTTCGTCGACGTCGGTGGGCGGGTCCGTCACCTTCACGGACCCTCACGTAATTTTACGCCCCGGGAAGGGGCTAGGGTGGCGGGGTGAGAAATTACTACAGGGCCCTCGCGGCCGACGCTTTCCTCGTTGTCCTCTTTTCCGTACTCGGAACGCTGAGCCACAACGGCGCGCTCACACTCGTGAACCTTGCGCGTGTCGCGTGGCCGTTCCTCGCGGGACTCGTGCTCGCCCACCTCGTGCTGCGCGCGTGGCGTGTCGAACCGTGGCGGCTGTGGCCCCACGGCGTGTTCATCGTTGCCATCACGGTCGTGACCGCGATGCTTCTGCGCACCCTCACGGGCGCGGGCACCGCGCTGCCGTTCGTTCTCGTCTCCTTCGCCGTCAATGCGCTGTTCCTCCTGGGCTGGCGGGTGATCGCGGGGCTTGTGACGCGACGGAAGCAGGCAGACGTCGGACACAGCTCCACGCACTAAAACCGCGGCCGCACCCCGAGCGCCCCTAGTTCAGGCACTGCGCGCCCAGCAAGGTCTTGAGGGAGGCAAAAAGGGCAGGCGAAGGCGCCACCGACAGTCGCCGATCCACGCGCATAAGCGTCGATCGGCCGGGCTCGGTAAGGCGCAGGCGCACCTCGCTCCCGCCCGGGTTGTCCTCGAGAATCCCGCGCAGCTGCTGGGCGACCTCGCTCGTCATGCGCGAATCGGGGACGGTGATCATCAGGGGACCATCGGACATCGCCCCGGACGTGTCAAGCACCCGCATCTCCTGCACGCGCATCTCGGGTGACCCCTTCGAGTTGTCGACGCGCCCCTTCATCGAGACGACGAGATCGCCCGCGAGCTCCGTCGCAACCTGCTGATACGACTGCGGAAACATGAGACAGTCGATTGCACCCTCGAGATCCTCGACGGTGACGATCGCCCACGTATCGCCCTTCTTCGTGATCTTGCGCTGAATATTCGTGATGAGACCCGCGATCGTGACCATCCCAAGCGAGTCCGTATCCTCGGCTTCCGCGAGGGCTGTGATCGAATGCGAGCTCGCCTGCGCAATGACGTGCTCAAGGCCCTGAAGGGGATGGTCACTCACGTATAGGCCAAGCATCTCGCGCTCGAACGCGAGCTTCTGCTTGCGATCCCACTCGGGAAGCTCCGGAATCTGAATCGTCGCGGCGCTACCCGACGCATAGTCGTCGCCGAACATGCCGCCGCCGAAAAGGTCATCCTGCCCCTGAGCTTCCTTGCGTTTGACGTCCACGATCCCGTCAACCGCGTCCTCGTGCACGAGGACGAGCGAACGGCGGTTGTGACCGAGCGAGTCAAACGCGCCGCCCTTGATGAGCGAATCGATCGTGCGCTTGTTGCATACCGAAAGCGGAACCTTGTCGAGGAAGTCCGTGAATGACGTGAACTCGCCCTTTTCTTCACGCGTCTTGATGATCTCTTCGACGACGTGCGCGCCGACATTCTGAATCGCCGACAGCCCGAAGCGGATATCAGAACCGACGGCCGCGAAGTTCATGAGCGAGGAGTTCACGTCCGGTGGAAGCACGGTGATGTGCCGGTGGCGGCAATCGCCGAGGTAGAGGCCGAGCCGGTCGCGGTTGTTCTGGGTCGACGTGAGAAGCGCGGCCATGTATTCGGTGGGATAGTTCGCCTTGAGGTAGGCGGTCCAGTACGACACGACGCCGTACGCCGCCGAGTGCGACTTGTTGAACGCGTAGTCCGCGAAGGGAAGCAGCACATCCCACAGGGCCTGTACGGCGGAATCGCTATAGCCATGGTCGAGCATGCCCTGGCGAAAGCCCACGTACTGCTTATCGAGTTCTGCCTTCTTCTTCTTGCCCATGGCTCGACGAAGAATGTCAGCTTGACCAAGCGTGAAGCCCGCGACTTGCTGCGCGGTCTGCATGACCTGCTCCTGGTACACGATCACGCCGTAGGTCTCGGCGAGAATGTCGTGAAGCGGCTCCTCGAGCTCCGGGTGGATCGGCGTGATCTCCTGGAGCCCGTTCTTCCTGAGCGCGTAGTTCGTGTGCGAGTTCATGCCCATCGGGCCCGGACGATACAGGGCCGACACGGCGCTAATGTCGCCGAACTTATCGGGTTTCATCTGGCGAAGCAGGGAGCGCATGCCCGCACCATCGAGCTGGAACACGCCGAGAGTATCGCCGCGTTGAAGCAGATCGAACGTCGCCGGATCTTCGAAGCCAAGGTGGTCGAGGTCGGGGACCTCTTTGCCGTTCGACTCGATGTTCTCAATCGCGTCGGAAATCACCGTGAGGTTACGCAGCCCAAGGAAGTCCATCTTGAGCAGGCCGAGGGTTTCACACGTCGGATAGTCGAACTGCGTGATGATCTGCCCATCGGAAGGGCGACGCATCATCGGGATGATGTCGGTGAGGGTCTCGCTCGACATGATCACCGCGCACGCGTGCACACCCCAGCCGCGCGTGAGGCCCTCGACGCCCTGCGCGATATCCATAACGCGCTGCCACGACGGATTTTCCCGATACTGACGGCGGAAATCCTCAGCCTCCGCGTAGCGCTTATCGTTTTCGTCGAAAATCCCCTTGAGCGTGATGTCCTTGCCCATCACCGCGGGCGGAAGCGCCTTCGTCATCTGGTCGCCGAGCGCATACGGCTCGCCGAGCACACGCGCCGAGTCCTTGATCGAGTTCTTCGTTTTCATCACGCCGTACGTGATGACCTGCGCGACCTTGTCATCGCCGTAGCGTTCGGTCACATACTCGAGCACCTCGCCGCGACGGCGATCGTCGAAGTCCACGTCGAAGTCGGGCATGGACACGCGATCCGGGTTGAGGAAGCGCTCGAAGAGAAGCCCGTGAGGAAGGGGGTCGAGATCGGTAATTCGCATCGCGTACGCCACCATCGAGCCCGCACCGGAACCACGGCCCGGCCCCACGCGGATACCGCGTTCCTTCGCCCAGCGGATGAAGTCGGAGACGACGAGGAAGTACCCCGGAAAGCCCATGCGCGTGATGATGCCAACCTCGTAGTCGGCGCGTTCCTGCACTTCGTCGGGGATCCCGCTCGGGTAACGCTCGTGCAAGCCCTTTTGGACTTCCTTCACGAACCAGGAGTGTTCGTCCTCTCCCTCGGGAACCGGGAAACGCGGCATGTAGTTCGCGCCCTCCGCGGTCGTCGTGAACTCCACGTCGCACATTTCGGCGACCCGGAGAGTGTTATCGCATGCCTCGGGCAGCTCCCGGAAAAGCTCGCGCATCTCACGGGCGCTCTTGAGGTAATAGCCCGAGCCATCAAACTTGAAGCGCCCCGGCGTATCGAACGTCGAGCCAGAGTTAATGCACAAAAGGGCGTCTTGGATTTTCGCGTCATCTTCGTACACGTAATGCAGGTCGTTGGTGGCAAGGAGGGGCGCGCCAATCTTCTTCGACAGCTCGATGAGGTCTTTTGTGACGCGCCGCTCAAGCTCAAGACCGTGGTCCATGAGTTCGACGAAGTAGTTCTCCTTACCGAACATGTCCTGGTATTCGCCAGCGGCCTTGACGGCTTCGTCCCACTGCCCGAGGCGAATGCGAGTCTGAATCTCACCGGAAGGGCAGCCCGTCGAGGCGATCAGACCATCGGAATACTTCGAGAGAATCTCGCGGTCCATGCGGGGCCACTTGCCCATCTGACCATCGAGCGAAGCGAAGCTCGCGAGCCGGAACAGATTGTGCATGCCCGCGGTCGTGCGGCTCAGGAGTGTGAGGTGGGTGTAGGCACCGCGCGCCGAAACGTCATCGCCAGCATCCTGCTGCGCTTTCGTTCCCCACTGCACGCGCGATCGATCGTGACGGCTCGTGCCGGGCGTCACGTACGCCTCAACGCCGATGATGGGCTTCACGCCCGCGGCTACAGCGTTCTTGTAAAACTCGTAGGCCCCAAACACGTATCCGTGGTCGGTGATCGCGATTGCGTTCTGGCCGGCTTCAGCGGCGGCGTTCACGAGCTTGCTGATCTTCGAGGCCCCATCGAGCATCGAGTAATCGGTGTGGACGTGAAGGTGAACGAAATCCTCTGAAGCCATGCCCACGATGGTAGTCGGCCGAACGCGAATAGGCGGCCTCAGAAACCCGCGCGTGCGATCCTGCTCCTAGCTCGAGCGCAACACCTCGAGCGCGTGCTCAAGATCCGCCGGGTACGGGGCCTCGAACGCCACGCGCGCATGCCTCGTGGGGTGCTCAAACGCGAGCGCTCGCGCGTGCAGCCACTGCCGCACGAGACCAAGCTTCTCGGCCAGTTTCGGATCGGAACCATACTGCGGGTCCCCCGCAAGGGGATGCCCGGCAGCACTCATATGCACGCGGATTTGGTGGGTCCTGCCAGTTTCGAGTTTGATGTCGAGGAGGGAGGCGCCCGGAAACATCTCAATCACGTCGTAGTGCGTGACCGACGGTTTTCCGCTTGCCATAACGGCGAACTTGTAGTCGTGCTTCTGGCTGCGCCCGATAGGCGCGTCGATTGTGCCCTTCATATTGTCGAAGTGTCCCTGGGCGAGAGCGTGGTAACGCTTGTCGACGAGCCGGTTGCGAAACGCGTTCTTCAAGACCGAGTAGGCGACTTCGCTCTTCGCGACAACCATGAGGCCGCTCGTGCCTACGTCGAGGCGGGAGACGATACCGCGACGCTCCTGCGCGCCGCTGGTCGTGATAGCCACGCCCGCGCCAAGCAGGCCGCCGAGAACGGTCGGGCCTTCCCACCCGACGCTCGGATGCGCGGCAACGCCCACGGGCTTATTGACTACAACGATGTCGGCATCCTCGAAGACGATGTCCATACCGTCCACTTTTTCGGGGGCAACATCCGCGATGTCGCGCACCTCGGGAAGCGTCACCGCGAGCTCCTGGCCCTCGCTCACGCGTTCCGAGCGAGCGGGGACCTCACCGTCGATGAGGACGTTGCCCGACTGCACGAGGTCCGCGACCTTCGTGCGCGAGAGCCCCAGGAGGCGGGAGAGTGCGACGTCGACGCGCTCCCCTTCGAGCCCACCGGGGACGAAGAAGAGTCGCTCGCCACTCACTCGCTCGCCTCGATCTTCTCCCCCGCATCCAACGGGACGTTGACAAGGGTGAGGAGCACGAGCAGAACGGCTCCACTCGTGACGGCGATGTCCGCGACGTTAAAGATCGGCCAGTGCGGGAGCTCGAGGAAATCGACAACGTGACCGGTGAGCGGCCCCGGGTCCCGAAAAAGGCGATCGACGATGTTTCCGAGAGCGCCCCCGAGAAGAAGCGAGAGCGATATCGCCCACGCGCGCGAGCGCACGGTGCGGACGAGAACGATGACAACGGCGAGCGCGATCCCAATCTGAACACCGGTGATGATCGGGGTGATCGAACCACCGAACCCGAAAGCAGCGCCCGAGTTATAGATGAGGCGGAGTTTGAGGATGTCCCCGACGAGGGGCTGCGCGAGGTTGTGCTCGAGGGTGTTTTCGGCCCATAGCTTCGACAGCTGGTCGAGCACAAAGACGATCGCGGCGATCGCGAACGCCACGATCAGGGTGGAACGGGCGGAAGCGCCGGCCGCACGTGCGGTTCCGGCGCTTCCCTTCATCGTGTTGCCGCTCATAGGCCGTAGTTGGCGGCCTTCTCCTGGCTTTCGCCAGTGTCGAGATCGCGAAGCTGGTTCTCGAGGTAGTTACGCAGGCGAGTGCGGTAGTCACGCTCGAAGGTGCGCAGCGATTCGATTTCCTTCTCGAGTTCGCTCTTGGTGCCCTCGAGGCGCTCGAGCGTGGTGCGCGAGGTCTCGTTGGCCTCGTTGATGATGCGCTCGTGCTCGGCGGTACCCTCGCTGATGAGGCGATCGCGCTCGGCCTGACCGTTCGCAACGTGCTCGTCGTGGAGGCGCTGCGCGAGCGAGATGAGCTCGGAGGCGGAATCGGTTTCGCCAACGCGAGTCGCGCCTGCGGCCGCAGCGGGAGCAACGGCAGCGACAGCGGTTTCGGTCTCCGGCTCGGTCGCGGGAGCCTCGGTCGGCTCATCGGCGCTTTCGGTTCCGACGGCTGCCGGCGCGACGGCACCGTCGCCTTCCTGGTTGACGCGGGCCTCGAGTTCGGCAACGCGGCTCTGTGCTTCCTCGAGCTCGCGCTTCAGGCGGTCGTTTTCCTCGATGAGTTCACGAAGGCGGGGAATGACGTCGTCGTCGAGGTACTTGTCGACCTCGTCCATGTCGTAGCCCTCGGTAAAGCGCACGGGAGTAAAGCGCTTGTCTTCGAGATCCTTTGGCATAAGAGCCATGGGTTCCACCTCTTGTCGTTTGAACAGATGATGACTATTTAACTCTACCCGAGAGTGCGGGCGCACCCTGAAAACACGGATCGTTTCCCGCAGCTACGCTCACAACACGAAGGGAGCGACGAGCATCGAGATGATCGAGCACGCAAAGAAGATCACGAGGACGCTCACATCGAGCGCTACATCGCCGAGCCTCAGTGGCGGAATCACGGACCTCAGGGCCTTCACCGGAGGGTCCGTCACCGTATAGATCAACTCGCATACCACGAGCACAAAGCCGCGCGGCTTAAACGATCGCGCGTACGACTGGATCATCTCGAGACCAATCCGCACGAGCAGAAGGATCGAGAATAGATACGCCGCGAGGTAGACGACAGAGGCGAGGATCGCCATGTTCAGCTCTGGTTGTAGAACGTGCCCTCGTCGGTGCGGGACTCACCCTCAACTTCGATGAACTCCGGCGACAGCAGGAACACCTTGGTGGTCACGCGCTCAATCGTGCCGCGAAGACCAAACACAAGGCCCGCCGAGAAGTCAACCATGCGCTTCGCGTCAGCTTCACTCATGTCAGAGAGATTGAGGATAACGGGAACGCCATCGCGGAACGATTCACCGATGCTCTTGGCGTCGTTGTAGGAGCGGGGGTGAATCGTGGTGATGCGCTGCATGGTCTCCGGTGCGGCCGGCGCAAGCGAGACGCCGGTCTGGTGCGGACGAAGCGGGGTCACGTTTGCCTCCTGGACCTTGGGCTCCGCGGTGCGCTCCGGGACGCGCGCAGCGTGCGTGTCCTCGGCCGCGTAGCTCTGGGTGTCGTCGTAGTAGGTGTCCTGTTCTTCGGCGAGCCCAACGCTCACCATCAAGTTGCGCAATGCGCCCATCGAAGTTCTCCCTATAAAGAAGCCGGTTGTTCGCCCCTGGGGAAGCACGGGAGTGCGGGGTCTTTCTTGAAACTACCGCAGGAAACCCTGGTGCCGCGGAATTTACACGCGTGTCGCACGTTGCGCTTAGGCGCGATTCTCACACGGCCCGGGGGCTCCGCGTAATGACGCCCGCAAAGCGCCCGGTTCGTGGATCACGGCGGTAGGAAAAGAGTTCTTCGCTTTCGAGCGTGCACCGCTCGAGAACCTCGATCCCCTCGGGTGCAAGACCCGCGTCTCGCAGCGCGGCGACAGCACCGGCTGGCAGGTCGAGCGCCGGGGTATTCCACGACGTGCGCGAGGCTAGCGCAGGCTGAATCTCGACCGATTCCCGGAACATCGGCTCGGGAACTTCGTAGCATCGCCCGCACACCGACGGGCCGATAAGTGCGCGGATATTCGCGGGGCATGCATCGAGGCCCATCATCGCCTCAACACTCGCACCGAGGACTCCGCCGAGAAGGCCGCGGCGCCCCGCATGCGCTGCCGCGATCACGCCACGCTGTTCATCGGCGAGCAGCACCGGAACGCAATCGGCGACCATGATCGCAAGGGCGACGTCGGGACGGTCAGTCACAAGAGCATCCGCGACGTGCGCGTGCTCCCGCATGGCACGGACGTCCCGCTCGCTGCGCACGATAGCGACGTCCGCGGAATGTACTTGTTCGACGAAAACGAGAGGTACCCCGAGTTCGCGCTCGAGAACCTCCCGACGCGCACGCACCCGATTCGGGTCGTCGCCTACGTGCAGCGCAAGGTTGCCTTCAGCAACGCCCGTGAAAAGGGCGCGGGCCCCCGACAAGTCGAAGGCCCGCGCACATGATTCGCTGCTCATGGTTCAGCGAAGGAACTGGGGAATATCGAGATCGTCGTCCGGGTTCGAATCCTGCTGGATCGAGGGAACGTTGGGCACCTGCGGCCGCTCAACCTGGACTGCGCCTTCCGCCTCAGCTGGATCCTGCTGCGCCCCCTGAGCCTGTTCGGTGTTGACCTGCGGCGAGCGAGCCGGGATGTAGCCCTGGCCCTGCGCGGGAGCCGAAACCCAGTCGCGGCTCGAGCTTTGCTGCTCGGGCTGGGCGGGGGCAGCCTGCGGGGCGCTATTCGGCACACCCTGCTGCTTCTGCTGCGCGGCATCCTCTGCGCGCTCGGGCTTCGGGTCGAAGCCCGCGGCGATCACGGTCACGCGCACTTCGTCGCCGAGGGCATCATCGATGGCGGTACCGAAGATGATGTTCGCGCTCGGGTGAGCAGCTTCCTGGATGAGGCGCGCGGCATCCGACACTTCGACGAGGCCGAGATCGCTGCCACCCTGAACCGACAGGAGCACGCCGTAGGCGCCGTCGATCGACGCCTCGAGCAGGGGGCTCGAGACCGCGAGTTCAGCGGCCTGGAGGGCGCGGTCGTCACCGCTCGCGGTGCCGATGCCCATGAGCGCAGTGCCGGCGTCCTTCATCACGCTCTTGACGTCAGCGAAGTCGAGGTTGATGAGGCCCGGGGTGGTAATGAGGTCGGTGATGCCCTGCACGCCCTGAAGGAGAACCTGATCGGCGAGCTTGAACGCGTCGATCATCGACACCTTGACATCGGCAAGTTGGAGCAGCTTGTCGTTCGGGATGGTGATGAGCGTGTCGACCTCGGCCTGGAGAGCATCGATGCCCGAATCGGCCTGGGTCGAGCGGCGGCGGCCCTCGAACGTAAACGGACGCGTCACCACGCCGATCGTGAGAGCACCGAGCGAGCGGGCAATCTTCGCGACGACGGGCGCGCCGCCCGTTCCGGTGCCGCCACCTTCACCAGCGGTCACGAACACCATGTCGGCTCCTTCGAGCGCCTCGGCGATTTCGTCGTTGTGATCTTCGGCAGCCTTGCGCCCGACCTCCGGGTCAGCACCGGCGCCGAGGCCGCGGGTCAGTTCCTTGCCGACATCGAGCTTGACGTCGGCATCCGACATGAGCAGCGCCTGGGCATCGGTGTTAATGGCAATGAACTCGACGCCCTTGAGGCCGGACTCGATCATCCGGTTCACGGCGTTGACGCCGCCGCCGCCGACACCGACGACCTTAATGACTGCGAGGTAGTTCTGCGATCCGTCCACGTGGATGTCCTTGCTTTCGTTGCTCCAGCTCCACCCCATCACACTGCCTAGTGCGCCTCCCGCGCCCGGCGCGGACAGGACAGAAGAGACATGGGGAGTGGCACATTTGTCTCGTACTCGACGCTATTGCCTGACAGGCGTCTAGGGCAACATTGTCGGGCGCGTGTCTTACACGAATGTCATTTTCTCGTCACAGCCTCCACGGAACGTGGGAACGACGCGCGCGTATTTGGGTGTACGCGCATCTTTTAGCGAATCGTCGGAGCTTCCGGCGAAGAGACGTCAATCACCGCGCCAGGCTGGCTGAGAAGCGCCTCGAGCACTTTCGCTTTGAGCTCGGAATCCTCGGGGCCTCCCCACACGACCGTGCGAGGGCCCGCTTTCGTGGAAACTTCGAGTGTCACGTTAGACGGCGCGCTCGCCGTGGCCTTCGTGAGGGCGGCACGCAAATTCGGCGGGAGTACCCGCACGATCTCGAGGAGGGCAGCTTCCGTCGCCTTCGTATTCGCCGATGCCGGATCGACAACAAGGTGCGGCAGATCCGCCGGGTTCGCCGCGCTCGAGGGAAGCGCGGTGCCCGAGCCGTCTACGAGCACGCTGTGGCCGCCCGAATCGAGGTTGGCGATCGCGGTCCGTTCCGTGACGACGACGCGGATCGTGCTCGGCCAGTGACGCGATGCCTTCGCCTCCTTGACCCCTGGAACAGCCGCGAGGTCCTTTTCAAGAGAGTCAAGGTCGGCAAAGGCGAGAGCCTGCCCCTCACGGGCGCTCCCAATCTGTTCCAGGGCGCTCGCATCGACGTACGTTGCGCCAGCCACGCGCACCTCGGACACCTTGAGCTGCGGGAGAAAGGCCAGGGCGAGCAACGCGAGGACGACAAGCGCCGCAATCGTGCCGACGGTGAGAGTAAGCCAGTGCCGGCCCTGCTGCCACGGCTTCCTCCGCACGCGACTCGTGAACCTCTCCCTCGCATCAACGATCGGCCCTTCCGAGGGTCTCGTTCGGGAAGGCGCGTGGGCACCAACGGGAGTCTTTTTTTTCTTCCGACGGTTGCCGAGCGCACGCCAGGGCTTTGGGATTTGGCTGGTCTTTGCCTTCTTATCCCCCACGCGTTCGGGATTCACGGGCGGACGAGGGTGTGCACCCGAGCGAGGCTTTGCCACGACTCGAGATTGGGCGGATTCGCGGGCAGCTTCGGCGCTCGCGTTCGGCGCGGCCTTCGCGCCTTGACGGGCTGAGTGTTCCGTCGTGCGCGTGGGGCGCACGGGGCGTGGCGGGCGTTTTGCTGGGCTCATGCGCCCCTCGCCTTGAGCGCCTCGAGCACGCGCGGGCTCACATCCACGATGTCTCCGGCCCCCATCATGAGGACCACGCGCGCGTCATGCGCGTGCTCAGCGAGGTAGTTGGGCACATCGCCCGCCTCCAAAACGCGGGCACCGCCGTCCACGAGAGCGGCGATGTCCTCGCTTCGAATACTCGGGTCGAAATCCTCGCGTGCCGGGTAGATCGGCAGGAGAACGGCCTCATCCGCGAGGCTCAGCGCCTCGGCAAACTCGCGCGTAAACGCTTTCGTGCGCGAGAACAGATGCGGCTGAAAGACGGCAACGAGCCGCCCGCCCTCTGCACGCTCGCGGCCCGCCGCAAGCGCAGCCGCGACCTCGCGCGGGTGGTGCGCATAATCATCGATCACGGCGACATCATTCACTTGGCCCGCAACCTGGAAGCGTCGATCCGCCCCCTCGAATTCGGCGAGTCCGCCAAGGGCGCTCTCGCGCTCAATGCCCAGGACGTCGAGAGCGGCGAGCACGCCGAGGGCGTTGAGGACGTTATGTCGGCCTGGAACGCGCAAGGCGAGGTCGACGTTCTGCCCATTCGGTGCGACGACCTGGACGTGAGCGCCGGAAGCATTCGAGTGATCGGCGACAATCCGCCACGTCGCTTCGGGGTGTTCGCCATACAGCACGACGCGAAGGCCTGCGTCGCGCGCGTCCAGGGCAAAGGCGTGCGCGCCGGGGTCGTCCGCGCACGCAACGAGCGTGCCGTTCGTCTCTGAGAGCCTCGCGGCGAATGCCGAGAGCACCGCGCGGAGGTTCTGTTCGGTGCCGTGGAAGTCGAGATGGTCGGCCTCGAAGTTCGTGAGCACGAGAACCGAGGGAGCGAAGGCGACAAAGGAGCCGTCGGACTCATCCGCCTCCACGACCGCATATTCACCCGCGCCCTGGCTCGCGTTCGCACCAAGCTGCGCGACCGCCGCACCAACCGCCCAGGCGGGCTCGGCACCCGCCGCGCGCAGGGCCAGTGTCGCCATCGCACTCGTCGTAGTCTTGCCGTGAGTGCCCGCGACAGCGATGATCGCATGCGTGCCGAGGAGACCCGCGAGCCCTGCCGCCCTGTGAATCACGGGGATAGACAGCTCGTGCGCGCGGCGCACTTCGGGGTTATCGGCACGTACGGCAGTCGACACGATCACGAGATCGGTGTCCTCTTCTACGGAGTCAGCGTCGAAACCGACGGTGATACGTGCACCGAGTTCGCGCAGGGGCGGCAGGAACCGACCCTCTTGGGATTCGGAGCCCGTGACTTCGAGGCCCGCTTCGAGCGCGAGGCGTGCGACGGCGCTCATACCCGCCCCGCCGATGCGGATCACGTGGATCTTCCTGACGTTCTCTTCGGGCCACGCGGCAGCAGTCACGACTGCGCCGGGCCTCAGCATAGTGCGCACCTCCCCCGGGGAGAACGGGCGAAGGTGAGAGAGAAAATCGCTCGACGTGGTCATCGGGCACCTCCTTTGGGGCGCTGAGTCGCGAGCGCCGGAATCGTCGCAGCGATGCGGTCGGCGACTTTTTCAGCAGCGTCCCGCTTGCCGAGGGAGAGAGCTGCTTTCTCCATCCGCCCGCGCACTTCGGTATCGAGCAGGCATTCACCGACGGTCTCGACGAGAAGCTCGGGCGTGAGGAGCGCATCCTTGATCATGCGCGCGCCGCCGGCCGCGACCATGTCGGCCCCGTTGAGGGCCTGTTCGCCATTGCCGATGGGGAGCGGCACGAACAGCGCAGGTAGCCCCACGGCGGCGAGTTCACACACGGTTCCTGCTCCTGAGCGTGTGAGCGCGAAATCGGCGGCTGCGTAGGCGCCTTCCATGCCGTCCACGTACTCGACCTGCACGTAGTGTTTTCCCCGAGCCGGGATCCGCTTGCCCTTGCCGGTGACGTGGAGAATCTGCACGCCGAGGCCCTCGAGCGGGCCCATAGCCGCGATCAAGGTTTCGTTGAGGCGCTGCGCGCCGAGCGAGCCGCCCGTCACGAGAAGGGTCGGCTTGTCGGGGTCAAGGCCGAACGACTCACGCGCCTCGGCCCGCTTTGCCTCGCGATCGAGATGCGCAATCTCCGGTCGCATGGGCATTCCTACCCACTCTGCCTGTGAGAACGGCCCCGACGACCCGCTCATATCGAAAGCGGTCATGGCGCGCGCCCCGAGTCGTACCCCAAGCCTGTTGGCCATTCCGGGCCGCTTATTGGCTTCATGGACCACTAGCGGAAGCTTGGCGTGCCTTCCCGCAAGGTAGGCGGGCGGGCACACGTAGCCACCAAACCCCGCGATCGCATCAACGTGCTCGGTGCGAATGAACCGCCGAACATCGCCCAGTCCGCGACCGAACTCGCGCGGAAATCGCAAGGCTGCGGCGTTTGGACGGCGAGGGAATGGCACCTTCTCAATCGTGAGAAGCTCGAAGCCCGCCGCCGGAACGAGATCTGCTTCGAGGCCGACCTTCGTGCCGAGGGCGACCACTCGCACTCCCTCATAGCGCTCCGTGAGCGCTCTAGCAACCGCGAGCATGGGCGAGACGTGTCCCGCGCTTCCGGCGCCCGCGACGAGAACGGTTGCCTCGGCATCTGCCTGGGTGCTGGGTTGAGGTGTCATGAGCGCGATCCCTTCGTGGCACGTGTTTCCGACGCCGGCTTCGCGACCACCGTCGCCGATTTCTTCGAGTAGTTCGCGTGCGCCCGAAGTGCCTCGGCCGCACCGGGTTCCGATTTCGCAAAGGCGAGTAGCACGCCGAGCGCGAGCATCGAGGCAATGAGCGCCGATCCGCCAGCCGACACAAAAGGTAGCGGCACGCCAAGAACCGGCAGTAGGCCCGTCACAACGGCCATGTTCACGAACGCCTGCGCGAGAATCCACGACGTGATGCCCGCGATCGTGATCTGTACGAAGGGATCGCGCAGGCGGACCATCATGTGGTACAGCACGAGAGCGAGCAGCGTAAAGAGCACCACGATCAAGAGCGTGCCGAAGAGCCCGAGCTCCTCGCCGATGATCGAAAAAATGAAGTCATTGTCGGCCTCGGGCACACGCCCCCATTTTTGGCGGGACTGCCCGATACCGACGCCCCACCAACCGCCTGTCGCGAGCGCCATGAGGCCGTTGTCGGCCTGGTAGCACGAATCGCCAGCGCACTCTCCGTGCAACCAGTTGAGAGCGCGCGCCATGCGGTTAGGGCTCGCGAGGACGAGTCCTATGACGAGCGCGGCGGCGCCGCCACCAGCGATGAGAAACCAGCGTTTTGGCACACCGGCAACCCAGAAGGCTCCCGCGGCGAGAATGCCCACCATCATCATCGTGCCGAGGTCTCGGCCGAGAATAATGAGCCCGAGCGCCGCGCTCGTTCCCGCGATTGCCGTTGCGAGCACGGGAAGTTCGCGCAGCCGGTCGCGGTTCTTCGACAAGAACGCTCCGAGCCACACCGCGAGTGCAAGCTTGAGAAATTCCGAGGGCTGGCCACGGATCGGGCCGATGTGGATCCAGTTCCTATTGCCGCCCTTGCCGAGCCCGAGAGGCGTGAACACGAGCGCCTGGAGGAACAGGCCGAGAGCGAGCAGCAGCGTCGCAACGCCGATGTTCTTGTACCACCTCACCGGTGTGAGCGTCGCGGCAATCAGTAATACGAGGCCGATGACAGCAAAGGCTCCCTGGGTCATGAACGACGCGTACGGGGAGTGTCCTTTCGCGATGTTGGTCACCGAAGAACTGGAAAGCACCATCACGAGACCAACCGTGATGAGAATGCCACCGATCACGGCGATCGCGTAGAAGTCAAGCGCGGGCGACTGGAGCCAGCGGCCGAGCGTTGATTTCACTTCGCCGCCAACGTCACCGAGCGGGTTTTGCTCGCTCGGGCGTTGCGGCGTGCGTGCGCCCCGCTGCCGTGCGCGCTCGCTCACGGCGTGCCCCCGAGCCCCCGAGCAGCTTCCGCGAACAGGTTCCCCCGCTCGGCGTAATTCGTGAACTGATCGATACTCGCAGCAGCCGGCGCCAAAAGCACAACGTCACCGTCGCTCGCGTGCGACGCTGCTTCGGTCACGGCCGCCTGCATAAGCGCACGCGTGTCCCCGTACTTTTCGGGGTCGATCCAGACGCGAGGGACATCCGGGGCGTTGTCATCAAGCGCCGCGGTGAAGGGCGCCGGATCGCGGCCAATGAGCACAACCGACTTGAGCCGTTCGGCCTGCGCAGCGACGAGGCTGTGGAGGTCCGCCCCCTTGGCATCGCCGCCGGCGATCCACACCACTGACTGCGCGGCGCTGAGCGCCGCCGCTGCAGAATCGGGGTTCGTCGCCTTCGAATCGTCGATGAAGGCGACGCCGCCCTCAACGTGGACGATTTCGCTTCGATGTTCCCCGGCGCGATACGCCGCGAGACCTTCGCGCACGTGGATCGGTTCGACGCCGAACGAGCGCGCGAGGCCGGCGGCAAAAAGGGCGTTGAGTGCAACGTGCGGCGGGGCGCCGTGGGGACCGAGGTGCGCAACGGTATCGAGGTTCGCGATCTCCGCTGCCTGAGAGTGCCGGTTCTCGCAAAAAGCGCGATCCACGAGGAGATCCTCAACAAGGCCAAGTTCGCTCGGCCCCGGCGAGGAAAGCCCAACGCCAATCGCGCGGCAGCCTTCGACCACATCGGCATCCTCGAGTGCACGGAGCGTGCGTTCGTCGGCTTTGTTGTACAGGCACGCGTGCTGCGTCCCGGCATAAACCTTCGCTTTTGCCTGCGCGTAGGCGTCCATCCCTCCGTGCCAATCAAGATGATCGGCACCGATGTTCAGGATTGCGCTCGAATGAGCGCCGAGGTTGTCCGTCCAGTGAAGCTGGAAACTCGACAGCTCCAACGCAATCGCCTCGAAACCCACGGGATCGAGGGCCGCTTCGATCAGCGGGAGCCCAACATTGCCCGCTGCGACCGCCCGAACACCGGCATGCTGCAGAATCGACTCAAGCATCGTGACGACCGTGGTTTTCCCGTTCGTCCCCGTGACCGCGAGCCACGCCGGGCCATCGGCCTTTTGCATGCGGCGCGCGAGCTCAATCTCCGACCAGATTTCGATGCCTTCGTTCTGCGCGGCAACGAGAAGCGGGTGATCGGGCCGCCACCCGGGAGACGTGACAACGACGTCGAAGGGGGAACCGTCGGCGTTCGTGGGAAGCGCGCGAGTGTGCTCCTCGCCGAGCAAGATCCGGGCTCCGAGGGTCTCGAGCACCTTGGCACGCTCGAGGTTCGATTCTGATCGCGACGCGTCCACGGCAGTGACGTGCGCTCCTCGCTGAAGGGTCTGGTCCACGATCGCGTAGCCCGAGACTCCAAAACCCGTCACAAGAATGCGGGCGCCCGACACGTCGAGACCCGGGAAGGGGCGCTCGGGAAGTCGCTTAGATGTTTCAGATGCAGTCACGCGATGCCACCTGGCAATTGGTCGAGAACGGACGGGGGTTAGATAAAGCGCAAAGCGTCAAGGTAGAAAAGGCCGAGGCCGAACGCCGCGAACACCCCCGCGATGATCCAGAAGCGCACGACGATCGTCACCTCATTCCAGCCTTTGAGCTCGAAGTGGTGCTGGAGAGGCGCCATTCGGAAAACGCGCTTGCGCGTCAGCTTGAAGCTCGTGACCTGAATGATCACGGACAGCGAGATGATGACGAAGAGGCCGCCGATGATTCCACCGACGAGCTGCGTGCGCGACAGGATTGTGAGGGCCGCAAGCACGCCGCCGAGCGCCAACGAACCCGTGTCGCCCATAAAAATGCGTGCGGGCGAGGTGTTCCACCACAGGAAGCCTACGCACGCCCCGAGCACCGCGGCAGCGACAATCGCAAGGTCGAGCGGATCCCTCGCGGCATAGCACGAGCGAACTTCTTCGATGCCGCACTGCTGGCGCCACTGCCAAAATGAAATAAGCACGTAGGCACCCGCAAAGATAATCGTGGCCCCAGAGGCTAGACCGTCGAGGCCATCCGTGAGGTTGACCCCGTTCGACCACGCGGCAACAAGGAAGTTGGACCAGATCGCGAACAGGACGATGCCGACGGCTGTGCCGGCAAAGGCGAGATTCAGCCACGGGATGTCGCGCACGAATGAGATGTGCGTCGAGGCGGGCGTGTACCCCCAACGATCGGGGAACTGGAGAGCAAGAACGGCGAAGGCAGTACCGATCAGTCCCTGTCCCACAAGTTTTGCGCGTGGGGAAAGACCGAGCGACTGCTTCTTGGCGATCTTGGCGTAATCATCCATGAAGCCGAGCACGCCTAGCCCGACCATGAGCAAGAGTGCAAGCAGGCCCGACACTGACGGCACGCGGAGAATGCTCAGGTGCCCCATCCCGTAGCCGATGAGGGTCGCGAGGATGATCATGACGCCGCCCATCGTGGGCGTTCCACGCTTGGTCGCGTGGGTCGTGGGGCCGTCATCGCGCACAAACTGCCCGTATTGCTTCTTCACGAGGAAGCGAATATAAAGCGGGGTCAGGGAGAACGACAGGACCGCGGCTACGGCCCCCGCGATCAAGATTCCGATCATGCCTTTTCTCCTGCGTCTTCCGCTTTCGTGGGCTCAGCTGCCCACGTGCGCACGAGGGACTCACCAAGTTTCGCGAGACCCGCACCATTCGATGATTTGAGCAAGAGGGTACTTCCGGGCCTCTTCACCGTTTCTAGCACAGCGGGCGCATCCTCGAGGCGTTCGACATACACCGCGCGCTCGTTCTCACCACTGGTTTCGGTCACACCTTCGTGGATCGCATGCGCCCCGCATCCAATCGTGACAATGACGTCGATCCCCTGCTCTACTGCGAAAACACCCATATCCCGGTGTGCCTTCTCGCTCTCGGGACCGAGTTCGAGCATTTCGCCAAGGACCGCAACGGTGTGGCGTTCACGACCAAGAACCGCAAGAGCGCTCAGGCCAGCGCGCATCGAATCGGGGTTCGCGTTGTAGGCGTCATTGATGAGTGTCACGTCGCCCGGCAACTCGCTCACCTGCATGCGCCCCGGGGAGCGCTGCTCGGCGGAGCGAAGCCCTGCAACGATGTCCTCAAAGCTCACTCCAGCGGCCGCGGCTGCGGCCGCGGCCGCAAGCGCATTTTTCACGTGATGCTCGCCCGTGAGCGTGAGAGAGACGGGCGCCTCCTTACTGCCCATATGGAGTATGAAGCTCGCCCTAGCGGCGCCATCAAGGCCAACCTCGCTCGCGTAGGCCTCCGCGGAGTCGTCAGTAAGGGAAAAGTGCACGACCCTAGCGCGCGTGCGCGACTGCATTGCCTTTACTCGCGCATCATCGGCATTGAGCACGGCGGTTCCGGTTTCCTCGAGAACCTCGACCAGCTCCCCCTTCGCGAGGGCGATGTTATCGAGGCCTCCGAACTCGCCCACGTGGGCCGAACCGACGTTGAGGACAAGGGAAATATCGGGGCGCGCGATGCGCGTGAGATGGGCGATGTGGCCGATGCCGCGCGCCCCCATCTCGAGCACGAGGAAGCGCGACGTTTCGCTGAGCTCGAGGACGGTGAGAGGAAGGCCAAGCTCGTTATTGCGGCTTCCAATGGGTGCGATTGTGTCCCCTATTGGCGCGAGGATTGCGTGAAGCAGATCTTTCGTACTCGTTTTACCGTTCGAGCCTGTCAGCGCGATCACGATCGGCGGCCTCGCACTCGCACGTGCTTCGGCCAATTCGTGTCGTGCGAGGGTTTCGAGCGCCTCGAGAGGATCCGCGACCTGAATAGCGGGAAGTTCGAGACCGGGGACAGGCTTCGTCACGAGAGCCGCAGCAGCACCGGCCCTCGCGGCCGCGCCCACATAGTCGTGACCATCGACGTGCTCACCCTCGAAGGCGACAAACAGGTCTCCTTCACCGATGGCACGCGAGTCAACGCTCGCCTTTCCGTGGACGCATTCGCTGCCGTGAGCGCCACCAACGAGTCGGCCGCCCACGAGGCGCGCGATTGCGCCAACCGTCGTCTTACGCATCGCGCACCTCCGTCGTCAGGTCCGTCTTATGTGCACGCTGCCACGCCGCAAGCGCCGTGCGTGCGTGGATCCGGTCGTCAAACTCAATCGTGCGATCGGCGAGTACCTGTCCGCTTTCCGCGCCTTTGCCCGCGATAAGCACGACGTCACGCGCGTCCGCTTCGCCGATCGCTCGCGCGATCGCTTCGGCACGATCTCCCACGTTCTCGACTTCGGCACGGCACGTCGACGGAATGCCCGCGAGCACATCGCGCCTAATCGACGCCGGATCCTCATCGCGCGGATTGTCGTCCGTAACGAACACGCGATCAGAAAGTCGCGCAGCGATCTCTCCCATGATCGGCCGTTTGAGTGAATCCCTGTGCCCGCCCGCACCGAAAACCGTCACGATTTTTCCGACGCCCTCGAGGGTATGGAGCGTCTCGAGAGCCTGCTCAAGCGCGTCCGGAGTGTGCGAATAGTCCACGACGACGCGCGGACAAGCGTCGGACTCGGCGACCCTCTCCATGCGCCCCGGGACCGTGCCCGCCACCGCAAGCGCCCGGCGCACCGCCTCCCCCTCGAAGCCGAGCGCCCGAAG
Source organism: Dermabacter hominis NBRC 106157 (assembly GCF_001570785.1). GTDB lineage: Bacteria > Actinomycetota > Actinomycetes > Actinomycetales > Dermabacteraceae > Dermabacter > Dermabacter hominis. Next base: position 45,082 of record NZ_BCSI01000008.1, read on the forward strand.
AACGAGCGCGACCGCGAGGGTATTGGCCACGTAGTGGGTGCCCGGAAGCGCGCTTTCGAGCGTAAAAGGTTCGCCTTCCGACGGCTGCACGGTGAACACCGTTCCGTACTCTCCGCGGCGGATCTCCCCCACCGTGAAGTCGGCTTCGTGCCCTTTCGCGGAGTACGTCGTCACCGGAACGCTCGCATGGGCCGCGAGACGACGGCCCCACTCGTCGTCGACACACACGATCCCCCGCTTCGCATGCGCGGGCGTAAACAGTGACGCCTTCGCCTCGAAGTACTCCTCCATGTCCTTGTGAAAGTCGAGGTGGTCCTGACTGAGGTTCGTAAACACCGCAACCTCGAACAGGACGGCGGCGACCCTGTGGAGCACCATCGCGTGGCTCGATACTTCGAGCGCGGCACACGTCATACCCTCATCGACCATGTGGCGCATAAGCGCGTGGACGTCAGTCGCCTCGGGGGTCGTGCGCTCCGTCGGAATTTGCTCCTCGCGCCCGCCTGCCCACGCGAGAAACGTCCCGTTCGTGCCGACGATTCCGGCACTTTCACCAAGCTCTTGGAGCGTGCGCGCACACATCGTCGTGACCGAAGTCTTGCCGTTCGTTCCGGTCACACCGATCAAGGGGATGGCATGCGAGGGCTCGCCATACACGAGATTTGCGGCGAAGCCCGCGAGCGCGCGGGGATCCTCGCACACGAGCACCGAGTAGTCGCCCCCCGGATGCGCGTCGTTCACGATCGCAGCGCCCGCGTCGTCCGTAAGAATTGCGGCGCAGCCCTGGCCGAGCGCCGCCTCGGCGTAGCTCGCTCCGTGCGCGTTTTCACCCTGAACGGCGACGAAGAGAGCGCCGGTTCCCGCCTTGCGGGAATCGATCGTCACGGATGAGATCGGCACACTCCTACCGCGCAGCTCGAGTACGCCCGCTCCAGGCGCCCCTTCGAGCTGCCGGGCGAGATCTCCCAGCATGAGATCGGTGCGATCACTCACGAGTTTCACTTCCATTCGTTCTGAAGTTGAGTTCCAGGCTCGCCGGAGGGGGCGATGCCGCGGCGTTGAAGAGCGTAGCCAAGGAGTTCGGAAACCGCTGGGCCCGCCACGACCGAGCCCGACTTGAACCCCTTAATCCCGTAGACGAACACGCCAACGACGAGTTGCGGGTCGTCCATCGGGGCCATTGAGATAAACGACGAGGTGTACGTTCCCCCGGGCACTTGCGCCGTTCCGGATTTTCCACCGACCGCGTAGCCCGCGACGCTACCGGCAGCCTTGCCATCGTCATCGACATCGTTATCCATAAGAGCCCTCATGGTCGCAGCGGTCTCACTCGAGACCACGCGAGTGTGCTGTCCCTCGGGTTCCGGGGTGAAGGATCCGTCTTTGGCGACGCGTCCCTTGACGATGCGCGGCTGAATGTGCACACCGTCGTTCCCAAACGTCCCCACCGCCGAGGTGATCTGGAGCGCGGTGACGGCGTATCCCTGGCCAAAGGCCGTCGCGTACTGCGTACGCCCGCGCCAGTCCTTCGCCGCGTGGAGGATGCCTGCGGATTCACCGGGGAGGTTCACTGCGGTTTTCGCGCCGAACCCAAACCCCCGCAAGTACTCTTCCCGCTTTTCATTCGGGACCCGCTCAGCGATTTCGACCGTGCCGACGTTGGAGCTGTGCTTCAGGACTCCGGCGAGCGTGTAGTGCGCTACGGGGTGCTCATGCGAGTCCTTGATGCTCTCTCCGCCAAATTCTTTGCGGTACGGGATCGTGAAGTGGTCGTCGACCTTTGCCTTGCCCTCGTTTATCACCGTAGCCACGGTGAAAAGTTTGCCTGTGGAGCCGGGCTCGAAGACGTTGGAAACGGACTGGTTTCCGCGGTACTTTGCGTCGGACGCGCCCGGGTTGTTCGGATCGTACGTGGGGTAGTCCGCGAGCGCGAGAATGTGGCCGGTCTTAGGATCGATGACCACGGCCGAACCGCCGCTGCCCCCAAAATCCTTGACACGCTGCGCAAGGATTTCCTGGGCGCGGTACTGAAGGTCTCGATCGATCGTGAGCTCGATGCTTTCACCGTCGATCGCTTCTTTTTCATGGACCTTAGCCGAGGGAATGAGTTGGCCGCCCGCACCACGCTCGTACTGGCGTTCACCGTCGGTCCCTCGCAGAATCTTGTCGAATGACAGCTCAGCGCCCGCAAGGGCCGTGCCGTCGGAGCCCGTGAAGCCCACGATATTACCGGCGACCTGGCCTGCCGGGTACAGGCGCTCGGCGACTCGTTCCGAGGTGACACCACCGATCTTGAGTTGCTTGACGGCAGCCTCAACCTCAGGGCTCACGTCTTTCGCAAGGACGGTGTAGCCCGATTTACCCGTGAGCTTCTCTTCGAGCTCCTCCACGCTCATCTGCAAAAGAGGTGAAAGCTCCATCGCGACGGCCTTGACGCCCTTGACCGTCGCCGTCTGCGACTTTGCTCGGTACTCGGGCATCTGACGCTGGTCCACAATGATCGTGTAGCGCTCGGTGCTCGTCGCGAGCACCTGCCCGTTCGCGTCGAGAATATCGCCGCGTAGAGCCGGAACTGGCTCGGTGTGCAAGCGCTTCGCCCGGGCCTCAGCCGCGAGCTCCGCCGAGTTGATGCCCTGAATCCACACCAGGCGCACGCTGATCGCGAGGGCCGCAATCAACATGAGCGCCACGATCACGCGGTGGCGGCGATACGGCTCATACCCGTTGCGGGCACGCGCGGCGCCGGCCGATTGACGGGAAGCGTGAGAACGCCCGTCACGCACGGTGCGCGGCGGGCGGCTGCGAGAATCTCGCGGCGGACGGGAATTCGGCACGTCTAGCGCGCCCTCTCGTTACCCATGCCGTAATCGTAAAGATTCTTCGGCGCTTTTGCGACGTGCGGAACGAGCGCGGCCGCTCCCTGCGTCGCGGCCGCAGGCTCACCGATAATGCTGCCGTTCGCGAGATCGATGTAGGCGACCTTCCCTGCAGGCACCATCCCGAGCTCACGTGCCTGGCGCTCAAGCTCCTGTGGTGTTCCGAGAAGATCCGACTTCTCCTCGAGCATCTGCGTCTGCTCGCTCAGTTCACGCGATTCGCGCTGGAGCTTCGCGACCTCGTAGCTCATGTTCGTCATCGAAATGTTGAGCAATAGGGTCGCGACCACGGCGCCGAGCAGCACGAGCGTGCACAGCACCGTGAACGGAATGGAGCTGCGTTGGATGTGCGGGCGCGAGACAAGCGCGAGGTTCGCCTTGCGCGCATGAGCAGGGACGAAGCCAGCACGCCTGCGTGAGGCGGGGGATGCAGCGAGCTGTGCCATAGCTATGAAATCTCCGGTGGTGTTATGCGTTCAATCGCGCGCAAACGCACGCTTGCAGAACGGGGGTTGGTTTCTTGCTCGCTCGCTGGCGCCTTCATGGCGCCACGCTTCACGAGCGAAAAATCGGGGGCAAACTGAGCGAGGTCGACGGGCAAGCCTTCGGGGGCCTTCGACGAACTCGCCGCGGTGAAGGCTTCCTTGACCATTCGATCCTCGAGAGAGTGGTACGACTCGATCACGAGCCTCCCTCCCGGCGCTAGGGCCGCGAGAGCGTTGTCGAGCGCGTCGTGCAGGATGTCGAGTTCCTCATTCACGGCGATACGCAACGCCTGGAAGGTGCGCTTGGCCGGGTGGCCGCCTGAGTGGCGGGACTTCGCGGGAATGGACTTTTCGATCGCACTGACGAGCTGAGGGGAGCGCTCGAAGGGGTCCGACGCCCGCTCCTTCACGATCGTGCGCGCGATTCGCCTGGAGAACTTTTCTTCGCCGTAGCGATACAGGACGTTCGCAATGTCCTGCTCCGACCACGTGTTGAGGATGTCCGCCGCGGTGAGCGCATCTCCATCGGGGTTCATACGCATATCCAGCGGGGCATCTGCGCTGTACGCAAACCCGCGTTCGCGCGTATCAATCTGAAAACTCGAGAGCCCGAGGTCCATGAGGATGCCGTCGGCCCTATCGCGCCCCGCGTGTGCGAGCGCGTCGGCAACGCGATCGTAGGTGGTGTGCACGAGAGTGAAACGCCCCTCGAAGCCTTCGCTCGTGAGCCGCTCACGCGCGAGACCAAGCGCGGCGCGGTCACGGTCGATACCGACGAGATGCGCATGCGGGAAAGCGTCGAGCACCGCACAGGCGTGGCCAGCCATTCCAAGTGTGCAATCCACGTAAGTGGATTCTTCCCGCTCAAGCGCCGGTCGAAGGAGTTCGAGGCACTCCTCGCGCATGACGGGTGCGTGAAGCTGGGATGCGTCCATGCCGTGCCTCCCTTCGCGCTTCGCTTACTTTCGCCGTTGCGGCGCCGATGTCGTGGTCGTTTCGCGGGTGACGTCATACCGTCAGACATCTCCTCGCTTGCGTCCCGCCACCGGGGAAGATGCGTCGGGGCGCAAGCGAAGAGATGCCTCGCGGCACGTCGTCTAGAACAAACCTGGAACGATTTCGGTTGCCGTTTGAGCGAAGGCCTCCTCGGTCTGTCCCAGATATGTCTCCCACGCCTCGCTCGACCAGATCTCGATGCGATTACCGGCACCAATAACCGTGCATTCGCGATCGAGCCCCGCATACGAGCGAAGGTGCGAAGGAATGGTCACGCGTCCCTGCTTATCCGGCACGACGTCTTCCGCTCCCGAGAGGAGCACGCGGAGGTAATCGCGCGCGTCCTTGCTCGTGACCGGCGCCTGCCGCAACTGCTCGTGGAGACTCTCAAACTCACGCATGGGGTACACCGTCACGCAGTGTTCCTGGCCGCGGGTCATGACGAGTCCAGCCGCGAGCTGGTCACGAAACTTTGCCGGAAAGATGAGCCGCCCCTTGTCATCGAGCTTGGGCGTGAAGGTGCCAAGAAACATGGGCACCTCCGTTTCCCCGCTCGATTCGGGTGGACCTCTCCTTACGCCCCCACTTTACCCCACTTCCCACCACAAACAACACCCCCTCCCCCACTTTGTCACGAAATCGATATAAAACTGCAGTTCACGGCAGTGGGGGCAAGTGGAGGAGATTCCCCGCACAGCTCTTCAATCACCCAAAATCGGAGGGTTTTCCCAGACTCACCGCGCTGCCCGCACGGAAATTGCGCGACACCGACCGAGACGCATCTACACACAAAATGCCTGTTCAGAACAGCTAATTGGCGCAAAGAGTGCACCGTCGCACCAAGGTCGCAAGATCCTGGAGGGCAACGCGGGTGGAGGAAAGTGGGGAGAGTGGAGGGAAGTGGAGGAGGCAGTGGAAAGTCAAGGGCGAGGGAAGCACGCTCTAGGACTTAGAACCTAAGGAATGCAGTAGAGAGCCGGGATCGAAGGACGATGCCGGTTTCCTTTATCGCTGGCGCTTGCCTACACAATAAACCGGCTTCCCTTTCGTGAAGCCGGTTCCTACAGGACGATCCGGGCAACGGCGCCCGGGAAACGCTAGCGCTCGCGACCGCGTTCGTCCCAGCGATCTTCGAGTTTCTTCATGAAGCTCGACTGCTGAGCCCCCTTGGAATTCTTCCCCGCAACTCCCTGCGTGAAGGACGGGTGCATCCGTCGCGGGTCATCGAGGGGAATGGTCTTTGGCTTTTCCGCTGAAAGACACACGAATGCCCCGACGACCATGACGATAAAGGCAAGAACACCGAGCCACACTGCCGGCAGCGACACCGCAAAAATCAGAAGCGCGAGACCACCGACGATGACGCCGCCACCGAGTGCGATGCGGCGAGGGTTAAACGACGACGACTTTTCAGCCCCACCGAACTGGTGCGCAAGCGTGGGGTCATCGCTCGACAGCTGCTTTTCGAGCTCGTCGAGGATCCTCTGCTCTTTTTCGGAAAGTGGCATTGGTGCCTCCTTACACCGAGACAAAGCGGGCCCTATCCACGCACGAGAGTGAGGGGTGCTGCTCGGCGGATCGTCGTGCCTTCAGTGTAGGCAGCAAACCTGAGATTCGGAAAACGCACCGCTACCGAGAGCCCCCTCCTCGCGTCTCGCCAGTGCCCGCATCCGTGCCGTCCTTCGCCTCAAGGTCACGTTTGTCGAGCCCGGACGCTCTGGCGAGCGACCTGACGCCGAAGCGTTCACGAGCACGGTCCATCGCCCGATCCACATCGCTCCACGTCGCCGATCGCCCTTCGAGATCACCCTGCGCATGCACACTCGAGGCAGGCACGAGGTGCTCAGCCCGCACCCCGAGAAGGCGCACGGCACCCACCCCTTCGAGGGCACGCTCGCACACGACGAGGGCGCGCTCACGAAACTCCTCGCTCTCCTGAACAGGAATGGGGAAGCTACCCGTTCGCGTGAGGCTCGACCAATCGGGGCGACGAACCTTGATGGAGACGCTCTTCGCGGCCAGGCCCCGCCTGCGCAATCGGTACGAGACTTCGTCAGCCATACTCGTTGCGATCGAGCGCAGCCGCACGGGATCAGCGATATCGGTCGAGAACGTACGCTCCTTTCCGATGCTCTTATCTTTCGCGCTCGCGCCGACGGGACGCGAATCCTCGCCGCGCGCGAGCGCAAGCAGCGCGGGGGCGGCGGAGCCCACGGCTCTGTGCACAACGCTCGGAGGGAGGGCCGCGAGATCTCCGACGGTGACGACACCGAGGTTCGTGAACTTCTTCTGCGCGACGGGGCCCACGCCGCCGATGGCGGAAAGCGGAAGCGGCGCAAGGAACTCAGCCGTACGTTCAGGCTCAACGACGTCAATGCCGTGGGGCTTGGCGCGCGAGGACGCGATCTTCGCAACGGATTTTGAGATACCAACGCCCACGGAGCAGGTCAGGTGGACTTCGTCCCATACAGCCTGGCGGATGTCTCTCGCGATCGTTGCCGGCTCCCCTAGCAGGCGCTGTACCCCGGAGATATCGAGATACGCCTCGTCTACGCTTACCGCTTCCCGAAGGGGCGTAAACCGGTCGAGAACACCCATGATCTGCGCGGACACGTCCCGATAGTGGGCGTGTCGACCGGGCAAAACAATCAGATCGGGGCACAGTGCACGCGCGCGGCTCATGGGCATCGCCGAGTGGACACCGTATCGGCGTGCCTCGTAGCTAGCGGTCGCGACGACTCCCCTGGGCCCATCGCCACCAACCGCAAGGGGGCGGCCCCGCAAACGCGGGTCGTCGCGAACTTCGACGGAGGCGAAAAAGGCATCCATGTCGACATGCGCGATGGCGCGCTGCCACGGCTCACCGTCCATGCCGCACCTCCCAACGCTTGATACTTAAGCCTACGCGGTCAGGCAGCGGCAAGAGCCTCAAGCCCGAGGAGCTCCTCCTTCACCGAGTGAACATAGGCGAGGGTCTGTTCGGCGTGCTCCTGCACGTCCTGCTGGGAGATTCGACTCGTGTGCTCCCAGTAGTGCTCCGCGCTACGGCGAAGCTCGACAAAACGCGCCGCCTCCCGTGCGCGCGCCCTGTGCATTCCCCCCATGCGCTCAAGCGCTACCCACACGTTCAGCGGGAGCTTGCGTTTCCTGTGAGCGTTTGCCCGGCGAATCGCGAGCCCCGCACTCTTGAGCGCCGCGCGGTGGACGCGCTCAAATCGTTCAGCGGCGCTCATGCCTGCCTCATCAAGGCTCGCGTGGATCTCGGCTTCGAATGTCTCCAGGCGATCCAGATCCGCGTTAAGGTCCCGAATTTCGCGCAGCGCCGCCGGCGCTGCCACTGTCATGGTCGATGGCATGATTCTTCCCCTTTCTCGACACTCACGACGATAGGAAGGGGGTGAGACATTTAAACTCGAGTCATGGCACGCAACCGTCGATCGAACCGGCTCCCCCTCCACCTCCCCTTCTTCGAGGACATCCCCACTAGCCACTCAGTCGTGCGGTTGGAACCCGAAACAGACGGTTCCTACACCGTGATCATCGATGGCATGGAGAGCTCCCACATCCATCCTGATCCCGAACACCTCGTCTTCGAATACATGCGGTGGATCGCCCTGATCATGACGACGACGTACCCCCGTGAGACGACACTGAACATCGCCCACCTCGGCGGCGGAGCCGCCTCACTCCCCCGAGCCCTCGCCCATCATTTCCCCGCCTCTCGAAACTCCGTCATCGAACTCGACGCGAAGCTGATCAACCTCGTTCGCGAATGGGTCGACCTTCCCCCTTCGCCTCGCGTCGCCATTCGCGAGGGCGATGCCTTCGCCGTCCTTCCCACACTGCGCACCGCACGCTTCGACGTGGTGATACGCGACGTCTTCTCCAACTCCCGCACGCCCCTCGCCATGCGTAGCCTCGAAGCAGCACGCGAACAGCGCCGAATACTCAACGACGACGGCATGTTTCTCGCCAACATCGCCATGGACCGAGACCAGCACGAACTCGCCGATGAGATCGTCACGCTGCGCGAAGTCTTCGGCGAGATCGAGCTCATCGCGGAACCGAGCGCCATCAAGAAGCGCCGCCGCTCTAACTGCATCGCCGTCTACGCGCCCGGCGGGCTCAGCGACGATGCCCGCCGAGCGATTCGAACCGACGCGGTGACAGTGCGCACTCTCGACAAAAGGACCGTCGACAAGCTCGCCAGTGGCGGCAGCGTTGTTGAGCTCGGAGGCGATGCGAGCGCAGCCACCGTCGGACATTAAAAAAGTTCCGCACCCTGCACGGGTGCGGAACGAAAGCCTAGCGAGGCGAACCTACGCGAGCGAACGAACGTGCGCGGCCTGCGGGCCCTTGTCGCCGTCGACAACCTCGAACTCGACACGCTGGCCCTCATCGAGGGTGCGGAAACCGTCCATGTCAATGCTCGTGTGGTGAACGAACACGTCAGCGCCGCCACCATCAACCTCGATGAAGCCGAAACCCTTTTCGGCGTTGAACCATTTAACTGAGCCCTGTGCCATGCGTGGACTCCCCTTACTTCTCGTACCAAACTGCGCGAAAACACGCGCAGGTACCATCATTCCACGCTCGGCATTCACGCGCCCAGTTTCCCTTCAGCGTGTCGAGCAGATTCCCGCTAACCGCGCGAGCGCACACCCGGGTTGGAACGCACATGAAAAGCGACCATAATGGAATGTCGCTTCTGCCTCCCGCGAAGGGACGCAAGCGAATCGTGACCCATCCTGGAAGGACCCAACGTGGCTTCCTCTGACGAGCAAATCGCCCTCGAGCAGCGCTACGCCGACCGAGTCTACGCACGCATCGACGAACAAATCGCACGCCTCGAAACGCAACTCACTGACGTCATCAGCGCCCAGACGGCGAGCACGCACCAAAACCGCAGCGAGCGAGACTCCTTCGCGACTTTCTACGAGGATCGGATCGGGCTGCTGAGGTCCGTCTCAGAGAACGCTATTTTTGGCCGGCTCGACAGGTCCGACGCCACCCGGCACTACATTGGGCGCATCGGCGTGTTCACCGCTGAAGGCACCCAACTCCTGGTCGACTGGCGCGCCCCCGCAGCCGCCGCGTTTTACCAGGCAACGCCGAGGCACCCGCAGGGCGTTCGCTTGCGTCGGCACCTCGTCACTTCGGGACGCACCGTGACCGATATCGAAGACGACGTTCTCGACGGCACGCTCCTCGACTCAGATGAGCACCATTCGAGCCTCCAGGGAGAAGGGGCACTCCTTGCGGCGGTCTCCGCGAAACGCACGGGCCGCATGGGCGATATCGTCGCGACAATCCAGGCCGAACAAGATCGCATTATCCGCCACGAAACACGCGGCGCGCTCGTTGTGCAGGGAGGCCCCGGCACCGGCAAGACTGCCGTCGCCCTCCACCGCGCGGCTTACCAGCTCTATACGCACCGTAAGAGGCTCGAGCATTCGGGCGTTCTCATCGTTGCCCCCACGCGCGGCTTCCTGCGCTACATCGAGCGCGTGTTGCCCAGCCTCGGCGAAACAGGCGTCGTCACCCTCACGCCGGGCGAACTCGTTCCGGGCGTGCGGGCAGACACACACGATCGCGAAGACGTCGCCCGCGTCAAAGGGTCCCTCGCGATGGCAAAGGTTCTGCGCCGTGCCGTCAAGGCGCGCCAGCAAGTTCCCAAAGGCCCCATCGACCTCAATATCGACGGGGTCCACATCACTCTCACTCCGGGCGATGTCCGTACAGCGCGCGCGGAGGCCCGCGCGACGGGCAGGCCGCACAACCATGCACGCACAACCTTCGTACGCGCCGCACTCGACCGCCTCGTTGAGGCCTATGTCGCCGAGCTCACGCGCCTCGAACGCCCGTGGGCAGAGGAGGACCGCGCGGATCTCCTCCACGATCTGCGAACGAACCACGACGTCAAAGTCGCCCTCAACCGGTGCTGGCTGCCATACAGCCCGCAATCCTTCGCCCGTTCATTCTTCGCGAGCATCGAGCGGCTGGTTCACGCGGCGGGCGACCACATGAGCGCGCGGGAGATCAAGCTTCTTCACCGCTCGAAGGACGCCGAGTGGACGATCGAAGACGTCGCCCTCCTCGACGAAATCGCGGAGCTCCTCGGTGAAGACGACACCGCCACGCAGCGCGAGAAGGACAAGGCTCGCACCACCGAACGCTCAAACCTCGAGTATGCCGAAAAGGTGCTGTCCATGATTGATTCCGAGGGGATCGTCAGCGCAGCTGAACTCGCCGCTCAGGTTGGCGCACGGCGCGACAGTCGCTCCCTCGCCGAGAAAGCCGCAGCGGATCGCACCTGGACCTACGGCCACATCGTGGTCGACGAGGCACAAGAGCTCTCGCCGATGATGTGGCGTGCACTCATGCGTCGAAACCCCACGAAATCGTTCACAATCGTGGGCGACGTGGCGCAGACCTCCTCGGTCTCCGGCGCCGACTCGTGGGATCACGCGCTTTCGCCATTTCTCGAGGATCGGGCGAGCATTGAGGAGCTCACCGTCAATTACCGCACGCCGTCGCGGATCATGCGTCACGCCTCCGCACTCGCTGCCGCACACGGCTTGCGAGTGACGGAGGTCAGGAGCGTGCGCGAAGGTGAACACGACGTACGTTTCCGGCACACACGTGCCGACAGGGTCATCGAGGAGGCAGTTAACGAGGCGCGCACGCTTGCCGACCTCACGCAGGGCCGCGTGGCGATCCTTTGCCTCACCGATGATCTTGGTGCCCTCCTGGCGGGAGCTTCGGCAGTTTTCGGTGCCTCGGCAGTGGGCCGCGGCTCGGTCGGTGTGGACCGGGAAGTTTCCGTGATGACGCCGACGGATGCCAAGGGACTCGAATTCGACGCGGTCGTCATCGTGCGCCCCGCCGAGATTCTCACGAGCCATGCTCGCGGCGCTAACGATGTGTACGTCGCGCTCACGCGACCAACTCAGGCGCTCAGCGTGGTTTATTCGGGAGATCTTCCCGCCGGGTTACGCGCGTAAGGCCCGGCGGCTTGTCCACTCGGGCCGAGGCGACCGCTTCGGCGGGGGCATAAAAGAACCGATGGCCGCGGCTTCCCCTCCGCGACCATCGGCCAAGAAAATCATACAGGGTTTTTGGAGGGTCTCCGACCACTTTTCTGAAAATCTCTCAAGCAAAGAATTATGCGGCGAGATTTTTCGTCCGCTCCGGGGGAAAGCGGCGGAGTCCAGGGCTGGCGGGAACGGGGCAAATGACGCGTATCGCCGACCAACCTTCGGCTCGCTCAACTCGCCCGACAGGGGTACTGCGCCCTACTTCTCACCCTCGGTTCGTAGCTCCTCGATGGCTGACTCAAAATCCTCGAGGCAGTCGAATCCGCGATAGACGCTCGCGAAACGAAGGTAGGCGACGAGGTCCAGTTCCTTGAGCGGTTGCAGAATCGCGAGGCCGACATCGTGGGCGTCGATCTCCGACACGCCCTTGAGACGAATCGCCTCCTCCACGCGCTGCGCGAGGACGGCGAGTTGGTCGTCTGTCACTGGTCTCCCCTGGCATGCTTTGCGCACGCCGGAAATCACCTTGGATCGCGAGAACGGTTCACTCACGCCAGAGCGCTTATGGACCGCGAGCGACGCTGATTCCGTAGTCGAGAATCGCTTATTGCACGCGGGGCACTGCCGACGGCGGCGGATTGTCATGCCGTCGTCGGCTGTACGCGAGTCCACGACGCGCGAATCTTCATTCCTACAAAATGGGCAATGCACCCCGCAATTCTATCAGGGCGCCCCATTCACGCTTCGAGGCCCTACCTGCTAGAGCGTGGGCAGCGCGAGCTCCTGACCCGGGTGAATCACGGTGCCATCGAGACCGTTGACGTCCTGGACAAGCATGAGGTAGTCGCGGACATCGGTGCCGGCGGGCGCGTGAGCCGAGACAATGCCCCAGAGGCTCTGGCCCTCCTCGACCTGGACGGTCGTGTACGACACGGCGCCCTCAGCACCCGCGATCGCCGCGGGCGAGAACAAGACAACGCCGGCGACAATTGCCGAAGCAGCGAGTACGAGCGCAATGAGCGATGCCACGACGATGCGGCCGCGGCGAGTAAGACGAAGGCGAACATTCTTTCGAACCGGCTGAGTGCTACACGAAGAAGTAGTCATTTTTAGAATCCTTGTTCGATTGACGACATGACGAGCGTACGATCATCTGTTCGAAAAAGTCAAGACACTTTCGAACACACGTTTGGAACAAGCGTTCTGTTCCGGTACCTTTGAGGTACGCCTCCACTAGACAACGGGGGTGAGACATTTAAACTCGCCCCACCGAAAGGACCGGCGCATGGCACCCACAGCTCACGGCTCTTCAGCTGGCGCCCCCGCCCTCACCGAACGCCAACAACGCATCCTTGAAACGATCTCCCGTTCCATCCGCGCAAACGGTTACGCGCCCACGATGCGCGAAATCGGCGAAGCAGTGGGCCTCCAGTCGCCGTCGTCGGTCTCCCACCAACTCTCGGAGCTCGAGCGCAAGGGATACATTCGCAAAGATCCGAAACGACCCCGCACCCTCTGGCTCGTGGAAGCAGATGAGGAAGGCGAGCCGCTCCCGAGCGAATTCGAAGCACCCGGCTCCCCCGCCGTCAACGTGCCACTCGTGGGCACGATCGCGGCTGGCGTGCCGATCACCGCTGAGGAACAGGTAGAAGATGTTTTCGCGCTCCCCTCGCAGCTCGTGGGCGATGGCGAACTCTTCCTGCTCAAGGTTCAAGGTGATTCGATGATCGATGCCGCCATTTGCGACGGCGACTGGGTCGTCGTCCGCCAGCAGAAGGTTGCGGAAAAAGGCGAGATTGTCGCGGCCATGATCGATGGCGAGGCAACAGTGAAGACCTTCGCACGAAGCGACGGGCACGTGTGGCTCATGCCCCACAACCCTGCCTTCACTCCGATCCTGGGCGACGAAGCCGAAATCCTCGGCAAAGTTGTGGCGGTTCTCCGCGCGGTCTAGAGACTGTCTGGATGCGGCGGCGCAGCGAGCTCTGTGCGCAGCCGCTCGAGTGCTGCAAGCGCCACGGCGCTATCCCGCGTCGTCCACAGCGGAGGAATTGCCTGGCGAATCACGCCTCCATAGGACTTCGTCGCGAGCCTCGAATCCAGCACCGCCACCATCCCACGGTCGCTCTCGGCACGGATAAGTCGCCCGGCTCCCTGCGCCATGCTGAGTGCCGCCTGTCGAACGGCGACCTCGTAGAAGCCGTTGCGCCCGAGTCGGGCGTATTTTTCTTGTCTCGCTGAAGCGAGCGGATCATCGGGCCGCGGGAATGGGATCCTGTCGATGAGTACAAGGCGGCAGGACTCGCCGGCGACGTCAATGCCCTGCCAGAAGGTGCGCGTCCCGAACAGGCAGGTGTCGCGACTCTGCCGGAAACGCGAGGCGAGCGCCGCGTTCGAATCCTCACCCTGCAGGAGCACCGTGCGCCCGGTCATCCGTCGGACATACTCCGCCGCCTCCTCGGCCGCTCGGCGGGAGGAGAAGAGTCCGAGCGCTCCTCCTCCGGCGGCGTCAATGAGTTCGACGATGTGGTCAAGTGTCGCGCTCGGAATACCCTCGCGCCCCGGGGCGGGAAGATGCGAGGCGACATAAAGAATCCCTTGCTGGGCGTACGCAAACGGAGAGCCCACATCGAGGGCCGACCACCACTCGCGCGCAGCATCCTCGCTTCGAGTCGCACCAACGTCGCTTTCAGGCTCGGCATACTTGTCAGCGCGAAGCCCGAAGGAGAACGCGGCGCTTTCAAACCGGCCGCCGAACGTGAGCGTCGCAGAGGTAAAAATCGATGTGCGCTCATCGAGGATCCGGGTTTTAACGAGGCCAGCGACGCTGAGTGGAGCGACGTCGATAAATGTTCGGCCGAGGGCCTCGCTGTGATTGAGGTAGACGACATCGTCCTCGTGGGGCGCGAGCAATCTCTCGCACACGTCGATGATTTCTTGCAGCTTTGCACGCACGGATGTGCGCGCCCCCGCGGTCGTTGCGTCGGAGCTATCGCCGGTATTTTTGGCTTCCTCGCGCGCCGACTCAGCTTCGGCGCGGATGACCGCGAGAGTGTCTCGCAGCCGGGCTTCGAGTTCGCCACGCACCCTCCCGTCGGGGAGCGGGGCGAGAGCTTCCTGGAGGGCACTTCCCGCATCGTCAAGTTCGAGTGCACTCACGCCGAGGCTCCTCAGCTCCCGAACGGCGCCGCGAATCGCGCCCTGATGCAGCGATTCGGTCACCGATGAAGTCACGCGGTCAACAAACTCGTGGGCTTCGTCGATGACCACGACATCGTGCTCGGGGATGATCCCGTGCCCGTCGAAGGCGTCGATGGCGTAGAGCGCATGGTTTGTCACGATGACGTCGGCCTCGCGCGCGAGTGCGCGATTGCGTTCAGCGAAGCATTCGTCGTGGAATGGGCAGGAAGAGCCAATGCACTGGGAGCCGGTCACGGAGACCTGGCGCCACGCTCGGTCCGACACCGGGGTGTCGAGATCGTCGCGGTCACCCGTATCTGTCGCCTGTGCCCACTCGCGCAGCCTCTGCACCTGCGCGCCGAGACGTTCGGAATCGTGCTTGACTCCCGTGACCGAAGCCTCGGCGAAGAGCGAACCTTCCTCGAGTTCGTCGGGATAGCCGCCCTCCAGCTTGTGGAGGCACACGTAGTTGCCGCGCCCCTTAAGGAGGCTGAAGCTCGGCACACGCTCGAGTTTCGTCCCGAGGGCTTCAACAATGCGAGGGAGGTCCTTGGCTACGATCTGGCTTTGCAGCGCGAGCGTCGCGGTCGTGACGACGACGGGGGTGCCGCGATCAATCGCGCGCTTAAGGGCGGGAACGAGGTACGCGAGAGACTTGCCCGTGCCCGTCCCTGCCTGCACGAGCAGGTGGCGGCGCAGCTCGATGCTTCGCTCGATGGCGCCAGCCATGGCCCGCTGCCCCGGGCGATCTGCGCCGCCGACTGCGGCGACCGCTGTCGCGAGTAGCTGTTCGAGGTCCGTGCCTGATGCGTTCACTGGCGCGCGGCGGCGAGTTCGGAAGCGAGGGTTTCGTCGACGCGTGCCACGAGGCGCGTGCCCTCAGCGAGGAATTCCTCGCTCACGAGCTCGCCCTGGGTGTGCACGCGCGAGACGAGGTCGCCGCGCGTATAGGGCACGACGACATCGATGTCGACCGAGGGCCGCGGGAGCATGTCGGCGATGAGTGCACGCAACTCCTCGATGCCTTCACCCGTGCGGGCCGAGACGACGGCCGCGTGTTCCACTTGCGAGCGCAGACGCGCGATCGTTTCGGGACTCGCGAGATCCGCTTTGTTCAGAGCCACGATTTCAGGCACGTCGAAGCCTTCAATATCAGCGAGTACGGCGCGCACGGCGCGAATCTGCCCCTCGGGATCGGGGTGGGAGGCATCGACGACGTGCAGGAGGAGGTCCGCCCCGGAGACTTCCTCGAGTGTGGAGCGGAAGGCCTCCACGAGCTCGGTGGGAAGGGAGCGCACGAATCCGACGGTATCCGCAAACGTGAATTCGCGACCGTCGGGCGTCACGGACCTGCGCACGGTTGGGTCGAGTGTCGCAAACAGCGCGTTTTCAACGAGGACGCCGGCACCCGTCAGGCGGTTAAGCAGGGAGGACTTCCCGGCGTTTGTGTATCCGGCGATCGCAACAGAGGGAACGTTGTGGCGTTTGCGGTCGGCGCGCTTGGCCTCGCGCGAGGGAGCCATCGCCTTGATGTCGCGCCTGAGCTTAGCCATGCGCGTGCGGATGCGGCGGCGGTCGAGTTCGATTTTCGTTTCGCCGGGGCCGCGGGAACCGATCCCGGCGCCACCGGCAACGCGGCCACCCGCTTGGCGCGACATCGACTCGCCCCAACCGCGCAGGCGCGGCAGGAGGTACTCGAGCTGCGCAAGCTCAACCTGGGCCTTACCTTCGCGGGATTTTGCGTGCTGGGCAAAGATGTCGAGGATGAGGGCCGTACGATCGATGACCTTGACCTTGATAATGTCCTCGAGCGCGCGGCGCTGCGAAGGGGCAAGCTGCCCGTCGCAGATCACGGTGTCAGCACGAAGGTCGGCCACGATCTCGGCGAGTTCCTTCGCCTTGCCCGAGCCGAGGAAGGTGGCGGGGTCGGGGTGGGCACGGCGCTGCATGACGCCGTCGAGAACGCGTGAGCCCGCAGTCTCGGCAAGCGCTGCGAGCTCGCGCATCGAGTTTTCTGCGTCCTCGACGTTGCCGGTCGTGAAAAGCCCCGCGAGCACGACGTTCTCAAGTCGAAGCTCGCGGTATTCAACCTCGGTGACGTCTTCGAGGTCGGTGCGCAGTTGATCGACGCGGCGCAGAGAGTGGCGCTCGGCGAGATCGAGTTGGTCGCCGTCGGCATCGCTCTCATACGTTGTCGCCGAGATCGAGGCGTCGCCGCGTGAGAGGACGCGCTGCATAATCGAGGATTCGCGGGCGTCGCTTCCCGCATTCTCGGGCTCCGCTGCCTGCGGCGCTGCGTGTGATGTCTCGAATTCGGGATCGGGGACGAAGGGTGTCAAGTGCGCCTTTACTCCAGGTTCTCTCAAGTAGGGCCTCGCATGAGGTCTGCGTATAAGTGTGTCACGTCCGAACCCGTTGCGGGAGCTTTTCGCGTTCTGCGCCACTACACTCCTTGCTGTGACAAGCGACGCCCATTACTTCTCTCCCGCGCCCGGTACGGACCTGGAGCGCCGCGACCTGCGCGTGCACCTCGCTGGCGCCGAACGGAGCCTCGTGAGCGCGAAGGGTCTGTTCAGTTTCGATGGGCTCGACAAGGCAACCGCCATACTCCTCGACCATGCAGAGTTGTTCGCACCGCTCGCACCCAGAAGCGAGGTTCTCGATATTGGCTGCGGCTGGGGCCCGATTGCACTGAGCCTCGCGCTTACCCAACCGGACTGCCACGTCACGGCGATCGACATCAATCCGCACGCACGTACCATCACGCGCGAGAACGCCGCACGGCTCGGCCTGTCAAACGTCACTGTCGCCGCGCCAGACGAAATTCCTGAGAGTGCCCGCTTCGATGCGCTCTGGTCGAATCCGCCGATCCGCATCGGCAAGAGCGAGCTGCACGCTGTTCTTACGCGGTGGATCGGCCAGCTCCGCGGGACGGGTACGGCCGCGATGGTCGTCGGGAAAAATCTAGGCGCCGATTCGCTCGCCACGTGGCTCGCGGGCCAATTCCCGACCCGGCCGGTCGAGAAGGTCCATTCCTCGAAAGGGTTCCGCTTGCTCGGCGTAGGCCCGGAGCGCCCAGAAGTTTAGAAACGCTCGCGCATGGGGAGGCGTCGGAATTCCGACGCCCGACTAGCCTTCCTACTTCCCTCGCTCGCGCGCTGGCCCGCCGCAGGTGAGCTCACCGAGTTCGGCCGGGCCCGTGAGGGTCATGCGCCCGTAGGGGTCCCAACCAATTTCGAGGCGCCCGCCGCGCACATCGACGCGCCACGGCTCGCGCGTGTCGTCCTCACGTGCCTCAGCGATAGCGGCAACCACGGCAGTAGCGCCGGTTCCGCACGAGAGGGTCTCCCCCACCCCTCGCTCGAAAACCCGCATGGCGACGTGTCGATCGCCGCGGATCTCCACAAACTCAATGTTCGTGCCATCTTCGGGCTCGGGTTCAAGCTCGGGGCGTTCGGTGAGGTCAAGCTCGTCTAGGCTGAGGTTTTCGGGTAGCTCCACGACAGTGTGGGGGTTGCCCACGTTCACGTCAGTGCCTTCGAGGAAGCGGTCGGCAACGCGGACGATCCTCGTGACACCTTCAAGTTCTGCGGCCCCCATGCCCACGCGCACCTGCCACTGTGGGCCTTCCTCGAGGATCTCGACCGTGCGTACACCCGCGCGAGTCATGACGTCGAACACCCGATCCTCAACGTAACCGCGATCAGCGAGAAACGCTGCGTAGGCCCGAACGCCGTTGCCGCACATTTGCGCAATCGTGCCATCTGCATTGCGATAGTCCATAAACCACTCGGGGACCGTGTCGAGCCCCTGGCTTGCCGGGTCACCGAGGCATCGCGTGCGAATCGCGCGGATCACCCCGTCCACTCCCGTGGGGCCCGCGAGCTCACGAACGCGTGCGCTGTTGAGCTCGCCTCGACCCGCAGGGTCGTCGATCATCACAAAATCGTTTTTGGTGGCACTCGCGTAGCTTAGAGCCTTGCGCGCGTTGGGGCATGAGGATGCAGTGGCCATGGCCCGATCATAGGCACACGCACGCGGGACCTCACACCTCAGCGTTTGACGGGCGCCTAGCGGCGTGCGCAATCTCGCGCTCAATCACGGCGAGCGCTTCGTCGGAATCCTCCCCCGGCACCCACGTGAGCCGCGTATCCCGCCTGAACCACGTGTCCTGCTTGCGCACGAGACGGCGGGTATTGGTGATCGTCGACTCGATCGCTTCTTCGAGACTCCAGTGGCCCCGCACGTGCTTGATCATTTGGGCGTAGCCGATCGCCTGGCGCGCCGTCACCCCGCGCTCAAGTCCCGCATCGAGCAAGCCCTCGACCTCGTCGCGAAATCCGGCTTCGACCATGCGGTGCACGCGCGCCTCGACACGCTCGTGGAGCGTGTCCCGGTCGAGCTTCACGGCGACGTACGCGATCGCCGGATCGTGGAACGTGTAGGTCGGCAGGAACGCGGAGAACGGCTTTCCGGTGAGGCGGTGCACTTCGAGCGCTCGCACAATTCGACGCTCGTCCCGCGGCGCAATCTTCGCGGCCGCATCGGGATCCGCTGCGGCAAGCTGGGCGTGCGCAGCGCCGGTGCCGATTGCTCGCACGTGAGCCTCGACTTCCTCGCGCACGCCGGGGTCCGACGGTGGAAAAGCCATCACGTCGGTAAACGCCCGCACGTAGAGCCCCGAGCCTCCAACGACAACAGGAATCTTGCCCCTTTCGCGGATCTCGCTCGCAATCCGGCGTGCATCCGCCTGGAACGTTGCGACGCTCGCCTCTTCGGTGACGTCGAGAATATCGAGGAGGTGATGGGGAACACCGCGGCGCTCGCTCGGGGTCACCTTGGCGGTCCCCACATCCATTCCACGGTAAAACTGGAGAGCGTCAGCGTTGATCACTTCGCCTCCGAAACGGCGGGCAGCCTCGATCGCGAGGGCGCTCTTGCCCGTTGCAGTCGCGCCCGCAATCACGACAAGCGGCGGCACCTGTCCAGCACCACCGTCGTGGCCCCCACCACCGTTCACCACATGTGCCACGTGAACTCCCTTCGATCTCACCACTGCTCGTTCGCGCACCGAGCCGAAAGCCGCTAGCGTGGACTTCACGCAGCCACCGGCCCGGACACCACAGAAAGGCAGCCGATGCCCAACGGCCACTCACACGAAGCCGCACTCGCAGGCGAAGAACTCAGCATCGAACGTCTCAAGGAGTCTCTCGGGCGGCTCGGCTATGCCTTCGTCGAGGATGATGACACCCCCACCGTGTTGCGTGCGCGCTTTGACCACTATCCTTTCACGTTCGCAGTCGCCGGCGAGCACTCGCACATCCTCGTCGTCCGGGGGCGCTGGGACGAGCTTCTCGCCGTGCAGCAGAAACTCGAAGCAACGCGCCTGTGCAACCACTGGAACATGGAGCGCATGTGGCCGAAAGCGTACGTCCGCCGCGAGAATGACTCGGTGCTCGGCGTGTACGGCGAGCTGGTCTTCGATTATTTCTACGGGGTGAGCGACGACGCGATCGACCGCGCCATCACGTGCGCGCTATCAACGACGGTGGCGTTCTTCGCGAGCCTCTCGACGCAGGTGAGCAACCAGGGCGACGTCAACGCCTGAGCGCGTGCCCTCACCGCCCGTTTCAGCCTAGCGCTCCGGGCGCCTAAGGCTCGGAAGACCGAGGCTCACGGGCCCACCGGGGCCGGGCGTACCGCACGAAGCGGCCTCCTCATCGCCGTTCGCCCGACGTTCCCACGCATCGCCCGAGCGGGTGCGACGCACCTCGAATTCGCCGCCTTCGGCGCCCGAGTCGGCGATCAAGTAGAACGGCGCGGCTTTGGTGACGCGGGCACGGACGACATCACCGGGACGAGGGCGGTCCTCCTCCGCATACCCTTCGGGCAGCGCAACGTGCACGAGCCGGCCGTCCTCGGCGCGGCCAGAGATGCGGTGCGTTTCGGAGTCTCGATCACCCTCGCCTTCGGCGATGAGCACGTTAACCTCAGCCCCGACTTTCTTCGCATTTTCTTCGGCCGCAATGCGATCCTGAAGCGCGACGAGCCTCTCGAATCGCTCCTGGACGACCGCCTTCGGGATCTGATCGTCCATTTCGGCGGCCGGAGTGCCCGGGCGCGGCGAGTACTGGAACATGAAGGCGCTCGAGAAACGCGAAGCCTCGACCACATCAAGGGTCTTTTGGAAGTCCTCTTCCGTTTCACCGGGAAAGCCGACGATGATGTCGGTCGTGATTGCTGCGTGCGGGATTTTCTCGCGCACCTTTTCGAGGATCCCGAGGAATTTCTTGGAGCGGTACGAGCGGCGCATAGCTTTGAGAACAGCGTCGCTGCCCGATTGGAGCGGCATGTGCAGTTGCGGCATCACGTTGGGTGTTTCCGCCATCGCGTCAATGACGTCATCGGTAAACATCGCGGGGTGCGGCGACGTGAATCGCACGCGCTCGAGCCCCTCGATTTCGCCGCACGCACGCAAGAGCTTGGCGAACGCACCCCGGTCGCCGAACTCCACTCCGTAGGAGTTCACGTTTTGACCAAGGAGAGTCACTTCAAGAGCTCCCTGGTTCACGAGTTCCTGAACCTCGGCGAGAATCTCGCCGGGGCGACGGTCCTTCTCCTTCCCTCGTAGGGAAGGAACGATGCAGAACGTGCACGTGTTGTTGCATCCGACCGAAATCGATACCCAACCCGCGTACGCGCTTTCGCGCTTTGTGGGGAGAGTCGAGGGGAACACCTCGAGCGACTCGAGGATTTCCACCTGGGCCTCTTGTTGAACGCGAGCGCGGTCAAGAAGAACGGGGAGGGAACCGATGTTGTGAGTACCGAACACGACGTCGACCCAGGGTGCGCGCTCGGTAATGGTGGCGCGATCCTTTTGGGCCAGGCACCCGCCGACGGCAATCTGCAAATTGGGATTGGCATCTTTCGCGGGACGGAGCTGGCCGAGGTTACCGTAGAGCCGGTTGTCGGCGTTTTCGCGCACAGCGCACGTGTTGAAGACGATGACATCGACGTCGCCGTTCAACGGGTCGGCGCCGTCGGCGGCCGGCGTATAGCCTGCCTGCTCCAAGAGGCCCGTGAGGCGCTCAGAGTCGTGGACGTTCATTTGGCAGCCGAACGTGCGCACTTGGTAGGTGCCGCGTGCCGGCGCGTCATTGTCGTTCAGGATCGCTGTTTCGCTCATCGTGAGTCAAGAATACGTAGTTTGCTGCGCGAGGCGGAACTTTCTGTGACGTTGTGGACGCCACCTGGGCACTCCTGTTTTTACGAATCCAAGCCACGTTCGTTTCTCTCTTCCATCGTGCCTTGAGATTGAATCCGGCCTTTCCTTATGCCTGACGGCCTGCAGCCGTGCCCCACCGACGTTAAACAACCACCAGGGTGGCGGCAGCACAAAAAAAAGGGGGTGGTGTTCGCAGTCTCGTGGACTGTGAACACCACCCCGATCACGTGCGTGGCACGCGGAAGCAGTGACCGCAGGCCAGGCTAGGAAAACTTTCTAAGGATCTCTCCTAGCCCGCCTGCGTCAGTGCTAAGAGCGCCTGCTGCGACGCCCAGCCACCAGGATCACGCAACCCGCAAGAACCGTGACCACACCAGCCGCAGCACTCAACCCAATAGGCGCACCCGTACGCGGCAGCGGCAAACCAGACACCGGCTTTTGCGGCTTCGACGGCTTCTGCGGCTTCGACGGCTTCTGCGGCTTCTGCGGCACGGCAGGCGTCTTCGGCTTTTCAACCGTATTGCAGGCCGTGTTATTAGCTGCACCATCGGAGTCACCGGGCATGCTCACCTGGTTGAACAGGCCACTCGCGGTGCCATCAGCATCACACCTCGAAGCCTTCGCCCAGTCAGCCTTTGCGCTGTACGAACCTTGGACCACAACCGTGAACGACTTCGCGTCACCAAGACCAAGCTCAACACCATCGGTCACCGTAAACGAACCGTCTTTCACGGCAACACGCTTACCGTCAACCGTCGCACCCGTGACAGTGAACCCAGCAGGGACCGACGGTGTATCCACAACAGCAGCAGACTTACCAGCGCGCTCGCCGGTGTTCGTGACCGTCACCGTGTAGGTCGAGGACCACTCACCGTTCACGGCAGACGCCTTACCCGACTCCTTCTTCACTGCAAATGCCGGATCCTTCGTCACCGTGTTGCACGCCGTGTTGTTGTCCTCGCCGTCAGTGTCGCCTGGCATCGCAACCATGTTGACGAAACCATGCGCACCCTCAGCGCCGTCAGCACCACACTGACCCGCGGCTGTCCAATCAACATCAGCCGGCCTGTACGAACCAGAGACCACGACCGTGAACGCCTTGGACTCACCCGGAGCAAGCTCAACACCATCGGTCACCGTGAACGAACCATCCGCGAGAGCAACATCAGCACCCTCAACAGTCGCATTCGTGAGCGAGAACCCAGCAGGAACCGACGGCGTATCCGCAACAGCAGC
>NZ_BCSI01000009.1 GCF_001570785.1 Dermabacter hominis NBRC 106157
TAAGGACGCCAAGCCTGGTGACAAGGTCACTGTTGTTGTCAAGGACAAGGACGGCAAGGTAATCGATACGGTCACGGTGACTGTTGAGAAGCCTGAGGCTCCTGCGGAACAGCCCGCGCCCGGAGGCAACGACAACGGCACTGCTCAGCCGAAGCCTGGCACTTCGAACGGCAACGGCCCTGTGAAGAGGGTGCCGCTGCCCAGGACTGGTGCTGAGGTTGCAGGTGTAACCGGAGCTGCAGCTGCTCTCATCGCAGCAGGCCTCGGCCTCGTGTTCTCGCGCCGCCGCCGCGAAGGCGAAGAGAACTGATCGCCTAACCGGTCATAGACCGGCATAACTAGTGAGGGTGAGATCGCATCGCGATCTCACCCTCACTAATCATTAACACGAAGAAAACCGACCACCCATAGCCACCGCCGACACACACCGGTTAACCGGAGAGCGCAGCCCAGTCAGGGCCTGAAGCTACGGGCAGCGACCAGGAGCATTCCCTAGGACATCGCCACTACCGGGGCCATTAACGACACGAGGATGCACCCACGAACGCAGCTGAATTGAAGAAAGCGTCGGACCCTCGCGGGGCGATGCGCACCGAGGTGGGCGCCGAGGCCCGGCCCGGCCCCTCGTCGAGACCGAGCGGCACCTCCTAGAATGGTCGTTGACCAGTCAATCTTGCGAGGAGGAAAAGCATGAATGCACCAAGTGTGCTGTTTGTGTGCGTGAAAAATGGCGGCAAAAGCCAAATGGCGGCAGCACTCATGCGTCACCATGCACACGGTGCGATCGAGGTGCATTCAGCGGGCACGAAGCCGGGAACGGCGCTCAATGAAGCTTCTCGCGCGAGCGTGGCAACCGTCGGAGGAAATTTTGACGGGGAATTCCCGAAGCCGATCGACCCACGCATCCTGCGCGCCGCAAACCGCACCATCATTGTGGGTGGAGACGCGCACGTCGAACCGATCGAGGGAATGCGCGGCACGATTGAAAAATGGGATATCGACGAACCATCCCTGCGCGGAATCGAGGGGGAGGAACGCATGGCCCTCATCCGCGACGATATTGATCGACGCGTTCGGGCTCTGCTTGCAGAGCTGACCGCAAGCGCCGAGTAAGCGAAAGGAATAATTGTGCAGGATAGCGCCGCACCCCGACTGTCCATCCTTGACCGCCTTTTGCCGCTTTTCATACTTGCGGCGATGGTCGTGGGAATTGTGCTGAGCGTATGGGTTCCGCAAACCGCGGAAGTGCTCAACCACGTAAAAATTAGCGACATTTCGCTGCCGATCGCTCTCGGCCTCCTCGTCATGATGTACCCGCCTCTTGCGAAGGTGCGGTTTGAAAAAGCGAGACAAATCGTGCGCGACAGGCGGCTCATGATCCTCTCGCTGCTCCTCAACTGGGTGGTGGGCCCACTCGTGATGTTCGCACTAGCGTGGGTGTTCCTACCGAATGAACCAGAGCTTCGAACGGGCCTTGTGATCGTGGGTCTCGCGCGCTGTATTGCAATGGTGCTGGTGTGGAGCGATCTTTCGTGCGCGGACCGTGAAGCTACGGCCGTGCTCGTAGCGATCAATTCCGTGTTCCAGCTCGTCATGTTCTCGGTTCTCGGCTGGTTTTACCTGCAGGTCCTGCCCGGGTGGTTGGGGCTAGATACCGCCAGTGTGCACTTCTCCTTCGCGGCGATCGCGAAAAGCGTGCTCATTTTCCTCGGCATCCCGCTCGCCCTCGGCGTGCTTTCACGCATCCTCGGTGAGCGATACAAAGGCCGGGAATGGTTCGAGCACTCCTTCCTCCCGAAGGTCTCGCCACTCGCAATGATCGGGTTGCTCTACACGATCGTCGTGCTGTTTTGCCTCCAGGGCCGGCAGATCCTGCAGCACCCCTGGAGCGTCGCAAGTGTTGCCCTGCCACTGCTCGCCTATTTCGTGCTCATGTTTGGAATCTCGCTTATTGCCGCCCGCGCATCGGGCATGAACTATGCGCAGAGTGCCTCCACGGCTTTCACCGCCGCCGGAAACAATTTTGAGCTCGCGATCGCCGTGACAATCGGAACCTTCGGCGCGACCTCTTCGCAGGCACTCGCGGGCACGATCGGTCCGATGGTGGAGATTCCCGTGCTGGTCGCGCTCGTGTACGTGATGCGCGCTGTGGGGCCTCGCCTTTTCCCTGGGGATCCGACGCTACCCCCCCGTCTCGCACGTCGGTCGGGCTTGAGTGCTCGGAGGAGCCTGTTGCCGCGGCGCGGTTAGTGGGTGGAGTTGGCCTGGATTTCCCGCAAGCTGTGCATGAGGGAGCGTTGGTCGATCCCGAACGTGTCGTGAATTGCGCGGTAGTGGGTGTAGATCTCGTTGTAGGCCTCGTGGGCGGTGGGGCTCGGCCGGTAAACGGTTGCGATCGCTGACTCGGCTTTGCTGGCGCTGTCCCAGGTCAGTTCACCTGCGGCGATCGCGCCGTGGAGGGCCGCGCCCAGGGCGGAGGTGTTCGCGGAGGAAGACACCTCGACCGGCATTCCGATGACGTCGGCCAGGATCTGCATGAGCAGGGGGCTCTTGGCGGGGATTCCGCCGCACACGATGAAGCGGTTGATCGGAACCTCGGCCTCTTCGAATGCTTCGAGGATGATCCGTTGCCCGAAGGCCGCACCTTCGAGGAGCGCGCGGTAAATGTGGTAGTCGCGCGTGTCGAGGGTGAGTCCGACGATAGCCCCGGAGAGGTTCGAGTCAATGAGCGTGGAGCGGTTGCCGTTCATCCAATCCAGGACGATGAGGCCAGAGCCGCCGGGCTGCAGGGCTTGGGCTTTCGACTCAAGGACTTCGAAGGTGGAGGTCGCTGAAATGGAGGCGAGGTCGGCGATGTCGGCGGAGGTCATGTTGCGGGCGAACCACCCGAAGGTGTCCCCGAAGCCCGCTTGGCCCGCTTCGTAGGCCCAGTGGTTGGGCAGGATGCCGTTTTTGACGACTCCCTGGATTCCGCGTGGGGTGCGGTGTTCTTTGGAAACGACGAGGTTGCACACGCTTGTGCCCATGACGGCGACCATGGTTCCGGGCTGCGCGGCGCCAGCACCGAGGAAGGCGGCATGCGCATCGATGTTGCCGGCGGCGACGGTGACATGAGTGTCGAGCCCGAGCCGCGTGGCCCACTCAGAGGTGAGCGTCCCGGCGCTTTCGCCCGGGGTGAGGAATTCGTGTCCCAGTTTGTCGAGGACGCCCGCGAAGCCGGGTTCGAGCGCATTGAGGAACTCGGGGGAGGGGTAGCCCCCTGCTTCTTCGCGGTAGTTGCCTTTGAAGCCTGCGACGGATGCTCCGCGCACCTCCGTGCCCACGAGCGTCGAGACGATCCAATCCTCTTGCTCGATGATGCGTGAGGTAGCGTCGTACACCTCTCGATCGTCGCGGAGGGTTTGCAGGGCTTTCGGAAGCACCCATTCGGATGAAAGGCGCCCTCCGTATTGCGGCAGGAAGAGGCCGCCTTCGGCTTCGGCGGCGCGGTTGATTTCTTCGGCGTGGCTTTGCGCGGCGTGATGCTTCCACAGCCTCGCGTAGGCCAGCGGGTGTTTCTTCCAGCGTGGGGAGCGCGGGAGCGGAACGAGATCGTCGTCTGTCAGCACGATCGTGCAGGCGGTGGTGTCAACACCGAGACCAACGATCTGCTCAGGATCCACCCCGCTTCGGTCGACAACGGCGCGCACGACCTTCTCGAGGGCGACGAGGTAATCGTCGGGATCCTGCAGTGCGGTGTTGGGGGCGAGCTTTTCCCCCGAGGCGGCGAGCGTTTCGGTCATCACGCCGTGTTCGTAGAGGTGGGTCGCGGTTTCGATTTCCGCGCGATCGGCAAGCCGCACCAAGACTGAGCGGGCGGATTCTGTTCCGAAGTCGACGCCAATCGCGTATGTGCTGCTTTCTGCCATGTCACTCCTCTTCGAGCGGGTGGGTGCGAGGGCCTCGGGCGGGTGGCCCGCTGCCCCAGCGTGACGTATGCTCAAATGAGCGCCCTCGGCTGCTCACATGAGCACATTAGCCTTTGGTGTGACCCATGTCAATCACGGTAAAGTGCGGGGAGCAGGCCAGGCGCCTGACGAGACCAGGACATTTGAGGAGAAAGGCACCGATGGATGCCGAATTGCCCGAGCCGCAATTGATTGCGTCTCTCGCGCGCCGCCACTACCTCGAAGACGTCTCCAAGGTGCAGCTCGCCAAAGAGTTCGGCATCTCGCGGTTTCGCATCGCGCGGCTCCTGGCCAAGGGCCGCGAAGAAGGCATCATTCGCCTTGAAATCATCGACCCGTCCACTGATCTGCCCATGCTCTCCGAGCCCCTCGCGAGCCACCTCGGCCTCCGCTACGTGCGAGTGATCGGCTCCAACGGCACAGACACCGACGTGCGCACGCAGCTCGGATCAATGGGAGCGCAACTGCTCGGCGAACTCGTGAAACCCGGGGATAACCTGGGCCTCGGGTGGGGGCGGACGGTGGCCGAGGTCGCGAAGAACCTCCGACACCTTCCCCCCATCACCGTCATCCAGATCTCTGGCGCCCTAGCGGCCGCACATGCGTCTTCGCCGATCGACAACATACGCGAGGCTGTTCTCAGCGCCAACGGCTACATCCACGACCTCCCGGTCCCCTTCTACGTGCGCTCGCCCGAAATGCGCCGCCAGCTCTTCGAAACCCACTCCTATGTGCGAGGGCAATTCGAACACCTTGACACGGCCCTCGTGTCGATCGGCTCATGGGAACACAAGGAGACGCAGCTCTATCGCGAATTCCCGCCCTCGGTGAGGGCGCGGCTCGATCAGGTCAAGCCCGCCGGCGAACTCGCAGGCATCTGGTTTGACGAGACCGGCAGGGTCCTCGCTCCCGAAGTCACCAGAATGTGCATGACTCTCGAAACTCACCACTTGAGCCAAACCCCCCGCGTCATTGCGGTCGCCGCGGGGGTGAAGAAAGTGTCGGCCATTCTCGGCGCGGCTCGCACCGGACTCATCACGGGCCTTGTCACCGACCGCGACACGGCCGAGGCTCTTCTCGAAGCACATTAGGGCGAGCGTGGCTGCCCGGTAACGTAGATGTAGACACTATCGTTACCGCGCCCTGGAGCTGCCATGCCGAAGCCTCTCGTTCTTTCCGATATCCGCAATCGTGCAGGGGCGTTTGTGGCGGAATGGCGCGATGCGGAGGGTTATGAGAAGGGCGAGGCTCAGGAGTTTGTGCGCGGACTTCTTCGATGCTTCGGTATTAGTGGCCGTACGGCTGCCGTGTACGAGAAGCGCGCGCGGCGCTCATCAACGGGGAAGCACGGGTTTATCGACGCGCTAATTTCGGGCACCGTCGTCATCGAAATGAAAAGTGCGGGTCGAGACCTTGTTGCGGCTGAGCAGCAGGCTCTCGACTACATCGAGTCCCTCACGGAGCATGAACGCCCCGACTACATCCTCACGAGCGACTTCAAGCGCTTTCGCCTCTTGAGCCTTGTCGCGGAAGCGGGGGGGGAGCGACACGCTCGAGTTCCTTCTCGAGGAGCTGCCCGCGCATGTTGAGGACCTTATGTTCCTTGCGGGGTATCGCCGCGCGAAGTTCGGCTCGAAGGAGCAGGAGCAAGCGTCCATTCAGGCGGCGAACCTCATGGCGGGCCTTTATGAACACCTTGAGAAAACGGGGTATGACGAGCACCAAGCGAGCGTGTTCCTCATTCGCACACTGTTCTGCCTTTACGCCGACGATTCTGGACTGTGGGAGCGCGATCTGTTCTCGCGGTATCTCGAGGAGCGCACGAGCGAGGATGGAAGCGATTTGGGCTCCCAGCTCGCGACGCTGTACCAGGCGCTCAACAAGCCCGAGGATAAGCGTTACGCGAAAAACGACGAGCTTTTGCAGGCGTTCCCTTATGTGAACGGGAGCGTGTTCGGGGAGCCGACGGATATCCCGTATTTCGATCGAGAATCTCGCGAATTGCTCATCCAGGCTTCGTACTTCAATTGGTCGAGTATCAGCCCCGCGATTTTCGGCAGTCTCTTCCAGGCGGTGAAAGACAAGAAAGCGCGCCGCGAGCTTGGCGAGCATTACACGACCGAAACGAACATTCTGAAGCTCATTCGCCCGCTGTTTCTTGATGAGCTCGATGAGCGGTTCACGAAGGCGTATAACAAGAAGGGCGAGCTGAATAAACTCCTTGAGCACTTGGGGGAGCTGCAGTTCCTTGATCCGGCGCGCGGCTGTGGAAACTTCCTTATCATCGCCTACCGCGAGCTGCGCGCCCTCGAGCTGAAGATACACGAGCGGCTCCAGGAATTAAACAGTGGCGGCGTTCAGCTGGACCTCATGGCCGAGGACCTTGTGCACGTGCGCCTTCGCCAGTTCCACGGCATCGAGATCGAGGACTGGCCCGCGACAATTGCCCGCACCGCGATGTTCCTCGTGGAGCATCAGGCAAACCAAGCCATGAACCTCACTCTCGGCTATTCGAAGCCGATGCTTCCCCTCCAGGATTCCGCGCAAATCACCGTGGGCAACGCGTTGCGCCTCGACTGGCGCGAGCTCGTGCCCGCGGGCCCGAATACGCTCATCATGGGCAATCCGCCGTTCATTGGGCAATACACGAAGGCGGCAGATCAAACGGAGGATATGAAGCTCGTGTGGGGCGAGCTTTACGACGGTTACCTCGACTACGTGACTGCGTGGTTCAAAAAGGCGAGCGATTTCTTCCGTCCCGTCACCGGCGGCCGCTTCGCGTTCGTGTCCACGAACTCGATTGCGCAAGGACAACCCGTTCCCGCGCTATTCGGCCCCCTTTTCGACGCCGGCTGGCGCCTCCGCTTCGCTCACCAAACCTTCGCGTGGCAGAGCGAAGTACCGGGAAGCGCCGCCGTTCACTGTGTCATTACCGGTTACGACAAGCACGAACGCAGCTCCCCGCAGCTGTTCACGTACAACAATGTCAAAGGCGAACCGCAGCAGCTTCCCGCAAAGCAGATCAATGCGTATCTCGTGGATGGGCCGAATGTGCTTGTGCGGAAGCGTTCGCGAGCCTTGAGCCCTCAGCTTCCTAAAATTGCGTTTGGCACCAAGCCGGCCGACGGCGGCAACCTTATCGTTGAGCTCGCCGAGCACGCCGCAGTCGTGGCAGATCCCACCGCAGCAAAATATCTGCGGGAATTTCGTCAAGGTCGCGAAGTCGTTCGAGGACTTGATCGTTGGTGCCTGTGGATGGCAGATGAAGATTTCGAGCCGAGCGACATCCAACGTTCGCCGATACTGAAGGAACGGGTTGAAGCCTGCCGAGCATGGCGGTCACAGCAATCTACGGGCGGCGACGCCTATAAGCTCCGAGATACGCCCCATTTGTTCCGAGGGAACAAACATCGACCACTCGTCCCGTACGTGGGGATCCCCGCGGTGGTTTCGGAAACCAGAAGCTTTTACACCGTGCAACATCTCCCGGAGACAGTTATAGCCGGGAACCAACTTTTTACTGCCGAGGACCCCGACGGTTTCCTCTTCGGAGTGATCTCCTCCTCGATGTTCATTACCTGGCAGCGTGCAGTAGGTGGCCAGCTTAAATCAGACTTACGGTTCTCGAATACGCTCGTGTGGAACAACCTCCCGCTTCCCACCGTCGATCAGGAGCTGCGCGACAAGGTCATCGAGGCAGGCAAGGGCGTGATCGCGGCGCGCGAGCTGCACCCCGAGCGCTCCCTTGCCGAGCACTACAACCCCCTCGCGATGAGCCCCGAGCTTCTCAGGGCGCACGCCGCGCTCGACCGTGTTGTGGACAAAGCCTTCGGCGCGAAGAAGCCGCTTCACTCGAACGAGGAGCGCCTCGCCCTCCTCTTCGAGCGCTACGCCGAGATGACCGCCGCTGAAAACGAAGGCTCGCGGCGGTAGTGCTTTTGCGGGCGTCAAAGCGCGACTTTGGCGGTCGCGGCGGCTTCTGCCGATCGACCCTGCATGGCTAACATCGACTAAAGGCGATATTATCGATCTATGGCGATGTATATGGGTGAAGAAACCTCCCTCGAAGAACGTGAGAACTGGGTGACTCTCTTTAAGAGTCTCGCCGATAGTCATCGGCTTCAGATCATCCAGCATTTGCTGTTAGGCGAACACCGCGTGACGGACCTCGTCGAGCACGTGGGTCTTGCGCAATCGACAGTGTCAACGCACGTGGCCTCGCTACGAAAAAGTGGGCTCCTCGCAAGCCACAAGCATGGCCGCGCGACGTACTACACCTTGGCGCATCCCGAGGAAACGAAGACGCTTCTCGCGGCGGCAAAGGCCTTCTTCGACGGCACCGAAAAACTGAGGCAAACCTCGCAGCCGGAGAGCACGAGCCATGACTAAACCATCCGTGTCGCGCAGGCGCAAGCACTCTCACGAGGCACACGACCACAGCATCTCTGCCGACGCCGACCGCACGACTCTGTGGGTGGCCTTGATTGTGCTGAGCGTCTTTATGGTCGCCGAAGTCATCGTCAGCCTTCTGACTGGCTCCCTCGCACTGCTGTCGGATGCCGGGCACATGCTGTCGGACGTCGGAGCGATCGGGCTAGCGCTATGGACCATTCGCCTCGCCGCTCGGCCTGCCCAAGGGGCGTGGACCTGGGGCCTCAAACGCGTGGAAACCATCTCCGCCGCGGTCAACGGCATTACGCTCCTGATCGTGGCTGGAGTCATCGCTGTGGAGGCAGTCCGGCGTCTGTTCGAACCGCCCGAGGTCGACGGTGGCCCTGTGCTCATCGTTGCCCTGGTCGGGGTGGTCGTGAACATCGTCGTCGCGTGGTTGGTTGCTCGCGCCAATCGCTCAAGCCTCAATATCGAAGGTGCCTACCAACACATTCTTACCGACCTCTACGGCTTCCTCGGAACCATTGTTGCCGCGCTCATCATCATGGTGACCGGGTGGACTTTTGCCGATGTCATTGCGTCCCTTCTGGTGTGTGCCCTCATGGTGCACGCAGCGTGGAATCTCTTGCGCGCCGTCGGCCGAATTCTGCTCGAAGCAGCCCCGGAAGGAATTGACCTCGAGGCAGTCACCACCCACTTTCTTGAACTTCCCCACGTGCAGCGCGTGCATGACCTGCATGTGTGGAGCGTCGCGAGCGACCTGCCGGCACTATCAGCCCACATTGTTGTCGACGACGAGTGCTTTACCGACGGACATATTCCCGAATTACTCGGCCAAGTGCAGCACTGCGTCGCGGGACATTTCGACGTCGAACACTCCACCTTCCAGTTCGAGCCGCCTCATCACGGGCCAAAAGAACTCTCCGTTCACCCTTGAGCCGGCAAGGAGCACTGCTCCGGCACGCTCCCGAGCAACGGAAGGGGTGCCTGCAAGCAAAGTTCCTCCTTGGCGAATGAGATGAGCGTGAACTTGAGTGCCTGGGCTCTATAGATAATCGCGAAAGTCCGCCAGTTCCTGGCCGACGCGAGAGATGTACGTCGGCAGCGCCATGCCTGTCATTGACGAGTAGTGAGTGATCCGAGCGACCTGAGTGCCATCTCCGCAACACTCCCGAAGTGCACCGAGGGATGCGGGATCATGAAGTGCTCTGAAGGCCTCTGCACCAAGACCAATGATGAGTGGGTCGTGGCTACCGAGGGTTTGGAGTTCCTTGCACAGACCCTCGATCTGCTGGCGCACGAAGCGTGGATCCCGTAGAAGCTTGTTGATGGGCATCGACTTGCTGCTTCGGAACGGCGCGAGCGTACCGTTTCGCATTTTCACGAGATCGGTAATGTACGCGCCCTCGAGTCCATTGCCTTTGCATGCCTCACGTAGACGCTTATCGCTTGTGCGACCACACTCTTCATGAAAACTGGCGAAGCTTAAGCGATCAGTGACGGCGGTGATGCCCGCCGCTCTCTCGGCAAAGTTGAGGGCGACGAGTACAAGATCTGTGCGTAGCGAGGGGAGCTCGGTATCCAAGTGGTGTTGGCTCCGCACGCCTGCGAAAGTTCGAACGACGGAATCGAGTATTAGCTGCGGAGCCCGGATGGGGTCGGGGTGCCAAGTCGATTCATTCCACACGGCCCAACTCCGGCAGAGACCGTAGCGCGTGCGCATTAAGTCGAAGATTTGGTAATCCACTGACGAATCCCTCGAGATTAGTTCTTCAGTTAGTTGGCTCTGAGGGTAGCGTTGGAGAAAACCAGCCCAATTTCGTAAGGACCATCTCTATGGCTACCGATCGCATCCCCACCATTGACGAGTTCCGCCCAGTTGTACTGACCGTTCTTGCTGATGGTGAAGACCGTCGATTCGGTGAGCTCTGCGAACTAGTTGCCGACTTCGTTGGACTGAGCACTCAGGCGCGAAGCGAAAAAGTTGATTCTGGCGATTCTCGATACAAGAACCGCATCGGCTGGGCGTGCTCAGCCATGACTAAGGCCGGGCTTCTCGAACGCCCGAAGCGAGGAACCTATCGCATCACCCCCAACGGGCTGACGGTTGCCAGCCGCAAGCTTGCGACCTACACGGAGAAAGACCTTGCGGAGTGGGAGGCGTGGCGGGAATACCAGGATGAGGTCGCTGCGCGCAGGTCTGTTGATGAATCCTCTGCTGTTCCGGTGTCCGAGATCGAACAGGATGCTGATCCTGTCGAGGCCATCGCTGCGCGCACGCGTGACTTCAATGCGCAAGTCGAAACCGACCTTCGCAAGCGCTTGCAGGAAAACTCGCCAGAGTTCTTCGAAAAAGCCGTCATCGACTTGTTGTGGGCGATGGGCTACGGCGGCGATTATGGCGAGAAGCAGCATGTTGGGCGCTCGGGCGATGGCGGGATTGATGGCATCATCCACCAGGATGCACTCGGCCTCACGAACGTGTATATCCAGGCGAAACGCTATGCCGACACCAACAGGGTGGGAGAACCCGAGATCCGTAACTTCATCGGCTCTCTCGATGCGCAGGGCGCAAACCTCGGTGTATTCATCACGACCTCAACATTTCTAGACCGAGCGAAAGTTACCGCTGCCGGTTACCGTCACGGGCGGATCGTGCTGATCGACGGCTTGCGCCTCACGAAGCTGATGCTCGCCTACGGCGTCGGCGTCGAGAAGGCCCACGAGTTCACGCTCTATTCCGTGGACGAGGACTACTTCGAAGAGGACATGCAGTAAGAAATGGCCCGCAGCGTGCCACACGCCGCGGGCCATTGCGAACTTACGCTCTTACTTGTTGAACGTAATTTGAGTGAACTTCTCCGTCTGCTCGCGGATGCCCGTTTCGGTGGGGAACCGCTCGATGGAGGAAGCGCCGTAGAAGCCGACGATGCCGTCGGTGTTATCGAGAATGTATTGAGCATCCTCGGGATTGGCGATCGGGCCGCCGTGGCAGAGGCACAGGATGTCCGGGTTCACGCTTCGTGCAGCGTCGGCAAGTTCCTGGACCTTTGTCGCTGCCTCTTCGAGGCTGAGCGCGGTCTGCGCCCCGATCGTGCCGGAGGTCGTGAGGCCCATGTGGGGCACGAGAATATCGGCGCCTGCGGCGGCCATTTCTTTCGCCTGTTCGATGTCGAAGACGTAGGGCGAGGTGAGGAGATCAAGCTCATTCGCCATGCGAATCATGTCGATCTCGGGGCCAAAGCCCATGCCGGTTTCCTCGAGATTCGCGCGGAAAACACCGTCGATGAGGCCAACCGTCGGAAAATTCTGTACGCCCGCGAAACCGATCTCTTTGACCTGCTTCAAGAAATGCGGCATTACGCGGAACGGATCCGTGCCGTTCACTCCCGCGAGCACAGGGGTGTGCTTCACAACCGGGAGCACCTCGTTTGCCATCTCCATGACGATGCCGTTCGCGTCGCCATAGGCGAGAAGGCCCGAAAGGGAACCGCGGCCCGCCATGCGGAAACGTCCCGAGTTGTAAATGACGAGAAGATCAATCCCGCCGGCTTCCGCCGACTTCGCTGAAATGCCGGTACCAGCACCGCCGCCGATGATGGGTTTTCCGCTTGAGACTTTCGCGCGCAGCTGCTCAAGAATTTCCTTGCGGGACATGTCAGTTCTCCTTCTTTCCCGATTGGTTGCGGATAAGTTCGTGGAGGCGTTCGGCCATCGCGCGGCCGAAGCCCTCGTCATTGATGGCACAGCCTTGCTCGTGCACGGCAACGGGGCTGCCTTCGAGGCTCTGCTTCACGGCGTCAAAAAGGGCGGCATCTGCCTCGGGGTCATAAAAGGGACCGCCCTCAACATCGATGCCGCTCAAGCCTTTCGTGGGAATAAACAGCTCGCTAGGCCCCGTTGCGGCAGCGAGCTTTGTTCCAATGCGCCGACCGAGCTCTTCCGTTTCACTGCGGGACGTGCGCATAAGAGTCACCGTAGGGTTGTGCACGACGAACGTGCGCCCATCGAACTTACTCGAGACCGTGTCCTTCGGCCCAAAGTTCACCATGTCGAGAGCGCCAAGGCTCACCACCTGAGGCGTGCCCATCCGCCCCGCCATCTCAAGTCGCTCAGGGCCAGCGCTGAGCACCCCGCCCACGAGATCATCGGCAAGCTCTGTTGTCGTCAGGTCACAAACACCGGCAAGCAACCCAGACTCAATAAGCTTCTCCATCGCACGGCCGCCCGCTCCTGTCGCATGGAAGACGAGCACCTCATACCCCAGCTCAGTGAGGGTCTTGCGGGCTTCATCCGCGGCCGGCGTCGTGAGTCCAAACATCGAAAGCCCCACGAGTGGGCGGTGCTCGCCGGAGGTGCTCGTGAGGCGAGCTTCGTAAGCCTTCGCCATTCCTGCGATGCCCGCCGCGGCGTTACCGAGCACCATCGCCGAAATCCGATTCACCCCCGCGACATCCACGACCGAATACATGATGGTCGTGTCAGTTTCGCCGACATACGGAGAAACGTCGCCCGAGGCCATGGTCGACACAAGCAACTTCGGAAAGCCCACCGGCACCGCCTGCATCGCGGGTGCCGCCACAGACGAACCGCCCGAGCCGCCGACAGCAAGAATGCCGTGAATACGCCCCTCTTCCGCGAGCTTCTGCACGATCTTTGCGGCGCCGCGGCCCATGACAGCCATCATTTCGCCGCGGTCGCGGCGCTCCCGAAGTTTCGCGGCATCCTCGCCGGCAGCGTCGATAACCTCGTCGGAAGAAACATCCGCGAAATCGGCCGTGGAAAATGAGCCGACATCGACGGCGAGTACTCCCACCCCAAGTTCCGCAAGGTGCTCCTTCAACCAGGCATAATCCTCGGCCTTCGTGTCGAGCGTTCCTACTAAAGCGATGGTCGTCATCAGGCACTCCTTCGTCTTCGACTCACTCCACGCTACGCCTCGGGCTTGTGTGCAGAGTAAAAAGGGAGTGGCTTCTTTGAACAAGAGGTTTAGCCGTGATCGTAAAGGTTGCCGAAGCGAGGTTGCAGGTGATACCGAAGTGAGAGAAGCGGAAAGCCATCATCACGAGGTTCCGGCCTAGCTCGAACCTTCGCACCGGTTCTGAGAGGCGGCATGCCGCGGCGTCTCTTCATCGACCTCATGCGGCTTCGAAAGACTCCGCATTGCGTCGTGCGGGATCACCAAGAGCTTCTTTCCTGATTAGAAAGTTGACGACCAGGGAGCTTCGCGGGGCGGAGTCGCTACCATCCCCGCTCCTTGCCTCAGGCCGCGAGCAATGGTCGTAAAAGATTCGAAATCTGCTCGTTGATGGGCGTGCTCGAATGGAGATCCAAGCGGTCAATGATGGCCTGACGAACGTCGGGCGCCAGCACTTCCAGGAACGCGCCGGGTCCAAGTCTTTCTGGTCCAAGTTCTTCGGGCGAGAAGCCAGCTTCGGCTTTAGCTTGGAGTTCGGCGATTCCCTCGGGTGTAAATCCGGGTACAGTGTCAACGACTTCGTAGCTCATCGCTTCCTCCTTGGCATGTGCACCTTTCGAACCGGCATTGCGTGAATCACCATCCAGCGGCCTCTTCGATCGCGAATGGCAATGAGTTCGAGCATCCGGGCCGACCGATCGAAACCGAGACAAAGAACCTTACGAGGATCTTCGTCGAGGACCCACTCCCGGGTTCTTGCGGCGAACGCACATGAGACGTCTTCAGGTGTGCATCCATGTTTGAGAGCAGAGGTGTGGATGCGCGGCTCGAACACGGGGCTCCCTTCCCGCTAAGGCCACGTGAACGGCCTCAACTTCAGCTTAGGTTCGAGGGAAGCGACTGGCAACCATCCCCCAGCCGATATCTCAATCATCTTGTGCAGGCAGAGAGGTATCAATGCACAGGTGGAAAATGTGGAAAACGTTGGTGGGAGAATTGCGGGAGAGTCACGTGCATGTCGAGGCATCCGGTTAAGGCCCGGCAAGCGTCGGAAACAAAACTGCGAACGACATGGTTGCCTGCCCACCCAACTGGACCACCATCCAGCGGCCGCGGAAACGCTGTGCGCCCGCGCCGTGACGGAGCACTCAGGTTTGTTATCTGTTCGTGATGTTAACTGGGTCCCGCAAGGGGAGCTCGAACAGCTTGTAGGCCACGAACTTGACGATTCGGGAGAGCTACATGTTTTACGACATCGACGACAAGGCCGTGCGCGGCACGATTTCGAATACCAGGGGAACCGTCCCCGCGATCGAATCATCCAACAGAGATCTCAAGAACGGCGCGTCGGACTTGGGGGGATCGCTGCTGCACAGCAAACAAACGTCGGCTGCGCTTACGGGGGACGTTGCGTCAGCTTTCGAATCGGCGGGTCAGGCGCTCGTGGAAATGGTGAACAACAACATCGATTCCACGGACGATGCAGTGCAGAAGTACACCCAGGGCGATCAGCTCATGTGCACGGCGGCTAATGCTGGTAACCAGCAGGCCCATGTGAGCGATATGCCCGGCATGCAGTGAAAATGATCGACGAGTGAGGAACTGCAATGACTTTTGACGTACCAGAAATCGAAGACCCGTCGATTGTGACCAGTGGTGCCTCGGAGATCCGCACCGCTGGCGAGAATGTCCAACAGAAGATGAGGGACACCTCGAATGCATGGCAGCCCATCAGCGGGCAGTACCACGCTCCGGAGGATGGTCAGGTGCACCGCGCCATGAGGACCCCCGAAGAAATGGCTGACGAAATTATGAAGTCGGCCGGCAAGGTTGCCGACGGTTTGGATACCTACGCGGACAAACTGGGGCCGCTCAGGACGCGAAAGACTGACCTCGAAAACGAGATCAAGGAGTACGAAGCGGCGAAGGCGCTAGCGGACCCCACTGACGCTGCTGCTCAGGCCTCGCTTGCCGCGTGGGAGCTGAGATTGCAGAATAAGTGCACCCAGCTGCGGATTGACCGTGATGCGGCGGATTCGGCGTGCGCGAACTCGATCAGAAACACGACGGAGAGCACCGGCGCCGTGATCGGGAAAAAGCTCCTGGGGGCCATCACCCGCGGGAACAATGTTGAAGGTGCCATGGGGGCGCTGCTCCAGTTCGGTAAGCTCGGCACTGACCTCGTCAAGTACTACAGCACGTACTTTTTCTATACGAACGGCAGCATCAAGATCCGGCAGGGGTGGGCACCCAAGCTTCTGCAAGATATCGCCAAGAAGGGCAAGTTCGGCAAGGGGCTCGTTAAGGGCCTGACCGGCTGGGATGCGGATGCCGTTACCAATGGTGGTCAGTTCCTCGCGAAGAACTCGCCGATGAACCCCCTGGCCAAGCCCAATTCGTTCGGTGGCGCGCTCCAGGCGGTCATTGGCCGCAGCATGCTCAAGCTTGAAGGCAAGCATTCGCGAGTGCCGCACGCTCACAGCCAGGGGCTGACGAAAGCCAAGTGGGGCAAGGTCGCTACGGGCGCGAAATGGGTATCCCGGGCAGGCACAGGAATCTCGGCTGCGACTACCGCGGTGGACTCGTGGCAAACCGACTCAAAGGTTCACCCGAACATGGGCAACGTGGAAAAGGGCGCGCGCGCAGGCGTGTCTGCTGCCGGCGCTACGGCAGGCGGCTGGGCCGGCGGCAAGGCCGGTGCGGCCATGGGCGCTGCGATCGGCTCCTTCGGCGGCCCGGTTGGTACCGTGGTGGGCGGTGTTGCCGGCGGCATCATCGGCGGCGTCGCTGGCGGAGCGGCAGGTGGTTGGCTTGCGAACAAGGTGAAGGATCCCATTGGCAATCTCTTCGACTGACGCGCAAAAAACGCCGAGCTACGGCGGTGTGCATAGTTCGCATACGTCGAAAACGAGGATGTGAGGAGAGGCAATGCCCGATTCGGGTAAAGCAGTACCCGCAGAGATGACGACCTATACGCACCCGGACATGGTCCTCGATGTGTTCGCACCTCGCGGGTGGGAAGAAGACACGTCGGGAGCTGACCGAGGCATCTTCATTTACCTTTCGGATGAAATCTGGAACGAGCAGTTCCGCCCGAACATCGTGCTCATCCAGAGGAAGGCCGAGGCGGGCATCGAGACCCTGGAAGGGCTCGCGGCGATCCAGGACGAGGTCGAGGACTCCTACGCGGATACGCTCGACGAATACCGGCTCATGCATCTTGATGCGGACACCGTCGGCGTTCAGGGGGTGCCGGGACTGCAACGCATTGCGTCGTACACCAACCCCGACGGCATCCCGCTGGTGATGTTCCAGTGGACCGCGGTGCACAACGGCGTCCACGTTGACCTCACCATCACGTACCCCACCGAGCTGCTGGGCGAGAGAGCGCAGCTGATCTTGAACATGGGGCACAGCCTGCTGTGGAAGGAGTCGGCACAGTGACTGAGCAGATCAACACGGGTAGCGACGGCACCGCGGTGGAACTCGGCTTCGAGAGCTTCATGATGCTGCTCGAAAAGGGAATCCCGAACGAGGGCCTTCGAGTCGTGGACGTGAACGACCAGGTCGTGGCAAGTGACGGTCGTGTTGCCGACGGCACCGAGGGCATCTGGCGCACCCTCAAGGACTATCGCTACCAGCTCACGATCACGTCGGTTGCCGGCAACGGAGCGGAAGACAACCGCTTCCTGTGGCTCGGGCCGGACGGCTGCGTGAGCGCCCAGACCGTTCTCACGGGTGAGGTTTCTGCTGCGCCGAGTTTCGTGCTCAAGTCGCATCAGCTCTCGAGCAGGTATGCCGTGCTGTTTGATCTCTCGGATCTCACGCCCGTCGCCGACAAAGACTTCACGTCGAATGACTCGGTGAAGATCGACGCGGAAACGTGGGAGAACCTCGTTCTCGAGCCCGGGGAGGAAGACAAACTCCATAAGGCCCAGCAGGATGTCGCCGCGGCCGTGCGCGACGTGTCACCGGGCGTGGCCGGCGACGTGACCCAGGGCCTTTACGAGCAGGTCGTTGTGGCCTCGGAGAAGCACACCGAGAATGGCCCGAAGCCGATCGCAACCGCGTGGGTGTCGACCCCGCACGGGTACCTGTCCTTCTACTCCGAGGCGCGCAAGATCTTCGGTAGCTCCCACTACCTTCAGCCAACCGATGCGTGGGTGCTGTACATGATGGCCGCCCATCAGCTCCCCTCCCAGCAGCAGATCTCCGCGTGGTGAGGCGTACCGCCGCTCGGCGGTGGCGAAAGAGGAGGATGGACGCATGAAGATTCTTCTGTGGTCCCTCATCTTCGTCGTGACCGCAGCGATCTTTGCGTTCTACATGTTCCACGTTCGGTATCAGAAGAACGCCGAGTGGTACGACGACTACCGCGAGATTCCGAACCTGTGGATCCTGCCCTATTGCACGCCGGTTTTTAGCGTCGGCGCGCTGCTCATTCTCCACGAGGAACTGGGGTTTCCTGGCGGGGCGTTCGTGGCTGAGCCGCTGCGGATCCTCGGGATCATCACCGTGGTCATGATCCCCATAGGCATTCTCGGCGCCGTCGGGGTGCCGCTTCCCTGGCCGTTCGCGCCGCGCTGGGTTGTCGAGCGCCGCAAGAAGGATCGCGCCGCACGAAAGCGCACAACCCCCGGCGCATAGATCCCTCGGGCCGGGCCCCGCGCACGTAGCGCCTTGGTGTTTTGTCCACTCCTGGGCGTCGTTCGGGTGGCGGCGAGGCGCCGGTAGCTGTACTGTAAATGAGAACAGTTACCATTCGAGGAGGGGTTCATGCGGATTCTCCGCTCCACCGGCGCCACGCTCGCGGCTCTCACGCTCGCCCTCGCACCCGCCTTCGCGGGGCCCGACGGCGACCGTACGGTCCAGACGAACGCGCACATCGACGCGCCCAAGGTCTTTTGGGACAAAGACGCCAAGACATTCCAGATCAACTCCCAATCCAACGGGAAAACGCTCCCGCTGGACAAGACCACCAACTGGGTTGGACGTGGCTACCAGGAGGACGGCACGCAAAGCTACATCTTTGACGTGACGAAGGATCCGCGCCTCGCCTTCCTTGGGAAGGAAGGCGACCACCTCTACATGGCGCCCCACAGCCCCGGTCCGGGCAATACCCCGATCTGGTCCGGTTTCGGCGCCGACACGGCAGTGCCCATCGAACAATTCCAGGACGAGAACTTCACCATCGAGCTGACGGGCTTCAACGGCCCCGGCGAGATGAACATGTTCAACTACTCGAGCTACGGCAACCTGCCGGTCACGCACCTGTTCTCCTCGCACGACAAGGTCTCACGTGCCGTGTGGCTCGACCCGGGCACGCACACCCACAACTTCACGACGTTCACCAAGCCCGGCCGGTACGAGCTCACTTACCAGGCGAGCGCACGCAAGTCCGACGGCACCTTCACCGCCTCGAAGCCCACAACGCTCGTGTGGCGCGTGGGCGGCACCAACCCCGCTGACGAAAAGCTCGGCGACGTCAAGACGGCCTACGACAAAGCCGCTGGAGTGACTGGCGAATCCGCTCCGACCTTCACCATCGCTCCGCACACGGGCAAGAAGAAGGACGGCGACGATCGCCTCACCGACCTCACCTTCGATGCCGGCAACGCCGAAGAAGAAGGCACCGTCGTGTTCTACATCGACGGCTACCACCTCGCCGAAGTGCCCGTGAAGGGCGGCAAGGCCACGTGGAGCGAGATGATCGGCTCGCAGAAGTCGACCTTCCAGGCCGTGTTCGTGCCCACGAAGGGCGCTGCTCGCTGGATCAGCGCGCCGCTCACCTCGAGCACTGGCCAAGCAGCCACGTCGACGAAGGACGCGGGCGACTTCCCCACGGAAACCCCCGACTCTGCCGCAACCGGCTTCCCCAAGGGAGAGGTAAAGGTCAGCTCACGCGACGTTTCGGTGAGCGCGAAGGCCGGCGACAAAGACACCCTGATGAAGCTCTCCACGAAACCTGCCGACGACTCCCTCACCTATCACGTCTCGGGCGGGTTCTACGAAAAGGGCTCCCAGTACGCGACGTGTGACGTCGATGCCGTCAGCGGCCCGGGCCGCCGAAGCTTCGATATCGACCGCGAAGCGTGCATGGGCGACAAGTATGACCTCCGCCTGACCCTCGAGCCGCTTCCGCGTGCCGCAATCGGCAACACCGAAGTCGCGGACTTCGGCCCGGTGACCGCCAAAGGTAAGGAAATCTCGACCCAGTTCTCCGAGAACGGCGCAACGGGCACCCCGGACGCGCCGGAAGGCGGGGATGCGTCGGACCCGGGCGCCGGAGATGAAGGGGCCGACGGTTCCCTCCTCAACACCCCCGTGACCATCAACAACGGGCACGTTGACCTGCGCGTCATGGACGGCGACGGAAGCTTCTCCGTCGCCCTCGGCGACGACTCGCGCCAGCACGCGAAGAAGTCCGTGCTTCGCACGATCGACTCGACAACGCTCGAGGTCACGAAGCTCGCGAAGGCCAAGCGTGAAGGTAACGTGCTTGCCGATAAGAGCTA
This sequence comes from Dermabacter hominis NBRC 106157, assembly GCF_001570785.1. Classification (GTDB taxonomy): domain Bacteria; phylum Actinomycetota; class Actinomycetes; order Actinomycetales; family Dermabacteraceae; genus Dermabacter; species Dermabacter hominis. The sequence goes on from NZ_BCSI01000009.1 coordinate 19,773, forward strand.
CGACGTGCTCGGCCCGAAGGGCAGCGAGCTGTATGTTCTGCCGCAGTCCCAGCAGCAGGGCCGGGTGTGGCCGGGCTTCTCGAGTGAAGAACTCGATCGCGACAAATACCCCGAGGGTGCAACGATGACGCTCACCCCCGTCAGCGCCCCCGAAGGCGGTAAGTGGTTCGCGTACACCGAGAACTTCGGCACCATCAAGCAGATGTACGCCACGAGCGAGAAGGCTTCCGACATCCCGCTTCCGCCCGGCACCCACATGCACACCGCGTGGGCCTTCACGAAGCCGGGTACGTACACGATCGACGTCACGGCGCACGCTAAGCAGGCGAGTAACGGCGAGCGCAGCGCCGGTGACGGCGAGGCTACCGCCAAGACTCAGCGCCTCACCTTCGTTGTGGGCGAGCAGCCGGGCGGCGACCAGGGCGGCGCCGAGGGCCAGGATCCGTCGGGCGAAAACCCGGCCCAGCCGGGCAACCCCGCTGGCGATGCCGGTGACACCGATGGGACCGGAGCCGAAGGCGATCCCGCGGGCGCCGGCGCCTCTGATGCCGGTGGCAGTGCACCCGCAGCTTCCGACGCCGGCGGTGCATCTGATGCAGGCGGCGACGATCTACTGGGCGACCTCCCGCGCACAGGCGCGAGCGTTGGCCTGACCGTTGCTGCCGCGAGCGCGCTCGCGGCCGGCGGTGCGGCGCTCACAAGGCGTCGCAAGAACAGCTAAACGCTCACAGCTACAGAAAGGGCCCGCGCTTCTCCAGGGAGGCGCGGGCCCTTCATGCTGCCTCTTCCCGTCCCACATCATGAAGAAAAGTGGGCTTTGGTGCTGCGCCGAGCCGGGAGTGCCGCCGAATCTTCATAAAGAGTGACGGCTTTTCGGGGAGGCGCGGGCCCTTCATACTGCTTCTTCCCGTCTCACATCGTGCGTACTGCTTCTCCCGGTCCCACATCCTCTCCCCGTCTCACATCATGAAGAAAAGTGGGGTTTGGCGCTGTGCCGGGCCGGGAGTACCGCCGAATCTTCATAAACAGTGACGGCTTTTGGGGGAGTCGAGGAGGTAGCGGTGTTTCGGGGGGGGCGGGCCCTTCATGCGCCTCTTCCCGTCTCAGATCATGAAGAAAAGTGGGGTTTGGCGCTGTGTCGGGCTGGGAGCGCCGGCGAATCTTCATAAAGAGTGACGGTGTTTGGGGGAGTCGAGGAGGGGGCGGTGTTTGGGAGAGTAGAGGGGGCGGTGTTTGGGGGAGTTGGAAGGTGACGGCAGTTGGGGGAGTTGAGGAGGGGCGGTGTTTGGGGGAGTCGAGGAGGGGCGATGTTTCGGGGAAACGAGAAGGTGGCGCCACCTGGAGAAGTCCAGAAGGTGGCGCCACCTGGGGCATCGAGGAGAGGGCCGCCGCTAGACGAGCGTCAGACAAGCGTCCGCTTCGTTAGTCGCAGCTGCACGTCGGCGCATTCCGCGACCCGCTTCGAGTGGGTCACGACGATCACGCACTTACCGGCTTTCGCCGCGCCCCGCAGAATCTCGATCACCTCTTCCGCCGTGTCCTCGTCGAGGTTGCCCGTCGGCTCGTCCGCGAGAACCACCGGCGCCTTCGACACGAGCGCACGCGCGATCGCAACGCGCTGCTGCTGCCCACCCGAAAGGCGAAGCACATTGCGGGTCGCCTGGTCCTTCGTGAGACCGAGGTTCTCGAGGCTTTCGACGCCTGCCTTCTTATCCACGAGACGAAGGTTTTCGAGCGGAGTGAGGTAGTCAATCAGGTTGTAGTTCTGAAACACCAGAGAGATCTGCTCGCGGCGATGCTTCGAATACCCCGTCTGTGCGATATCGGTTCCGTTGAATCGCACCGTGCCTCCGGTGGGTGCTTCAAGGCCCGCAAGGAGGCTCAACAGAGTGGATTTGCCCGCACCGGAGGCGCCGACAATCGCGTAGAGCTTCCCGAGCTCGAAGGTTGTCGAGACGTCCTCGAGAACCCGGCCGCGAGACTGTTCGTAGGTGTAGCTGACGTGATCGAGGTGAAGAATGCTCATGATGTGCTCCTAGCTCATAGAGGCGAGAATTGACTTCGGGCTGCGCCGAAAAACAGGAATAAGAACCGCTGCGACAGCGATGGCGACGATGAGGGCGCCCACGCCAAGCGCAGCCAGGGCCGCGAGTGGACTCGCGGAAGGGGAGAGGGCTTCGAGAACCGGATCGTGAGAACGGGCCAGGAGAGCCTCGCTCACGACGTTCGTCGCGAGGAACCCCAGCCCGAGTGCGAGCACCGCCGCGACGGCTACGAGCGCGCAAATCTCCGTGAGGAACTGACGAAGGATGCTCCCCTTCGACCTGCCAAGGGAGAGCAGAATCCCGATCTCGTGAAGGCGGCCGCGCGCCCAAAACGCGAGCACGAGCACGAGCACCGCAATGCTCACTGCGCTCAGTCCAAGAACGAGCCATGTGAGAAGGCGTTCCACGCCTGCGATCGAGGCAAGAACGGTACGAAACTGCGCCGAATTATCCTCGAGGCTCAGGTCAGGGCGAGCCTTATGCGCCTTCGCGAGCACGGCAGGAAGCGCCTCAGCGCTCGCGGTGCTGTATCGCGCGAGGGTCAACGACGCCGGATCGGTTAGGGGCGACATGTCTTCGGCCGCGGCGAAAATACGGTTCTCGGCCGCGCCCGCAGGGAGGCCGGACGGATTCTCCGCGCGCCCGCTAAAGATGCCGGTCACGACGAGTCGCACGAGCTTGCCGTCACGCACGAGCGTGATCGCGCTTCCCACCGACAGGTGGTTCTTCGCGGCAAAGTCCTTGTGCACGAGGGCGCCGTGCGACGAAGACGTCAGGTGCTCGCCCTGCTCAAGCGTGAAAAGCTTGCCTTGAAACAGCGGATTCAACTGCGAATTAGTCGTCGCCGTTGCCGTCATGTCATTCGCGAACTCCGGGTCAAGCTGCACCGCCCCGGCCGCCGTGACGGGACGGTGACCTTTTGGTTTCACGAGAAGATCCGTCTCGTACGTACTTGAGGTCACGCCGGGAAGCTTCGCGAGAGCGTCGGCATCGGTGCGGGCGAGGCTGGCGTCGGAATTCTGCGCCGTGAAACCAGCCCCGACGTTCCGATCGATCGCGCCGCTAATATCGCCCATCGTGGCACGCACACCCGATTGCGCCACGAGCCCCGTGAAAATCAAGGTCATGAGCAGGAGAAGAATGATGCTGCGTGCGGGGCGCCTGCGCAGTGAAAGCACGGCGAGGCGCGCCGAAGAAAGGCCTCTCATTTGAGTGCCACCAGAAGCTTCTTCGGGGCCGTGCGAAGCATCGGGAGTGCGGCGAGCAGCACGCACACGATAATGACGACGGCCGCCGCGATCGCGACGTATGCAACATCCTGATTGCCGAGGCTTACGTGCAATGAATCGAGAGTTTTAAGCGCGCTCGACGATTCGAGATCGGCGCCGGCCTGCTGCCCGGGAGCAAAACCATTCTTCGCAGAAGAATTGACGCTTCCCAGCACCGAAGAGCCAATAGATTGCGCGATAAACGTGCTCACGAGATACGAGATCGCAATCGCTGGAATGGCGATGAGCCCAAGCTCCATCCAGTACTGGCGCAGCATTCCACCCTTGGTGGTGCCCACCGAAAGGAGCACACCCGTTTCCTTCTTGCGTTCACCGAGCCACAGGAACAGCATGAGGCTCAAAAGCGCGATGGCCAGGACGAACGTTGCGATTTTCGCGCCGTTCATGATCGAGCGAACGCCATCAACCGCACCGGTGATGCCCGCGAGATACTGCGTCGACGGGGCAAGCTGATAGTTGCGCCAGTCGATGCCGAGACGGCTCGCTTCCTCCGCGACCGCCTTGAGCTCAGCGCCCTTCTTCACGAAGAAATTAGCGTCCTGATAAATCTCGGTCTTCGCCGTCCATCCATAGAGCTCGCGCGTCGTGTCAAGATCCGTGAATAGCGTATTGGCGAAAAGCTCGCTGCGCTGGGCAACGGGCCTCGGGTTATCTCCCGAAAAAAGGCCGACGATTTCCGTTTTGACCTCGGTCGTTGACTTGTTCTGGTTATCCACATCGAATTGGTTGCCCTTCACGGTGATCTCATCGCCCACCTTGAGGCCATTTGCTTTCGCGAGATCCTCGTGAATGAGGGCCTTGTGCGAGTCCCCACTTTGCAGGTGGCGGCCTTGCGTGAGGGTGAGCGCCCCACCGCGGAAGCTATTTTCCAGCTCAGAGCCGTTCACGCCCCACACGTTGGCGGCGTTGCCGAACTGCTTTTCCTTTTGCTCGTCGTACTCGTTGTGGTCGAGCTTCTTGACGTTTGCGCCCACAAGATCCGCCGTGACGTTCTGGCGCGCGACGTAGCTGTCGACGTTCTTGAGCTTCGCGATCTTCTCGATATCCGCACCCTTCACGGTGCCTGCGCCGCGGGGTGTTCCCTGATTGAACTGCGGGTTGTTTTGCAGAACGAAGCCCGCGCCCGTGCGCCGATCAACCTGTGCTCCCGCCGCATCGGCAGCGCGCGTCACCGAACCGGTCACCATGAGCGCCGACATCATCGCCGCGAAAATTCCCAAAATAATGAACGACTTGACGCGTTGACGTGAAACGTAGCGCCAGGCCCGGCCGAAAGACGACACGGAACGATCCTTTCCAGAAGGCAACATTAGGTGTTTGAGCCGCCGCATAACAGCGTGCGGCAACGACGAAAGAACCTAACGAAGCAGTCTGGAATGGTTCCCAGCTTGGGGTGGGAAACCCCGGTGAAAGTGGCATCCCCTCGGGGAAAACTCCGGGATTGAAACGGGTAAAAAGTCCCGAAATCTGCCCTTTTTCTGCGAGAACTCGGGCGATCCCGGATCAATCCCCTAAAACGCCGCGGGAGAGTGAGGTGTGACTAGTCGAGGAAGCCGCGAAGAAGCGCCTCGGTTCCCGCGAGATGTTCCTCCATCTCGACCGAGGCCACATCCGGCCGTCCGCGAAGAATGGCCTGGACGATCCTTTGATGCTGCTCGCACGAATGCTCAATATTGGGCTGGAGCAGGGGGATCTGGTCAAGAAGCTCGTTGACCCGCATGCGGATATCGGCGAGAACCGGAACGAGGGAGGGAGCGTCAACGAGTTCCCCCATGAGCAGGTGCAGGCGCGTGTCGTACTTGCGGTAGTCAGCCAGGTCGGCACCCTGGCATTCCTCGTGGGCGCGCCACAGCCGTTCGCGGCTTTCGCGTGAAAGCTCTTGGCGGGCGAGCCTGCGCACGATCCCTACTTCGACAACCGCCCGAAGGGCGAGAGTGTCGATGATGGATGCGACTCTGCTCGAGGTTTCCGAAAGCGCACTCGAGGTGGGAAGCGGATTCTTTGCGAACGTCCCGCCGTAGCGGCCCCGTTTCGCTTCGAGGTAACCCGCCTCAACGAGAGCCGAGATGGCCTCGCGAACGGTGTCGCGCGAAACCCCGAGCATCGAGGCGAGCTCGCGCTCCGGAGGAAGCTTTTCCCCCGGAGCAACGAGCCCAAGTTTGAGCGATTGAACAAGCCTGTGCACGGTCCCCTCGAAAGCGTTCGAGGCCGCTCCTGGCTTCAACAGAACCCAGGAGTTCAGCACGGGGGCGGGATCAGGCAGCTCAGTCATCGCTCAACATCTTGTCACAAGCGTCGCGACTCAGAGCGGCGTGACGTAGGCGGCGCTGAGGCCACCGTCGACGAGGAACGTGGACGCCGTGATGAAGGAAGCGTCGTCACTCGCCAGGAACGCGACGGCGGCCGCAAGCTCCTTCGCGTCACCGAATCGCCCAACCGGAACGTGCACGAGTCGACGCTGCGCACGCTCCGGATCCTTGGCGAAAAGCTCCTGAAGAAGAGGAGTGGCCACGGGCCCCGGGCACAGGGCGTTGACGCGAATGCCCTGACGGGCGAACTGCACGCCGAGCTCGCGCGTCATCGCGAGCACCCCACCCTTGGAGGCCGTGTAGGAAATCTGCGAGGTCGCCGAGCCCATCACCGCCACGAAGCTAGCCGTGTTGATGATCGAACCGGACTGCTGCTTCGTCATGTGGCGAAGCGCTGCGCGCGAGCACAGGTAAACCGATTTCAGGTTGACGTCCTGCACCTTCTCCCACGCGGGAAGCTCGGTTGTTTCAATCGAATCGTCATCCGCGGGCGAAATCCCGGCGTTGTTGAAGGCAATATCGACCGAGCCGTACACGCGAGCTGCTTCGTCGAACAGGTGGTTGACCTGCTCTTCGCTCGTGACGTTCGTTTCGACGAAGAGGCCGCCGACCTCCTTGGCAGCCGCCTCGCCGTTTGTCGCATCGAGATCGCCGATGACGACCGTGGCGCCTTCGGCCGCGAATCGGCGGGCGGTCGCAAGCCCGATGCCGGAGCTGCCGCCCGTAATCACGGCAACCTTGCCCTTCAGTCGTTGGGTGAGATCAATCTTGTCGATAGTCGTCTCTGACATGTCAAAACCTTTCTACAAGGGGTGGATGGTGGCTAGTCCTGCGCGAAAAAGACATTCTTGGTTTCGGTGAAGGCCAGGGGGGCGTCGGGCCCCTGTTCCCTGCCTAGACCGGACTGCTTGAACCCGCCGAACGGCGTGGAGTACCGCACCGACGAGTGGGAGTTGACGGAGAGGTTTCCCGCCTCGACCCCGCGCGACACGCGAAGCGCGCGGCCGATGTCGCGAGTCCAGATCGACCCCGAAAGCCCGTACTCGGTGTCGTTTGCGAGGGCGAGCGCATCGGCCTCGTCCTCGAACGGCAGCACGGTGACGACGGGGCCGAAAATCTCCTCGTGAACCGTCCGGTGCGTGCGCTCGGGCGTGAGCACGGTGGGCGGGAACCAGAAGCCGGGGCCCGACGGTGCACTCCCTCTAAAGGCGACAAGCGATTCGTCGTCCACGTATCCGGTGACCTTGTCGAGGTGGGCTTTCGCCACGAGCGGCCCCATTTCGGTGTCGTCCTTCGCGGGGTCACCAACCCGGAACTCCTTGACGGCGGGCTCGAAGAGCTCCATGAACTTCTCGTACACGGACTTTTCGACGAGGATCCGTGAGCGCGAGCAGCAATCCTGCCCGGCGTTGTCGAAAACCCCCGCGGGAGCTGCGGCGGCTGCCTTCTCGAGATCGGAATCGGCAAACACGATGTTCGCGTTCTTTCCGCCGAGTTCGAGCGTGAGGGTCTTGACCTGTTCGGCGCAGCCACGCATGATCGTCTTTCCCGTTGCCGTTGAGCCGGTGAACACGACTTTTCGCACGTCGGGATGCGTGACGAACCGGTTGCCGACGACCGATCCTTTGCCGGGAAGAACCGTGAGAAGGTCCTCGGGGAGGCCGGCCTCGAGGGCGAGCTCGGCAATGCGGATCGCCGTGAGCGGTGTCCATTCGGCGGGCTTGAGAACCACGGCGCAGCCAGCCGCGAGCGCAGGTGCGAAGCCCCACGCGGCGATTGGCATGGGGAAGTTCCACGGGGTGATGATGCCGACGACGCCTACCGCCTCATGGAAGGTCACGTTCACGCCGCCCTCGACGGGAATCTGCTCGCCGATGAGCCTCTCGGGAGCTGCCGCGTAATACTCGAGGACATTCGCAACGTTTTGCGCTTCCCACCGAGCTTGCCCAATGGGGTGGCCGGCATTGGCAACCTCGATCTGGGCGAGCTCCTCGTTGTGCTCGGCGACGATGTGGGCAAAACTCCGCAGAACCTGCGCTCGCGAGGCTGGAGCGGTGGCCGCCCAGCGCTTTTGTGCAACGACGGCCTTGGCGATGGCGTCGTCAGTCGCCTCGACGTCGACGAGCTCGATGCTGCGAATGAACTCCTCGGTCGCGGGGTTGATGATGTCGAACGTAGTCATGGGCGCTCCTTAGAGGTATGGGGCGTGGCATTGACGAGGGCTTCGAAGAGTCTGCGGTCGTCGCTTTGCTGTTCGGGATGCCATTGGACGGCAAGGAAGAAGCCCCGTGCTGAAGGGGACTCGAGGGCCTGGATGGTGCCGTCGGACGTGCGGGCGGTGACCGTGAGATCGCTGCCAACCTTCGCGACCGCCTGATGGTGGTACACGGGGATGTCGTGCGCGCTGCTGCCGAGGATGCTCGCGAGCGTCGAGCCATCGGCGATCTCGATGTCCACCGAGCCGAACACGCCCGGGGCGGGCTGATATTGATCCGAGCCCACGACGTCGGGTAGGTGCTGGATTAGCGTGCCCGAGTGGACGGTGTTGACGATCTGCATGCCTCGACAGATCGCGAGCACGGGCAGCCCGGCGCTGCGTGCCGCCTCGTACAGAGCGATTTCCCACTCGTCGCGATCATCGCGCGGCGCCCCGGTCCTCTCGTGCGGCTGCTCGCCATACCGGGCCGGGTTGACGTCGGCCCCGCCCGCGAGGATGAGCCCGTCTAGGCGGGCGAGGACCTGGGCAGCGCGTTCATGTTCCGACGGTTGCGGGGGCAACAGGACGGGCACGCCTCCAGCATCGAGGACCGCCTGAAGGTAGGCCTCGTGCAGGAAGGATGCGCGCGTATCCCATACCCCGCACGTGGCAGATTCGAGGTATGTCGAGATACCGATGATGGGTGCGCTAGCCACGTTCGAAGCCCCTCACGCGCTCCCAATCCGTGACGGCGGCATCGAACGCCTCGAGTTCGACCCGGGCAGCCCGCGTGTAGTGCTCGACGACGTCTTCGCCGAAGGCGGCATGGGCAATCTCGGAGTTTTCGAACAGGTCGGCGGCTTCGCGGAGCGTCGTCGGCACCCTCGGCTTGTCACTTTCGTAGCCGTTGCCCACGAGCTCCTCCTCGAGGGAGAGCTCGTTGTCGATGCCGTGGAGACCCGCGGCGATCATCGCGGCCATTGCGAGATATTGATTGACGTCGCCGCCGGGAATGCGGTTCTCGAAGCGCAGCGATTTGCCGTGGCCCACGACTCGGAAGGCGCACGAGCGGTTGTCGAGGCCCCACGCGAGTGTGGTTGGTGCGAATGTGCCGGGCTGATAGCGCTTATAGGAGTTGATGTTGGGGGCGAACATGAGGGCAAGTTCGCGCGCTGCGGCGATCTGCCCCGCGAGGAACTGATCCATAATGACGCTGCGCCCGCCTTCGCGGGATTCATCGGCGAACACGGGGTTGTCGTCCTTGTCGCGCAGGCTCATGTGAATGTGGCACGAGTTGCCTTCGCGCTGGTTGAACTTCGCCATGAAGGTGATGGACTTGCCGTGCCTTTCGGCGATTTCCTTGGCGCCCGTGCGGTAGAGGCTGTGGTTGTCGCACGTGGTAAGCACGTCGTCGTAAAGGAAAGCGATCTCTTGCTGGCCGGGGTTGCATTCGCCTTTGACGCCCTCGCAGTACATGCCGGCGGCATCCATGGAGTTGCGGATGTCGCGAAGAAGCGGTTCGAGGCGCGTGGAGGCCTGGATGTCGTAGTCGGTGTTGTAGTCGCTTGCGGGGGTGAGGTCGTTGTAGCCCTTGGCCCACGCTTCACGGTAGGTGTCGTCGAAAATCAGGAATTCGAGTTCCGTCGCGCCCATGCATGTCCAGCCGCGCTCCTCGAGGCGAGCGCGCTGTTTCTTGAGGACACTGCGCGGGGCGGGGGCGACTTCCTCGCCCGAGGTCGTGAGGAGGTCCGCGGTGACCTGTGCGGAGCCCTCGATCCACGGGACCTGGCGCAGCGTGGCCAAGTCTGGCTTCATGACCATGTCGCCGTAGCCGCTCTTCCAGCTGGAGATCTTGTAGCCGTCCACCGTGTTGTTGTCGATGTCGACGGCGAGGAGGTAGTTGCAGCACTCGGCTCCGTGTTCGGCGACGGAGTCGAGAAAGAGGCGAGCGGAGATGCGCTTGCCTACGAGTCGGCCTTGCATGTCCGTGAATCCGAGAATCACGGTGTCGATATCGCCGGCGTGGATGCGGTTGGTGAGTTCTGAGAACGTCAGCATTCCTTCGTTGCCTGACATGGAAGCTCCTCATTGTGCTTCGGTGTGGCCTGGCGGGGCCCTTACGTGGCGATGCAAGCCATTGACTAAACATCGGTCTGGCAACCATTAGACCACATGATGTGAGCTATGCAACCCGAAAGTCTGGCAAAGTGCTGGGTGTTCTGGGTTGATTGTCTACAACTCACGCCAATAAATTTCTACAAAAGCGTGGAAATCCAACCATTAGCCGGGTAGTGTGGGGCAGCACACACGAGTCAACGTGGTCTCGTCACTACGGAAGGTATGCAATGGCTGATCAAAGCGATCGTCAATCTCCTCAACGCACGGCAGCATCACCCGCCTCACCCTCCACGCAATCGGGGGAAGTCACCAAGGTCGGTGGCGTCACCTATCGAACGGCGGATACCGAATACTTTGAAAAACGTCAGCTCAAGCGCGCGGCCGGCATTTTCGGGCTCTGGGGCCTCGCGGTCGGCGCGGTCGTGTCCGGCAACTTTTCCGGCTGGAACTTCGGCGTGGATTTCGCGGGCTTCGGCGGGATGCTCATCGCCTACGCGATTCTCATCGTCATGTACTACGGCCTCATCTTCTCGATCAACGAAATGGCCGCCGCCATGCCCCACACCGGAGGTGCGTACTCGTTCGCGAGAGCGGCGATGGGGCCCTACGCGGGCTTCGTGACGGGCCTTGCCGAAACAATCGAGTACGTCGCAACAACCGCCGTGATCGTCTACTTCTCCTCGGGCTACGCCGACGCGGTCGTATCGCAACTCCTCGGTGTTGACCTGCCAAAACCCGTGTGGTGGCTCATCCTTTACACGATCTTCGTGGCGCTGAACTCCTCGGGCGCAGCGGTATCGTTCAGGTTCGCCATCCTGGTGTCGATCATTTCGATCGTGATCCTGCTCGTCTTTAGTGCGATGGCGCTGTTCTCCGGCGCTTTCTCATGGGATTCACTCTTCAACATCGTTCCCGACGCAGGCGCTTCAGCCTTCTTGCCTCACGGTTTCCTCCCGATCCTGTTCGCGCTGCCCTTTGCCATGTGGTTCTTCCTCGGCATCGAGGAGCTGCCGCTCGCAGCCGAAGAGGCCCACAACCCCGTCCGCGACATTCCCAAGGCGGCACTGTGGGCGCGCTTCACACTCGTCGTTACCGGTCTTCTCGTGCTCGTTCTGAACACCGGCGTGCTCGGCGCGGAAACGACCGCCGGGGCAAGCGAGCCACTCCTCGACGGCTTCCGCGCGATCGTCGGCGACGGCCTCGCTGCCGTCCTCGCACTCTTCGCTCTCGTGGGCCTGCTTGCCTCACTTCAAGGCATCATGTTCGCCTACGGGCGCAACATGTATTCGCTCTCGCGAGCGGGCTACTACCCGAAGTTCCTCTCGCTCACGGGGCGCACGCAGACGCCGTGGGTTGCCCTTATCGCCGGTGCCGCCATCGGTTTTTGCGCCCTTGTGGGCGTCGATCTTGCCGGTGGTGAGGGCGGAATCGCCGGAGCAGTTGTCCTCAACATCGCTGCCTGGGGTGCCGTCGTCGCCTACCTCATGCAAATGGTGTCGTTCCTCGTGCTGCGCAAGCGATTCCCGAACGCGAAGCGTCCCTACAAATCGCCGTGGGGAAACTTTGGAGCGATCATCGCCGCCGTCATCTCCGCGCTCATCTTCCTGGGCTTCCTCCTCAACCCCGACTACCTGCCCGCGATCATCGCGATCATCGTGATCTACGCGGTCATGCTCATCACCTTCTGGCTGTGGGGCCGCCACCGGCTCATTATGAGTCCCGAAGAGGAGTACGCGCTCTCGGGAGGCCTCGACGTCGTGAACCTCGACGACCTCGTGGATGACGGTGAACGTGACGACCGGCCCGGTGAGAGCGAGGTAGCACCCGCTCGAGAGTAGGCCTCAACGGGCGTTCCTCATTCTTGCCTCACGGCCGTCTCTCATTCTTTGCTCATACGAAACGGTCCGGGGAAGCCCTGCGGCTTCCCCGGACCATCCACGAGGTTCACGCGCGGTTAGAACCCGGTGCGCGTGACCTTCGGGTAGTACTTCCGGAACTTCTGCACCTGGCGGAGACCCGAAGCGAGAGCGAAGCCCTTCATCCACGCACCCTCCGGGGCGTAGCGGTAGGGATTGTCCACGCCGTGGGCACGAACGGCGGAATCGAGCTGAGCGCGCAGTTCGGGTTCGGTGACGTAGTGCTTCACGAGGCGCGTGGGGAGGATCGAGTAGAGGTGCTGCTCCTCGGCGCGCACACGCTCAAGGGGGGCGCCGTCGATGAGGTCCGCGACAATGTGCTCGGGGTAGGAGCCGCCTGCCGCGGTGACGTAGTGGTTGTTGCGTCCGAGCCGCGGATTGAGTTCGAGGAAGTAGGCCGTTCCGTTACGCGGGTCGGCCTTGAGATCAACGTTGGCGAAGCCGACGTAGTCCACGTGGTCGAGGAGTTTTTCGAACTGTGCGACGATCGCCCGGTGAGGACCGGTGAGCATCGCTGCGGGGCGCCCGAGCGCATCGGGTGTGTGCTCGCCTAGCAGCACCTGCGCAGCGCATGTGAGCGTCACTTCGCCCGAGCGCGAGCGGTAGCCGGTGATGGAGTATTCGGACGTGTCGTCACCCTCGATGAGCTCCTGGAAAAGGAACCGCCCTGTGAAGCCAGCGTCCCCGAGCTTTGCCACGAGTTCCTTGTATTCGGCCTGCGACTTGAGCACGAATACTTTGCGCTTGCCGGTGAACTTGACGCGCGAATAATCGGCGGTGTTCGCGGGTTTGCCGATGATCGGGTAGGCCCACGGAAGCTGCTCGGGCGCGTCAAAATCGGCCCCGCCGTACCGGGAGAAGTCCACGACGGCCGTGGGAATCGTCGGAATGTCGAGCTCGTTGCACGCTTCTTGGAAGTGAGCCTTGTCGGCCAGCTTCGCGAGGGAAGCGGAATCAATTTGCGCGAGAAGGTAGTGCACCTCGAGCTCGGCCCGGTACGTATCGATGAAGGAAATGAACGAATCGGCATTCGCGAGCAAGAGCGTCGGTCGCTTGACGGGTTTGTCTTTCGCAAGCTGAACGAGCGCGTCCTTGAGGTCGCGTTCGCTTGCCTCAGCACCGAGAGCGACGTGAGCGCTTGTGACAGTGCGTTCGTTCATCGCGATGGGGGTGCGCATCACGGTGAGTGAACGCATGCCGTAGGCCTTGTGAAAGGCAATCGAGACGTTGAGCGAGTTGAGACCCGCGCCGAGGATCACGACATCGAACTCCGTGCCGCCTTTGCTGATCCCCGTTGTGGGGCCGGGCTGGGAGACAGTGAGGTTCGAGATGGCCACGTGAAACGCCTTTCGCTGGGAAACATCCGGCGCTTGAGTTTATCGAACAGCAGTTTTGGCGCTCTCTGTTTGCTCGCACAAAGTGTTCGTAAAATTATTCAACGCTAAAAAAGTGGCGCCCTCGCGGGGCGCCCCTCTCCTAAGGAGTACCAATGAACGACAGCAGCCCCCTCGACAAAGTTAAGGACGCCGCGCAGTCCCTCGCGGACACGGCGAAAGACAAGATTCCCGCGGGCGTTGATGCTGCGGCCGACGCCGTGGTTGACCTCGCCGCGAAGGCCGAGGAGAAGTTCCCGCAGGCCAAGGGCGTTGCCGACAAGGTCGTTGATGTCGCGGGTGCTGCCCAAGACAAGGCCCACGAACTCGGCGATGGAGGCGATGAGGATTCGGCGGCGGCGCAACACTGAGGCGGTGCCGTCCGGTTCGCAGCACTGAGGTGCTGCTGTTCCGGTTCGCAGCTCTGGGGTGCTGCCGTTCCGGTTTATGAAGAAACTGGGCTGCTGGCCGGCTGTTGAGCCGGGGGCGGTCCAGTTTTTTCATGAAGTGTGACGGTGGCTGGGGGAGCCGGGTTGCTGGGGGCCGGTCTACTGGGGGAGCTGGGCAGCTGGCCAGATGGAGGCAGATCGGGGCAGCTGAGCAGCTGGGGTGCAGTGAGGCGTGCTGTTCCGGTTTATGAAGAAACTGGGCTGTTGGCTGGTTGCGGGGCCGGGGGTGGCTCAGTTTTTTCATGAAGTGCGACGGTGACTGGGGGAGCCGGGAGCTGGTGGAGCTGGGCAGCAGTGAGGCGTGCTGTTCCGGTTTATGAAGAAATTGGGCTGTTGGCTGGTTGCGGGGCCGGGGGTGGCCCGGTTTTTTCATGAAGTGCGACGGTGCCTGGGGGAGTCGGGCCGCATGAAGAGTTGCTGCCCGCAAACGCGAGCCGCGCCACTAGAAGCCACGAATCGCACCCGAGGGCGCGGGATGGGTGCTAGCCTTCCAACGGTTGTGCACGGACATGGACAGAGAGCCATGCGAGCACTTCATGTGATCCGGGTACAGCCATGCCTTTGTCCCGTTTTCACGTGAGGAATGTGCATGAGCACCACAGCGCCTGAGCGCCCCGCAACCACCCCCATTATTGCCAGCCCCTCAATCGACGAGACCGCAGTGACGGCCTCGGGGCCGGCCCCGACCGAAGCAAGCGGCCACGACGCCGACTTCAGTTTCACCCCAGTTCCCGCATCCGCGCGCCACGGTTTTTGGGCCGTGGGCTTCGTGATGCTCGGATTTACCTTCTTCTCCGCCTCCATGAGCGTCGGCGCGAAGATCGGCAACGGTCTCGATCTTGGCGGCTTCGTCTGGGCCACGACGCTCGGTGGGCTCGTGCTCGCGATCTACACCGGTGGCCTCGCCTACCTTGGCGCGAAGACCGGCATGGGGCTTGACCTCCTCGCCCGCCGCGCCTTCGGCCGTCGCGGCTCGCTCTTGGCTTCCGCCCTCGTGGGCCTCACCCAGATGGGATGGTTCGGCGTGGGCGTGGCGATGCTCGGCATCCCCGTCGCCGACCTCCTCCACATCAGCCCCTGGTGGATCGTGATCGCGGCCGGCGCCGCCATGACTGCTTCCGCCTACTTCGGGATGAAAGCGATCGAGGTCGTCTCCTTCATTTCCGTTCCTCTTATCGCGATCCTCGGCACGTACTCGATGGTCACGGCAACCAGCAAGGCCGGCGGTCTCGTCGAGGTGTTCGGTGACGGCTCGATGCCTATCGTGACCGGCATCGGCATGGTCGTGGGTTCCTTCATTTCGGGCGGCACGGCGACCCCGAACTTCACGCGCTTTGCTCGCTCGGCGAAGGTTGCCGTCATCACGACGGTGATCGCGTTCTTCCTTGGCAACACCCTCATGTTCAGCTTCGGTGCGGTGGGTGGCGCGTTCACCGGCAAGGACGACATCTTCTACGTCATGATCGCCCAGGGGCTCGCGATTCCTGCGATTCTCGTGCTCGGCGCGAATATTTGGACGACCAACAACAACGCCCTGTACACCTCCGGCCTGGGCTTTTCGAACATCACGCGCGTGCGCACCCGCCCCATGACTCTCATCGCGGGCATTTTCGGCACGGTCAGTGCGCTGTGGCTGTACGACAACTTCGTGGGCTGGCTGAGCTTCCTCAACGCGGCACTTCCGCCGATCGGTGCGATCCTCATCGCTGACTTCCTGGTGCGCAAGCACGCGTACGTGGACTCGAGCGAAGCGGAGCAGACCGTAGCGTGGCACGCGGTTCTCGGCGTCATCGCCGGTGGCCTCGTGGGTTACTTCGTGCCGTGGGGCATCTCGGCCCTCAACGCGGTCGCCGTCGCGGTCGCTATTCACCTCGTGGGCGTAGCGTTGACGAAGCGCCGCTAACACCTTCTGCGGGCGGCGCGGCCCGCATCGTCGAGGGTCGCGCCGCCACCGTCCAGGGTGGCGTTGCCCGCCCGTCCCACTCCATTTCAATAGAAAGGCAGCCCCGTGCTCATCCAGAACGTCACGCTACCGGGCCGGGAGGGCTCGGTTGACCTGCGCATTTTCGACGCTTGCTTCACCCACATCGAACCGAATCTCACCGCGGAGCCGGGCGAAGAGACATGGGACGCCGAGGGGCGCCTCGCGCTCCCGCCGTTTGTGGAGAGCCACATTCACCTCGACTCGGTTCTCACGGCGGGCGAGCCGAAGTGGAATATGAGCGGCACGCTTTTTGAGGGGATCGAGCGCTGGAGCGAGCGGAAGAAGACTCTGAGCGTTGAGGATGTCAAAACTCGCGTGCGCCGCGTCGCGCGTGACCAGGCGAGCTTCGGTGTGCAGTACGTGCGCACCCACGTCGATGTGACCGATCCTGAGCTCACGGCGCTTCGTGCGTTGCTTGAGCTGCGTGACGAGCTTGCCGACCTCATTACGCTCCAGATTGTGGCGTTCCCGCAGGAGGGTATCGATTCCTTCCCGAATGGCCGCGATCTCATGGTCAAGGCCGCTGATATGGGCGTCGATGCGATTGGCGCGATTCCTCACTTCGAGTTCACGCGCGAGTATTCGGTGGATTCCCTCAATTTCGCGTGCGAGCTTGCGCGTGATCGTGGCCTGCTCATGGATGTGCACTGCGATGAGATCGACGATGAGGCTTCGCGCGGCCTCGAGACTCTCGCGACGCGCGCCCTCGAGTTCGGCATGGGGGAGAAGGTCACCGCTTCGCACACCACCGCGATGCATTCCTATAACAACGCGTACTTCGTGCGTCTGCTTCGCCTGCTCACGATGAGCGGCATCAACTTCGTGTCCAACCCCATGGTGAACACTCACTTGCAGGGCCGCATGGATACCTACCCGAAGCGCCGCGGCGTGACGCGCGTCAAGGAGCTCACGGAGGCGGGTATCAACGTGAGTTTCGGGACCGACGATATCCGCGACCCGTGGAACCCGCTCGGCACGGGGAATCTTCGCGACGTTGTGCTGAACGGCCTGTATGTCACGCAGATGATGGGTTACCCGCAGATCGCGGAGTCTTACAATTTTGTGACCCATAATGCGGCGCGCACGCTGCACCTCGACAAGTACGGCATCGAGGTGGGCAACCCCGCGCGGTTTATCGTGCTCGATGCGCCGAACTGGGTTGAGGCGCTCAACTTCAACGCGCCCGTCGTTCGCTCCTACAGGGACGGCAAGCTTGTGGCGAAGACGGAGCCGGCGACCCGCGAGGTGTATTGGGGCTAGACATCCCCTCGGCTGTATGTAGCCAGCCTCTGAGAAGTGCATTCGCGCGCGGTGCGCGCCTCATCGCGACAAGGGAGGGCCCGGGCAGTTGCCCGGGCCCTCCCTTGTGCGTCGTGCTGTTTAGTTCTTGCGCATGCGCACGACGGCGAAGATGCCGCCGCCGATCAGCGCGAGAGCGAGAACTGCCGTCGCGGCGATCTCGGCGCCCGTGCGGGGCATGAAGCCGCGGGTGCCGCTCGCCTGCCCCGCGGGCTTAGAGGACTTCGAGGGCTTCGCGGGGGCCTGCTTCGACGAATCGGCTTTGCCCGTGTCAGCGTTGCCGGGCGAAACCTTGTCCGGTGAAGGCTTGTTCGGCGAGACCTCGTTCGGCGAAGGCTTGTTCGGTGCTTCCTGGTCGTTCTCGCCGGGCTTAGGGGCAGCGGGAGTCGGTTCGGGGGCCGGTGCGGGAGCCGGTGCGGAATCGGTCGGCTTCTTCTCTGGGGTTTCGTCGGAAGGCTCTTCGGGAGCGGCGTCCTTAAAGCTCACGCCCTCCATTTTCCACTCTTCCTTCGTGATCGTGAGCGGCTGGACGATCGCTTGGGGTGCGGGCTGAGGAATGCCGTTGTCGATCTTCACGCATTCGATCTGGAGGTTTGCCTTGCCCTCGGCGGCGACGTCCACGAAGCTCGCGTCGATCGGGTTGACGACCGTGCCGTCTTTTTCGAGAGAGTCGATACCCGACATGACCACGCGGGTAGCCTTCTCGCTTTCACCCTGGACGAAGACGGTGCGGGCGCCGTCAACGTAGGGCTCTTCGCACTTCACGCGAGATTTCACGGTGTAGGTGAAAGGGTCTGCATCGAGTGCGCCGTGTGCCTGGACGCCCTCGGCATTCTCGATCGTGGCCGTCACGGAATCGTCGAGGGTGACCTCGGTTGCCGCTGCGGCAACCTGGGGGAGGGCGAGGAGCGCTGCGGCGCCGGCGAGGGCAGCCGAGCGGCGGAGCGAGAGGGAGAGCTGCATGGTTCTACACGTTCCTTGGGGCGCGGGGAGTGGGTTAGCGAGGACAACTGTGACAGGCCTTAGTGAACGAGGGGTAACTAGATGGTGTCAGAATTCGCCCCCAAGTCGTTACTCGCCATTCACTTCCTCCCTCTAGCGTTCTGATTGGTCTTCCCGACGCCCTGAGAGAAAGATTCCCCATGACCGAGCTTCGCTCCCCCCAAGCCTCCTCGCTCGCCCCGAGCCGACGCACCGTGCTCCGCGGCAGCGTTGCCGCCGGTGCCCTCGGTGCCGCCGCGGCCGCAACCACCGGCTCCGCTATCGCCGAAGAAACCCCCGTGACCACCACCGACGCGGCCGAAGGCACGGACCTCGCGCCTGCCGAGACCGGTCTTGAATGGCTCGTCGTTGACCACCACGTGCACTCGCTCTACAGCCACGACGCGAAGTACACGATGGAAATGATCATGGACAAGGCCGAAGAGTTCGGCGTGGACGTCATCGCCTTCACCGAGCACTCGAACTGGGGCCATGCCAACGAAGGTGGCGTGTGGGAGGCGAACCGCCTCATCCGCAAGGCGCGCGATGAACGTAAGCTCATGGTCCTTCAGGGCATCGAGTGGTACATCCCCGCGGCTGAGCACTGCACCGTTCTCGTCGCCCCCGGCATCAACGAAGCGCGCGTCCTGCGCACGTTCGAGCTCGCGTTCGACGGCAAGCTCAACAAGTGGGAAAAGCCGGCGCTCAATTCGCCCGAAGAGAAATTCCAGCAGGAAAAGGCTGTTGAGGCGATCGCGTGGCTCGGCGAGCAGAAGAGGGAAGGCTTCATCGATGATGCGATCGTGATCGCGAACCACCCGAGCCGCTACTGCATCGATTCGCCGCTCGAGCTTCGCGCGTGGCACGACGCGGACCGCGACATCTACCTCGGCATGGAAGGTGCCCCCGGTGCCCAGGGCTCGGCTTTCGGCCTCAATCGTGACCCGAAGTTCCAGCGCGGCGAATACGAGAACAGCCGCCGCAAGGACTCGTCCCCGCACTACCCCGACGAAGCCTTCCGCACGCGCGGCGGCTTCGACTACCTCACCTCGGTCGTGGGTGGCATGTGGGACTCGCTGCTCTCTGAGGGCCGCCGCTACTGGATCACCTCGAATTCGGACTTCCACCTCAAGACCCACGACACCTACCGCGTGGGCGACTACCCGAAGGGTGACGGCTGGGAGGAAGGCGCGAGCCTCGGCAACTTCAACCGTGCGGGTCGCCGTCCCGTGCCCGTCAACACGAACGAAGCTCAGGGCGGTAGCGACTACTGGCCCGGCCAGTTCTCCCGCACGCACGTGGGTGCCGCTAGCCGCTCCTACGAAGCGGTCATGGAGGCCATGCGCGCCGGTCGCATCTGGATCGAGCACGGCCACCTCATTTCCGGTCTCGAGGTCGTCCTTTTCGCGAAGGATGACAGCGCCGAGCCTGTGACTCTCGGTGGCACCCTCAAGGTCAAGGCCGGCACCGAGCTTGGCCTGCGCGTGACCGTCACACCCACGACCAAGGAAAACTCCGCTGGGATCCTCCCGGAGCTCGCGCACATCGACCTCATCCGCGGGCTCATCACGGGCGAGGTTGAGGATGTCAACACGACGACGGCCCCTCACACCAAGGTCGTTGACCGCAAGGAAACCGCAGGCCACGGCCTTGAGGAGTTCACGGTTGAGTTTGACCTCGGCGCCGTCGAGGAAAACGGCTACATTCGCCTGCGCGGAAGCGACGGCAAGCGTTCGGGCGTCGGCCCGATGGGTGCCGACGTTGACCCGGCCGGCCCGATTCCCCACGGTGGCGAGAACGGCGCAGGAAGCCCGTGGATCGACACGTGGATGTACACCAACCCGATCTTCTTCGAGGTCGAGTGATCACGGTTTCGTGAACACAAGTGGGCTCGGTTTCGCGGGGGTTATGCCCCGCGGAATCGAGCCCCTTTCCCATCGCCCGCCCAGGACACACACCGCATGAAAGGACACCCCGCATGGCCCTCAACCGTCGGACCTTCCTGACCGCAGCCGCCGCGACCGCCGCGAGTGCCGCAACCCTCGCGCCCGCGAGCGCGTCACCGCTTTTTGAGCGCGACGAGAACGACACCCCGCGCCTTCTCGACGACCCCTTCGATGCGCGCCTGAAGAATCCCGCGCCCGAGGGATGGGCGCCGAAGAGCCCGCTCGCTCGCGCTCACGCCCACAACGACTACCTGCACACGCACCCGCTGTGGGATGCCCTTGCGCAGGGCTTTTGCTCGGTTGAGGCGGACGTGTGGTTCGAAGGCGGCGCGATCCTGCTTGGCCACACCCGCCTCGGCACGGCAAGCGGCCGCTCCCTCGAGGAGTTCTACGTGAAGCCGCTCGCGGCGCTCGTGCGCTCCAACGGCGGTCACGTGTTCCCAGGCTACGACGGTCCGTTCCAGCTCCTCATCGACATTAAGGACCAGGGGGAGAAGCAGCTTCCCGCGATCGAGACCATGCTCGCGCCCTACAGCGACGTGTTCTGGCACGTGGATCGCTGCGGCACCGTCGTCGAGAATCCCGTGCGCGTCGTCTACACGGGAGGTCGCCCGTACGATCTCATCAAGGACAACCCGGTGCGGTTCGGCTCGGCCGACGGCCACAAGGGTGACCTCGGCGGTGAGATCAGCTCGCTCGACATGCCACTCATCTCGGAGGATTGGGAGACGTGGGGCTGGCAGGGCTTCGGTGAGCGCCCGGAGGATCAGTTCCGTTCACTCAAGGAGTTTTCCGACGGTGCCCACGCGATCGGCGCGCGCTCGCGCCTGTGGGGTGTTCCCGAGCTTCTGCCCAAGCGTCGCGAGATCCTGTGGCAGATGCAGCTCGATGCGGGCATCGACGTCGTGGGCGCCGATGACCTCGCTGAGCTGCGCGCGTTCCTGCTCGAGCGCGGCGCCGCCTAAGGAATAACCTCGAAGGCCTACCGCGCGCGCTCGGCGAGTAGCTCGAGTACGTGGCGGTAGGTCTTTCCCGTCGCGCGGGTCATGCCGATTTCGCACGTGCGGTTGAGGGAGGCGTGGTGGTCGGCGCCGAGGGCTTTCACTTCGGCTGCTTCGGCTGCCGTTGCCGAGGCTGTGAGCTCGGGGTGGAGCATGCCGCGATCGCCCGCGAAGGCGCAGCATCCCCACGCGTCGGGCACGGTGACCTTCGCGTATGCCGCTTCGGCAACCTGCAGGAGTGCGGGGTTGAGCCCCATCTGGGTCGAGGAGCACGTGGGGTGGAGAATCACGTGTTCGCTTGATCGGTCGATGTCGAGGCGCTCAAGAAGATGATCGGCGGTGAACTGCACGGCATCGATGACTTTGGCGCCGTCGCGTTCAAGGATCGCCGCGAAGCCCTCGGTGCAGCTGACGGCGTCGCTCACAATTGGCAGGTCGAGCTCTCGCACGGCGTCCACCACCTTTCGGGTCTTCGCCGAGATGACCTCGTGTCCCTTGGCTTTGCCTTTCGACGTCCACGGGGTGCCGCAGCACGTTGAGTCGATGCCCTTCGGGATGAGAAGCGCAAGGCCCGCCTTCTCAAGGAGTTTTTCGAACGCGGAGACGACGTTCCCACCCGGCGCGGCCCCACCGAACATCGTGTTGACGCACGCGGGAACATAGATACCCGCGACCTCGCCATCGGGCGCGCCGAACAGGCGGCCGGGCAGGTTCGAGCCGACAGCCCGATGCTCTGCGCGCTCGCCGAGGGTACCGCGAGCCCTCCCGCCGGCCGGCAGGTCCTTCGTGTATTTCGGCACGGTGTCCTCGCCCAGCAAGCGTCGGCCAACGCTCGTTGCCGCCCCCACGGCAGGTGCCGGAACTTTATCCGCAACCGAGAGCCCAACCGCGGCGCCGCGCGTGATCGCACCCCACGACGCTGCCGCGGCCTTCCACGCGCCGGATTCGACAGCGTTCGTGTTCTCGCGGCGCAGTCGCTTGACGAGAAGCCCCGTATTGATCCCCACGGGGCACGCCGTGACGCACATGCCGTCCACGGCGCACGTGTCGATGCCTTCGTAGTCGTAGTCCTTGGCGAGCTCATCCGCCGTGGCCGCATCGCCCGCGTTGCGGGCACGCTCCTCGGCGCGGCGCACCACGATGCGCTGGCGCGGCGTGAGCGTGAGGTCCTTGCTCGGGCATACCGGCTCGCAATAGCCGCACTCGACGCAGCGATCGGCCTCGACCTCGATCGTGGGGTTGAGCTTGAAGTTCTCGAGGTGGGCCTTCGGGTTGTTCTCGATCAGCACGCCCGGGTTGAGGATCCCCGCGGGATCCACGAGGTGCTTGATGCTCGTCATGACCTCGTAGAGTTCGTCGCCGTATTGGCGGTGTACGAACGGCGCCATCGCGCGGCCCGTGCCGTGCTCGGCCTTGAGGTTGCCGCCGCGAGCGAGCACCACGTCCACCATCGACTCGGTGAAAGCGCCAAGACGCTCGCGGGCGGCGTCGCTCTCGAAGCGGTCGGTGAGCATGAAGTGGATGTTGCCGTCCTTCGCATGGCCGAAGATCACGGAGTTCTCATAGCCGTGCTCGTCGAAGAGCTCGTGCAGGTCACCGCATGTGTCGGCGAGGTTCGCGGGCGGGACCACGACGTCCTCGAGGAGCGCGGTTGTGCCACTTTCGCGCGCGCCCGCGACGGAGGCGTACAGGCCTTTGCGCAGGGCCCATGCGGTCGCGCGCATGCGAGGATCCTCGGAGAAAACGGCGGGGGAGCGCAGCTCGTGGGCGCGCAGGATCTCCTCGCCGGCGCGCTGAGCCGCGGCGAGTTTTTCGTGCTCATCGTCGCGGTACTCGATGAGCAGCGCCGCTTCCGTGCTCGGCGCGAAGCCCTGGATTTGCTCGGGCACGCGGGCGAGCCTCTGGCCCACCGCGATCGAGGTCGAGTCCATGACCTCGAGCGTCGCCGCCCCCGAGTCCACGAGCTCGGGCAGGATTCGGGTAGCTGCATCGAGCGTGGGGAACACGGCGAGCGCACTCGTCGTGAGCGCCGGGATCGGGACCGTGCGGAACGTCGCCTCGGCGATGAACGCAAGCGTCCCCTCGCTTCCGATCACGAGCTTTTCGAGGATGTCGATGGGGCGCTCGGCATCGAGGAACGCGTTGATGCCGTAGCCCATCGTGTTCTTGAGCGCGAAGCGTTCGCGAATGATGCGCACACTCTCGGGGTTCGACACGATCCGTTCACGCAAGCGTAAGAGCCCCTCGTGAATCTCGGGCGCGTTGGTGCGCAGGCGAGCGTCGGCCCCGTCCCGATCGCTCGTGTCAAGGGTGAGGCCCGACGGTAGCACCATGACCATCGATTCGAGGGTTTTGTAGGTGTTGTACTCCGTGCCGCAGGCCATGCCGCTCGAGTTGTTCGAGACGACGCCGCCGACCGTGCACGCGGCCTCGCTTGCGGGGTCGGGGCCGAGGCGGCGCTTGAAGCGGCGAAGGCGCGCGTTGACCTGCGCGATCGTGGCGCCCGATCCGGCTCGCACGCGCGCGCCCTCGTCGAGGACTTCGATGTGGCGGAAGTTTTGGCGCACGTCGATCTGGACGTGCGGGCTTGCGGATTGGCCGGAGAGGCTCGTGCCGCCCGAGCGGAAGGCGACGGGGCTTTTGGCGGCGTTTGCGCCCTTGAGGATCGCGGCGACTTCGCGTGCCGTATCGGCGAGCACGACCGCTTCGGGGGTGAAGAGATAGTGGGAGGCGTCGCTTGCTGCGGCCACCCTGTCGATCAGTCGAGTCTGGATGCGGCTTTCGTCGCGCACGGCAGCGGTAACGAATGCGGGGGCGGTGTTCACGAGATCCTCCATAGGCGCGCCCGGCGGGCGTAGACAACGTTTTAACCCTAGCCCGGGTGGGGCGGGATCGTGCGGTGGGGTGGCTCCACAGGGGATTCCGCAACGCTCGGTAGTTATGAAATGACATACAAATTGGGTCGAAAGGCTAGCGCCTCGCACGGCGTGCACGTCAAGATAGGTGAGCTGGCGCCGGCGAAGTCGCACCCCCACCCACATCTGTCGTACACACCAAGGAGACCCACGCCAGTGAGCGCCACTGACACGGCCTCGATGCCGGCCGTCCCGGCGTCGGACCACGCCCACGTCCTCGAAGCGACCCCCGAGACCCTCCCCGCTGACTCGCGCCCCCTGCCGAATCTTCCCGCGGGTGCCTGGTGGCCGGTCGCCGCGTCGATTTTCGCGATCGCGTGGGGTGGCAACGAATTCACGCCGCTTCTCGTCATGTACCGCGAGGTCTCGCAATTCTCCGACCTCGTCGTCGACGGTCTCCTCGGCGCCTACGTCCTCGGCATCGTCCCCGCCCTCATGATCGGCGGCCCCCTCTCCGACGTCTACGGCCGCCGCCCCGTGCTTCTTCCCGCCGCACCGCTCAGCTTCCTCGGAAGCCTCTTGCTGATGCTTGGCCCCGGCTCCCCCCTCATGATCGGCATTGGTCGCATCCTCTGCGGGCTCGCGCTCGGCCTCGTCATGGCGATCGGCACCGCGTGGATCAAGGAAATTTCCGACGCTTCCGGGGCCAGCCCCGCCGCGGGCGCCCGCAGGGCGTCGCTCGCCCTCACCACGGGCTTCCTTGCCGGTGCCCTCGTCGCCGCGATCCTCGCGCAGTGGGGGCCGTGGCCGACCCGCACCTCGTACGCGCTGCACATGCTCATCACGGTCGTGACCGGCCTGTGGCTCTTCACCGCGCCCGAGACGCGCAAACCCGGTCACCTTCCGGCCGAGAATGAGCCCGTCTCGGGGGCCGAGACGCTCATGTCGAAGCTCCTCGTGCCGAAGGCTGCACACAAGCGCTTCCTGCGCGTCGTCCTTCCCGTCGCGCCGTGGGTTTTTGGCGCCTGCGGCACCGCCTACGCCGTCCTTCCCGCACTCCTCAAGGACCGCGCCGGTGACTACCCGATCGCGTTCGCGGGCATCATGACCGCCGTGACCCTCGGCTTCGGCGTGGGCATTCAGACGGTCGGCAAGAAGATCGACACGCATCGAAGCGCGCGTGCCTCCGTGATCGCGATGGCGATCGTGGCGACCGGCGCAGTGTTCGCCGCCGGCGCTGCTTCCACGACGAGCCTCACGATCGGCCTGATCGCCGCCGCGACCCTCGGCTGCGGCTACGGCCTCGCGCTCGTGGCCGGCCTCAGCGAAGTTCAGCGCCTCGCCGGCCCCGACGACCTCGCCGGCCTCACCGCCGTGTTCTACTCAATCGCCTACCTCGGCTTCTTCGTGCCGATGCTCCTCGCGGCGCTCAGCACGATCTTCAGCTACACGACGATGCTGATCGGCGGCGCCGTGATTGCGATCCTCACGCTCGTGGAGGTCGCGCTCGCCTGGCAGGCACACCTGCCCGGCGCGCACGAGTAAGCGACACTTCGCCCGGCGGGCTACGCCTCCCGGCCGATGGGCTCAACCTCGGCCGGGCTCGAATGCCTGAGCGAGAGCAGGCCGCCGACGGCGAGCGTCACGAGCACGCCGAGCAGCGGGTACCACTGCCACGCGATCCACACCTCGCCCACGACGTACTTTTCCATCACGAAGAAGAACGCGTTGGTTGCGATTGCGCATAGGAACGCGATGTTCGCATCGAGTGTGCGTGCCCGCTTGTTGACGATGCCGAGCACAAACGCGCCGAGCAGCCCGCCGTAGGTAATGCCCGCGATGCCAAGAGCGAGCACCACGATGCTGCCCTCGTCGCTGCGGAAGAACGTTGCGGGCAGAATGAACAAAAGGCCCCATACGATCGTCGCGATGCGCCCCGTTTTGAGCTCGTCGTCCTTCGTCATGGGCGTGCGACGCAGCTTCGCGACGACATCCGTGACGGTCGAGGAGCTGAGCGCCGACAGCGATGACGACAGGGTCGACATCGCCGCCGCAAGAATGCCCGCAAGGAGCAGGCCCGAAACACCCGCAGGCAGGCCCTCGATGATGAACTTCGGGAAGATCTCGTCGTCGCGCGTGAGGCCGAGCGCAGCCGGCGTCGCGTGGTCATACCAGCCCCACAGCGCGAGCCCCACCACGAGGAAGATCGCGAACTGCACGACCACCACGAAGCCCGACGCGATGAGCGCCTTTTGCGCCTCCGCCTTCGTGCGGCACGCGAGCAGGCGCTGCACGATCAGCTGATCCGAACCGTGCGAAGCCATCGCGAAAACGGTGCCACCGAGCAAGGAAGGAATGAGACCCGACGCGCCACTGATGGGGTTCTCGCCAAGGATGAACAGGTTCGTTTTTCCGGCCTCGACCGCATCGGTGAACCACGAGAGCCCAAGCGAGGAGCTCACGACGATGATCGCGAGCAGGCCACCCGCGACATAGAGGCACATTTGCACCACGTCGACCCACACGACCGCGCGAATACCGCCAATAAACGTATAGAGGATCGTGACGACCGCAAGCACGACGATGATGACGAAGTAGTTCGTGTGCACCCCGAGGCCGTCGAGAATGATCTTGAGAGGAATGGCCGCAGCGAGAACGCGGACACCGTCGGCAAGAAGGCGCGTGAACAGGAACGTGACGCCCGCCGTGGTTTGGGTGGCCGAACCGAAGCGCTTGCCGAGGTACGCGTAGGCCGTGACCATTTCGCCGTCGTAATACCGGGGGAGAAGAAGGTAGGCCACGATCACGCGGCCCACGATGTAGCCAAAGCCGAGCTGCAAGTAGCTGATGTCGCCCACGAAACTCATGACCGGGATGCCAATGACCGTGAGCGCACTCGTTTCCGTTGCGACAACGCTCAAGCACACCGCCCACCACGGGATGTCCCGACCGCCGAGGAAGTAGTCCTTGGCGTCCGATTGTTTTCCGCTGAGCTTCAAACCGAGCCAGGCGGTCGCGATGAGGTACGCGATCACCACCACGATGTCGATGACCTGCATAAAAACTCCTAGGGCGTGCATAGTCGTGGTCAAGAGAAACAGCTGTGCGCCGCTCACCAGGAGGTGCGCAACGCTGCGCGTGAAACCATCGTACGGGCAAACCCTAAAATTTGGAAGAAAATTTTACGCTCGGATCTATCGGTCTCTGAGCCCGAGGCAGTTTCTCAACAACCAGGAGATAGGACTCCGTCACGAGTTCACGCACAAGGTTCTCGTTGAGGCTCGGCCCCGCCGTCAACGAAATCCAGTGCCGTTTATTCATGTGGTAGCCAGGGGATATATCGGGGTACATTTCCCGCAGAGCAAAACCATCACTCGGGTCCGCCTTGAGTGTTACCATCGCGACGCCCGTCACCTCGGTTTGCAACATGAAAACCTTGCCGCGCACCTTCCACACGTCCCAATTAGGGCCGAACGGAATCCCTACACTCGTAGCAGGCAGTTCGCCGGCCCGCGCCGCGGCAGCTTCGAAAAGGGCCTCGCCGTCCATCAATCAACCTCCCTCTGTTTTATGGACGTAATTCTGTGTTTAGAACTGAAAGGATTGCAAGCCGATTTTATTACGAAGCGTCAATGACCAAAATGCGAAAATTAAATTCGCACATGTTTCAATCTCTCTCCCGAGAACCCCTGTAGACTTTCGCGGTCGAGACGGTGTTCAAGCAGCACGGTTTCAATCTCTCTCCCGAGAACCCCTGTAGACTTTGCTCGCCTCGCTCGTCATGATCAATAGGGTTTCAATCTCTCTCCCGGGAACCCCTGTAGACTTTCACTGATCTCGTTCCTCACCCCCGCTATGTTTCAATCTCTCTCCCGAGAACCCCTGTAGACTTTCTACGGTCCCGGTTGTGTTGTCGAAGTGGTTTCAATCTCTCTCCCGAGAACCCCTGTAGACTTTTTGTGGGTTAGCGCCCATTGCGCCCCGGGTTTCAATCTCTCTCCCGAGAACCCCTGTAGAGTTTGACTGCCTCGGCGATTTGCTTCGAGACGGTTTCAATCTCTCTCCCGAGAACCCCTGTAGACTTTAGTCATCGCGTGGGACGCCAACGAAACCGTTTCAATCTCTCTCCCGAGAACCCCTGTAGACTTTGGACATGGCGACGAAGCGCGCGAACCACGTTTCAATCTCTCTCCCGAGAACCCCTGTAGACTTTCTGGCAGAACGCGCTCGTCCCTGCCTGGGTTTCAATCTCTCTCCCGAGAACCCCTGTAGACTTTCCGCTTTGCAACCTCTGTGAGGTTCTCGGTTTCAATCTCTCTCCCGAGAACCCCTGTAGACTTTCACGACTCAGCCACCGAGTTGATAACCAGTTTCAATCTCTCTCCCGAGAACCCCTGTAGACTTTCGCACAGCTCACCGACAACACTCTCAAGGTTTCAATCTCTCTCCCGAGAACCCCTGTAGACTTTCTCCAAGACCGCCTCGGCGTGAAGGTGGGTTTCAATCTCTCTCCCGAGAACCCCTGTAGACTTTGTGACGCAATGCTTTTCGGCGACGTGACGTTTCAATCTCTCTCCCGAGAACCCCTGTAGACTTTTCTCGCGCGCCCGGTCGTGGATTGGTTCGTTTCAATCTCTCTCCCGAGAACCCCTGTAGACTTTACGTCCAGTGATGAGGCCCCACGACCACGTTTCAATCTCTCTCCCGAGAACCCCTGTAGACTTTTGGGGCACGGACGGCGACTCTGTACGCAGTTTCAATCTCTCTCCCGAGAACCCCTGTAGACTTTTGTGCTGGCTTTCATGGCTGCCTCCTTGGTTTCAATCTCTCTCCCGAGAACCCCTGTAGACTTTCCCTCGCGCCTAACGTCCTTGGCTCAATGTTTCAATCTCTCTCCCGAGAACCCCTGTAGACTTTAAACCATCCGCGAAAAATGGGGCCGACAGTTTCAATCTCTCTCCCGAGAACCCCTGTAGACTTTTCCCAATACAACAGCAAGAAGCACAATTGTTTCAATCTCTCTCCCGAGAACCCCTGTAGACTTTTTCATTACTGCCCACCCCCGAAGCGCGTGTTTCAATCTCTCTCCCGAGAACCCCTGTAGACTTTAAAAACCGGCAAACTCCAAGCCACCCCAGTTTCAATCTCTCTCCCGAGAACCCCTGTAGACTTTCCGGCCCGCGAGGGCTGAGTGGGGGCTTGTTTCAATCTCTCTCCCGAGAACCCCTGTAGACTTTAAATGAAGGAGAACCAGGTTATGGAGATGTTTCAATCTCTCTCCCGAGAACCCCTGTAGACTTTTCCTCGTGTCGGAGGCGCTTAGGACAGCGTTTCAATCTCTCTCCCGAGAACCCCTGTAGACTTTAACCCCGGCCTCATCATCCACTTCACTAGTTTCAATCTCTCTCCCGAGAACCCCTGTAGACTTTTCAATAATTTTCCGTTCACATCCACACAGTTTCAATCTCTCTCCCGAGAACCCCTGTAGACTTTTGGAAGGAGCTCCAGGACGCGGCGGGCGGTTTCAATCTCTCTCCCGAGAACCCCTGTAGACTTTCAGGTCGCAGGAACCTGCACCTCGACGTGTTTCAATCTCTCTCCCGAGAACCCCTGTAGACTTTCTACCTGCGCCCCGACCTCCTCGAGCAAGTTTCAATCTCTCTCCCGAGAACCCCTGTAGACTTTAACCGCGACACCGACGGCATCCCCACCTGTTTCAATCTCTCTCCCGAGAACCCCTGTAGACTTTAACCACGTGCTCCAAGCGCGTAGACGCTGTTTCAATCTCTCTCCCGAGAACCCCTGTAGACTTTTCACGCTCGATGGGCAAGCGTTCACGGGGTTTCAATCTCTCTCCCGAGAACCCCTGTAGACTTTCTCAACCGGCGAAACCGCTGGTCAGGGTTGGAAAACAAGGGTGGCGAAACTTGCTCAGATGTGGTGCTTGGAAGGTCGGTTTGGCCTTTCATGCACCATTCGCGAAGGTACTGTGCTCAGAAGAATAGTGAGAGCTGCTCCGGAACAGGTTCTGGAGCCTTCTTCTCAGCACCCTCATAGTAAAGAGTGTTGGCCCACTGCGAGTCGGCCACCTGGAGGATCCGAACATTACCGCCAGGCTGGATGTTGGCGGATAAAACCTTCACGTCGAATTCCGACGAAGTCCGGTTGAGGTAGTACTTGACGTATACGCTCCACTGCACCCGCTCGAACCCATGATCCTTAAGAAGGTTCCGATACGTATTGGCCTGCCGACGCTCACTCTTCGTGTTCGTCGGCAAATCAAACATCACGAGCATCCACACAGGATCAGCCATCCCTCAGCTCCCGGACCAGACCGGAACTCGCAGGGACGAGCTTTCACGTTCTACGAACTTACCGTAGGCCTGGCAAAGATCAGTTATTTGCGTGCGAAGCCGAGACCCGTTGCCACCGGACTGGAGTTCTAGAACTCCCGCAAGTGTTTTCTTTGAATCGCGATTGAGCGCGTCGACTCCGGTTTTCACAAGCCCCACAACGGCGCTATCCACCGCTGGCCTAAACGGTTCGATGAGATCGTCGGCCAACGGAAATGGGTTGACAGCACTGCCGTGATGGATCCCGAGCCCCGGCAAAAGACCCGCCGCGCAAATCGAACTCAGAACGCAGCCGCGCAGAATGGTGTACCCATAGTTCAAGGCAGCATTGGCGAAGTCGCTGGACTCTTGGCGGCGAGAAAATCCTGGAAGCACCCGCGACCAGTAATACATGGCTGCGGCTCCCTCAATGTTTGTGCTGTCGCCCGGCTGCACGAGAGTAGAGAGCTCCTTGAGGTGCCGGGAATCGTGAATGTTGCCCACTTCCGAAAGCATGGCTGATTGCCCTAGCACCTTCGCTCGCACGATCCGGCGCCAGGCCGCGTCTTTCGTGCGCTGCTTCAAAGCGGCTTGTGCTCGCTGTCGTGCACCCACGCGTGAAGCATGCGAGAAATGCTGAAGGATCCCGACGGGAAGGTTCCGCCAATCGCACACGATCACCTGGACGTCGAAGCGCTCGGCAGCTGCAACGAGACCGTAGCCCCACGATGCCTTTTGGCCTAAAAGTACTGTTGCGACTGCGTCAAGCGGGACCGGCGTGTCGCCAACAAGGAGCGCGCCACGTTCATACCCCACGAAACCCTTGAACTCGAGGAGGTCTAAAACCCGCCACTTTGACGACATGCCAGAATTCCCAACTTCAGTCCCGTGCGGACTGCTGAGTCATGCGAGCATGAACGTTGAAGCTTTCGGGTAGATGCGCTGGTCCAGAATCCCAACGTGGTCGGCCGAGACCTGTGCGGCGGATAATTCCTGTCCCAGGTGCGGTAAAGAGCGTAGAGTTGCTAAGTTCTATTCCATTCTCGACAATTTTTGCAGCATGTGGACTAATCGCTGCTGTCACTCCCTCTTGGCTAAGAAGAAGCGGTCGTATCACGATCGTGTTGCTCTTTTTTAGTCCTGCGATAGACCAGCTACGTTCTGGGAACTCGCGGAGGAAATTTCCGAAGGCGTTAGCTTCACCTACGAAATCGGCGGGATCAATCTCAAGCTCGTCGCCCTGAGTGATCCAGCCAATTTGTCTGGTAAGGCCTTGTTCCACAGCTGCGCGGACCTTGGGTTGCAGGTCGCGGTGCGACATGGTGTGGAAGGGGATAGGCGCTTCGAAAAGATCGTTGCTGCTCGCGTCTTTGAGAATCTCACCGAACTCGGCTGCGAACACGCGCTGAATGCCGAGCTGAGGGCCCTTCTTGGGATCGTCCCATGTCAGGAGTCGGGCATGGTGCGTTCCTGCTCCGATACGAAGAATGCCACGTGGTGACATCACTGACGGTGCGTCAGCATCGAAGAGCTGCACGGTCTGATTCGCGAGGTAGCGTTCCGGCAATCCTTGCGAGGTAGCGTCAACGTCGATCTTTTTGCTCTTCGTTGAGGTAAAGAGCTTGCGGAGCGCGAGATGAAGTTCGGGGTCTACGAGGCGGTCGATCGCTTGTGCATCCCACTCGCCCCACAGATCGCGTTCAAGAGCTTTCATGACGGTCGCATCGTGAACCGCACCGCGAGACTTGCGCAACCGTATTGGTCGAGTAACCGGGACGCGATTGTTCTCGATCTCCTGTCGCATGAGTTCCGCGAGGGTGGCAATGTTCTTTTGCCACCGGCGGTAGAGCACCTTTTCGGCTTGGTCCGCGCCCTCATAGTCACGCCACTCCGGAGCTTCGCCGGTCACTTCGTGTTCATGCTTGAGGTTCACGCGCGTGAGAAGCACTCGATAGATTGCCGGTGATTGCAGGGTGAGAACCGCGGCGTCGATCGCGTGGTGGCGCGTGTCCAAACGAGATTTGTCGAGCGAACCGCGCAGACGAATGATGTGATCGACCCGCCCGGCGCGGCGAGCTTCACGAGTACCCGAGCCGCCGAAGGCAACAACCGGAACTTCGTCGTGGAAATGGCCGAGAATGCGGCGCGTAATCTCGGTGGCAGCATAGGAAGTTGAGGCCAAGTCTCGCTCATCGATCGGAGGATCGGTGCGCTTTTGCTGGAGGCGTCTCGTGACCTCACGCTTCATTGAGGCCGAGGCGTTGAGCCAGTGCCGCACGCGCTTGGCAGCCTCCTTAACGGATACGCCCTCGCGTTGAGAATCCTCTGCCCACTCGGCGAAGATGCGGTGCGCCTTTGAAGCGTTACATTCGCGACACACTGCCACGAGGTTGCTGCCTTGCGAGGAGCCGCCGCCACGACGGGGAACGATATGGTCGAGCTCGGACGTCGTGGTGGTAATTGGAGTGCCACAGTAGAGGCAGGTGCAATTTTGCCGTTGAACTTGGCGATGGCGGCGAACGTCTAGACGCGAAGGTTCGCTTAGCCCGTCTGCCTGGAGCTCCGCGCGGATACGGTCGCTATCTCGCCGGTTGCGGTTGTTTTCGGCAATGATACTGGAGCGCTGCTCAGCGCCCATCAAACCCGTGCGAACATGCTCAACTGTGACGGATTCTGGTTTTCCGTACTTGCGTTCACAACCGCCGACGAAGCGACGAACGATAGTGAGAACGCGATCCACGGTCGGTTGGCCGGTCTGGTCGTCCCAATCAGGTCGGGGGAGGCGAGACGGATCGATGTTGAACTCTGCCTGGATCGACTCGAATAGATCGGTGCCGTCGTTTTCCATGCGCGCGTTCAAGCGCAGGAGCGTGTCGGTGGAGTACGCCGCACGGCCGCTTTGCAGATCGAGCTCCATCAGGTCGGCCACGGTGTCCTCATCCCATTGGAGAAGAACGTCAGAGAGCCCCGATGCATCTGCCTGTTCTTGAGTGTCAGGTGTCGCGTCTGCAATGAGCTGTGCGAGGAGACTGCGTTCGGCGTAACTCGCGCTTTGCCACCACTCGCGGGCTCCAGCATCGATCTTCTTACCTTTGAAGAACGTGCCGAGGGTTGTCAGCGTGCGGTTCGTTGGGGCGAAGGCCAGCCTCTGGTTCGTTTCGGTGGTGGGAGCGGCCAATGCATGGGCCGAGAAGCCAAGCTCTTCAGCGACATCGGCCCAGGAAAGTGGTTCTTTTTCTCTCCAGCCTGACATGAACTGAAAGGCCGTGAAGCGTTCATCCTTCGTGAGGCGACGGCCACCCTCCGTGCGCACACGCAAGTTAGCTATAGCAGCCAGGATGCGGAAATCCTGGAACTCCAATGCGGCGATGGGAGCACGGTAGAGCTTCGGTTGAAGAGCATCGCGACCAACTCGTTCGCTCGGCACGTGCGGCTTCGTTTGGGCAAACAGAAGCGTGAGGATTTGTGGGAGTTCCTCAGATGGGAGTCCCTGGCGTTCCCAAATGCGTTCGACCTCGTTGATCTGGTCTTCTTGACGCACCTGCCACCCCAGAATGGGAGCAGTGGGGTGTCCAGCAGCGAGAGCCTCTTCGCTACTTCGCTCCAGATCATTGACATTCTTTTTCTGGTTGACGCCTTTGGTGACGGTGATGTTGCGAGGGCGCAGCAGGTAATCACGAGATGCGGCGAGCGCGCCGATCTGTCCGACCGTGGTCGAATCATTGACCTCGTCTCCGAAGTGTTCGCGTGCACGCGCCTGGTTCGCGAGCAGAGTTTCCGAGGGGACGGGCAATTTCCTTGTGGAGGCGAGAGTCTTCCAGGGATTGCGCCAGCCGCGGTGTCGCGCGATGTGCCGAAGGGCAAGAGCGAGATCGTTCTTGAGCTGGGCCGGATCATCAACTTTCGTGCTCACGAGGCGAGCCCGGGCATGCCACGCATCGTATGGCGTGATCTGTGGCTGCACATCCGGGTAGCCGTGTTCGGCAAGGTAGCGGTCGAGGGCCTTCAGGCGCTGGCGCTTCCGTTTGCGCATACGGCGCGTGCGGCGTGCAACGCCCGCTGTTGCCTTGCGGGATTGAGGGGTTTTGCCCGTATCTGGATCGAGACCGCCATCATGGCGAACGACGAGCTTCTCGAGAAAACGCAGAGGAACGCCATTTTCATCGAACTCTACGGCGACGAGGCCGACGGACCGATCACCAACGTCAATACCAACTCGATAAATACATTCAGCCACGATGGCCCCTTTGCGTTTTGCACGACAGTGTGATCTAAGAATATCAACGCAGGTGAGGGACGAAAGCAAAAACGAAGCCCCCCGGTAAACCGAGGGGCTGGAGAATTCACGGTACGAAACCGCTTATTTCAATGTCTCTCCCAAGACATGGCTCGAGCATAACAGGTGAACTCTCGAAGACTCTGCATCATCATTGTGTCGTGCTGCTCGCGTGCCACTTTTGTCGTGAGGTTCGATTAGCCGCGCGGCAAGCGTCGGCCCCGCCCGAGAAGCCTGCCCCCGATCCGGCCGCGCGGGCGCTTGTGGCCCGTGGCCCGGAAAAGCCACAGGAATGGCGCGGGGATTGCGCGCGCGATCGGGGCGCTGAGTGCCCAGCGCCACGGGGCGTTCGAGTCCTTGTTGGGGCGGTGTTCGAGGGCGTGGACGGCGGCTTCGGCAACCTCGTCGGGGGTCATCGTGCCCACGAGCAGCTCGACTTTAGGCACGCGTTTTTCGGAATTGGGGTTGGCTTTGAAGTAGTCGGAGTGGACGCGCGTGGGGGTCAGCGAGCCGACGTTGATTCCGGTGCCGTGAAGGTCCTGGCGCAGAGCCTCGGTGAAGCCGCGAACGGCGTAGCGGGCGGCGGCATATCCCACGGCGCCGGGCCACGCGATCTGGGCGACGGGGGAGTTGATCTGGAAAATCGTGCCGCTGCCGCGGGCGAGCATCGGTTCGATGAGGCCGCGCGTCATGTCGAATGCCGCGAAATAGGGCAGCGCCATCTGTTCGCGCGCTTCCTTGGGGCTCGTCTCCTCGATGCTGATGAAGCGGCCCGATCCGGCGTTGTTGATGAGGATGTCGGGCGTGCCGTGCTCGGCGAGGATCCTCTCGCACACCTCTGCGACGGCGTCGGCATCCGAAAGGTCAACGGGGTAGTACGTCGCGCCGGTCTCCTTCGCGAGCGGCTTGAGCTTCTCCTCGCGCCGGGCGAGCAGGATCAGGCGGCATTCGCTATCGCTGAGCCGTCGAGCGAGAGCCGCGCCAATGCCGGCGGAGGCGCCCGTGATGACGATCAGTTCCGAGGTGAGGGGGCTCGGGGTGCTTTGCGTGCTGTCCATGCGCTTTGTAGCCATGCTTCGAGTCTAGCGAGCGGAAACGTCGCCCACGCCGAGGATCCACTGGATCGCGGCGGTCGCCGCGCCGCGCGCCCAGAAGGCGAAATCGTGCTCGCGAAGCTGAATGTCGAGGCCGCTCGCGCTCACGTGCCTCACTTCGGCGATGCCCGCGTCGAGTTCCTCCTCGTTGCCGGCGAGGAACCGCGCGCCCTCGCCGGAAATCACGACGGCCTGCGGCATCGTGAACGCGGCGGCCGTACCCACGAGTCTCCCTACCTTGCGGGCCGCACGCGCCGACTCCTCGGCGGTGAGGGGGCGGGCGCCGCTCAAATCGGGCCAGTCGGCGCCCCGGATGGCCTCGGTAATCGTGCCGAAACCCGTGTTCTCGTCCGTGATCACCCGCCCGTCCATCACGAGGGCAAACCCCGTGCCAATTCCGACGGTCACCACGATGAACCTCGAGGCCTCAAGGCCCGCGCCGAACCAGTTTTCGGCTTCGGCAAGGGAGGTGAGGTCGTGCACGATGAGGACGGGAAGGCCCGTGAGTTCTTCGAGCTGATCGGCGGCGTGCACGTTTGTCCACTCGAGGAACGGGGCTTCGCGGACGATGCGGCCGCCGTCGATTTGCGCGCCGATATTCACGCCGATGGCGGCGACGGGCAGCGCGGGGTGGGAGGCGGCCAGCGATTCGCGCAGCTGAGCGATGAGGGTGCCTGCTTCGCGGAGAACGGTGTTCGGTCGCAGGTCGGTGAGGCTGAGTGTGCGCGAGTCGAGCACGGTTGCCCGCGCGTCCGTTGCGATTGCCACGAGGGTTTCGTGGGTGATCGACAGCCCGATGAGCGCGAAGCTCGTGAGGTTCACCGAGAGGGGGATTGCGGGCCGGCCAACTTCGCTTGGAACGGGGGCGCCCTGGAGCATGAGCTCCGCTTCAACGAGCGGGGTCGTGACGCGCGTGAGGGAGGCAGCGCTCAGCCCGAGGCGCTCGGCGAGCTGCGTGCGCGGAAGCGGCCCGTAGCGGAGCAGCTCGAGATACACGCGCCTTGCCGACGGCGGGAGCGTGTCGAGCGTGAGGCGCTCGGGAACGGAAGGGGTGTTCACGGTACTCAACTTTGCCAGATGCGGGGGTGGGGCGGGGTGCGGAATCGGGCCGTTAATGGGCTCCATTGATCCGCGCTGGGACGCGCGCGAGGGGGTGTTGGTGTGATCGCCTCGATTCGGTCTGTGCTTGACGCGAGTTTATTTTATAACGAAAATAATAGGGTCATTGAAGACGCACCTCAAGGAGAAACCATGGCGACCACCACCCGTCGCGGCTTCCTCGCGGGAATGGCGGGTCTCGGGACCCTCGGCGCGCTCGCGGGATGCGGCGGCTCGAACTCGGGCGGCACCTCGCTCGAATACTTCCAGTTCAAATCCGAGGCGATCGACCTGTTCAACTCGATTTGCGAGGAGTACAACGCGCAAGCGAAGAACGTCCGCGTGCGACAAAACTTCCAGGCCGACAACGTGACGGCGCTGCGCGTGCGGCTCGTGAAGAACAGCATGCCGGACATCGTCTCGATCAACGGCGACTACAACTTCGGCTCCATCGCCCGCTCGGGCGTGTTCTACGACTTCGCGAAAACCGACCTTCTCGACAAGGTGCAAGAGGGCGTCGGCGCAATCCTCCCGAGCCTCGGCGCGGGTGCCGACGGCGAAGTCAACGGTCTGCCGCTTTCCACCAACGGCTCGGGAATGATCTACAACAAAGACATTTTCGACGACTTCGGCATCGAGCCGCCGAAGACGTGGGACGACCTCATCGCCGCGGCCGAAGAGTTCGCCGCGGGCGGCGTCGACCCGTTCTACTGGGGCTTCCGCGACAACTGGACCGGCGCCCCCATGTTCTCGTCGATCTCCGGCAACTTCCTGCCGGACGTCGCCGAGTGGTACCAGAAGCGCCTCGAGGGCGACACGACCTTCGAGGACCTCCGCCCCGTGCTCGAGAAGATGAACCAGATTGCCAAGATGGGCAATAAGAACAAGTACGAGGTCGACTACAACGGCGGCAACCAGGGCTTTGCCCAAGGTAAAGCCGCGATCTACGTGCACGGCACCTACGCGATCCCCGCGATCCGCTCCTACAACCCCGACATCAACCTCGGCACCTTCGCGACGCCCGCCGACGACCCCGCTGACACGCGCGTGGTTTCCGGCGTGGACGTGGCCCTCACGATGGGCGTTGAGCCCGAGCACGAAGAAGAAGCCCTCGACTTCATGCGCTACCTCATGAAGGAAGAAAACGTGCTCGCCTACTGCAAGGAGCAGGTCGCCTTCCCAACCCTCAAGGACACCGAGACCGACGACCCGGCCCTCCAGGGCCTCCAGGAGTACTTCGCGAACGACCTCATCGCGACCTACTCCGACCACAACTTCCCGCAGGGAGTGAACCTCAACAACTACATGCAGCAGTTCCTGATCGACCACAACATCGACGCGTTCATTAAGACGCTCGATACGCAGTGGGACAAGGTCGCAAAGCGCATGGCCGCGACGGCGTAAGGAGAAGCCACCGTGTCTACAACGCACACAAAACCCGGCTCCGCGCCGGCACTACGCTCAAAGAAAAAGCGGATCGATCCCGCCCACATTTGGATGGTCATTCCCGCCATCATCATTTTCGTGGCCCTGCTCGTGTGGCCTCTCATCCAGGGCATCTTCTACACGTTCACGAACTACCAGGGCTACGGTGACTGGCGATTCGTGGGCCTCGACAACTACAAGTTCCTGTTCCAGGACGACGTGATCTGGGGAAGCTACGGCTTCACGTTCCTCTTCGCGATCTCCTCGACGCTCGCGACGAACGTCATCGCGATGGTTCTCGCGCTCTTGCTGAACTCGGCAATCAAGGCGAAGAACCTTTTTCGCGGGATCTTCTTCCTCCCGTACATGCTCCCCGTGCTGATCGTCTCGTACATCTTCAGCTACCTGTTCACGAACAATATTCCGCTGATCGGCCAGTGGCTCGGTTGGGACTGGCTCAGCACCTCGCTGCTCGCCAACGAAAGCCTCGCATGGCTCGCGATCGTGTTCGTGGGCGTGTGGCAGGGCGTCGCCTTCACGACCCTCATCTACATCTCGGGCCTGCAAACCGTGCCCGAAGAGGTCTACGAAGCGGCCTCGCTCGACGGCGCGAACAAGTGGAAGCAGTTCTGGAAAATCACCTTCCCGCTCATCATGCCGTTCTTCACGATCAACGTCGTGTTGAGCTTCAAGAACTCCCTCGGCGTATTCGACCAGGTCGTTGCCCTCACCGAGGGCGGCCCTGGCACCGCCACCCAATCCATCTCGTTCTTGATCTTCAAGAACGGCTTCCAGGGCGGCGAATTCGCCTACCAGACGGCGAACGGCGTCATCTACTTCATCATCCTCATCGTGCTGTCGTTCGCACAGCTGCGATTCCTCCAGTCGAAGGAGGTCAACTGACATGAGTACCCAGTCGATCCCCACCCCGGGTGCCGCAGAAACACCCACGAACGAAGGCATCGAGAAGGGCGGAGCAAGCGTCGGAAAGCCCCCGCGCCACAAGCGCCGCTACCGCCTCCACCGCACCAACTGGTGGGCGACCGCCCTCGTGGCCGTTCTTTCCCTGACGATCCTCGTGCCGCTGTACTTCGCGGTGGTGACCGCGTTCAAAACGGCACCCGAGCTCGCCGAGAGCGGCTTCGGGCTCCCGCACCAGTGGAACCTCGACAACTTCGTGGAGGCCTGGCGCCTCACCGAGTTTCCGAAGCGCCTCATGACGAGCGCGATCATCACGGTCGGCGCCGTGATCGTCACGCTGCTCACGAACTCGATGGTGGCCTATGCGATCGCGCGAAACCTCCACCGCAAGAGCTTCAAGTTCCTCTACTACTTCTTCGTGGCGGCGCTCTTCGTGCCGTTCCCGATCATCATGCTGCCCGTCGTGAAGCAGACGGCCGCGCTCGGCATCGACAACGAGGCCGGCCTGATCCTCCTGTACACCGTGTACGGGCTCGCGATGAACATCCTGCTCTACGTGAGCTTCTTGAAGTCGCTTCCCGAAGAGCTCGAAGAGGCCGCACGCCTCGAAGGCGCCTCCACGTGGACCGTATTCTGGAAGATCGTGTTCCCGCTCATGGCCCCCATGAACGCGACGGTTGGCATCCTCACGTGCCTGTGGTCGTGGAACGACTTCATGCTGCCCCTCGTGATCCTCTCCGATCCCGATTCGCAGACCCTGCCGCTCGCGCAATACGTGTTCCAGGGCCAGTTCAACACGAACTACCCGGTCTCCTTCGCGAGCTACCTCATGGCGATCGCGCCCATGATGCTCGTGTACGTGTTCGCGCAGAAGTGGATCATCTCGGGCGTCATGCGAGGCTCGACCAAGTAATTCGGGCGCATGCGTGCGCCGCGAGCGTGGCTGCTGTTCTTGCTCGTTCCCGCTGCTCTTGCTCGTGGCCGCTGTTTTTGCTCGAGCCCGTCACTCTCGATGAAGAAAAGGCCGCTCCCCACCCGCGCTGTGCGGGCAGGGAGCGATTTTCTTTATGAAGTGGAACGGTTTGGCCGGTGAACCATCGGGCGGGGCCGTGTGCCGCGCCGCACCGCCGCGCATGACGACCGAAGCCCCGGCGGCGGGGCGGGATCAGCTGATGAGAGCTGCGAGCCTCTCGCGCTCAGCCTCAACATTCGCGCCCGCGCCTTCCGCAATCAGAGCGAGAGCAAGCGCCATGCCGAGCGCCCCCGGGTCAGGCGTGCCGAGCACGCGATCGCCGAGGTAGCTCGAACGCCCGCGACCGCTCGACATGTCCTTCGTGGACTCCGCGCCGTCGATGCCGGCGCCGATCGCCGTGGCATCCAGGCTCTCAGCTCCCGAGCCGGCAACTGCCTCGAGAACATCCACGATTGTGCGATCGCCCGGCTCCGCGCCACCCACGCGCGTCACCGCGGCGCGGGCCTGCCTCACACCCTCGACGAGCGTGCGGCCATCCTTCGCGGCCGCCGCAATTTCCTGGAAG
This sequence comes from Dermabacter hominis NBRC 106157, assembly GCF_001570785.1. GTDB lineage: Bacteria > Actinomycetota > Actinomycetes > Actinomycetales > Dermabacteraceae > Dermabacter > Dermabacter hominis. The sequence goes on from NZ_BCSI01000009.1 coordinate 60,219, forward strand.
GCGAGGCCAAACAGCGGGCCGGAGGAGCCACCGGTGTCGTTGAGGAAGCCCTCCGCGATCGAATTGAGATCCGCCGCGAGATCGGCGTCCGCCCCGCTCGCGTGCGCAAGCGTCGCCTTCGCCGCATTCGCGAGGTTCGTGCCCACGTCGCCATCGCCGGCCTTCTGGTCGATCTCATCAAGCGCCGCGCGCGAGTGTGCGAGCGTCTCCACAAACCGGGTCAGCCATTCCGACGCCTGCTTTGTCCCAGCCGAAGCCTCATGTTCACCATTGCCTTCGCCCGCGTTTTCGGCCTCGCGGCCCGCGTGCACGTCGAAGTCGTCCGGGAGGGGGCGCGGCGAGGGCAGGGCGACCGTGTCGTGCGGCGCGCACACGTACTCGACCCATTCTTCGTTGAGCGCGGTGAGCGTGAGCGAGAAGCCGGCCATGTCGAGCGCCGTCGTGTAGTTGCCGGAGAAGGCGATGCGCACGTTGACACCCGCATCGGCGAGCGCCTCGTGGGCCGCGGCCTGGATATGCAGCAGCTCGAGTGGGGCGAGACCCCCGAGGCCGTTGACGAATAGCAGCGCTCCCGAGCCCGCTTCGAGCTTTTCGGTGAGGGCCTCGCGCAGCTCGGAAACCATGCGCTGCGCGAGCTTTTCAAGCGTCGGCTGTTCGATCGTTTCTTTCGCGCTTTCCCCGTGGATGCCCACGCCGTATTCGAGCTCGCCCGCGTTCACGTCGAATGCGAGCTGGTCAGCGCCGGGGGAGGTGTGGGCGCGGCGCGCGACCGAGAGCGAGCGAGTGGCTGCCACGAGCGCATCGCCGAGCTCTTTGAGTTCGCCGAGGCTCAGGCCTGAGTCTGCCGCAGCGCCGAGGATCTTCTCGACGAGGGTCGTCCCGGCGATACCGCGGCGGCCCACGGCGCCCGCATCGGTGCCAAGATCGTCATCGACGAGGACCTGCGCGCTCTCGATCCCTTCGGCCGAAAGGCGCTCCGCCGCAATATTGAAGTTGATGCAATCGCCCGTGTAGTTCTTGACGATGTGGAGCACGCCGCCGTCCTTTGCTACGGCGCGGCTCGCCTCGAAAATCTGGCGCGAATGCGGGGAGGTGAACACTTCGCCCGGCACCGCTGCATCGAGGCCTCCGCGCCCCACGAATCCCGCGTGCATGGGCTCGTGGCCAGCGCCGCCGCCGCTCACGAGCGCGACGGTCCGTTCCGGAGCAGGCTTCGCCGCGCTCACGAAGTACGGGTCGCGCGAAAGGGTGACGGTGTCACCTGCCGCTGCGGCAATCGCGGTAAGCGCATAGAACGATGGGGACGCAGAATCTGAGTAAAACGCCGGCACGGGAAACCTCCTGTGGTTGATGTGCGCTGGTGGCCTCACGGTAACAATCGGCGATTGATCGCTGCTGATGGCGTCGAGGAGCTCAACTGGCGCGAGGGCTCACCGTGAGGAACGGTGGTGCGCTGAGGAGCGCCAAGCGTCGGACCGAAAACCCCACCGCAAAACCCAGCCGGAAAGCCCGGCCGGAAAACCCCAGCCGACACAACCCCGCCGATAAAAATCCCGTTTTCCCACAGGCTTTCTTTTGCGGAGAAAAAATCTCGACTACCGTGGAGACATGAACGACAATCTTCGCCCCATGCCCCCGCTTGCCCACGCCCCCGGCGCCGACCAACCCGACTGGTGGAAGAACGGCGTCGTGTATCAGATCTACCCCCGTTCGTTCGCCGACGCGAACGGCGACGGCATCGGTGACCTCCGCGGCATCATCAACCATGTTGACTATCTGGCCGCACTCGGCATCCAGACCGTGTGGCTCTCGCCGATCTACCCCTCGCCGCAGGACGACAACGGCTACGACATCGCCAACTACCGCGATATCGAACCGATGTTCGGCACCCTCGATGACTTCGACGAACTCATCGAAAAGCTCCACGCGAACGGCATCCGCCTCGTCATGGATCTCGTCGTCAACCACTCGAGCGACGAACACGAATGGTTCCTCGAATCCCGCTCCTCGCGCACGAACCCGAAGCGCGACTGGTACATCTGGCGTGATGCTCGCGAAGTGGAAGGTTTGAAGCCAGGCGAGCGCGGCACCGAACCCAACAACTGGGACTCCGCCTTCAGCGGCCCCGGCTGGCAGTGGGACGAGAAGACCGAGCAGTTCTACCTGCACATGTTTTCCCGCAAACAGCCCGACCTCAACTGGGAAAACCCCGAAGTCCGCGAGGCCGTGTACGACATGATGCGCTGGTGGCTCGACCGCGGCGTGGACGGCTTCCGCATGGACGTCATCAACCTCATCTCGAAGCCCGAAGGCCTCCCCGACGGCCCGCCCACGCAGGACGGCCTCGGCTCCGCCTTCGCGATGGTCATGACCGGCCCGCGCTTCCACGAATTCATGCAGGAGATGCGCCGCGAGGTGTTTGACCGATACCCCAAGACGTTCGTGAACGTCGGTGAAACCCCGGGCATCACCGCCCACGACGCGCTCTTGACCTCGAATCCCGAGCGTCGCGAACTCGAAATGGTGTTCCAGTTCGAGCACGTCGGCCTCGAGCACGAGGGGCACAAGTTCAACCCGTCGCGCCCGCTGCCGCTTCACGAACTCGCCGGCAACCTCGCCCGCTGGGATCGCGAAGTCGCCGAAGAAGGCGGCTGGAACTCCCTCTACTTCGAAAACCACGACCAGCCCCGCTCCGTGTCCCGCTGGGGCGACGACGACCCCGCGTGGCGTGTGCGCAGCGCGAAGGCGCTCGCGGGCATGCTCCACGCGCATCGCGGCACCCCGTACGTGTACCAGGGCCAGGAACTCGGCCAAGTGAACTTCCCGTGGGAGCGCCTCGAGCAGTTCCGCGACATCGAGGTCCTCAACTACGTGCGCGAATCCGAGCAGTTCGGTCACGGCAGCTTCGAGGAACTCCTGCCCGGCATCAGCGACATGAACCGCGACAACGCCCGCACACCCATGCCCTGGACTGCCGCGGTTGATTCTGGTGCCGGCTTCGGTGAGGGTGAACCGTGGATCGCCGTGAACCCCTCTGCCGCTGACGGCGTCAACGCCGCCGACCAGGTTGGGGTCGAGGGCTCGGTTTTCGAGTTCTACCGCGCCCTCATCGCGCTGCGCAAGAGCGAGCCACTCCTCGTCTCGGGCGGCTTCGAGCTGCTCGGCCCGGTCGAAAGCATGGGGGAGGGCCTGCCGGGCCAGTCCGGCCCGTCGCGTGTGTGGGCCGTGCGCAGGTTCAGCGCGGGGGAGGGGTCCGACGCCTCCTCGCTCATCGCCGTTGCCAATTTCTCGCGCGAGGCCGTCGAGCTTAGTTCCGACGTGTGGCCCGAAGGCGCCGAGCTCGTGCTGTCGAACGTCGCCGAAGGCGAACGCGCCGGTGAGCAGAAGCTCGGTGGATGGGAGTTCGCGCTGCTCAAGGCGTGAGCTTCTCATCGTTGATGAAGAACGGAGGCGCCCGGCGGAAATGATCCGTCGGGCGCCTCCGTTTGCTATATCAAAAGCTATTTGGTCTCGCTGCGATGAAGATGCTTCCGCTAGGCGCTGAGAGAATCAGCTTAAAGCGAATATCTAACTGGATCAAAGGCGCTAATTGTGCGCTATCGAAGCATGATCTTGGTGAGAGACTGGCTTTATTTGCAGCTGATTTGTCACTCGTGCGTGACCTGCGCTATAGCTCCATGAAGGGTGAATGTGTAAAAGAAAGTTGCAAGTGCCCCCTGCTAACTCTTTCCATCGTTCACAATCGCGTCAAACAAAGCATCAATTGCACGCTTTCGCACGTCCGGTTGGTCGAGAGCGTTCGAAACGTTAGGATTACGACTGAACTGTCGACCTGGGGCGTTCACGAACTCCTGTTTGAGGCGCAAAATCTCCTGACCTGAAGCCTTGTGCCCACCAATGACTTCGCCATTGTAGAGTTCGGGTCGCCCAGATTCCTCAAGCGGTGCATGCATGCGGTAATCGACATAGCTATCTTCAGGATGATTGAGAATATCGCGCGGGACGTCCTCGAACTGCTTGAAGGAGCCGCGGTTCAGATTGCTGTCTTGCCCGGTGAAGTTGGCAGCTCCGATGTTCGGGAAAAGGTTGGCTGGAAGCAGATGGCCGGCATCGTCGTGAGGCGGACGCGTCCCGTGTTCTTTGGTATAAGCCTCCACTTCCTCCGGGGTATGCGAGATTTGTCCATTCTTCTCGACGAAACTACGACCGTCGTGGCCATCCTTACGAATCGGGTCATCGGAAGAAAAGGCGCGGTCTGTAAGTCCCCTCGCATCGGCTTCGCCAAGGACTTTCCCATCTTCATTACGGAAACTCCTTTGGATGTGTGCCTCCGCACCGTGATCCCACTGGAGGTACCCATGTCGAGATCGAGTTCCGATTTCATCTATAACCGTGGCCTCCGGGATGAGGTCGGAATCCGCAGCCACAGATGCGCTCCACTCTCGGGGCGGCACCGGACTGAGAGGGGGCTCGATGGGGCCGTCGGTGACCAGGTGCTCGGTGACGTCGAAGTAATGAACCTCAGGTGGTGGGGCAATGGAATTGTTCGCAGAGAACTTAGGTTTATCGGTGCCCAGTCGAAGATTCTCAAGAACGTTAGGATTCTCGAGCATTGCAGAGTGAAGATCTCTTACGGAATCTGGGTCGTAAATGTATCGAATAGATGCCGCATTCTGGCTGTTCCCCAAGGCATCATAAGCAGCCGCGAGGTCGGCACGCCGTCTCGAATTTGTGTATTCGAGGTCAGTCATTAACGTTTCTGTGGGCTTTTCAGCCTCGCGCCAGCTTTGATTCAGGCGATCCTTGAAAGTGAGTTCTGGTTTGTTCTCCGGTTTTGATGCCTGGTTCTGCACCTCTACATCGGTGCCCGGGCTCACGGTGGAGGTCGAGTTAGTGCCCCGACTTCCGCCACTGGGGTGTGGTGTAGTTTCAGGAACTATTTCGTTGGCATCCTTCAGTACCGGCTTCCCTGATGCACCTGCGCCACTTCGTGCTGCAGGCTTTCCCGCAGCTCGAGCAGCAGCACTGCTTGCAGATTCGGCAACATCGCGAGTACCTGCTCTCACGCCAGCCTCTGCCATGTTCTTCGCGGCTCCGGCCCCGGCGGCACGTGCGGCGCCACCTGATCCGCCCGTGGCGACCGAGAGCAGTACGTCGGGCGCTAGATAACCAAGGGAGTGCCCGGGATCGTAGAGGAAATCGACGTACTTGCTACGGCCCCACGTCAAAGCGCGGCCGAGCAGCTGTTCATTCATGTACTTTCGATCTTCCGGACTTCCCACGAGGTAGGAGTTAAGGCTCCGGACCGCTGAAAAGAGACGGTCCTTATTCTGCCAAGCCTTCATACCTAAACCGAGCGCAATGCCGGCCGGACCGAACGCGCCGTAGGGGCCGACGAGGGTATTCGCCAGATCAATCGTGTCCTTGATCCAGTCCAATACGCCTCGAGCAAAAGCTTCCTTCGCTTCCGGAGTCGCCAGCGCGAGAAGCGCAGTGGCGAAACTGAGATCTCCCTGTGCGGCGCTCAAGAACCGTGAAGCGAGATCAGAGTCGGCGTCCTTCAGGTCACCGCGGAGCTTTTCGACCTCCGCCGCAAGCTCGGAGAGCTTCCGCTCGGCGGCGGCGATAAGTGCGTCACGCTCAGTGTTTGGTACTTCGTGTGTCTCGCCATCAGCGTCAGTCTCAGTGACGGTCTCCGGAAGTGATTCGGCGTAGCTGAGATCGGCGAGAGCCGATTCAATGTCTCGTTTGAGCGACTCCTTACGCTTCTCGAAATCGCTTAGCTTATCCGCGTATTCGTCCAGATTTTTCTTGGCCTCGGAAGTACTTCTTTGGAGTTCGGAGGCAATCTCGTTGGGCTGCCGCATCGCTGCGTGAAGCTTCGAAGCCTCGGGTGCAGAGTAAGTATTGCGCAAGCCAGACCAAATTTCAGTTGCAGAGCCCATAAGGTCTGCTGCGCGACTGCCGATCCATTTGATGTCTGCGCCTAGCTGACGAACGGTTTCCGGGCTATCGATATCCGGGAGGTCTGCAACGGAAATCATTTCACGACCTCCCCAGGAAAGTGAATAACCGGAATTGAGGCAATAGCATTTTTAGCTTCCTCGCTCATTTCGGTGTCGCCGGCCCTATAGGCATTGATTGCGTCAGCTGCCGCTCTCGTTGATTTTGAAGTCATGTTGCGTGTCGCGTTGACCTCACCCGTTACGAAATGCTCTAAGTAAGAGAGCACCGCCGTTTTGCTTTGGGGGCTGTGCTCAAAAGCAGCTGGCGTTGTATTTATTGCATTTTGCGTGTCCTTTGATGCTTCTTCCAGGTCAGACACTACTGCGGTCGTGTTTTCAACGATTCGTCTGGATGCATCAGGTTGGATATCGAATGACATGGTTGTGTCCCCCTTGGGAAGGTGCAGCAATGGCCGGCA
>NZ_BCSI01000010.1 GCF_001570785.1 Dermabacter hominis NBRC 106157
GAAAGGGTAAAGCCCGGCTGGCAGGGCACAGGGCAGTGCCGGGATGTGAGCAGGAGTAGCGGCAGGGGCGAGCCGGGCCGGGATGTGAGCAGGATCGGCGGCAGGGGGCGAGCCGGGCCTGGGCTTTTCAGGGTGCGACGAGTAGGGGCCAGGGGTCGAGGGCCTCGAGCTGCGCGGCGATACTGAGAAGAGTGGTCTCGGCTCCCGGCCGAGTTCCCCCGAGGTGGACGCCTACGGGCAGTTCGATTCCGTCGACCACTGTGCGATGCAGGGGCACACTCATGGCGGCGAACCCATTCATATTCCACACACTCGTGAACGGCGTGAAGCGCGATTGAAAATCGAAGTCTTCGCGCGGGTCGCCGGGGATGCGATCCGCGCGAACGGGCGGCTCGGACAGCATCGGCGTGAGGATCGCGTCGAAGCTCTCCCACGCCTCGGCCATGCGACGCGTGAGTTTCTGAATGCACGCGATCGCGGCGGCATACTCCAGCCCGGTGACCTCGGCGCCGATGCCGCGTAGCCAGCGCGTGAGTGCCCCAACGCCCGCTGCCTCCTCCCCGGCGCGGGCCTCGGCGCTCCCGGCCGGACCGTAGGGCAGCGGAATCGACGCTGCTCCCACGGCCCACACGGGCATAAACGTTTGCCAATCCTCCGGTGTCATCGGTGCGGGGATCTCGATGGTTGTGTGCCCGAGGGCCTCGAGCAGCGAGCGGGCACGCACGACGGCGTCGAGAGAGGAGGCCGCGAGCTCTACCTCGGCGACCATGGGCGAGGTGAGCACACCGATCCTGAGGGGTGAAACCTCTCGCGCATCGAGCGCAGCGAGCGACGCCTCGACTGAAGAGGTTGCGCCGCAGCCCGCGCCCCGTGTGGGCCGCGGGCCCGCGAATGCATCGCCTGGCCGTGCGTGGGCGATGAGATCGACGCCGAGGGCGAGATCCGCGACCGTGCGCGCGAGCATCCCGTGGCGCGCGAGTCCCGGTCCGTCGAGGCCGTGTGGTCCGGCGCTTACCGTTCCACGCGAGGTCACCATGCCGAGAACGCCATTGCAGGCAGCGGGCACACGCACGCTTCCGCCGGCGTCGTTGCCGTGGGCGAGTGGCGCGATGCCGCACGCGACGGCTGCACCGGCGCCGCCGCTCGAGCCGCCCGCGGTGCGCCGTACATCCCACGGGGTGCGGGCCGCTCCGAGTGGCGATTCGCTAAACACGCTCATCCCGAACTCGCTCGTCGTGGTTTTCCCGAGCGTGAGGGTGCCGGCGGCAATGAGATCCTCGGCGATGCCATCGGTGCGAGTCGAAATGTTTCCTGCGAGAGCGGGGGAGCCGGCCTCGAATGGCAGCCCCTCGACTTCGACGAGGTCCTTGATCGGCAGGGGAATGCCGGCGAGGAGAGGCGCTGGCGCCCTGCCCGCAGAGCGTTCTGCACGCAGCATCGCCTCGGCACGCTCGGCTTGCGTGCGGGCACGATCATCGGTAACACACGAAAACGCCCCGACCTTCGCGCCGCGTTCATGGGCGCGCTCGAGTGCACGCTCGACGTGGACGCTCGGCGTGAGCTCCCCGTCGCGGTAGGCCCGCGCGAGTCGAACGGCGCTGAAATCGAGGGGGTCGTCTAGACCGTCCGCAAGCATGGCCCTCTCCTAGTTCAGCGGGGCAAGCGGTGCGAAAAGATCGGTGCGTGAGGTTGTCACGACCGTGTCCTGCTCGGCAACGGGAATCGACACTTCCCAAAACGGCGGCGTGGGCTCGAGCCCGCGGTCCGTCAGAGTTGTGAGCAGGGCATTCCACGAGTCGTCGCGCGTGCTGTAGGGGCCGTTGTGCGAAAGAGCAGCGATGCGCCCCTCGGGGAGGGTGACGGTACTTGCCTGGAGTGCAGTGTCGCCCGGGCAAGCGTCGGAGCTCACGTCGATATCCCTCGAAAGTGGACGTTCGATCGGGAAACCGATAGCGACATCGCTCTTCGCGTGAGCGCTATCAATGCCGCCAACGCGGTAAAACACGACAACCAGGTGCCCGGTGATCTCGGCGCCTTCGCGCTCGAGCGCCGCGGGCAGAACATCGGCAACCACGCTCGCATAGTCTCCGAGTGCGTCCATCGCAAGGTCGTTGACGCGGACGGCGGCGAGCGGCACGGAGGGCTGATCGAGCACGGTGAGTGTCGTGTAGCCGCGGCCGTTTTCGACATCGCTTCCGCCGGGAGTCGTGTGGATGGTCATGGTGTGCTTTCGCGTTGAGAACGGGCGTGGGGCGAGTTTACGAGTTTATTTGTCTCACCCGTGCCATAGAGTTTAGGTGTGTTTCAGGGAATCGTGCAGGATCTGATCGACGAACTCGGGATGCTCCCCGGGGTGGGCCCCAAGTCGGCGCAGCGCATCGCGTTTTACGTGCTCGGTGCGGAGAGCGCGTCGATCGAGCGGCTAGCCTCGACCCTCACCGAGGTGAAAAAGCGCATCCGCTTTTGCGAGGTGTGCGGCAATATCGCAGAGGAAGAACGGTGCGCGATATGCCTCGACGAGCGTCGCAACGGTGAGCTTCTGTGCGTTGTGGAGGAGCCCCGCGATGTTTTTGCGATCGAGCGGCTTCGCGAGTATCGGGGTCGCTACCACGTGCTCGGCGGCGCGATCGACCCAATCGGGGGAGTCGGCCCGGCGGACTTGCGTATTCAGGAACTTCAGGATCGCGTCTCGCAAGGAGACATCACCGAAGTGATCCTCGCGTTGGACCCGAACGTTCAGGGCGAAGCTACGAGCAGCTACATCGCGCGCGCGCTTGCGGATTCCGGAGTCGAGGTCACACGTCTGGCGTCGGGCCTTCCGGTTGGCGGGGACCTTGATTACGCTGATGAGATGACTCTTGGCCGCGCGTTCGCGGGGCGGCGCACTTTCTAGGGGGTTTCGATGGTGCAGGGCGTTCACCCGGGAATGCCGGGCCAGGGCATGGGGATTCCGACGCTTGCCGGGCCTTCGGCGCAGCCACTTCCGCCGCTTGTCGGCTTGCCTGAGCCGGAAAGGCTGCCCACGGGAGACGACGTCGTCGACCTTCCCGAGGAAGTCTTGTGTGAATCCGCGCGGTCGATACGCGCGGCCGCGGGCCGGAAGATTTGGGTGTGGATGGCAATCGTGGGGTTTGTCAGTTGGGGGGCGCTCGCGATGGTGTTTCTCGGTTCGCTGACCCCGCTGTTTTCGTTTTTGCCGATTCTCGCGCTCGCCGAGCCATCTTTCGTGGCGTCACTCCTCAACGGACTCGGCGCGTCGCCGGGCGTCGTGCTGTTCATCGCTTTTGGGTCGGCGCCCTTTGGCGCTCTCGCCGGTCTGGGGGCTGCGGCGCTCGGTTTGCGGTCGGTTGCGCGACTACGCCCCCGCGAGTACCTCACGGAGAAGGAGTTTCGAAGGGCGATCGGCTGGTCGTTTGCGAAGTGGATCCTGTGGCCCGAGCTCGCAGTGATCGTCCTTTCGATGATCCTTACCGCGCTTCCCGGTAATACCTTCATCCTCGCCGATTTTTCCTACATCGTCGTGTCGGGGTATCTCCAGATGCTTGTTATTGCGCTGTTGAGTGCGCCTCTTGCGGCTGGACTCGCGCGTGCCTCGAACCCTCTGAAGCTGCCGGGACTCAGCGAGCTGGAGGTGAGGCGCCAGGCTGCGATCGGCACGGATAGCTACGGTCATTACACGCGCGTTCTGTTTGCGCAGGATCGTCGGCATCTGCCGCGCAATAGGTTCACCGCAAACCCGCGCGTCGTGGCGCAGTCGTTTCGCACTATCGCTCGGTACCGCTGGTGGCAGGTCCTGATCGTTGCTGTGCTGGTAGTGCCGTTTTACTACTTTGCCGATTTCGGGCAGCTTTTTACGCTCGATGGCGGCGTTGGCGACATCTCCGGTGCGACGGATTTTTCCCTCACGACGCGCATCGCGGCACTCATGCTGCTCATTGCATGGCTGAGCGCCTTCGCGTGGCTGCCACCGCTCGTGCTCTCCCTTTTCCACCTCATCCCGCCATCAAAGCGGGGGGTTCGGGATCAGCGCACCTATCCCACGATTACTGAGCGCATGGCCGTGAATCGATGGGAACGGGGCGTCGTGTGGGTGACAACCCTTGGTCTCGCCGCAGTGGAAGCCGTGTGCCTCATCGCGTTGCTCGTCGTGCTCCAGATGACTGGTGACGCAGACCTCGCGGGCCCGGTGCACCTATGGGTTCTTGGGATCTCGGGATTCGCGGCGAGCGCATTGGGGATGATCGCCACCTACCGCGCGATGGCGATTGACCTGCGCACGATCGTCTACGGCCCAGCGGGCTGGTACATGCGCAGAGAGGTGCCGTTTTCAGCCATTGCACCTCAGCGCGGCACACGGACGGATCTCGCGGACGATCCGCGCGTGAGGGCGGCTCTGCGCGAACGCCAGGCGATGAAGCTTGGTCTACCGAAAGACGCGACGCTCGAGCAAATCGCCAAGGCGGCCTCGAGGACCGGTGTGTTGCCCGACTTTGGGCTCGGCGAAGAACAGGTGACGCCCGCCACGGTTGAGCCTCCCACGATCAAAGGCGAGCACGATATCCCGGAGAGTCTCGAGGAGCTGCACGCGGGACGCCTCACAGTGTGAGACGCAACGGGCGCGCTGCACTCATCCCTGCGGCCTCGCCTGTCACAATGGCACCACCCGCATTCATGCCACTACCGCGGTAACCCCGCGCGCGAAAGGGAAACTCGCCCATGGCGCTTGTCGTACAAAAATTTGGCGGATCCTCCGTTGAGGATGCCGCCGCGATCAAGCGTGTCGCCGCGCGCATCGCCCTGTACGCGAAGGCGGGCCACGAAGTCGTGGTCGTCGTCTCGGCGATGGGAGACATGACCGATGAACTCATCGACCTCGCCCAAGAAGTGACCGCGCAGCCGCCCGCCCGCGAACTCGACATGCTGCTCACGGCGGGCGAACGCATCTCGATGGCGGTGCTCTCGATGGCCCTCAACGCCAACGGCGTGAGCGCGCGGGCATACACGGGCTCGCAGGCGGGCATGATTACCGACGAGCTTCACGGCGGCGCCCACATCATCGACGTGACCCCCGGGCGTATCCGCAGCGCGCTCGACAACGGTCACGTCGCCATCGTCGCGGGCTTTCAAGGGGTGTCGCGCACGACGAAGGAAATCACGACTCTCGGTCGCGGCGGGAGCGACACCACCGCCGTCGCCCTCGCGGCAGCGCTCGAGGCAGACGTGTGCGAGATCTATAGCGACGTGGATGGAATCTTTACCGCCGATCCGCGCATCGTGTCGAGCGCATGCCGCATCCCCGAGATCAGCTCCGAGGAGATGCTGGAAATGGCCGCTGCCGGAGCGAAGATTCTCGCCCTTCGATGTGTCGAATACGCGCGTCGTTTCGAGGTTCCACTCCACGTGCGTTCGAGCCACAGCGGCCGCATCGGCACCGTGATTTGCGAGGATCCCGATCGGGACTTCCCGATCGACCCCGACCTTACCCGCCTTGGCGCACTCGCGGGCGCCTGCGACGTTTCACCTACGAAGGAGGAGGCCCCCGTGGCATTCCTGACAGAAGGGGGCCATGAGGCCCCGATGATCACGGGCATCGCCCACGACCGCAGCGAGGGTATGGTGACCCTCGTCGAGGTCCCCGATACGCCCGGGAAAGCCGCGGCAATTTTCGAACTCGTCGCGTCCGTCGGCGCGCATGTCGACATGATCGTCCAGAACGTCTCAACTGTCGACGGTACAGTCGCGATTTCGTTCACAATTCCCGAGGCGCACGCCGAGGCTGCCACTCGTGCGCTCGAGGCAGCGCGAAGCGAGATCGGCTACCGCGAGTTGCGGTACACCAGCCAGATCGGCAAGGTGTCGATCATTGGCGCGGGCATGAAGTCGAACCCCGGCGTGTCCGCGACGGCATTCCGCGCGCTGTCGAACGCGGGGATCAATATCTCGATGATTTCGACCTCGGAGATCCGCATCAGCGTCGTGACTCGCGTCGACGAGCTCGACCAGGCTGTGCGCGTGCTCCACACGGCTTTCGGCCTCGACGGCGAGGGTGAAGCCATCATTTACGCCGGAACGGGTCGCTGAGCGCGGCCGAAAGGAGAGGGCAATGGGCGAAAAGGTTATGGACAAGGACCCGTCGGGGCCAGTCATTGCTGTCGTGGGCGCAACGGGCCAGGTGGGCCGTGTCATGCTCACGCTTCTCGAAGAGCGTCGCGTGCGACACTCGCGAATCCGCCTTTTTGCGTCCGAGCGTTCGGCGGGTACGCATATGCGTGTCAATGGCGAGGACCTCGTGGTAGAAAACGCCGAGACCGCAGTGCTTGAAGGTGAGGGCAATACGGTCGATATCGCGTTGTTCAGCGCGGGTGGCGCGACCTCGAAGCGTCTCGCTCCCGTGTTTGCACGCGTCGGTGCAACCGTGATCGACAACAGTTCCGCGTGGCGCAAGGACCCGGAGGTCCCACTCGTTGTCGCCGAAGTGAACGGAGAGTGTGCCGAGAAAGCGCCCAAAGGCATTATTGCGAACCCGAACTGCACGACGATGGCGGCGATGCCGGCCCTCAAAGCTCTTCACGAGCGCGCCGGGCTCGAGCGCCTCACGGTTGCGACCTACCAGGCTGTGTCCGGCAGCGGCCTCAAAGGCGTCGACGAGCTTGCGAGCCAAACGCGTGCCTACGTGAATGATCTTGAGTCGCTTGCCCTCGATGGTCGAGTCGATGCTGAGCCGGCGCCGTGCGTGTATCCAGCTCCGATCGCGTTCAACGCGGTCCCGTTCGCGGGGGCGCTTGTGGACGACGGTTCGCTCGAAACCGATGAAGAGCAAAAACTCCGCAATGAGTCCCGGCGCATTCTCGATCTTCCGGATCTCCGTGTGTCGGGCACGTGCGTGCGCATCGGGGTGTTCACGGGGCATTCGCTCAGCATCCACGCTGAGTTTGAGCGGCCGATCACCGTGGACGAAGCCGAGGAAGCGGTCCGAGCCCAGGTGGGCGTCGAGCTCGTTGATGTGCCTACGTCGCGCCTTGCTGCAGGGCGCGACGGTACATTCGTGGGGCGGTTCCGCAGCGATCAGGCGGTTCCGGACGGTCGCGGGCTTGTCTTCTTCGTGTCTTCGGACAATCTTCGCAAGGGCGCGGCCCTCAACGCGGTGCAGATATGCGAGCGGCTTGCGGGCTGAAGCCTCGAAGCTGTGACATACTGGGAGTAACTGCTGGAAATATTGGTATTCGCCCGTGAATCCACCCCCATGCTCATCGCGGTAACTTAGCGTACATGCAGGTCGTGGCCCTACAGTGTTGTGCGGGCGAGCGTGCGTAGCAGCCACAAGGCTCACGCGCCGTCACAGAGCCTAGGAGTGTTGCCCATGACCCCCGATCGCCGAGCAGCCCGTCGCACGGCCGATCCATCGCCGGATCACGGCGCCAGAGTCAACCTCACGCGGGCACGCGGAGAGCGTACCCGCGAGGTCATCCTCGAGGAAGCGACGCTCCTGTTCTCCACGTACGGCTACCGTGGCACGTCGCTTCGCGATATTTCCGAGCGCGTGGGAATCTCCCACCCGGGTATGCTCCATCATTTTTCCCGTAAGGAAACCTTGCTCCAGGCGGTCCTCGAGCGCGTGGCACACCATTTTGAAGAGCTGATCGATGACTTTGTCGAGACGGCGCAAGAGCCCGCGGCGATTCGTGACTGGGATGCGGTGCGGCAGTACCAGTCCGTCATGTTCGCCGTCGTGAGGGCCGAGGCTGTCGAAAAAGATCACCCCGGTCACGAAGCGATCGTGGGAATGCAGACGATGGCAGAAGAGAAGCTCACCGCCCTCTTTGAGATGTACGAAGAAAAGGGCTGGCTCGACGAAGGTGCGAGCCCCGAGTGGATTGCCCGCTCGATCGTCGCGATGTGGACGGGGGTCTTCATGCGCGATGCCCTCATGGGCGATGGCCTCTATGACCATGACCTCTCGATTTTCTTGCGCATGTTTGTGATCCCGCTGCGCGAGGCTGATCCGTTTACCCCGACGAGTGGAAAGTAGCGTGTATGGCGACCGAGGTTGAGCTTGATCGACTCCGCAACGCTCTCGTGCGCGATGCCTCCGGCGGGCGCCTCGGCAAAGTGTGCGAAATTTTCCTCAATGATCGCACTCAAAAAATCTCTTTTGTGACAATTGCACTCGGGCCTTTTGGCACGCGTGAAATCTATATTCCCTACGAATATATTGACCTTGATGAAAGCGGCCCCAGAACCGCGGTTCGGCGCGAAATTCTCGAGGAGGCCCCGCGCGCGAACGGGCTCGGCCATTTGACGTTCACGCAAGAAGAGCAGTTGCGCGAATACTACGAGTCGGCCGTGATCGCCGACCCGCATTCGTCGCCGCACGATTGATTGGTGTGGGCTCGAGTGGTCGCGGCGACCGTCGGAAACCAGACGTTGTTAACGGGCGCGTGAACGGCTGAAAGTACGCGGTGAATTCTCGGTAACCCGGGCCAGGGTGTGAGTGTGCGGTCGGTAGGGTCGAATCAATGACGGTTTTTCGTCGTCAAAGATTCGCTTACTGATTCGTCGCAAGGATACATATGAAAATCTCGGTTATTGGGCTCGGATATCTTGGCGCAGTTCACGCGGTATGCATGGCGGAACTGGGGCACGATGTCGTGGGGATCGATGTGGATACCGAGAGGATTGCCAAGCTTGAGCGCGGTGAAGCGCCATTTTTCGAGCCCAGTTTCCCCGAAAAACTCTCCGCAGCTCTCGAGCGCGGAAATCTCCATTTCTCGACGGATCTTGCGGATGTGCGCGAGTGCGACGTGCACTTTGTGTGCGTGGGCACGCCGCAGGGGTCCGACGGCTCCGCGGATCTCACCGCCCTCCATGCTGTACGCAGAGGCCTTGGGGAAGTTCTTGCAGGATCAACGCGCGACAGGATCCTTGTGGTGGGCAAGTCGACCGTGCCCGTCGGAACAGCGCGCGGCCTCAGCGAGGCTTTTGCGGATCTTCCGAACGTCGAACTCGCGTGGAATCCGGAGTTTTTGCGCGAGGGGTACGCGGTGAAAGATACTCTCGGTCCGGATCGCCTCGTGTACGGCGTGCATGAGGAGCAGAAGTTTTCCATCACGCATCTCGACGAGGTGTACGCCTCGATCCTCGAGGCCGGCACGCCTCGCCTTGTGTACGGGTACGAGAGTGCCGAGCTCGTGAAGGTGAGCGCGAATGCGTTCCTCGCAACGAAGATCAGTTTCGTCAACGCGGTCGCGGAGATGTGTGAGGCGACGGGCGCCGACGTTGTCGAGGTTGCCGAAGCGATCGGTCTCGATGAGCGCATTGGCCGACGCTTCCTCAAAGCCGGCATCGGCTTCGGCGGCGGGTGTCTCCCTAAAGACGTGCGGGCCTTCATTGCGAGCGCGGAGGAGCATGGGGTGGGGGAGTCCTTCGAGTTTCTCCGCAACGTTGATCGCATCAATCAGAAGCGTCGCGCGCGCCCCGTGGAGCTCGCCCTCGAGTATTTCAACGGGGATCTGACGGGTGTGCCCATTACTGTTCTCGGCGCCGCGTTCAAGCCCTATAGCGATGACGTGCGTGATTCGCCCGCGATCGACATCGCTCTTTCCCTCGCACGTCACGGTGCGGATGTGCGCATCACGGATCCGCAGGCTCTCGCGGTCGTGCGAGGCCGCTACGAGGAGTTGAGCCTCGTGGACGATCTCGAGGAAGCCATGAGCGGCGCGCGCTTGCTCATCCTCGCGACGGAGTGGCAGGTGTACCGCGACCTTGATCCTGCTCGTGTCGCGGAGCTCGTGGCCGAGCGTGCGGTGATCGACGGACGCGGGGTCTTCGATCTGGCCCGCTGGCGCGAGGCCGGCTTTACGATCATGGCGCTTGGGCGTGGGGAGAGGGCCGGGAGGCTCGCCTAACAGCCTCGCGTTCCTCGTCGTGGCACACTAACGGCTATGGGTGCTGCACACTTGATCGTGACCGGTGGTGCGGGATTCGTCGGTTCGAATTTCGTGCACTATGTCGTCACGCACACCGATTATTCGGTGACAGTTCTTGATGCTTTGACGTACGCGGGTAATGAAGCAAACCTCGAGGGCCTTCCTGAGGATCGCGTGCATCTCGTTGTTGGCGATGTCGCTGATCGTGAAGCCACTCGTGCGCTTGTAGAAAGCCTCGATCCTGAAACAGATGCGGTTGTGCACTTTGCTGCCGAGTCCCACAACGATCGATCGCTGAGCGACCCGGCCGTGTTCGTGCGCTCGAACATTGTGGGCACTTTTGCCCTGCTTGAAGCGGTGCGCGAGTTCGGCGTGCGTCTCCACCACGTCTCTACCGACGAGGTCTACGGCGATCTACCGCTCGAGGTTGAGCGGCGGTTCACGGAAGAATCCCCTTACCGGCCAAGCTCTCCCTATAGCGCGACGAAAGCCTCGAGCGATCTTCTCGTACGCGCCTGGACACGCAGCTTCGGAGTAAGGTCAACCATCTCGATTTGCTCGAATAACTATGGGCCTCGCCAGCACGTTGAGAAGTTCATTCCCCGGCAAATCACGAATCTCCTTGATGGAGTGCGGCCGCGCCTCTTCGGTGACGGCGCGAACGTTCGCGACTGGATTCATGTTGACGACCACTCTTCGGCCGTTCTTGCTATCCTCGAGCGGGGCCGCATCGGTGAGACGTACCTGGTGGGCGCGAAGTGCGAGAGAAGTAACCGCGAGGTTGCGCGGGTCATTCTCGAGGCCTTCGGGCGCGACGGAGACGACATCGACTTTGTGGCCGACCGTCCCGGGCACGACGTGCGCTACGCGCTCGACGCACGAAGGCTCGAGGACGAACTCGGGTGGCGCCCTCGCCACCGCGACTTTGATGCCGGTATCCGCGAGACGATTGAGTGGTATCGCGAGAACGAACAGTGGTGGCGCGCCTCAAAGGCCGCAACTGAAGCGACATACGCGAAAAACGAACAGTAAGGAATGCCCGTGTCCCACGACTTTGCATCCCCGCCTGCCGAACGCGAATGGCAAGAAGCGGCCTCCTCGCCCGAGCGGACCCTCGTAGTGGGTGCCGCGGGACAACTGGGGCGAGCTCTCCAGGGTTTGTGGCTCGGTCGCGACGACGTTGATTTCGTGGACCGCGAGGTCCTCGATGTCGGCGCCCATGACTCCATCGCCGCCTTTGATTTCTCGCCCTACAGGGTGATCGTGAACGCCGCGGGCTACACCGATAAAGACGGCGCGGAAAGTGCCGAAGGGCGCCGCGAAGCCTGGGCGGTGAACGCCAAGGGCGTTGCACTTCTGGTCTCGGCCGCGCGTGAGGCGGGCGCCGTGCTTGTGCACATCTCGAGTGACTACGTGTTCGACGGTTCGGTCGCGTTCCACACGGAGGAGGAAGGCTTCGCCCCACTCGGTGTCTACGGACAGACGAAAGCGGCCGGTGATGCCGCGGTCTCGACTCTCGATACGCACTACATTCTCCGCACGAGCTGGGTTGTCGGCGAGGGTAAGAACTTTGTCGCGACGATGCGCGAACACGCCACCAACGGCGACTCGCCCTCGGTCGTGAACGACCAGTTTGGACGATTGACCTTTACGGATGAAATCGCGCGTGCGATCGATTTTGTGCTGCGCACCCGGGTGCCGTTCGGCACCTATAACGTGACGAACTCGGGCGATATCACCTCGTGGTTCGAGATTGCGCAGAGAGTGTACGAGCTCACGGGGCACGACCCGGAGAACGTTCAAAGCGTCTCAAGTGCCGAATACCTCGATACACACAAGGGCATCGCGCTTCGCCCCATTAATTCCGCGCTCGACCTGAGCAAAATTACCGAGGCGGGCTTTCACCCGCGCGATCAGTTCGAGGCGCTCGCCGCGTACCTGGCCTAGCTATTGCGGCGCATTAGCACGATCGCGCCCGTAGCCGCGAGGCCGAGGCCCGCAATCACACCGCCGATGAGCCATGCGACCGATAGGCCGAGCGGTTGCCGTGAAGGATCGGTGATGAGCTGGGTGGAGCCCTTCTCCGGCTCCTCTTGAGGTTGACCGGGCGTCGGGCTCGGGGTTGGGCCTGGTCTGACGATGCCGCCAGCATCGCCGTTGCCACTCGTGCCGTGGTGGCTGAGTTTCGAATAGTCGCTTCCCACGGCGCCGAAGTCGGCTGAGCGTCCGTAGCCGCTTCGCTGGGGAATGCGGGACATGGCGGAGGGGCGAGAGCGCACGAACCTCGATCCGCCAGCTTCGGTTGACGATCCTTCGGGCTCACCCGTTTGTTCGCGAGAGGGCGTCGTCGAGGGTTCGGTGCTGCCGGGGCTGTCGCTCGGATCGGCGGGGAGCGGCGCTTCCGTTTCAGGGCGAGGGGAAGGGCGCGCTGGCGAGGATGGGGACGCCGGTTCCGTTGGTGAAGGCGCAGGTTCCTTCGTGGGATCCGGCTTCGGGGTGGCGGTAGGCTCCGCAGTTGGTTTGGGATCCGGCGTCGGCGTGGGGGTTGGATCGGGTTGATCCGTGGGGCTTGGCTTGGGCTGTTCCGTTGGGCTTGGCGAGGGCTGCTTGGTGGGATCGGGCGTTGGCGTCGGTTCAGGAGTCGGGGTTGGCGTCGGCTCAGCCGGCTCGGTGATGGTGACCTGCGCGCTAGACTTTGTGCCGCCCTCGAGTGGCGCGACAGTGACCGTGTAATTTCCGGGCTCTGCGATGACGAAGGTTACGCTTGCACGCCCGCTGGCGTCCACAATCGCGGTGTCGCGCGAATAACCGAGCGGCGGGAGCTCGACGGGCTTGCCTTCGGCGGGGGTTGCGGTCGCTTCGACTTCGACGGCTGGATCGGCGCGGCGGTATTCGCCTTGCACCTGCGTGCCTTCCTTGAGGCCGCATACGAGTGCCGTAAACGCCTTTCCCTTTTCGACCTTCGCTTCGGAAAGGGTGACGGTTCCCGGTGTGCAGGTGGTGTCGACAGCAAAAGCGCTTACCGTCTCAAACGGCGCCGTACCCGAGATCGCGATTGCCGAGGCGAGCACACTCGCTCCTACGACGACACCGCCCAGGCGGCGGCGAAGCGCAGTCGTGCGGGGCTGGGCCATGGAGTGCGTCCTCGTGGTCAGGCGAGCGATAGAGATTCCACGCGGAAGATTCACCGCGCTCCACCTCACGATAGGCCACGAAACAACCGTTAAGCGTGTAGCGCGCTTAAAACCCGTGTAAAACCCGGGGCATCACCCTAGCGGCGCATGCGCGGCCTGCCCGGATCCTTGAACCGTTTGCCGGCCCGGTAGCCGAACCGGCGAATCGGCGCATTTTCCCGAAAGGCCCTGCGAGCTCCGAGCGAATCCACGTCACCCACGACGGGGTTCGGCACACGGGAAATGCCCGTGCCGTTGTAGAGATACAGGAGGTTCGCGGCAACCGAACGGCGATTGCGTGTACCGAGCAACTTCGAGACGTGCACGCCCAGCCATGCGAGCCACCCGATCGAGCCCTGAAGATTCACGCCTCCGGGCAGTTCCGCGATAGCGGCACGCCGACCGATCGTCGCCATCGCCCCCAGGTCGTTGTAGTGGAACGGCTTTTGTGCAGCGGCCTCATCGCCCTCGACGAGCGCCTTGATCGCACGCGCCACATGCTGGCCCATTTGCACGGCGGGTTGGGCGAGTTGCGGCTGTGGATCATCGCCACCGGCGATATCACCCGCGGCCCACACGTTGTCATAGCCCTTGACGCGAAGGGTGGGATCGACATCGATTCGGCCCCCGCGCCCCTGCGGGAAACCCCACGTGTTTACGGATGTCGACACGCTTACCCCGGCGGCCCAGATCGTGATGTCTGATTCGACGTAACTGCCGTCGGCGAGGCGCACGAAGTCGTAGCCGACCTCCTCGACACCCTGGCCAAGGCGCAGCGTCACGCCGCGCTTTTCAAGCTCGCGCGCCGCATACTCGCGATGCTGAGGCTCGAAGGCCTTGAGGAGTTCGTCGCCGCGTTGAATAAGGGAAATCTCGAGCGTTCCCGGGTCCACCTCGGGGTAGAGCACATCGAGCTCGCTAATGCGGAAATCAGCGAGTGCCCCCGCGATTTCCACGCCCGTGGGGCCACCGCCCACAATCGAAATGGCGAGGCGGTCGGTGAAGCTCATCTCCGTGAGCTGCGTGGCGCGCTCGAGCTCTGCGAAGATCCTCTCGCGGATCTCGAGAGCCTGCGAGCGGGTGTACATCGGCATCGCGAACTCTTCCGCACCCGGGGTGCCGAAATAGTTCGTGGTGGCGCCATTTGCCAAGACGAGGTGGTCGTAGCGCACCGAGCCTCCGTCGGAAAGCTTCACGACCTGATCGTCGGTGTCAATCCCCGTGACCTCGCCCTGGCGAAAGCGCATGTTGGGGGCGTGGAGGGAGAGCCCGCGCAGGAACATCGTGACGTCGCCAGAGTTGAGGCCCGCGGTCGCAACCTGATAGAGGAGCGGCTGGAAAGTCTTGTACACGTTCCGATCGATGAGCGTCACCCGCACGCGTGCATCGCGCAGGGCAAGCACGAGGTGGGCGCCGGCGAAGCCGCCGCCAACGATCACGACATGGGGCCAACTTGCGCCATCTTTGGCGGGCACGGTTTTGCGATAGAACGCGGGGAGCAGGGGCATGAACGATCTGGTCCTTCAGTGATGCGACTCGGCTATGGCCGCCCATAACGGTAAATCGGTGACGTGAAAGAAAGCTCCACATCCTGTGAGCCGCGCGACTGTCGTGAGGCTCGCGATCATGTCGCAGTCGTTATCCTGCGGTGCGGCGTGCGCGGGAACGCTGGGCGAGCGCGAGTTCGATCCACAGCGCTCCGACGCCGAGGGCGATTCCGCATGCGTCGGCAATCGCGTCGGTGACATCTGCTGAGCGCGCGGGCATGAACGATTGCAGGACTTCGATCGCGGCGCCCCACAGGAAGAGGACGGCAATGAGAATGAGCAGGTGTCGGACCTTCACGACCCCGAAAACTGTCCCAAGCCTCGTGTTCCCACGCTGGTGCGCGCCATTCTCAGCACGAGGGGACCACGAGAGAGCCCGCGAGTCTTCGAGACATAGAAGTCGTGAAAACGCCCAGGTCGTGAAAGTAAACACGAGGATGTGCCCCAATTTATCCGCGCCGGGGAGGGAGGCAACCGGCTCGGCGGCTTCGGGAACTTTGGGCAGAAAGAACACGGCATTTGCGAGAGCGGCTACGAAGGCGAAGAAAGGCGCGGACGTCATGAGGTGAGTTTAAATGTCCCACCCTCCTCTTAGAGTGAAAGCATGAAAATTCTTCACACGTCGGATTGGCACCTCGGGCGCACCTTGCACGGTGAGAACCTGCACGAATACCAGCGGGAGTTCCAGGATTTCCTTCTGGCGAAGGTCCGTGAAACCGGAGCGCACGCTCTCGTGATCGCCGGCGATATCTACGATCGTTCGGTCCCGCCCGTCGAGGCGGTTGAGCTTCTGCACGAGTCACTCGCAGCGCTCGCGGAAGAAACCACGGTGATCCTCACGCCAGGCAACCACGATTCGGCGGTGCGGCTCGGCTTTGGCGCAAAACTCATGCGGCCAGGCATTCACATTCTCGCGGATGTCGAAGGGATCGAGCACCCGGTTTCGGTAGCCGATGAGCACGGTGAGGTGCTCTTTTTCGGGCTGCCCTTCCTTGATCCGGATCTTGCGCGCTACAGCCTCGCTCCCAAGGGTGGGGACCCGCTTCCTCGCACGCACGAAGACGTTACGGTGCAGGCGATGGATCGAGTCCGCGCAAAACTCGAGACTCTCGGGCATCCGCGAAGCGTCGTGCTTGCCCACACCTTCGTTGCGGGCGGGGACGGCTCGGATTCCGAACGCGACCTGAGCGTGGGCGGTGTGGCGTCTGTTCCCGGTGGCGTGTTTGCGGGGGTCGACTACGTCGCGCTCGGCCACCTCCACGGCTGCCAAAACATGAGTGCGCTTGTCCCTGGCGAGCGGCCCGCCGCGTGGTACTCGGGAAGCCCACTGGCCTTCTCGTTCTCGGAGCGCCACCACACCAAAGCCGTTCTTCTTGTCGAGATGGACTCCTCGGGGTTGGTCGAGGTGGAACGTATTCCCACCCCCGTGCGCCGCCGGCTCATCGAACTGGACGGCTCTCTCAAAGAGATTCTCGATAGTGCCCCGAACTATTCGGAGGATTGGGTCCACGCGATCGTGCGGGAGGAAATTCGCCCCGCGCACCTTCAGCAGATCCTGAGCGCGGAACTTCCACATCTCCTCTTTACGGAGTTCCGGTCCACGCGCGAAACGGAATCTAGTGCCGCGCCGGTTGTGACGCGCGAGGCTTCACCGGCGGAGGTCATCTCGGAATTCTTCGACTACGTCACGGGTGCCGAACCGAACGCCGTGCAACGAGACATCATTGAGCAGGTGCTCGCCGATGCGCGCGCACGTGCCGATCTCACCGAGTCGCACGCACAGCGAAAGGCCTCCTGAACCCATGAAACTTCACCATTTGAGTTTCGAGGGCATCGGGCCGTTCAGGGAGAAAGTCGAACTCGATTTCGATGCGCTCGGCGCGAGCGGCCTCTTTCTCCTCGAAGGTGCCACGGGTTCGGGAAAGTCCACCGTCATCGATGCGACCGTCTTTGCCCTCTACGGCAATGTCGCGGGCGGCGGATCGAGCGATGCGCGGGTGCGAAGCGACTTCATGCCCAATACGCGGCCGAGCGTCGTGGACCTCTTTTTCGAGGTCCCACGAGGGATCTACCGGGTTCGGCGTACCCCCGCCTACGAGCGCGCTCGCCTGCGCGGAAAAGGCGCTCCCGTGCATGAGAACCAGAGCGCGAAGCTCTGGCGGCTTGCCTCGCCCGAAGCGCTGGGTGAGGCGATCGTCGGCACCGAACGCGCGGAAGAGATCGAGCCGATCGCCAACCGACCGGCCGACGTTGGCCGGGAGATTCAGGACTTGCTCGGCCTCACGCATGCGCAGTTCACCCAAACGGTCGTGCTCCCTCAGGGGGAGTTCGCCCGGTTCCTCAAAGCTGACACGAGCGAACGCAAGACTGTGCTCGAACGGATCTTCCAGACTCAGCTGTACGAGCAGATCGAGCAATCATTCGGCGAACTCAGACGCGAGGCTCAGCGCGACGTCGAAGCCTCAAAAGCGGAACTCGGCGCGGCCCTCCAGCGGGTCCTCGAGGCGGCATCGGTCAGCGATGAGCAACGCATGCAGGCGCTCACCGATACCCGGGATTTCACCCCGGCGGGTCTCGAGCGTGCGAGGGCCATTGGCGAGGAGCTCGAGAATTCCTCTGAAGCCGCCTGTCGCGAAGCCATGCGCATCCTGGACATGGCGCAGGCGGCCTCGAACGAGGCGGAGGAAGCCGCGAAAAAAGCCACCGAACGCCACGATTTGCTCGCTCGCAAAGCCCAGCTCGACGCCCACGAGAGGAAACGAACTTCGATTGAAGGGGCGGCGCGCAAAGCCCGCGAAAGCCTTGCCTCTCACGAACGCGCCGAAAAACCGTTCTACGCCCACGCGCATGAAAAGAGTGCGGCGGCAGCGCTGGACGCCGCCGCGACGGCGCTTCCCGAAGCCGAACGCGGGCAGGTCTCCCAGTGGGGAGCGCTAAGCGACAACAACCATCAGCGAAGCGAAAGTGCACTGGGCGCGGCTGCTGCGCTCGCGAGCCTCGAAAAGGAGGAAGTAGCGCTACCTCGACGTGCGACCGAGGCGAAAGAGGCTGCTCGCGAGGCTGAACGAGCGGCGGAAGCGTCGAAAGAGAAGGCGACGCTGCTGAACGAGCGGCCGTCGGAACGCGAAGCGCTCACCGAGAAGCTTCGCGAGGCGACCGAGAGGGCCTCGAGCCTCGGAGCCCTCAAAGAAAAGCGTGAGTCCCATGCCGCGCGCGAGCGTACCGCGAAGGAGGCGAGCGCGACCCTCGAAACGTACTCGTCGCGCGCGCAGCATGAACGCGACATGCTCGCGGCCCTCAAGCGCGCGAGTGAGGAGGAGGCACGCCTTCGGCGCAAACGCCTCGACGCGATCGCCTTCGAGCTCGCGGCGGATCTCGAGGACGGCCAGGCATGCCCCGTGTGCGGGGCGTGTGAGCACCCGGCCCCCGCGCACACCGACGATGAGCTCGTGAGCCAAGAGCGCATTGCGGCGGCCGAACGCACGCGAGTGGAGGCCGAACAGGGCCTGAGCGAGGCGCGGGCATCGGCAGCTGCCACCAAGGCACTCCATATTGATGCCCTCGAGCGGGCGTGGGGGGAGAGCGTCGAGGAGGATCTCGCGAAGTTCCAGGAGCAGCTCCCTGAACTCATCGAACGCTTGAAGAGCGAGGGCGTTGCGCTTGCCCGCGAGGAGGAGCGTGCGCGCGAAGCCGAGGGCGAGCGTGAGCGAGTGAAAACCGAGATTTCGCGGTTCGACGAGCGAACGGCCTCACTCGAACGCGAAGCACACAAGGAGGCGCTCGCCGCCGAGCGTGCCGCCCTCGAAGCTCAGCACCTCGAGAAAGCTCTCACCGAGACCCGCGCGGCCATTGCTCAGGAGCTCACGGACCACGAAGGCTCGCACGAGAGCATCGCGGCGCTCCGCCTCTCGCTCCTGACGGAGGGGGAGGCTGCACGTGCACACGCAAAACTGCTCGACAAAGCCCTGGAGGCTCGCTCCGTGCATGAGCGGGCTCAAACGCACCTCAACGAAGCACTCGAGGGCAGCGGCTTTGACGCTATAGAAAATGTGGTTCAGGCGCGTCTTGCCCCCGACCGTAGACAATCGCTCGAGGACACAGTGAAGGAGCATTCTTCGCTCACCGCGCTCATCGAGGATGCCCGCGCGGACGGCCGCCTCGAGGGCATTGATGCGAGCGAAGAAGCTCAGCGAGATGCAGCCGATGCTCTCGAGACCGCGGCAGCGCGCGTGCGCGAGACCCGCGATGCGCACACGGAAGCCGCGGGAACCCACGCGACTCGCGCGAAAGAGCTCGAGCGTGTGAAACGCGCACGCACAGATTTCACGGCGCTTGCCGCCGCGCACGAGAAACGCTCGGCGCGTCAAAGCGAAATACTTCGCCTCGCGAATATCGCGACGGGAAACTCGAGCGATGCGAAAGCACGTCTGACCCTGTCGACGTTCGCGGTCATGCGCCGCTTCGAGAAGGTCATCGAGGCCGCGAATGCGCGGCTATCGGCTCTCTCGGGTGGGATCTACGAGATCCGCCTTGCGCCACCCGAGAAAACAGGCCGCAAGCACGTTGGGCTCGACCTCGACATGCTCGACTTGCGCAATGATTCCTCTCGCTCGCCCTCGACCCTCTCGGGCGGTGAAACCTTCTATGTGTCACTCGCACTCGCGCTCGGCCTCGCCGACGTCGTGAGCGGAGAAAACGGCGGGGTGCAGATGAACACCCTCTTTATCGACGAAGGCTTCGGCACGCTCGACCCGGAAAAACTCGAGGGTGTGATCGCCGAGATCCGCCAACTTGCCGCCCACGGTCGCACGGTGGGAATCATCTCCCACGTCGCCGAACTCAAAACACAGATCGCGGAGAAGGTGCACGTGGAAAGAAAGTCCGACGGCACCTCGCGCATCAGCGTGAGTGTGTAGCGGGCGGTGCCTGCGCGATTCTCTATAGACTGTTGCCTCCGCCAGCGGCGTCCCAACTGCCCCTTGCCCGCCACGCACTAAGGAGAACACCGTGCCTGTGGACATCATCGTGACCATCATCGCCGCGCTCGCCTTCGCGGTAGGTATCACGGGCATCGTGCTGCCCGTGCTTCCCGGGTCATTCCTCATCCTTATCGGAATGCTCGTATGGGCCATAGGGATCGGTGGCTGGACGGGCTGGGTTGCGTTCGCGCTGGTCGCGATGTTTTCGATCGCGGGTATGGCGAGCAGCTACGTGCTCACAGGGCGGAAGCTCAAACAGAGCGAAGTGCCCACGTGGGCGATCTTCGTCGCGATCGGCTGCGCGATCCTCGGCCTGTTTCTCATCCCCGGCCCGGGCCTCCTCATCGGGTTCATTCTCGGCTTCTTCCTCGTAGAGCTGAGCCGCAAGCGCGAGTTCCACGACGCTCTCAATTCGACGCTCTCCACCTTGAAAACCCTCGGGATTGGCATTCTCGTAGAACTCCTGCTCGCGATGGCGAGCGGAACAGTGTTCATCGTCGCGCTTGGCATCCACCTCTTCTCGAGGGCTGGTTAGCGATCGCGGCGGCGATGATCGGCAGTGCTTTGTGCTGAGTGAAACTGCACGATCTGGGCCGCGATCTCGCGGAATCGAACCACCGCTGCGGCTGGTCTTAAGATCCGAATGTGGTCTCCGAATTGGAGGAGCTGCCGAACCGATTCAACGTCTGGATAGTGGACGACGATATGAGTCCACTCGTCCTCGGAGCCGTCGATACGGATCATTCGCCCTCTAAGGATTCGTCGGGCCAGATCTAGGCGGGTCGAGCGCAGCTGTGCGTGCACCTCGATACCAGGCGCCGACTGAAAACTGGTCAGCAATTCTTGCCACACTGAGCGCAGATCGCAGTCCGGTCGTAGCACTGCGGAATCCGTAAGTAGCTCGCGGGTCTCAATGCGGCTGGTGTTAAACATGCGGGGTTGTGAGGCGACGTCAGCCACTAGATACCAGGATCCGGCTTTGTTCACGAGACCGTAAGGGTCCGCGACAACCCACTGCCCGCTGCTCTCGCCGCTGCGTCGATATCGGAGGCGGATGCGTTGTCTATTTCGAGCAGCGGTGAGAAGGTCGGCCACGTCGAGTTCCTGCTCGGCCGTGAGCCATCCAGAGGGGTCGACGTGGAGGACCTCGGGCAAGGGCAGAGCGGCGGAGGTTTGCTTACGCGCCGCAACAGCGGTCAGCTTCTGCTGGGTTCTGACATGTACAGCATGGAGCCCGATCTGCTCAAGAAGACCCTCATCTAGTCCTGCGACGGAAAGCAGCTGCAGTTCATGTGGATCGAGGCGTGAGATGTCGAGCCGGGCCCGGTGATCCAGCACGATGGCTCCGCCCCGGCCCCGCTCGGTGTAGATCGGCACCCCAGCAGCCGACAACGCCGTGATGTCACGCAGGATCGTGCGTGAAGATACCTCGAGACGGCGAGCCAGTTCTTGACTGGTCATTCGTTCGTGGGTTTGCAGTAGCAGCAGGATGGACAACAAGCGGGACGACTTCATTCCCAATCCTTAAAGAAAACATGACAGCAGGTGTCGTCTATGCCTGATTATATGGGGCTCCCTGATCCACTGACATAAGGAGAGACCCATGCCGGCCCCGAATCTGTTTCTGACCTACGTCAGCGACGTCGAGCGATCCACCGATTTCTATAGTCGCCTGTTCGAAATCGAACCCACCTTCACCAGCCCGCGGTACGTCGCTTTTGAGGTCGCGCCCGGCGTGCTTTTCGCAATCTGGACCGGTCACGACGAAAATCTCGCATCAGCAACACCGCGCACGAACGAAATCGGGCTCATGATTCCCGGTCCTGCCTCTGCCATCGACGACGTCTACGAGGAATGGGTCACGAAAGGGGTGCACGTGATCGAGGAACCGCACGACGACGTCTTTGGTCGCACTTTCGTTATAGCCGACCCCGACCACAACCTCGTGCGGGTCAGCCCCGTCGACTAGCCCGAATGGAGGCGCCATCGGCGGCGGGCACGAGCTCGCCGCCGTGTGGCGGTTGTGCCGTTAACCTTGCTAAATCTGCAGACCATCACGCGGAGCATCAAGAGCCGCGGCTAGGGTGGTCTTTCGTGACCATGAACGACAGGCGAAGCACTCCCGGCCCGATCCCCAACATTTCGGGCCGGGATGAACCGCGCTATGGATCGCGGGAGCGCAAAGTGGAACTCGCGAAGGGGTTTTTAGGCGAGGGCGACGGCTACGACGAGTTGAGGCCCGGGTACCCGGCTGAAGCTCTCGACCTGATCGTGGCAGCCGTCGGAACCGCTGCACGCCCCCGCGTGGTTGACCTAGGGGCCGGAACGGGAAAGCTTTCGCTCGCTCTCGCTGAGCGAGGCTGTCGCGTCACTGCGCTCGATACGAGCGAGACGATGCTCGAGGTCGCGCGCGCGAAGGCGCTCGCGGGCCAGGTGGCGCAGCGGTTCGAGGCGTGCGTGGCGCCGGCAGAGGCTACCACTCTTGAGGCGGGAAGCGCGGATCTCGTGACTGCCGCGCAAGCGTGGCACTGGTTCGAGCGGGATGCGGTCAGCGCCGAAGTTCGCAGGATTCTCGCGCCAGGCGGTGTGCTCGCTCTCGTGTGGAACACGCTCGATGTGAGCGTGCCGTGGGTGCATCGATATTCGCGGATTGCCCACGCGGGCGACGTCCAGCGCGAGGGTTTTCGCCCCGACGTGGGCGAAGGGTTCACGCTCGTCAAGCGTCACGTTGAACACTGGGTAGATGAGCGCCCCACGTGGGACTTCGTACGGCTTGCGACGACCCGCAGCTACTACCTCACCGCTTCGGAAAAGACCCGAGCGAAGGTCCTCGACAATCTCGACTGGTACCTCCACGAGCACCTCGGCCACAACCCCGGTAGCCGGGTCGCGATGCCGTACCGCACGGACCTCTTTCTGTACAGGCCCGTCTGACCGGCTGTCTTAACCAACCGCCATCGACGTCACGCGCCAGTGGCCGTCAACGAAACGAAGACCTACGGAAAACTTCCCCTGCGACGCCCCGCGCGTTGCGGGCTCGCGCGTCGGGTCATCGATGAGCTTTGCGGCGGCCTCGTGGAACGTCGCGTCGACCTTCGCAGTCGTCGAGGCTCCATCACTCGCACCGTTGCCCTTCGTGAGCGTCACCTTCTCGTCGCTGAGGGTGATCTCGCCGCCTACGATCCAGCCTCCGGCGGCATGAAGCTGCTCCGCATTGTCAGCAAAGCGCGTACACTCCTCGCACGACGGGTCCATGAGTTCGC
This sequence comes from Dermabacter hominis NBRC 106157, assembly GCF_001570785.1. Lineage (GTDB taxonomy): Bacteria > Actinomycetota > Actinomycetes > Actinomycetales > Dermabacteraceae > Dermabacter > Dermabacter hominis. The sequence goes on from NZ_BCSI01000010.1 coordinate 22,889, forward strand.
GCCACGCGCTCGTGTCACCGGTGCCGATCATGTAGGCGTACACGGCAAAGAGATATGTGGTGGCTGCTTTTGCTCCCGCCTCGGTTTCGTCGTCGATACCCGGGAAGTCCGCGCGCGATGGTTCCGTGGTGTTCGTCGGCTTTGGCTGGGTCGCGGGATCGACCTTTGCGCGCGTGTCTTGCGCGGAGTCGGCCACCTGCCGACCGTCCTGATCGTTTTGCGTGAACTGCCCGATCCCCACGAGCCCCGCGGGGATAATGAGGGCAAGAGCGAAGATCAGGACGACGATGCGCTGGGTCGTTTTACTCACCGCTCAAGGCTAATACAGCCCCTCGGCGGACGGCAGAATCGGCCGTGAGCGATCACCTTAGTCGCGAAGCAGCATTGGTTATATCCTTTTGGCATTGTCACTGCGGGCGTGGCAGGCGTCGGCCTCTCCTTACCCGCACGAGCACGAAAGGTTCTTCTCTCTCGTGACCCTCTTGAGACTCCTCTGGCGCTACGCGAAAATGTCGTGGCTTTCTCTCGTGCTCGTCGTGGTGTTCGAAGCTGCGGCGCAGCTTGCCGCCCTCTACCTGCCCACGCTCAACGCTGACATCATCGATCTCGGCATCGCCAAGGGCGATATCGACGCGATTTGGCGCCTTGCCGGCTGGATGCTTCTCGTCAGCCTTGCCAATATTCTCGCCCTCTGCGCCGCGAACTACTTCGCGGGTCGGGTGGCGATGAGGCTTGCGCGGGACGTGCGCACCGATGTGTTCAATCGCGTGCAGTCCTTCAGCGCGAAAGAAATCAGCCACTTCACTCCCGCTTCGCTCATTACGCGCAACACGAACGATGTGCAACAGCTTCAAAACCTGTCGTTCTTCGGCCTCATGTTCCTCGTGTCCGCGCCGATCACCGGCATCGGCGGTGTCGTTCTCGCGCTCCAGCAAGAGGCGCAACTTGCGTGGCTGATCGCGGTCATGGTGCCGCTCATGCTCATCGCGATCGGCGTCATCGTGCTGCGTGCGGCGCCCCTGTTTCGCGAGATGCAGGAGAGGATTGACGAGCTCAATCTCATTCTTCGCGAGCAGATCACGGGCATTCGCGTGGTGCGTGCATTCGTCCGCGAGCCCTACGAGCGGGATCGTTTTGAGGTGTCGAACGAGCGCTTCACGCAGATCAATCGACGGGTGGGGCACCTGATCGCGTTTATCAACCCGATCATCATGTTTCTGCTGTCGTTTAGCTCGGTGCTCGTGCTGCTCGCGGCGGCGGGCCCAATCGACCGCGGCGAGATGCAGGTCGGTTCGATCGTCGCGTTTATTTCCTACCTCATCCAGATCCTCATTGCGGTCATGATGGCGACGTTCATGACGATGATGATTCCGCGTGCGATGGTCTCCGCAGAGCGCATCACGGAGGTGCTCGATACGCACAGTTCGGTGGTGCTTCCTGCTCCTGAGGTCGCCGTTCAACCGGGGGACCCGCGTGTAAGTGAGCGCGCCGAGCTCGAATTCGACGACGTTACGTTCGCGTATCCGGGCGCGGAGCGGCCCGTGCTCGAGGGCATTTCGTTCAAGGCCCACGCGGGGCAAACGGTGGCGATCATCGGCGGAACAGGCTCGGGCAAAACCACGCTACTCGGCCTCATCTCGCGGCTCTTCGACGTGACGGACGGCGCCGTCAAGGTCAACGGTGTGGATGTGCGTGAGGCGGCGCCTGAGTTGCTTCACGGTCGCCTCGGTTACGTGCCGCAACGCCCGTATCTTTTTAGCGGAACGGTCGCCTCAAATGTGAGGTTTGGTCGACCGGAGGCGAGCGACGAAGAGGTGTGGCATGCCCTCACGATTGCGCAGGCCCGCGACTTCGTTGCCGAGATGCCCGAGGGGCTCGATTCCCCGATCGCCCAGGGCGGCTCAAACGTGTCGGGCGGTCAGCGCCAGCGCCTCTCGATCGCGCGGGCGCTCCTGTCGAAGCCCGACATTTACCTTTTCGACGACTCCTTCAGCGCGCTCGACCTGCAGACCGATGCCCGGCTGCGCTCGGCCCTGAAGCCCGAAACACGCGAGGCTCTCATGGTGATCGTCGCCCAGCGCGTCTCGACCATCACGAGCGCCGATCTGATCCTCGTGCTCGATCACGGCCGGATAGCCGGGCGCGGTACGCACGAGGAGCTCCTCGCGACGAACGAGACCTACCAGGAGATCGTCGCCTCGCAAGGTGCGGCTTCAGAGTTTGAGGAAGAGGCGAAGCAATGAGCGAGGACAAGAAGCAGAGCGAGCGGGGCCTGCGGCCCGGTCAAAAATCGCGGAACTTCGGGCCGTCGCTGAAGCGGCTTCTTCGCGAACTCATGGTCGAAAAGACGATGTTGCTCGGCGCGATGGCGATCGGCGTCCTCTCGGTGATCCTGAGCGTGATCGGCCCGAAGATTCTCGGCCGCGCAACCGACATCATCTTCAACGGCGTCGTCTCGAAGCGGTTGCCGGCTGGCGTCACGAAGGAACAGGTCGTCGCCGGATTGCGCGCAAGTGGCCAAGAGCAGCTTGCGGACATGGTCTCGGGCATGGATTTGAATCCCGGTCACGGGATCGACTTTGGCGCGCTCAACACGGTTCTGCTCACCGTCACGATCCTGTACGTGCTCGCGGCATTCTTCACGTGGCTCGAAACGCGCATGCTTATTCGCGTGGTGTACCGCAGCATCTACCGGCTCCGCCGCGACGTCGAAGAGAAGCTGCACCGCGTGCCTCTCAGCTACTTCGATTCGCGTCGGCGCGGGGACCTCTTGTCGCGCGTGACAAACGACGTGGATAACCTGCAAAACACACTCAACAACACTCTCGGCGGCATCATTACCTCGGGCCTCACGGTGCTCGGCACGATCATCATGATGTTCGTGATCTCGCCGATTCTCACGCTCGTGGCGCTCATCGTGATCCCGCTCGCGCTTGTCATTACCGCGGTGATCGGCAAGCGCGCCCAGAAACTCTTTGGGGAGCAGTGGGATGCGACGGGTGAGGTGAACTCGGAGGTTGAGGAAGCGTTCTCCGGCCACGAGATCGTGTCGGTTTTTGGTCGCCAGGGCGATCTGCGCGCGAGCTTCGAGAAGAAGAACGCCGAGATGTATCGCGCGAGTTTTGGTGCGCAGGTAGTCAGTTCGCTCATCATGCCGTTCATGATGTTTGCGGGGAACCTGTCCTACGCGGCAGTGGCGCTCGTGGGTGGCCTCAAGGTCGTCTCGGGGCAGCTCACGCTCGGTGATGTGCAGGCCTTCATCCAGTATTCGCGCCAGTTCACGCAGCCCGTGTCGCAGCTCGCGTCGATGGCCACGCAGCTTCAGTCGGGCGTTGCGTCGGCCGAGCGCATTTTCGAGTTTTTGGATGCCGAGGAGCAGGTCCCGGAAAGCCCGGGGGAGGGGTCCGACGCTCGCCGGCCCAAAGCCGAGGCCGTATCGCCCGGTCGTGGCGAGGTGCGGTTCGAGCACGTGCGCTTTTCCTACTCGCCCGAGAAGCCTCTCATTTCTGATTTGTCACTCGTGGCGAGCCCCGGGATGACTGTTGCGATCGTGGGCCCCACGGGGGCGGGCAAAACGACTCTCGTCAACCTCATCATGCGCTTTTACGAGATCGACGGTGGCACGATCACGATTGACGGCGTGGATACGCGCGAGATGACGCGCGATGAACTCCGTAGCCGCACCGGGATGGTGCTGCAGGATACGTGGCTGTTCAAAGGCACGATCCGCGAGAACATCCGCTACGGCCGCCTCGATGCGAGCGACGAGGAGGTGCTTGAAGCCGCCAAAGCCACTCACGTGCATGACTTCGTGCAGCACCTTCCCGAGGGGTACGACACGATCATCGACGACGAAGGTTCGAGCGTGTCTGCCGGTGAAAAGCAGCTTCTCACGATCGCGCGTGCCTTCCTCGCGCGGCCCGAGCTGCTCATTCTCGATGAGGCGACCTCAAGTGTCGATACTCGCACCGAGGTCCTCGTGCAGAACGCGATGAACACCCTGCGCGAGGGGCGCACCTCATTCGTGATCGCCCACCGACTTTCGACGATTCGCGACGCCGACGTGATTCTCGTGATGGAACACGGCGACATCGTCGAGCAAGGTACCCACGACGAGCTTCTCGCGGCGGGCGGCGCCTACGCGCGGCTGTATCGCTCGCAGTTCGAGGGTGCGATCAGCGAGAGTGAGAGCAGTCCTGGGCAGGAGCTGCAGGCTTCTGCCCAGGACGGCTAGATGCTCAGTCTTCTGGAACGGGATCGGCGAGGATCGCCTCGATCCTCGCGATCTCGTCGTCGCTGAAGTGTGTTGCCGGAACGCTCTCGCCCGCGCGCACGATGGTTCGTGCGGCGGCGATGTTCGCACGCAGCTGCTGCACGCTCGACGCCCCGACGATCGCGGACGTCACGACGCGCTTACGCAGAACCCATGCGAGGGCCATTTGCGCGAGGCTCTGCCCGCGGTCGTCGGCGACGCGGCTGAGCGCGCGCACCTTCTCGAGGTAGCGGGGATCCTTCGCGACGTCTTCCCCGAGGAACACGTTCTGCGCGGCGCGTGACCTCTCGGGAATGCCCGTGAGGTAGCGGTTCGTGAGCAGCCCTTGCGAGAGCGGAGAAAACGCGACGACCCCGATGCCGAGCCGCTCGCATACGCCGAGGAGCGAATCTTCTGCATGCCCGCTCGCGCTCTCCTCGGGGGTGCGGGTGAGCATCGAGTAGCTCGCCTGGTTGACAACGAGCGGAACACCCATCGTGCGCAGCATCGTTGCCGCTTCGCGGGTTTTCTCGGGGGAGTAGTTTGAGATGCCCGCGTAGAGCGCCTTGCCGCTCTTGACGGCGTGCGCGAGTGCCCCCATCGACTCCTCAAGCGGGGTCGAGTCGTCTTGGCGATGGTGGTAGAAGATGTCGACGTAGTCGAGGCCGAGGCGCGTGAGCGATTGATCGAGTGAGGCGAGCAGGTACTTCCTGCTGCCGCCGTCGCCGTACGGCCCGGGCCACATGCGAAAGCCTGCCTTGGTGGTCACGAGGATTTCATCGCGGTGGGCTGCGAGGTCTTTGCGGAGAATTTCACCGAAGACTTCTTCGGCGCTGCCCGCGGGCGGGCCGTAGTTGTTGGCGAGGTCGAAGTGGGTGATGCCGTGATCGAACGCGTAGTGCACGATCTCGCGCTGACGCGAGAAGTCTGCTTTGGGGCGTTCACGAACGTCGTGTTCAAAGCCGCCTTCGAAGCGTTCGCGTCCAAAGTTGTGCCAGAACCCGAGGGAGATCGGCGGGAGCAGAAGCCCCGAAGTGCCGAGCCGGCGGAAATGCCCGTAGCTTTCTTCATTCATGGTTGCGCGGCTCGTGGGGGTGCTCTCGTTCATGGTGGCCTCCTTGCCGAGAGATGCTTGTGATCCCAGTGTAATGCCCGTCACCGAGGCTTTCGACCCCGCTGTATGTCACACTGTGGACGCCTTGCATCGAACGCATAGCCATGCATACTATTGCAAAATGATTCAAACCGGTGAATGTGGATCCGACGCCAGTGCGGCAACCGTCGGAACCTCCAGGCGCACATTCCTGCGAGCCCTCCCCGCCGCTCTCGTGGCAAGCGCCCTAGCCCCAAGCCTCGGCGCGTGCACGCGTGCTTCCGAAGAGCTGGCGGCTGAAGCGAGCCTCATCCCCGAAGTGGACTTCAGCGGGATCGAGTACCAGGAGGACATCGCCGCGCTCCTTCCCGAAGAGATCCGCGCGCGAGGCGAACTCGTCAACGGTGCCGAACTGAGCTATGCGCCCGGCGAATTCCTTAGCAACGGCAAGGCAGTCGGCTACGACATCGACCTGCTCACTGCACTCGGCATCGTGTTCGGGCTCAAAACCCGCACCGAATCGGCGGTGTTCTCCCAGATCATTCCCGCGGTGGGAAGCAAGTACGACGTGGGAATCTCCGGATTCACGGTCAACGAGGAACGGCTCCAAACCGTGACGATGGTGAGCTACTTCGAAGCCGGCATCTCCTACGCGGTCAAGAAAGGCAACCCCTACTCCATCGACCCGCACAAACTGTGCGGCAAACGCTCCGCGGTGCAGGTTGGCTCCTACCAGGAGGAAATCGCTCTCGCCGCCGATGAGCAGTGCCGCGCCGAAGGTCAACGCCCCGTCGACGTCCTCGCCTACGCCAATAACTCCGACGCCGTCACGAACGTCGCGGGCGGTAAGGCCGATGTGCTCATTGCCGACTCACCCGTCACGAGCTACGCGATCGCTCGTTCGCGCGGGAGCCTCGAACAGGTAGGCGACGTCGAGGAATCGGCACTCAATGGGATCGTCGTCAAAAAGGGCGAGGATCAACTCGCGGAAGCGCTGCGCGCTGCCGTGCAACACCTCATCGACACGGGAGCCCTGCGCACCATCATGAGCGCGTGGGGCAACGACGCGGGGCTTATCGAGAAAGCAGAGGTCAAAAAGGCATGAACACGAGTATCGATACCCCGATCCCGAACCGGATCCGCGCGAAGCGGGCCCCGAGGCCAGGAACATGGATCGCCGCGGTCATCACCGCGCTCCTCAGCGCGTGGCTCATTGTCTTCGCCGCAGGCAATGAGGTCTTTGAATGGGACGTCGTTGGGACCTACCTCTTCGACGTGAAGGTCGTTCGCGGCGTTGGTTGGACCCTGCTGCTCACGCTCGTGTCGATGATCATTGGCACCATCATCGCCCTCACCGCCGCGATCATGCGCTTGAGCTCCAACCCCGTTCTGCGCGGCGTCTCGTGGGCGTACATCTTCGTGTTCCGCGGCGTGCCCGTCTACACGCAGCTCGTGTTCTGGGGTCTCATCACGGTGATCATTCCGAAGGTCGTGATCGGTGTGCCGTTCGGGCCCGAACTCTTCAGCTTCTCGACGCGAGATTTCTTTACCGCGTTCTGGGCAGCCACGGTCGCACTCGGCCTCAACGAAGGCGCCTACCTCGCGGAAATCATGCGCGCGGGCCTCACGAGCGTCGAGCGTGGCCAAAGCGAGGCCGCGAAATCCCTCGGCATGAAGAACTCGCTCATCCTGCGCAGGATCGTGCTTCCGCAGGCCATGCGCGTAATTATCCCGCCGCTTGGCAACGAAACGATCGGAATGCTCAAGACGACCTCGCTCGTCCTCGCGGTGCCGTTCACGCTCGATCTCACCTACGCATCGAACTCGATCGCGAACCTTCTGTTCAAGCCCGTGCCGATGCTCATCGTCGCAGCGCTGTGGTACCTCGCCGTGACGAGTGTGCTCATGGTGGGCCAGTACTACATCGAGCGCTACTTCGGCCGCGGCTTCGACGATCGCGCCGCGGTGCGCCCCGGCAAACGAGCCTCGCGCCAGACATCCGTGAACGCGGCCGGCACAACCCCGAAGGACCCGCTGCCGGAGGTTGAGCTGTGAGCGCAGGGGCACATGTGGCAAGAACAGAAAACAGTGGCGAGGAAGGTGACATGAGCAAGGCCGCAGAGCCGAAGGTTCGGCTCGAGAACATTCACAAGGCATTCGGGGACCTGCACGTCCTACGGGGCGTTGACCTCGAGGTGGGCGACGGGGACGTGTGCGTGCTCATCGGACCCTCGGGCTCGGGTAAATCCACGCTCCTACGCTGCATCAACCAACTCGAGGAACCCACGGGTGGGAAAGTCCTGATCGACGGAGAACTGCAGGGGTACGCCCCGGAACCGCTTGCCGACGGTCGCTGGCAAAAACTCTCCGAAAAGGACATCGCCGCGCAGCGCTCCCGCATCTCGATGGTGTTCCAGCGCTTCAACCTGTTCCCTCACATGACGGCCCTCGAGAACGTGAGCGAAGCGCCAATCCACGTGCGGGGCATGTCGAAAGGTGAGGCGCGTGCGCGATCGCTTGAGCTTCTCGAACGTGTCGGCCTCGGCGACCGCGCCGACCACTACCCGAGCGAGCTCTCAGGCGGGCAGCAGCAGCGCGTCGCAATCGCGCGGGCCCTCGCGATGGAGCCCGAGATCATGCTGTTCGACGAGCCGACATCGGCACTTGACCCCGAACTCGTTGCCGAAGTGCTCCAGGTCCTCAAGGATCTTGCGGCCGAGGGCCAGACCATGGTCGTCGTGACGCACGAGATCGCCTTCGCGCGCGAGGTTGCCGACCACGTCGTGTTCATGGATGGCGGTAAGGCGGTCGAGGCTGGGCCGCCGAGCGAGATCCTCGATAACCCGCGCTCGGAGCGGCTCAAGGCATTCCTCGCGAGCGTGCTGTAGGGGCGGCGCGACACCCCTGTGACTACGCGAGAGGGAGCCTCGGCACTTGTGCGCTAGCGCGCGAGGCTCGAGGCACGCGCGATGATGTCTGCCGCGGTCACTCCAAGCTTGTCGCCGCTGTAGCGCAAGTGGCGGTGAGGCAAGTGAACGATCAAATCGCTCCTGCCAATCCCGCGGAACTTGGCCTCGTCGAGACGCACATCGCTCCACGGGTAGGTCTCGTACTGTCCCGGGTCTGCGACGAGGCCGAGATATTCGGGGTCAATCCACAGTCCAACACCGTCGATCGCACGACCCCACTCGTAGGCCTCCGCGCCCGTTGGCGCCAGGGGCGGACCTGGCGGGTTCTCGCGACGCGAAAGAAACACTCGATCGTAGAGGTTGCGACCGTCTCGATAGAACACATACCCGAGGAGGGCAAAAACCGTTCCCGAAGTGACGAGCGAAATGAAAAAGATGTGGATACCGAACGCCTTCTTCAAGGCGATGTCCGCGAGAACTCCCGCGATGAGGAGCGCGACGAGCGCGGTCACGTGCCGCCCACAAAACGCGAGGAGGGCCTGCCAGTAGCGGCGGGCGCGCGCCTCGCGCGGACTCGCGGCGTCGGCGAGACCGCCATCGTCGTAGCGGACGGTAAAGGTCCTCTCGCCCATGCCTGCCCCTCTCTCCACCCTGATTTTAGTGGTGGCCGAGGATCCCGATTGCGCGCGCCGCCCGGATAAGGCCAAAACCATCGGGTGCGCTGACCCACGGCACCCCCTGGCGCTCGTGCACGCTCTCGAGAGCAGTCCCGGGCGCGTGCGTGGAGCTGGCGCTGGCCTCAACGTTTGAGGAAGGCCCGACGGTTGCCGGGCGATCGTCGGAACCGTTTCGACCAATCGTGCTGCGCCACACCTTCGGTACGGCATCCACGAGGGCGCGCGCGAGGGCGCCAATCGATGCGAGGGGGCGTTCGGCACCGTGAGCGAGGTCCTGCTCGTCGTCGGTGAGTTCGCGGATCGCTACCGCGGCGACCGACTCCGGATGCTCATCGACCACGCTTCCGTAGATCGAGGGGTCGTGCTGACCGTCGTCGCCCACGAGGAGCCAGCGCGTATTCGGGAACATCTCGCGCAGGGCGGCGAGAGTCGTGAGCTTGTGGCGTGTGCCCGAGCGGAAGAAGCCCGTATTGGTGGGGCCCCAGTCGGTGAGGAGAAGCGGGCCGGCAGGGTACCCGTTCTTGAAAAGGAAGCGTTCGAGCACGGGCGCGACGTTCCACGCTCCCGTCGAGAGGTATATGAACGGGGTGTTCTCACCGTAGTGGCGGCGAAGCTGCTGGTAGAAAACGGCCATCCCGGGAACGATGCGGCGGGAGGCCTGGGAGATCACGAAGGCGTTCCACCCGGCGATGAGGGGGCGGGGCAGGAGCGTGATGAGGACCGTGTCGTCGATGTCGCTGACGACCGCGATTTCTTGCGCCTCATCATCGAAAACGTGGACGTTCGCCGTGACGGTGTTTGTGCCATCGGTGCTGAGGGAGAGCTCGTGGATGCCGGGGGCGAGCTCTACGGCAATGATCTCGTCGATAATGCCGGAGCGGTCAGCGTACGTCTCAAAGACCTGTGGGCCCTTGGCGGTGCTCACGGTGACCGTAACTCGAACGTGCGGGTCGATCTGCGACGTGAAATTCCGAAAGCCGCGCCGCGCAAGCGAGCGCATGTCGTAGACCGGAGGATCGAAATGATCCGGGCGCGTACCGGCGCCCGCGAAGAGAACGCGCCCGAGCACGCGTACTTTTGTGGGGGAGCCATACGCGGTATACGGCTGGACGCGCGCCTCGTAGCCGAGGGTGCGCAACACGCGTGCGACTGCGGTGTTCTTTTTGTCTTCGAGGCGCGCCGACCAATGGGGACGATCCAGTCGCGAGAACGCGTGTGAACCCAACGCGCACCTCCATGCACTTCAGATCGCGGCAAAGACCCCCGGCGGGAGCCACCCCATACTAGTTGACGCGCCGGGTACGACCCTTAACGCTCGCGCCGAAAATGCGGCAAGATAGGGGCGTGAGCAAGTACCGAGTGTTGACAGTGTGCACGGCGAACATCTGCCGTTCGCCCGCGGCCGCCGTCATGCTCAAGACCGGCCTCGAGCAGGCCGGTCTCGCGGGTCTCGTCGAGGTTGAAAGCGCGGGAACCACGTACGAATCCGAAGGGTTCCCCATGGACGATCGCATCGTCCTTGCCCTCGAGCGCGCTGGCTATAGCCCGGATGCGCATGCAGCCCGCACCGTTCTCGTCCACCAGCTCGGCGAATGGGACCTCGTGCTCACGATGAGCACGAAACACCTCGCGGAAATGACGCGCAAACTCGAGGCGATTCCCGAAGGCGTCGAGCCGCCCACGCTTCACATGTGGGGTGAATTCGATCCGGCGAAGCCGGCAGTTGCTGAGCCCGAGGATCTCGAGGTTCCCGATCCGTTCTACGAGAGTCAGAAGTTTTTCGACCGCACCGTGCTCAAGATGGAGCGCGCGGTCCCGTCGATTCTGCTATTCATCAAGTCGCGCCTTCGTGAGCGCGGCGAGATCGCCTAGGTCGGATCGCCCTGCCTTTGCCTGAACAAGGCTGACTCGCGGGCCTCTACGGTCGCTTTGCTCGCGCCCTGAGCGTGAGGGCACCAAGACTGCCGGCAACACCAACGCCTACCGCGACCGTACTCGCGAGGATGGTTTTGAGCGTGCCGAGGGCGCTGCCATCGGGGTTGGTCCACACGGAAAGAATCGTGTCGACCTTCTCTTCGTCCGTACCGAGAACGTCATCTGCTGGCGGAGTTGAACCGTCGGTGGGGGCCTGCGTGGGGTTGAGGCGAACGCCAGGTGGGGCGGTTTGCGATTCCTCGGTCGTGGGAACGGTGAGGGCGGGGATCTCAGTTTGTTGGCTCGTCGGAGCCGGCGCGAGAGCGAGTCCCGAATTCTCCTGTTCGGGCACGAGCAGCGGCGCGGGGGAGTCGAGTGGGGGTTCGGCCGCCGGTGCGGACCCGGCATTGACTTCGGATTCAGTGGTGTGCTCGGGCGCGAGATCCGGTGCAAGAGACTCGGGGCGCTCGTGCGGTGAGGAGGCGACGGCCGGGGCGTCCGTAGGAAGTTGCTCGGGCTCGGGCTCGGGCTTGGGTTCAGGCTCGGGCTTGGGTTCAGGCTCAGGCTTAGGGCTCGGCTGCGGGGCGGGCTCCGATGCAGGCGCGGGTGACGGCGCTTCCGACGGTGCAGGAGCGGGCTCCAGGTTCGGCTGTGGGGCGGGCTCCGCCGACGGCTCCGGCGATGCTTCCGGTTCGGGCTCGGGCGATGGTGCGTCCGTGGGGTCCGTGGTGGGTGCTGGCTCCGGGGCAGGTTGCTCCGTGGGCTCCGGCGATGCTTCCGGTTCGGGCTCGGGCGATGGTGCGTCCGTGGGATCCATGGTGGGTGTCGGCTCCGGGGCGGGTTGTTCCGTAGGAGCCGGCGATGGTTCTGGTTCGGGCGATGGTGCGTCCGTGGGATCCACGGTGGGTTCAGGTTCCGGGATGGGTTCCGGCTCCGGGGCTGGCTGCTCCGTGGGTTCCGTGGTGGGTTCCGGCTCCGGGGCGGGCTGTTCCGTGGGATCCGGTGACGGTTCTGGTTCGGGCTCGGGCGCGGGGGCCCAGATAAAGCACGGATCCTCACCCGGGTGCTCGATCCACCACTTCACCCAGCGGAAGCCCGCGAAAAAGAAGTATTCCTCGCCCGGCACAACGCACTTGGGGGCATCGGGCTGAGCCGGCTCAGCGCCGCTCGTGGGGCTGTCAGAGGCAGAAGGTGCCGACGGTTGCGTAGAATCGCCCGCCGCGAAGGCTAAAGGCGCTGCCGGGATTCCCGACAGTGAAAGTGCCAACGCGATCGCGCCCGCGCGCGCGGCGAGACGGCGATGCCGCGATGGGAGACTGCGTGCCGGCGCGTGGTGCGCTGTGCGGCGCGCGCCGGTTCGTGAAATGGACATGCAGTCTCCCGGGGAAAGAGCGGTGTAGAGCGCGAAAATGGCGGTGCGAGAATCGCGCAACGGTGTCTAGAGTACGCGCCAGTAAGTGTCGGTGTCACCCCTGTTATCGTTTTGTAAGAAAAACTAGACCGATCGGTGCATGAATCGTCACCGCTTCGTCACAAAATTGGGAGTGCCCGTTCACCCGGACACTCCCAATTTTCTGCAAAAACAGTCTCTGAAAAGGGACTATTCGCTCAAAGCGGCATCGACAACGTCCTTGGCAGCGGCCTGGACGCTCTTGAGGTGATCTTCGCCCTTGAAAGATTCGGCGTAGATCTTGTAGATGTCCTCGGTGCCCGACGGGCGCGCCGCGAACCATGCGTTCTCAGTCGTGACCTTGAGACCACCGATGGGGTCACCCGAAGGGGCACTCGTCATGATCGCCGTGATCTCTTCGCCTGCGACGCTCGTGGCACTGACCGCCTCGGGAGAGAGGTTCTTGAGTTTCGCCTTCGCCTCCCGATCGGCGGGCGCGGAGATTCGCGCGTAGGCGCTCGCGCCGAATTCGTCAACGAGATCGCAAAGGTGCTCGTGCGGGTTTTTGCCCGTGACGGCCGTGATTTCTGAGGCGAGCAGGGCGAGGATGATGCCGTCCTTGTCGGTCGTCCACACATCGCCGTTCATGCGCAGGAACGACGCCCCCGCGCTTTCCTCGCCGCCGAAGCCCACTGACGAGTCGAGCAGCCCGGGCACGAACCACTTGAAGCCCACGGGAACCTCGAGCACCTCGCGGCCGATCTTTGCGCCGACGCGGTCAATGAGGGAACTCGAGACGAGGGTCTTGCCGATCTTGGCGTTGCTCGGCCATTCGGGGCGGTTATTGAACAGGTATGTGATGGCAACCGCGAGGTAGTGGTTGGGGTTCATGAGACCGCCCTGTGGCGTGACGATGCCGTGGCGATCAGAATCCGTATCGTTACCCGTTGCGATATCAAACTTTTCGCGCTGCTCGAGAACCGAGGCCATTGCCCACGGGCTCGAACAGTCCATGCGGATGATGCCGTCGGCATCAAGTGTCATGAACGAGAACGTCGGATCGACCTTGGGGTTGACAACCGTGAGGTCGAGCCCGTGACGCTCGGCGATGCGGGCCCAGTATTCAACGGCCGCGCCACCGAGAGGATCGGCGCCGATTCGCACCCCTGCTTTCGCGATAGCCTCGAGGTTCACAACGGAAGGAAGATCCTCGACGTAAGTCGTCGTGAAGTCGTAGCGCCCGGCGCCCTCAACCGCCTTCGCCGCACTGACGCGGCGTACCTCGCGAAGCCCGCCCGTGAGGATCTCGTTCGCACGATTAGCGATCCAGGACGTCGCGTCGGTGCCCGCGGGCCCACCGTGCGGCGGGTTGTACTTGAAGCCGCCATCGCGTGGGGGGTTGTGGCTCGGCGTTACGACGATGCCATCGGCGCGCGACTCATCGCTCGTGCTCTTGCCTCGATTGTGCACGAGAATCGCGTGTGAAACGGCCGGCGTAGGCGTGTACCCATCGCCCGAGTCAATGAGTACGGTGACGCCGTTGCCCACGAGCACCTCGAGGGCGGTGTCGAACGCGGGCTTGCTCAGCACGTGGGTGTCGCGGCCCATGAAGAGTGGGCCGCGGATCCCTTGCCCCGCGCGGTACTCGATGATCGCCTGCGTGGTCGCCGCGATGTGGCCCTCATTGAACGCCGTATCGAGAGAGCTGCCGCGGTGCCCGGAGGTTCCGAAGCTCACCGCTTGATCGGGGTTCGCTGGATCCGGCTGTCGCGAATAGTAGGCATTGACAACCGCGGCCGGGTCGATCAGATCGGAAGGGAGCGGGAGCTTCCCCGCCCGTTCGTGAACCATGGAAAACTCCTCGCTTCCTTTGTGCCCGCGTGGGCTCTCTTAATTCCTGCTGCGGCCGATCGCGCGGACGATCATGACGATGATGCCCACGAAGAAGAGCAGGCCGCCGATGAGGCCGCACACGAGGGAGCCGAGGCCCCAGCCGATCCCAGCGCCGACCATGTTGAGCGGGTTGATCGGGCCGATGACGGACACGGGTGCACTCACGCCTTCACACGTGAGCGTGCCTTTGCCCTCGACGTTGTTCGCTATGAACGAGTCTTTATAGGTGACGTACTCCTGCCCGTCAATGGTGAGGGACTCGGAGTCCGACGAATCCGCTTCGGCTTGAAGCTCGGTTCCGTCCTCGAGCACGGCCTTGCACGTGGCATTCTCAGCGTCGACTTTCGGAATGTAGACGACCATTACTTCAAGGCCGTCGACCTCGAAGTCGTAGGTGGCCTTGCCATCGGCGAACTCGCTGTTGGCCTTGTCGAGCTTCGAAAGATCGCCCATCTCGCTCACAAAACCCGAACCGGTGCGCCACACCGCAACGCCGAAGAGAACCGCGGAAACGATCAGGAGAAAGACGCCGATGAGCGTCAGGATGATGCCGATGGGCTTTTGCTTCGGCTTCACGGCCGCGCCACCGTAGCCATAGGGAGTGCCGTAGCCCCCGAAGGCGCCCTGTTGAGCCTGCGGTGCGTACTGGGGCTGCGAGTACTGATTCTGCGGCTGGAACTGCTGGCCGCTTTGCGAGTACTCGGGTGCGCTCTGGTACGGGTTCGAGCCCTGCGGCCCGGAAGCGCTCGGCTGACCATACGAGTTGTACTGGTTGGGTGCCTCGTTGGCGCTTTGCCCGTAGGTGGGACGCGGGCGATTGTTGCCGTTGAAGGAATCGGACACGTGTGCCTCCAGGAAAGTCTAAGTAGGGACCGCGATCACGAAGGTGATGCGCTGCACGTTCAAGCCTACAAGGTTGCCTTTACGCCTAGTTGGAAAAGCGTGCGATGCTCACGCGAGCGCGACAAAGGCTGAACCCCACCCGAGCGCCGCGCACGCGAGCGGTGTGAGTGCCCACCACAGCGCGATCCGTCCGAGCACATGCCAGGAAACCGACCTTTTCGAGGCGGCTAGCGACGACCCCACGATGGAGCCGACGAGCGTAAACGACGAGGACAGGGGGAATCTAAGCCACACGCTCGCACCGTAGAGCAGGAGGGCGGTTGAGGTCTCTGCCGCGAGGCCCTGGCTCACTGTGAGGTCCGTCAGGCGCCGGCCTAGTGTTCGCACGATTTCGCGCCCGCCCACGAAAGTGCCAAGGGCCATCGCTCCCGAAAGAAGCACCGCGATCCACAGCGGAAGGGCGGCCAATCCCGCGTGGGAAGAAAGGAGGTGGCCGAGGGAACCGTCGGACTCCGGGCCGTGCGTGTGGGAGCCGATCGCACCGGATTGCCCGAGCCCCGCGAGCGCCACGACGACGATCGCGAGTGGCAGGCGGATATTGCTCAGCCCGTGCCCGAAGGCGACGAGCCCCGCGGTGACTGTTTGCGTCCAGCGAACGGTTTGCGTCGTCAGGTGTCGCTTGGACTGCAACCCGCTTACGGCTCGCGTCAGGGCGAAACTCAAGGCAAAACCGACGAGGGGGCCGATCAGCACCGGGATAAACACGACAGCGATCGGGCTGAGCTGGCGCACGTCGCCGAGGGCACCCGCGAATGCGCCGGCAAGCGCGGCGAGAGTCGTGACCCACCCCGAGAGAGGAATGCCGCGCCACCACCCCACGATCAGGCACGCGATCGCGGTGATGATTCCGCAGGCGAGTGCGGTCCCGAGGGCGTCGGGTTGATCGAGAAGGGCTCCCGGGACGCCCACGATCTCCACGAGTGAGGACTGTAAAAACATCATGCTCACGAGGCCAAACATCGCCCCCGCGCCGTTCATGATTGCCGCGTAGGTAAGGGCGACGCGCTCGGGAAGTACTCGCGTGACGATCGTGGTCGTCACCGCGTTTGAGGCATCTTGGGCGCCGTTCGTGAACGCCCACACGATCGAAAGGGCAACGATGCTCCAGGTGAGCATCAGACGTCCTTGACTCGCAACAAATCGACGCAGTGCGAAAGATTCTGGAAAGCGAGCAGCACGCGCTCGAGTGCGGCGATCACTTCGCGCGTGCGCGCGGTTGCGGCGAAGTCCGAAGGGTTCGCGCAACCGTCCCACAGCTCGGCGATGGCCGTGCGGGAATGCTCAGAGGCATGGGTCGTGAGGCGCCGCATATCTTCGTCGAATCCTGAAAGCTGCTGCGGTTTGTCCAGTTGCCACGCGCACTGCACGACGAGTTCCGATGCGCGCTCGATGATCGAGAGGATCTCGAGAAGTCGATTCGGGAGCCTACCCACGTTGAGTCGTTGCGTGAGATCAGCCGTGCGCTCCATCTCGCTCACGCACAGTTTCATGGCGGCGGCGACGCCGTGAAGGGCATCGGCCTGGAACGGCGTGACGAGGCTTGTGGCGAGCCTGTTCGCGATCCTGTGGTTGAGTTCGGCCGCATCGATCATGTGCGTTTGGAGGCGGTCGAATGCCGAGGACCGGCCCTCTCCTTCGAGGGCGAGACTCTCCGCCAGGGTCTCTGCGCTGACCTGCACGCATTGCGCGAGGTCCGTGAAGATGTGATACACGGATTTTTCGCGAGGAGGGGAAAACAGCGGCATAGCCTCAGGGTACCGCTCGAACGTAACGAAATCGGGCGTGGAGAGGGTCGAACACCTCACGAAGAGGTGTGAAGCGCCGGACCGGGGGCGCCTGTCGGCGCGAAGGCCGCTCGTAGCGGCAAATGTTGGAGCCCGGGGCCACCGCGGCCCGGCGCGCACACAAGCCTAACAGTGAAGGGGGCGTGTGCTTCAACCCCGCGAATTGAGTGCTACGCGAGCGTGCCGGCCGCTGCTGATCGGGCTGCCTCGTTGAGTGCCTCGCCGGTTTTGAGGAGGCGATCGGCGCGCTTGGTGAGCTCCTCGGGTGTCGCGGGGGTCCCGAATGAACGTGCGAGTTCGGTGCGAGAGGCGGGGGAGTCGGCGGCGTGGGCCGATCCGTAAGCGGCGAGCATCGCGACGGCCGCCGCGCGCGAGAGCGCCACCGAAAGATCGCCCGTGAATGCGCCCGAGAGAATCGCATCGAGCGTCACGCGCATCGAATCGATCGTGGGCGGATCGCTAAACCCTACGAGGTAGGTGAGGCCCGGCGCCGTGGATTGACCAAGCTCGAACAGGCGCCGGACCTCGTCGGTATCGCGCTGAACCCACGTGTGCAGGACGTACAGTCGCCACAGGGCGCCCGGAAGCGAGGCCGGCTCCGCCCCGGACCACAGCGCAGCGAGATCTTCGAGGCCCTCCCGCTCAACGAGTCTCAGCACGCGCTCGACAACCTCGGGGCGGGCATTCTCGCGCGTCTCCCGCAGGAGCGCCGCAGCGCTCTCGTGCGCCGCCTGATTCTTGAGGGCAGGATCGACACCTCCCTCGATCGCCTCTTGACGCTGGGGGGACAGAGATGCTGGACGCCTAAACTGTGCCATGCGTCAACACTACCCGCGACGGCTCGCACCGCCTTTGGGTACGGTAGTTCCGACGGTTGCCGGCAGCCGTCGGACCCCATCCCCTTGGCCCCACCCGAAGGAGAACGCCGTGGAAGCCTTCATGATGACCCTTAGCTCCGGCGTGGTGAGCGGAGTGCGCCCGTACCTCATGCTGCTCGTGCTCGGTCTTGCGGGGCGCTTTCTCGAGGTGCAGGAGATTCCCCAGGTGATGCAGCGCACCGACGTTCTGGTGATTGCCGCGATTCTTGTGATCGTGGATTTCCTCGCGGATAAGGTGCAGTTTCTCGATTCGGTGTGGGATGGCATCAACAGCTTTGTGCGGCCCGTGGCCGGCGGCGCGATCGGCTTCCTGCTTGGCGGGGAGACGGACACGACGACCGCGGTGGTCTACGCGGCTGTGGGCACGTTCGCGGCACTTGGCACGCACGGCGCGAAAGCTGCGACGCGCGCGGCGGTCAATGTTTCGCCCGAGCCGGTCTCGAACGTGGTCGTAAGCGTGATCGAGGATATTGCTGCCGTGATCCTCTCGATTCTCGCGGTGCTGCTGCCGATCCTTGCGGGCATCGCCGCGGTTTTCATCCTGATCGCGGCGGTGGTTGCGATCGTCGTGCTCGTGCGGTTCGTGCGTCGATGGCGTGGACGCCGTGCCGCAACGAAAAGGGCGGCACCCGAAGGCGCCGCCCCTGATGTGAACTAGCGACTAGATCAGACCGCGCCGCTTGAGCAGCGGCTCATACTGGGCCTCGCGACCCGTCATATCCTTGAAGGCTTCGGGGATCGGGCGCGTTGCGCCGATCGAGAGCACGTGGGCGCGGAACTTGTCGCCGTTCTCGCGCGTGAGCCCGCCGTTCTCTTCGTACCAGGCGACCGTGTCCGCGTCGAACACCTCAGCCCACAGATATGAGTAGTAGCCGGCCGCGTAGCCGCCCGAGAACGTGTGGTTGAGATAGCTCGTGCGGTAGCGCGACTCGACGAGTGGATGCATGAGGCCCGCGTCCTCGAGCGAGGCCTGCTCGAACACGACCGGATCCTCGATCGGCTCGGCCTCGAGGGAGGCGGGGAGGCGGTGCCACGCCCAGTCGAGTGCGGCGGCGCGCAGATACTCGACCGTGCCGAAGCCCTCGCCCCACTGCTGCGAGGCTGTCACGGCATCGATGAGCTCCTGCGGCACAACCTCTCCGGTTTCGACGTGCTTGGCGTAGTTCGGCAGGATCTCCGGGTGGAACATCCACATCTCGTTGACCTGGCTCGGGTACTCGACGATGTCGCGCTCGACGCTGAGGCCCGAGAGGGTCTCGTACGCGACGTTCGAGAAGAGGCCGTGGAGAGCGTGGCCGAACTCGTGGAAGAGCGTGCTCACTTCGTCGAGGGACACGAGCGCCACATCGCCATCGGCGGGTGCGCTGATGTTGAGGTTGTTGACGACGACGGGCTTCGTGCCCTCCGCGAGCGACTGATCGACAATGTTGTTCATCCAGGCGCCACCGCGCTTCGTCTCGCGCGTGAAGTAGTCGCCGAGGAACAGGCCGAGCCCCTCGCCGCTCGCGTCGAAGACCTCCCAGACCTTGACCTCGGGGTGATAACCCACGAGGTCTTCGCGGCGCTTAAAGGTGATGCCATAGAGCTTTTCGGCGGCGTAGAACACGCCGTCCTCAACAACGCGATCAAGCGCGAAGTACGGGCGAAGTGCCGCGGTATCCACGCTGAACTCTTCGGCCTTGACCTTGTCGCTGTAGAAGGCCCAGTCCCACGGCTCGAGAGTGTCGATGCCATCCTGCTTTGCGCGGGCCGCGATCTTTTCGGCCTCGCGGTTGGCGTTCGCCATCGCGGGTGCGCTCGTCTTCGCGAACAGTTCATCGACGGCCGCTGCGGTCCGGGCCGTGCGATCGGCAACGGCGAGCGAGGCGAAGTCCTCGAAGCCGAGCATCGCCGCCTTGCGGGCGCGCAGCGCCGCGATCTCTGCGGCCATCTGCCACGTGCGGTCGCCGCGCTCGACGCTTGCTTCGTAGAGGCGCTTGCGCACGTCGCGGTTCGTGAGGGAACTGAGCGCCGGCTGGTTCGTCGGGAGAATGAAGGTGAGCAGCCAGCCTTCGCGGCCGGCTTCCTTCGCGGCGCGGGCGGCGGCGGCCTTTGAATCTTCGCTCAGCCCCGCCAGTTCCTCCTCGCTCGTGAGGTGAAGAGCCGCGGCATTCATGTCCCGCGTGATCTGTTGGCTGAACTCCGTTTGCGCCTTCGAAATTTCGAGGTTGAGCTTCGCGAGCTCTTCGCGCTGCTCCTCGCTCAGGGCCGCGCCCGCGAGTGTGAAACGCTGATGGAACTTCTCTGTGAGCCGCACCTGCTCGGCGTCGAGCCCCGCCTCCTCGCGGGTCTCGTACACGGCGTTGAGGCGTTCGAAGATCTGCGGGTTGAGGTGCAGCTCGTTATCGAGCTCCGTGAGGAGTTCGGACACCTTCGACTCGATCTCAAGGAGCGGTTCGGTGCCGTCGGCGCTCGCGATGTTGTAGAACACGGTCGCGGCGCGGTTCAGGGTGCGGCTCGGTTGATCGAGCACCGCGACGACGTTCTCGAAGGTGGGCTCCGAGGTGTCGTTCGCGATCGAAGCGTAGGCCTCGCGCGCTTCGCGAATGCCCTGCTCGATCGCAGGCAGGTAGTGTTCGTCGCGAATCGCGGCGAAGTCGGGAAGGTTGTAGGGGAGGCTTGAGGCCTCGAGGAGCGGATTGGACGTCGCTGTTGCTTCTTCACTCATGCGGTAACCGTACCGAACGCCTACCCGCCGCGCACCGGTGTACCACAGTCCAAAACGCCTCCGTCCGCCCCGCCGGATACAGCCAGGTGGGGCGGACGCGTGAAGGGGAAGACATGGAGTGTGGCGGCCGTCAGCTCACGCGCGTGAGGCGCAGCAGCACCGTGTTTTCAGGGTTCAGGATCGGGGTGGTGATTCCGACGCTCGCCCACGCCCTACCGCTCAGCACCTGATCCGTGACGCCCCGGGCCCTGAATTCGGCGTTGAGACGCTCGTACTCGCGCGCATTGCCCGGTGTGGGCGCGAGGAAGCCCGAAGCGCTGCTCATGACGGGCGAGGGGACGTAACCCGAGGGCTTCGCTCCCGGCACGAGGACCTCGAGCCTGTAGCGCGCATCGTCGTCGAGACCCGGGAAGTAGAGGCGACCCGTCTGGTTAGCGTCGCTTCGTGAGAGAGCCGTGAAGGCAAAGAGTGCTCGGGAGGCATCGCGCGCGACGACACCGTGGAGCGCGACCGAGTCGTCCCCAAGATCCACGCGTACCCGATCGCCCGTGAAAAGAAGATCGCGCACGTCCTTATACAGCTGCACCCACTCGCGAAGCTCCGCCATCTCCTCGTCGGTGGCAAGCCGCAGATCCCATTCGATGCCGAAATGCCCGAAAAGCGCGGTCGCGGCGCGGTAGCCAATCGAGTGGAGGCGGCCAGTCGTGTGGGAGGCGCCCGAGGCGACGTGCGAGCCCATGAGCTCCAGAGGGATCAGCTGGTTCGTCCAGCGGTTCATCATTTGGCGCTCAAGCGGATCAATGCAGTCCGATACCCACACGCGGTCCGTGCGCTCAAGAACGCCGAGGTCCACGCGCGCACCACCCGATGAGCACGATTCGATCTCGAGGCCCGGGAAGCGTTCCTTCAGCTCATCGAGGAGGCGATAGGTGGCGAGGGTCTGCGCGTGAGTCGCGGGCTGGCCGGTTTCGCGAAAGCCCGCTTCGATGAGGTCGCGATTGTGATCCCACTTGATGTAGTCGATGTCGTTGGCCTCGAGGACCTGGACCATCTGATCGCGCACATGCGCGTAGGCCTCGGGAATCGCGAGGTTGAGGACCTGCTGGTGACGCGACTGCTCGGGCAGCCGCTGCATCGTCGTGCCCATGATCCACTCGGGATGCTCGCGCGCCACGGCCGAGTCCTCGTTGACCATCTCCGGCTCGAACCACAGGCCAAACTGCATGCCGTGGCCCTTGACGTGCTCGATGAGCGGCGTGAGCCCGTTCGGCCACACGTCCGTGCTGACAACCCAGTCGCCGAGGCCCGCGTAGTCGTCACGGCGATCGCCAAACCAGCCATCGTCGAGCACGTAGCGCTCAACACCGAGCTCCGCGGCGCGATCCGCGAGATCCTTGAGACGGTCGAGGTCATGATCGAAGTAGACGGCCTCCCACACGTTCAAGGTGACGGGGCGGTGCGTGTCCACGTGGTTCTCGCGCGAGCGCAGCCACGCGTGGAAGCGCTGCGCGACCTCGTCGAGACCCACGCCGTGGCTCGCGTAGACGTCAGGCGACTCGTAGCTCTCGCCGTGCGCGAGCACGACCTCGCCGGCGAACAGCCCTTCGCCGCCCGCAAGGATTGTCTCTCCCGCACTCGTACGCTCCACGACATGACGGTGCTGGCCCGAAAAGCCCGTGTGCAGCGCCCATACCTCGCCGGACGAGTAGGTGAAGCCCCGCTCGCCCACATGCATGAGGAACGCCGAATCGGCCCCGGTGCGCCCGCGGCGATTCTCGCGCAGGTGTTGGCCCACGCGCACGGGCAAGCGCTGAGGTTCGCGCTCGCGGGTCCAGCGGCCAGCAAAATCAAGGATTTCGTTCGCTTCCGACGGCACCGGGAGCGCCATCGTGAACGACTGCAGCAGGTAGTTTCCCTCTCCGTGATTGGTGAGCGTGCCGCGCATGCGCACGAGTCCAGAGTTCAGTAGTTCGAGGGTGAGCACGACTTCGAGACCGAGGGCGGCATCCTCGAGCGTGAGGGAGAGGACGTCTTTTTCTCCGGAACCGTCGGGCACGTTCTGCCGTAGCGTGTGCGCCACAAGGCCGAGTCGCGGGGCGAAGCCGGAGCCGTTGTCGCGCCCGCCAAGGAGGCCGGGCTCGCCGAGCCAACCGTCGGCATCCTGGGGGAGGAGGCCCGTGCGTGGGGGAATGTCGAGGGCGTTCTGGTTCGGGGCGACCGTTGCAGCGTCGAGGATGAGGTCGAGCTCGTCGCGGGTGAGGTCGCCGAGGTCGGAGCCCCAATAGGCGACTGCGGGCATCCGCCCCTCGGTCAGGTCGAGGACAATGCTCACGCCCGCGCGGCTCAGGTAGAGCGCGCGTTCGGTTTCGAGCGCGCGAGTGGCACAGGAGCGCAGCGCGCGGAAAGAACGCGAAGCAGCGGTGGCGTGGGCGGTGCGGGCGAGTGGCATGAAGGAGGTCCTTTGTGCTCGGGGGCGTCCGTGACCCACTTATTTTCGCACCAAAATAAATTCGCGTCCACCTCCGCTGTCAGGGCGGAGAAGATGACGGGCAGGGGCAGCCTCGGGGATCCTGGTCCGGTGTCGACGTCGAGGAAGCGCAGAGCGTGTGGAGATTGACCGCGGAGGCCAGGGAGTACACTCAGCCCATGGAATTCACGCAGGCGGCGAAGCTACAGAACGTCCTCTACGACATCCGCGGGCCGGTCCTCGACGAGGCCGCGCGCATGGAGAACGAGGGTCACCGCATTCTCAAGCTCAACATCGGCAACCCCGCGCCGTTCGGCTTCGAAACGCCCGACGAGATCCTCGTCGACTTCATTCGCCAGGCCCACGTCTCCCAGGGCTACACCGACTCCAAAGGCATCGTCGCGGCCCGTCGTGCCGTCGCCCAGCACTACCAGACCCGCGGCCTGCCAGGGCTCCACCTCGACGACATCTACCTCGGCAACGGAGTGAGCGAGCTGATCCAGCTCACCGCCCAAGCACTCGTCAACGACGGCGACGAGGTGCTCATCCCCATGCCCGACTACCCGCTGTGGACCGCGTGCGTCACCCTCGCGGGCGGCACTCCCGTGCACTACCGCCTCGACGAAGACAACGACTGGTTGCCCGACCTCACCGACATCGCCGACAAGGTCACGCCCCGCACCAAAGCCATCGTCGTCATCAACCCCAATAACCCCACCGGTGCGGTGTACACGAAAGAGAACCTCACGGGCATCGTCGACATCGCCCGCAAACACGGGCTCATGATCCTCGCCGACGAGATCTACGACAAGATCCTCTACGATGACGCGACCCACACCTCGATCGCCTCGCTCGCCCCCGACCTCTTCACGATCACCTACAACGGCCTGTCCAAGGCCTACCGGGTTGCGGGTTTCCGTGCCGGCTGGATGGTGCTGTACGGGCCGAAAGACCATGCCAAAGGCTTCATCGAAGGCCTCGACATGCTCTCGAACATGCGGCTATGCGCCAACGCCCCCGCGCAGCACGTGATCCCCACGGCGCTCGGCGGCTATCAAACGATCAATGACCTCGTGGCCCCGGGTGGTCGGCTGCGTGAGCAGCGCGATGTCGCCTATGAGGCCCTCGCACGGATCCCCGGCGTAAGCGTCAACAAGGCGAGGGGGGCGCTCTACATGTTCCCGAAGGTCGACCTCGACATGTACAAGATCGAGGACGACGAGGAATTCGCGCTCGGCCTGCTTCGCCAGAAGAAAATCCTCATCACAAAAGGCACGGGATTCAACATCCCCACACACGACCACTTCCGCGTCGTGACCCTGCCCGACGTGGACGTGCTCGAGAACGCGATCGACCGAATCGCCGACTACCTCGCGAGCATCCGCCGCTAGCGGCGTGTGGCGCGCCGCTTATTCGCCGCGCGCGATCCGGATCATCTGCTCGCGGTCGATCTCCTTGAGCGATGGGCGTGCGTTACCGTCGGAATCCTTCCGCTTCGCACCCGCCTGGATCTCGTGGTCGTGAAGGCGCAGCCACCCGTCCCAATCGACGTAGCGGATGCCGCGCTCATCGAGCAGGCGAACAATCGAGTCGGGGTCGCGATCCGGGCACGGCTCGAGCACGCCTTCCTCGATGTCTTCGATCATGTGGGTGACGGTCTCGATTGCGTCCGATTTCGTTGCACCGATCAGCCCAACGGGCCCACGCTTGATCCAGCCGTTCGCATAGCACGCGGGCACAACAGCGCCCTCGGCGGTCGTGACACGGCCCTCGTCGTTGTGGATAACGCCGCGCACCGGGTCATAGGGAACCCCGGGCAACTCCGAGCCGAAATAGCCGACGGCGCGGTAGACCTGCTGGACGTCATACTCGACCACCTCGCCTGTGCCCTCGAGTGTGCCGTCGTCGGCGAGCCGGGTGCGCTCGAATCGCATGCCCGTCACGCGGCCGTCCTCGCCGAGCACCTCGGTGGGCCGGTGCCAGAAATGGAGGTGGAGCCGACGCTTGACCTCGCCGCCATCGCGGTCCGTGGGCTCAGCGCCGCTCGCCTCGAGCTCCTTCTGAGCTTCGAGCCAGCCCTCGAACGTGCTCACGACCTGATCGATGCGCTTATCGGCGCGGATGCGCTCCCATTCCTCGTCGCTGATCTGCGCGAAATCGCGCTCGTCGAGGATCACCTGCACGCCTTTCGGGTGGGCGAGCTCGCGCGTTTCGAGCGGGGAGAACTTCGCCTGGGCGGGGCCGCGGCGGCCAAAGACATGTACGTCGGTGATCCGTGAGGCTTTGAGGCCTTCGTAGACGTTGTCGGCGATCTCGGTCGCAAGGAGCTCGTCGGCGCTTTTGGCGAGCATTCGCGAGACATCGAGCGCGACGTTGCCGTTACCGATCACGGCAACGGATTCGGCATCGAGTCGCCATTCGCGCGGATAGTCGGGGTTCGAGTCGTACCACGCGACGAAGTCGGCAGCGCCGAAGCTGCCCTCGAGGTCGATCCCGGGGATGTCGAGTTGGGCGTCCTTGAGTGCTCCCGTGGCGAAAATGATCGCGTCGTAGCGTTCGCGCAGGTCCTCGAGGGTCAGATCCGTGCCGAACGCGACGTTGCCGAAGAAGCGCATGTCGCGACGGTCGAGGATGCGGTGAAGTGCTGTCGTGATGCCCTTGATGCGCGGATGGTCGGGGGCGACTCCGTAGCGAATGAGGCCGAACGGCGTGGGTAGCGCATCGAAAATATCGACCTCGATTGCGAGCCGGCCCTTCTTGACGTGCGGCGTCTTGTTGAACGTCTCCGCCGCATACACGCCGGCCGGGCCGGAGCCAATCACGGCGATGCGGAACGGGATGTCGGTGAAGGTGCTGGTCACGGAGGTCCTTGAGCTTGGCGGGTACGCCCGGTGCGTGTTCATGCTTCGGGCTTTTCGATACTCGAGCCTAGCGTTAAAGCTCGCCCTGGGCGAGAAAGTGTGAGCAGCGTGCGGCCCGACGAACGCTCAGGTGCCGTCGGAACCTCCACGAAGGAAAACCGAGGGTGTAGAAAGGCGGCTCGGCACGCCCCGCTGCGGGGGCACCGAGCCGCCTTTCTACACCCTCAAGAGTGGATGGTGTTTTTAGTATTCGGCCGGCTGCACAATCACAAAGCCGGGACCGTGGAACGCGAGCTGGAAGGCTTCGCCCGAGCCGCGGCCAATGAGTGCACCGGCGTTAAAATCGTTCTTGATCTGCGGCTGGAGGTTTGCCGACCAGCACACGACAGCCTGCGGATCCACGTACGTGGGCTGCTGCGAGCAGTCGAGCAGGAGCGGCTCACCGTGCGAGGCGATCGCGACCATGCCGTGCCCCTGGAGGAACAGGTTCGTGAAGCCGCCCGCGACGAGGCCCGCGCCGAGGCCGCCGCCGATCATCTTGATGTCCCACTCGATGCTCGAGTCGAAAGCGAGCATCTTCGAGGTGTTGAGGGAGAGGGCTTCTCCCTCGAGCTGGATGAGGAAGATCTGCGAGCCATTCTTGGCGAAGAAGATTTCGCCGTTGCCGGTGGTGCGCATCATGTTGGCGCCCTCGCCGGTGGCCAGCTTCTTGACGAGCTTCATGCCGCCGCCCGAGCCCTGGTACTTGAACTTCATCTCGCCCTGGTAGGCGACCATGGCGCCGGCGGAGGAGACGATTTCGGGTGCGCCGGGATCGAGGCGGCAGCGCAGCATTCGCTTGGACTGAAGGGCCCAGCGGTCGTTGGTCTGGACTTCCTGGTGTTCGGGTGAAAAGAGTTCAGATCTCATGGCTTCACCCTAGGGTGAGCTGGCTCCTATTTTCCTGGAGATCATGAGAACAGAACAATTGTTATTGGAACCGCTTGAGCTGCAGCGAATTGCTCACCACGAAAACGCTTGAAAACGCCATCGCCGCGGCCGCGATCACGGGGCCGAGGAGGCCGACCATCGCGAGCGGGATCGCGATGACGTTGTAGATGAACGCCCAGAACAAGTTCCAGCGAATCGTGCGCACGCTCGCGCGCGAAAGCCGAATCGCGGTGGGAATCTGCGCGATATCGCCGCCCGTGAGCACGATGTCGCCCGAGTTCATCGCGGCATCGGTGCCCGTACCCATGGCGAAGCCGAGGTCCGCCTCGGCGAGCGCTGCGGTGTCGTTGATGCCGTCGCCCACCATCGCGACGCTTGCCCCTTCGCCGCGAAGAGACTTCACGAGGTCGAGTTTTGCCGCGGGGGTAAGCGAGGCGTGAACCTTCTCGATGCCGACTTCGCGCGCAATGTGCTCGGCCGCGGCAGGGTTGTCGCCGGTCGCCATGACGGGCTCGATGCCGAGCGCGCGAATCTCCTCAACGACCTTCGTCGCTTCGGGCTTCACGGTGTCGCTCACGCGCACGAGCCCCGCAACCTCGCCGTTGACGCGCACGAGGGAGGTCGTGTGACCCGCCTGCTCGGCTTCGCGGAGGGAAGCGGCGAGAGGGGCGGGCAGGCTTTCCGGGGCGGGCTTTTCACCTCCGACGGTGGCCTGGCGAGCGTCGGACACCGCAGTAATCTCGACCTCCCACGGCCCCTTGTTCTCATCGAGCGTCCCGCTCACGCGCGCCGTGAGCCCCCGACCGACGTGCGCCTGGGCGTCCTCGAGCGTGAGGGCATCGCTGCTGCTGCCAGCCGCTTCCACGATTGCCCGCGCGATCGGATGCTCCGAACCGGATTCGGCGGCCCCCGCAAGCGCGCGGACGTTTGCTTCGCTCCAGCCTTCGGCGGGTGTCACGGAATGCACGCGCATCGCGCCGCTCGTGAGCGTGCCGGTCTTGTCGAGAACGATCGACGCGATGTCGCGCGAAGCCTCGAGTGTGCTTGCGGAGCGAATGAGGATGCCGAGTTCGGCTCCGCGGCCCGTGCCCACCATGATGGCCGTGGGGGTCGCGAGGCCGAGCGCACACGGGCATGCGATGATGAGGACGGCGACGGCCGCGGTGAAGGCCTGTTCCGTGGTGCCCCCGAGTGCGAGCCACGCGACGAGCGTGAGGATCGCGAGCACGATGACGATGGGAACGAAGATGCTCGCGACCTTGTCGACGAGCTGCTGCACGGGAGCTTTGGAAGCTTGCGCGTCCTCGACCATTTTCGCGATGTGGGCAAGCTCGGTGTCGGCGCCCACGCGCGTGGCGCGCACAAGGAGCCGGCCTGTAGTGTTGACGGTGGCGCCCGTGACCTCGGTTCCGGGGGCGACGTCCTCGGGGATGCTTTCGCCCGTGAGCATCGAGCGGTCGATGGCGGAGGAGCCCTCGAGGATCACGCCGTCTGTCGCGACCTTCTCCCCGGGCCTCACGACGAAAACATCGCCGACCCGCACCGCGCCGATGGGAACCTCGACTTCGGCGGTGCTGCCGTCGGACTGAAGTTCGACGATGGTGGCATTCTTCGCGCCGAGGTCAAGCAGCGAACGGATAGCTGCGCTCGACAGGTGGATGGCGCGGGCCTGCGCATAGCGCCCCACGAGCACGAGGGTCGTGATGACCGCCGCCGACTCGAAGTAGATTTCGTGAGCGCCGTGGTGATTGCGGCTGAAGGCGGCGCCGAGACTCATGTCCATGCGCATCCCGATCTCGCCGGCGCCGCCGAAGACGAGCGCCCAGAGTGACCACAGGTACGCGGCAAACGTTCCCATCGTGACGAGCGTGTCCATCGTGAAGCCGCCGTGCTTGATGTTCACCCAGGTAGCGCGGTGGAATGGCGCGCCGCAGTAGAACACGACCGGCGTCGCGAGAATGAGCATCGCCCACTGCCAGCCGGGGAACTGCAACGCCGGGATCATTGAGATGAGGAAAATTGGCGCCGAGAGGATGGCTGCGAGGACCATGCGGATTAGCGTGTCGCGCTTGTCGCGCGCGGCGCGTTCTTCGGCGCCCGTGTCAACGCTGGCCGCTTCGGTGGCCCCGGGTGCCGCCTCTCGTACGTGCGCCCCATAGCCGCCCTTTTCGACGGCTTCGACGAGCTGGGCGTCGGTGATCGACGGGTCGCTCACCTGCACGCTCGCACGCTCGAGCGCGAGATTGACGACTGCGTCGACATTGCCCACCCGCCGCAACTTCTTTTCGACTCGCGCGACGCAGCTCGCGCACGTCATACCTGTCACGTCGAGGGTCACGGTGCGGGGGTTGGGGCTCGTCATGAGGTCCTTCCGGGCTAGTGGGCGTGCGGTTGTGGGGTGAGTGCGGGGTGGGTTAGTCGACGATGGCGTAGCTCTCGCTAGCTTCCTCGATCTCCGAGGCGATATCGATCTTCGTGAGGGGGCGGTCAGCCTCGATCGTGAGGGTCGATTTGCCACCCTTCACGAGTTCGACCTCGATGTTCGTGACGCCGGCGATTTCGCCGACTTCTTCCTTGATGGCATTGACGCAGTGGTCGCACGTGAGGCCCGTGATGAAGAAGGTGGAGGTAGTCATTGGTGCTCCTTAATTTGTGGGTATTCGTGAGCGCAGGGTGCGCCCCACACACCAACATACCCCCCTGGGGTATATCTTTCAAGGGGTGAGAGGTCGCTTCAGGGCTGCGCCTTCAGGGATCGGTAGCATGGGGCGCATGAGTACCCCCACGAATTCAGGTGGCAACTTCGGCGCGCGCACACCCCAGCGCCGCCCCAGTTTCTACGAATCGCACCTTCGTGAAATGCTCGTCGACTCCGGATACGCCATTCACGAGCGCATCGGTAGCGGCGGCATGGGGATCGTCTACCGCGCAACCGACGCGGCCGGACTCGACGTTGCCCTCAAGGTGCTTCGGCCTGAAATCGCCGGCGACGAGCGTGCCCGCGCCCGACTGAGCCGAGAGATGCGCGCGCTTCAGCGCGTCAATCACCCGAACGTCTCTCGCGTGCTCGATGCCGAATTCGACCTCGATGTCGCCTTCCTCGTCACCGAGTACATCTCGGGCCCCACGTTCCAGAAAGTCATTGACGACTGGGGGCACCTCCCGCTGCGATGCGTACGCGAAATCGGCTTGCCGCTCGGCAAGGCCCTTCTTGACGTTCACGAGAAGGGGATCGTGCACCGCGACCTCAAACCAAGCAACATCATGCTTCGCACCGGGAACGGCTCGCACTTCGACTTCGACATCGATCCAGTCGATCCGGTCATTATCGACTTCGGCATCGCCCAAGCCGCCGAAGAGTCCCGCATGACCTCGACGGGGCTCATGATGGGCACGATCTCCTACCTTGCCCCCGAGGTGATCAGCAACAACATCGTCGACGCCGCTGCCGACTGGTGGGCCTGGGCCGCAATGCTCGCCCACGCCGCGACCGGCTTCCCGCCCTTCGGCAAAGGGCGACTCGGCACGGTCTACAACCTCGCCACGATGGCTGGCCCCGACCTCGAGGGGCTGCCGGAGCCGTGCATTGAATGGTTCAAGGGCGCGTTTGCCCCTGAGCCTGGCGATCGCACGCCGCCGGAGAAGCTCATCGAGGCACTCGAGCACGATGTGGATGCATGGGTGTATGGGAACTACGACCCAACCTCCTCGTCCCCGTCTTCCCCTTCCACCCCCGCCGAGCTCCCGACTTCTCGGATTGAGACAGGTGAAAGCAGCACACTCGATGGCCCAATCGGCGCCGGAGCGGCAGGCTCGAGCGCCGCGGCACCATCGGCTGCAGCAGCTCGCGCAGCTGAGGCAACGGCGCCCCTACCTCCGTACAGCCCCCCGAGGCCAGGAGGGGGAGAGGAGGAGAGCACCGGCGTAATTCACGACGCCACCGATGAATGGGACGACACGGATGAATGGGATGTCTCCAACGAGGAACCCACTCAAGTCATGCCTGTTCTCGACGAAACTCCCACGGCCCGATTCGCCCCCATCTCGACCCCTGCCGCACCGCCCGTCGCGCCACACGCGGGTGCGGCGCCGACGTGGCAACCGTCGGCACCGGCGCCGCAGGCGCCCATGGCAGCCCCCGGCCCGCAGGGCCCCTACGCCGAGGCGCCGTACCCTCCGGCCTACGGCGCGCAGCCGTACGCGATGCCGTTGCAGCCCCTGCCCTACCACTTGCGCGAGCCCAAGCGCCGCACAGCGCTCGTGCTGCTCGGTATGGCGCTCTTCACCGCCTTCGGCGCACTCGTGCCGCTCGCTGCGCTCATCCTGCTCGTGCTGATGACAGCCCTTGCAAGAACGTGGCAGCGTTCATGGATCGCGCAGGAAAAAGGCCAGGACAGAGGGAAAGGCTCGGGTGGGATCACCGCTTCGATAGCGCTCTTGGCAGTACCGCGATTCTTCGGTGCCCTTCTCGAGGCGCTCCTTCAAGCGCTCATCCCCGTAATCGTCACGGCCGGCGTTCTGCTCGCGACCGATGCCCTACTCGTGTGGCTCGCGCGCTTCGAGGTGCACTACGCCGTGTACGCGGGAGTGCTCGTGGGCGTTACGACCCTGTCGCTGTGGTGGGGTATCGGCTCACGCACAACGCGCTACGGCAGCCACCGCCTTTTGCACGCAGCCACACCGAGCGGGCTGTGGACCGCGATCTTCGCCGCCCTTCTCCTCGTGCTCATCGCAGCCGTGTGCTTCACGATTGCCTCGCGCGGCGGACACATCGACTACTTCCCCTACGTGGGTGAATTCCGCCTCGAAGACATCTCGCCCTGGAGGAAATGAGGCATCCACGCGCGTATCCTCTAAGCTGGCACGCGGCGATTCGCCGCTTACCGCATTCGACACCTCCGGAGGATTCATGGCCGAGAAGCCGTCAGCGCAGGACGTGCGCGAAGCGCAGCGTATCGAGCTTCGCAAGCAGCGCGAAAAAGAGCTGAGGCGCCACAAGCGCGCCCGCATGGCGATCATCGCTGCCATCGTCGTCGTGGCACTCGCACTCGTCGCCGGCATCGGCCTCCTGATCTACAAGGCGAACGCGCCTGAGCCTGAACTGCCGCTCAAGCAGCCCTCCTCTATCAGCAAAGAGGAGCCCGTGCTGTCCTTCAAAGCAGACGACACGAAACCCGTCGTCGACGTCGTGTTCGACTACATGTGCCCGTTCTGTGGCAACTTCGAACAGATCAACAGCGCCGACCTCCACGAGATGATCGAGAGCGGCGATGCGACCGTGAACTTCCACGTGCGCACTTTCCTCTCCAAGAAGATGTCCACAACGGAGTACTCCGCACGCGCCGGCGGAGCCGCAGTGTGCACCTTTGAAGATTCCCCCGAGGTGTTCCTGAAGTTCCACGAACTCCTCTTCGCCAACCAACCGGCCGAGGGCGGCCCCGGCCTGAGCGACAGAGAGCTCGTCACGTACGCCAAACAGGCCGGAGCGAAGGACAGCACCCTGTCGTGCATCAAGGACCAGAAATTCCGCCGCTACGCGACAGACGTGCTCGAACCCGCCGGCGCGAAACTCTCGCCGGCAACCCCGGCCGTGCTCATCAACGGCAAGGAATGGGGATCCGACGGCGCCTGGCAGACCCCCGGTGCGCTTAAGAAAGCCGTGGCCGCTTCGGGCACGCCCGGTGCGAGCGATGCCGGTGGCGCAAGCGATTCGGGTAACTAAACTCGCGGCGCACGTTACACTAGTGCGAGCGCCGCAATGCTGAAGTAGCTCAGTTGGTAGAGCAGCTGTCTTGTAAACAGCAGGTCGTGGGTTCGAGCCCCATCTTCAGCTCCAAGAAAATCCCAGGTCGGGGCGACTTCGAGTCGTCAGGCCTGGGATTTTTTCGTGTGCTCTGGCCATAACGACTGTGAGCGGGGCCAGGACATACTCGAGAGCGCGCGAAGCCTCCGAAGGTCCCCGCCCCTAAAAATGTAGGGGCGTAGTGTGGGTCACAAGTAAGTAGTGGTTCTCAACACACAGCGAAGGAATCCCATGACCGCCGCACCGCAGACCGCGCGCACACTCGCCACCCCCTTCACGATCAACACCGTCGAGATCCCCAACCGCCTTGTCATGACCCCCATGGGCAGCGACCTCGCAAATCCCGACGGCACGGTTGGCCCGCGCCTTCTCAAGTACTGGCTCGAACGCGCCGAAGGAGGCTGCGGCCTCCTCATCAGCGAGGTCACGCGCATCAACGACGAGCACGGCCCCGGAACTCCCAACCAGCTGTCCGTCACGCGCGACGAACTGGTCCCGCAGCTCGCGGAAGCCATCGAGGCGGTCCATGCGCGCGGCACAAAGATCTTCCTGCAGCTCCAGCATCCCGGCAACCAAGGGCATTCCGCAGCTCAATAAAGGGCAGGTGACCGTCGGACCTTCCGCCGTTCAATCTCAGCTCACCAAGGCCCCCGTGCGCGCCCTCGAGAATGACGAGGTCAAGAGCCTCGTGCAGGACTTCATCAACGGCGCGCGCCGCGCTAAAGAGGCCGGAGCGGACGGCGTGGAGATCCACGGCGCCCACGGCTACCTCATTGACGAATTCCTTTCTCCGCACACCAACAAGCGTGAGGATGAATATGGCGGCTCATTCGAGAACCGCTGCCGCTTCCTCGTCGAGATCCTCGACGGCGTGCGCGAAGTCGTGGGCCCCGATTTCCCGATCTCGGTGCGCCTTTCGGTATCGCAGTGCTACGACCTTATCGGCCTGCCCGGCGAAGGCAACGAAGTCGCCGACGGTGTGCGCATCGCGAAGGTCGGCGAGGAGCACGGCGCCGACCTGATCTCGGTGTCCACCGGCACCTATGAAACGGGCATCACCGTCATCGAGCCCGTCAACACCCCGCGCAACTGGCGCGACCCGATCATTCGCGCCGTTCGCGACACCGTGAGCATCCCTGTCATGGGCGTATCGATCATCCGCGAACCCGAGCAGGCCGAAAAAATGCTCAACGACGGCCTCGTGGACCTCATCGCGATGGGCCGCTCGTGGCTCGCCGACCCGCAGTGGGGAATCAAGGCCATCGAGGGCCGCGACGCTGACATCACGCGCTGCATTGGCTGCATGTACTGCTTCGAGGCGCTCTTCTCTGGCGGCCACATCGAATGCGCCGTCAACCCGCGCTGTGGGTTCGAATCGGAGTTCCCGCTCGAGCCCGAGCGCAACGCCGAAGGTCGCACGGCTCTCGTGATCGGTGGTGGCCCCGCGGGCTGCGAAGCTGCCGAAACACTCGCGAAGCGCGGCGCGAAAGTCACCCTCGTCGAGGCGATGGATACCCTCGGCGGCCAGGTCGTGCCCGGCACCAACCCGCCCGGCAAGGGCCCGATGGGCTGGCTCGTCGAGAACTACACCCACCGTCTTGAGAAGGCCGGCGTTGACGTGCGGCTGTCGACTCGTTTCGGGGTTGAGGACGTGCGCGCGTTCGGTGCTGACGCCGTGATCGTCGCGACCGGCGCAGCCCCGGTTGTGCCGAACATTCCGGGCATCGATGGCGACAATGTGGTGGATGCGATCGATGTTCTGGGTGGTACTCGCGAGGTCGCGGGCCGCGCGATTGTAGTGGGGTCCGGCATGACCGGCCTCGAAACCGCTGAGCTGATTGCGGCAAACGGTGGCGAGGTCGCCGTGTACGAGATGGCGCCGGAGCTCGGAGCTGGCGCGTTCCACATGAACCTCATCTCGGTCACCTCGAAGCTCAAGAAGGCCGGCGTCCCCATGAACACGGGGCACCGTCTCGTGGAGGTGACCGGCTCGGGCGCGGTGTTCGAGGCCGACGGTTCCCAGCTCACCGTCGATGCCGACACGGTCGTGCTCGCGATCGGCATGCGCAGCGAGAATAGACTCGCCTCCGAGCTTGAGGCTGCGGGAATCGAGTTCCGTACCGCGGGTGACGTGTCGAAGGTGGCGAAGGTTGCTCAGGCGGTGGCTACGGGGTACCGCGTGGGCCTCGAGGCCTGATTCGCTGCTGCCCCGGGACCTATTTCATGGGGCCCGGGCGATTCGCTCAACGATGGGGGCGCTGCTGAGGCGGCGCCCCTTGTTGGCTGCACCTAGTAGGGCCTGCGGATCCCCCCGTTTTCGCCCACACCTCCCACACTTTTGCTCCCGCACCTCCCGGTCGAAAGTGGTGATTAACAGCGTTAGGGGGCGTGGACAACCATGCGTGAGGGCTGTTTTTCATCACTTCCGGGGTGCCCCGCGGTAGGGGGTGGGGATAGGGGGCGCTAAGCCGGGAAGTAGGGCAGGGGGACTGGGCTCAGTCGCGGCTTGCCTTGAGCGCTGCCTTCACCGTCGCGCGTACGAAGTCGTTGAAGCCTGCCGCATCGATGAAGCCCTGGATCTCGAGGTGAGTCCACCCGTGGGCGCTCGCCCACACGGCGCGCAGGAGCGTTGTGGCGTCGGAGGGGGAGGTGTCGACGGTGGCGCCGTACTTTGTGCGGCCTTCCGACATCGCCTGTGCGAGGTGCTTCGCGATGCTTTCGAATTCGTCGATATCGGTGCCGAGTGCGCGGAACGCCGTAAGCAAGTGGTTGTCTCGACGCGAGAGGCCAAAACCGATGGGCTCTGAGGTGGCGTCGGAATCCTTGGCGACTACTGCGCTCGCCGCTCCCGGTGCCCCATTGGCCTGCGCTGCCCGATCAGGAACCTGGTCGGCCTGGTTGAAGATCACGTCAAACAGTTCGGGGTTGCTGACTGCCCAGTCGTGGAGGGCGGTTGCGAGCCCAACCAGGTAGTCTTCCGGATCCTGGTCGCGCTTTACCTCGCTGAGGTGCTTCGCGAGATCGCTGGCGGAGCTGACAACGACAGAGTTGAGGAGCTGCTTTTTCCCGCCGAAGAGTGAGTAAATGGCGGTAGTTGAGGTGTTGCAGGCCGCGGAGATGTCGCGGAGGGAGACCGCTGCGGGGCCGCCTTTAGCCAGCGCCTTTGACGCTTCTGCGATGAGCTCGAGACGGAGCTCTTCGTCGTGGTGGCGGGGGATGTTCATTCCCGTGGACTCCAATCAGGTGTGCCTTGTGGCAGGTCCGGTATGTAACGACTTCGTAACTATAGGCCTTGAATCTACGAATGCAAGTGGGACGTTTTGGGTCTTTACGCGCATCTAGGTCAGCCACTATAGGCCTTAGACCTGGGATTTTGCCAAAACTTTAATGGTTGGTGCAGTTTCAGTGGTTTTTATGTTGCTGCCCGGGTGGGGGAGATCACGTGCTTTCGGTGGCGGCGCAAAAGCGAGTAGTTCAGGGCGTGCTCCAGTCAACGGCCTGCACGCCGCTTTCGGCGAGGAGTGCGTTCACGCGCGAGAACGGTTTCGACCCAAAAAAACCTCGGCGCGCCGACAGTGGCGACGGGTGCGCCGACTCGATTGTGCTGACGCCGCCCTCGGTGAGCATCGGGGCGAGCGAGCGCGCATCTCGCCCCCAAAGGACCGCGACGAGCG
This sequence comes from Dermabacter hominis NBRC 106157, assembly GCF_001570785.1. GTDB lineage: Bacteria > Actinomycetota > Actinomycetes > Actinomycetales > Dermabacteraceae > Dermabacter > Dermabacter hominis. The sequence goes on from NZ_BCSI01000010.1 coordinate 59,024, forward strand.
GTCCACCGCGCTCGACGAGCGCCTCGATAGCGCGCATCGTGATCTGTTCCCATCCCTTCCCTCGATGCGACGCGGGTGCCCCGGGGGCTACCGTGAGTGCCCTGTTGAGGAGCATGACGCCCTGGTTTTGCCACGCTGAGAGGTCGCCGTGCGGACTCGGTGGGATTCCAAGATCGCTCTCGCGTTCGAGGTAAATGTTGTGGAGCGAGCGGGGCAGCGGGCGCACGTCGCGCTCGACGGCGAAGCTCAAGCCGATCGGATGACCCGGTGTGGGGTAGGGGTCCTGGCCGACGATGAGCACCCGCACGTCGGCAAGCGGAGTTTCGAACGCGCGAAAAATGCGCTCGCCCGACGGGAGGTAGCGTCGGCCAGCGGCGAGCTCAGCGCGCAGGAAGGCCCCCATCTGGCGGATGTTCGGTTCGACGCTCGCGAGGGCTTCGGCCCAGTCGGCGGCCATAATGTCGGTCAGGGGAGGCGGCGCGGTCTCGTTCATGCCCCCAGGGTACGGGGCGTGCCTAGACTTGAATTCATGACCGATGAGCCACTGGCCGATGAACCGCAGCTGAGCGAAACAGATCGCGCGATCCTCGATCTCGAGGCGCGCGTGTACCGCAGCGCCGGTGCGAAGGAACGCGACATCTTGCGGCTTACGGGTCTGACGCCGGCGGGGTATCACGCGCGGCTCGTGCGGCTCATGCGGGAGCCCGCGGCGGTGCGGTATGCGCCAAGTGTGGTCCGACGGTTGCGTGAGCGCACGCGTTCCTAGACGTGCGCGTCGCGCCGTCGTTGTCGTCGTGGGGAGGGCGGCGCTATGGGGTTTGTTGCCTCGGCGCGCCGCGTGCCCAATCGCCGTTTAGGCCCGTGTTAACCGATAGCATGACCTCGTGGCAGATCAGAGCACGTACCCGTACGAACCGGACCAGTTTGACCGCGAGGCCGATCAGGTGGGCGCCCACGGCGCGCACCGTGCTGAGGAGCCGTTTTTCAAGCGGAATCTTTCGACGATCATCGTGATCGTCGCGGCGCTGCTTGCGCTCGCACTCGTTCTGTGGGCCGTGTCGGGTCTGGGTAAGGGCAGCGAGGATGCTCCCGCTCCAGCAGAGTCCTCGACGTCGGCCCCGGCGGATTCCGGTGATGGAAAGCCTGCCGCGAGCGACAACGGTGGCGAGGCCGCTACCGAAGAGCCTTCCGAGGAAGCAGCTCCTGAAGTCAATCGCGAAGCTCCGGTTCTCGTGCTCAATGGCAAGCGGAAGCAGGGCATGGCTGGCCGTTGGCAGAAGGCTCTCGAAGAGCAGGGCTGGACCAAGGTCGATACCGATACGGGCAAACGCACCAAGAACGCCGGCGTCTACTACAAGAACGACGAGGACAAGGCGACCGCCGAGGCCCTCGCGAAGTACGTCGGTGTCGAGGCTGAAAAGTCCGATAAATACAGGGCGAACATTACGGTCGTCATCGTTGAAGAGCCGGGTGATCTCGCCGAAATCGACGGTGCAGAGCAGGGCGGCGACGGCGAGTAAAGACTGCCGCAGGGCGTCAATAGCATCCGCCATGCGCGCCGCGAGAGGTGCGGCGGGGGTGTGCCGTCACGCTCCCAGAGAAATTCCCAGCGAGCGTTAGCACTCTTCGCCCCAGAGTGCTTATGATGGGTTAGCACTCGCTTGGCGTGAGTGACAACGGACCCCGGCAACCGTCGGACCCACCACCCGCGCCGCCGCGAGCTTTCCAGTGAGGTGAGAGCCCCACCGACCCAGACGTGAAGGGGAGGGCAAGGCTCGTCCGTCGCGGGCACCTGGCTGGAGCACACTCACACACTTTGGGAGTTACCACTCATGGCAAAGCTCATCGCATTTGACGAAGAAGCACGCCGCGGCCTCGAGCGGGGCATGAACCAGCTCGCTGACGCCGTGAAGGTGACCCTTGGGCCGAAGGGGCGCAACGTCGTCCTCGAAAAGTCCTGGGGCGCACCGACCATCACGAACGATGGCGTGTCGATCGCTAAAGAAATCGAACTCGAGGATCCGTACGAAAAGATCGGTGCGGAACTCGTCAAGGAAGTCGCGAAGAAGACGGACGACGTTGCCGGTGACGGCACGACGACCGCTACGGTTCTCGCGCAGGCTCTCGTGAAGGAAGGCCTTCGCAACGTTGCCGCGGGCGCAAACCCGATCGCCCTCAAGCGCGGCATCGACAAGGCTGTTGCCGCCGTGAGCGAGAAGCTCATTGCGCAGGCCGTCGAGATCGAGTCGAAGGAGCAGATCGCGAACACTGCCGCGATCTCGGCCGCTGACCCGGCAATCGGCGAGCTTATCGCCGAGGCTCTCGACAAGGTCGGCAAGGAAGGCGTTATCACGGTCGAGGAGTCGAACACGACCGGCCTCGAGCTTGAGCTCACCGAAGGCATGCGCTTCGACAAGGGCTTCATTTCGCCGTACTTCGTGACGGACCCGGAGCGCCAGGAAGCCGTTCTTGAGGACCCGTACATCCTGCTCACCTCGTCGAAGGTGTCGCAGCTCAAGGACCTGCTGCCGCTTCTCGACAAGGTCATCCAGGCAAACAAGCCGCTCGTGATCATCGCCGAGGACGTCGACGGTGAGGCGCTTCCCGCGCTCGTCGTCAACAAGCTGCGCGGCGTGTTCAAGTCGGTTGCTGTGAAGGCTCCCGGCTTCGGCGATCGCCGCAAGGCCATGCTCCAGGACATGGCGATCCTCACCGGTGGCACCGTGATCTCGGAAGAGGTTGGCCTGTCGCTCGAGACCGCCGACCTCAACGTCCTCGGCCGTGCCCGCAAGGTGGTTGTCACGAAGGATGAGACGACCATCGTCGAGGGCGCGGGCGACGGCGACCAGATCGCCGGCCGCGTGAAGCAGATCCGCTCCGAGATCGAGGTTTCGGATTCGGATTACGACCGCGAGAAGCTCCAGGAGCGCCTCGCGAAGCTCGCCGGCGGCGTGGCCGTCATCAAGGCGGGTGCCGCAACCGAGGTCGAGCTCAACGAGCGCAAGCACCGCATCGAGGATGCCGTGCGCAACGCGAAGGCTGCCGTGGAAGAGGGCATCGTCGCCGGCGGCGGCGTGGCCCTGATCCAGGCGGGCAAGGACGCGTTCGCGTCGCTTTCGCTCGAGGGCGATGAGGCGACCGGCGCATCGATCGTGCAGGTTGCGATCGAAGCTCCGCTCAAGCAGATCGCCTCGAACGCCGGTCTTGAGGGTGGCGTTGTCGCATCGAAGGTCAAGCAGCTCCCTGTTGGCGAGGGCCTGAACGCCGCAACCGGCGAGTACCAGAACCTCATCGAGGCTGGCGTGCTCGACCCGGTGAAGGTGACGCGTTCCGCTCTTCAGAACGCTGCGTCGATCGCGGGACTGTTCCTCACCACTGAGGCTGTCGTTGCTGACAAGCCGGAGCCGGTGAAGGCTCCTGCCGGTGGCGAGATGGATGCTATGGGAGGCATGGGCGGCATGATGTGATCGCCCGCTAACGATAGGGAACCCTCGCACTTTCGAGTGCGAGGGTTCCTTTATACCTTGGTGGAGACGTCAGCCTTCCTGCTCTTCTTCTTCACCTTCGCCGGGGACGCGAACGAAGAAGTGCGAGGAGACGGCGAGCAGTTCGCGCATGAGCTCATACTGGCCGCCGTGCATGTCCCAGATTTCGTCTTCGCCGGCAGCTTCGGGGCGCTCATCAATTGATTCGGTTGTGGTGACATCGGCGAGCCAGCCGTTGTCGTAATACGCCATGAGGGGCTTCATAGCTTCGTTGTAAGCCTTGATGGCTTCGAGCCCTTCGACGGCCTTTTCGTATGCTTCGCGGGACTTCACGAGGTTTTCTTGGGCCACCGTCAGGCGTTCGAGGGCTGCTTTTTGGTCGGCGGTGTGCTCTTCGGGAGCGGCGTTATTGTTCATGGTCTTAGTGTGGCACGAGCTCCTTGACGTAGCACTGGGAGACACCGTCGTCTTCGTAGGGGGCGAAGAGCTGGGGGAGGCGTCGCCATCCCGTTTTCGTGTAGAGGCTGATCGCGGCCTCCTGGAGGCTGCCGGTGTGGAGGTAGAGCGCGGTTGCGCCGCGGGTCGAGGCTTCCTCTTCGATGTGCTCCATGAGCTGTGTGGCGATGCCTTGGCCTCGGTACTTCTTTCCGACGATGAGTCGTTTAACTTCGAGGCGTTCGGCGAGAGCGCGAAGCATAACCGTGCCAACGGCACTGTCGCCTTTGAGTGCGAGGAGGGTGGTGAGAATGGTGGCTGGGTCGAGGGTTTCGTCGCTGCGGCCCTGATATTCGGGGTGGGCGGTGTAGTGGGCGCGGTAGCGAGGCTCGAGTTCGGCGTCTTTTTCGGCGTGCAGGGCACTGACCCGGGGGTCGCTGTGACTCGCGCGAATGATGCGCACTTGTTCGCTCATGTCTCGATGTTAACGGGGTGTGGCCCCCACTCCCGAAGAAGTGGGGGCCACACCGTGTGTTCAACTATTGAACGATGTGTGAGGCGTTAGCTCACTGCTCGCTCTTGCGGCGGCGGGTCATGAGGGCCGCGCCACCGGCAATCAGCGAGGCAGCAGCAGCCATGAGGCCGCCGGTCTCAGCACCGGTGCGCGGGAGGGCGTGCTTGCCACCCTTAGCCGGAACCTTCTTGATCGGCTTGGTCATGCCGTTGTCGCCGGGCTTGCCAGGCTCACCGGGCTTGCCGGGTTCACCGGGCTTGCCGGGCTCACCGGGCTTGCCGGGCTCACCGGGCTTGCCAGGCTTGCCGGGTTCGCCGGGCTCACCGGGTTCGCCGGGCTTGCCGGGCTCACCGGGCTCACCGGGCTCGCCAGGCTTGCCGGGTTCACCAGGCTTGCCGGGTTCACCGGGTTCACCGGGTTCGCCAGGCTGGCCGGGTTCGCCGGGCTCATCGACCGGTGCATCGATCACGTTGATCGTTGCAACAACGACCTCGCTCGAGCCGTCGGGGTAGGTCACGAGGACCTCGTAGACGTTCTTGGCGGGGGCGGCGTAGGTCGCTTCAACGGTGAGGGCGCCGGTTTCGGCGTCGATTTCCACACCTCCGATGTCGCCGGCCTGGAGGGCGAACGTGGTGCCTTCAGGCATGTCGCGCTCTTCGCCCGTCTCCTGGTCCGTGAACATAGGAGCGGCCACGTTAGCGGTCTCGCCTCCGGTGACGGTCACCTCTGCGTACACAGGCTGACACGTGTCTTTCGCTTTGGGAGCAGAGGCGATCTCGTCGGCGATCCTCTGTGCTTCCTCGGCTGCGGCGTGGAGCTTGGCAGCTTCTGCGGCGAGGGTCTTGGCGGCAGCAGCAGCCTCGTCGGCGGTGGCCTGTGCCTGGTCGGCGGTGGCCTGTGCCTGGTCGGCGGCGTCCTGGAGCTTCTTGGCGTCTGCTGCGGCGGCCTCAGCGGCAGCAGCAGCCTCGTCGGCGGTGGCCTGGGCCTGGTCAGCGGCAGCCTTTGCCTCCTCGGCTTCGTCCTTGAGCTGTCCAGCTTCTTCCGCGGCAGCCTTGGCGGCAGCAGCAGCCTCGTCGGCGGTGGCCTGTGCCTGGTCGGCGGCAGCCTTTGCCTCATCGGCTTCGGCCTGTTCTTGCTTAGCGGTGGCAGCGTCCTGGTCAGCGTCGGCCTGGGCCTGCTTGGCATCGGCCTGGGCCTGCTCGGCATCGGCCTTCGCCTGCTTAGCGGCGGCCTCTGTAGTCGCAACGTCTTCCGTTGCCTTGTCAAGGGCTTCCTTAGCCGCTACACGGTCGTTGTCAGCCTTGTCAAGGGCTTCCTGAGCCTTTTGAACCTTGGTCCGTGCATCGTCAAGGGGTTTCTCGGCCGCTTTAAGGTCCTTGTATGCCTCTTCAAGGGGCCCCTTTGCCAGCGTATAGTCGCTCTTGGCCGTGTCAAGGGTTTCCTTAGCCGTTTGAAGGTCGAATCGGGCCTTGTCACGGGCATCGCGTGCTGCCTCAATGTCGGCATCTGTTGCCTCAGGGTCAGCCTCGGCTTTCTCCAAGGCAGCCTCTGCCGTCTCAAAGTCGGCCTTTGCCGTTTCTACGCCGTTCTTTGCCTTCTGATACTCGGCCTTTGCCTCTTCTACGAGGGTCTTTTCCCTCTCGTAAGTGGCCCTTGCTTTATCAAAGGGGTCCCTTGCCGCCTGATACTCGGCCTTTGCCTTTTCTACGCCGGTCTTTGCCTCGTCAAACTTGGCCCGTGCTTTATTGTAGGCGTCCTGCGCGTCCTTCGCCTCGGCCTGCTTCGCAGCAGCGCTGTTAGCAGCCTCAATGGCGTCGTTTTCCGCCTGCGCAGCGGCTTGGGCTGCTTCGGTGGCGCGCTCCTGCGACTGCTGAGCAGCAGTGGCGGCGTCGTCGGCTGCGGCCTGCTTCGTCTCAGCTGCGTTCTGGAGCTTGTCAGCCTCTGCGGCGAGGGTCTCGGCGGCAGCAGCAGCC
>NZ_BCSI01000011.1 GCF_001570785.1 Dermabacter hominis NBRC 106157
CACAAAACCACAACGCCCTGACGGTGTCACGCCAATCCACCAAAAGGTTCCGTTATGTTCCCTTAATGTTCACCCAAGTGGCCTATCTCAGGGATTGTGTGCACAATGGCTCTCGCATATTGACCGCTGACGCGCTCAGCAGGGGGTTTGGACTGCGTGTACACCTATGATGACCAGCTTCTCGACGCCGTTAAGGTGCGCCGGAAACGGCTTGCCCAGGCGCTTTTGCACCGGTCGGAGAGGCTGCGTCGGACGTGGACGGACGGCCTCGGCACGATGCTCGCCAGTATTTTCTTCGCCGTCCTCGCGTGTGCTGTATGCGTAGCCGTGTCATTCGTTATGCATCTCCTCGCGACCGACACGACCTTTAAACGACAGCCCATGCAGGGCACGTCGATCACCACTCCCGCCACACCTCCCACTACGCCGGCTTCCACGCCGAACACTGCTGATGAGGACAAGCAATGACCCAAAGCCCTTACGTTCGCCTCACTATTCGCGGTAGTGAGCGCGCTGCGGACGTGATCGTTCCCGGCTCGCTCACGCCCGCCGATGTGATCCCCGAGTTCATTGAGCTCGTAGGCGAAACCACGAAAGTTTCAAGCCTCGGCCTTTTCACGGTCCTCGGCGCGCGACTTGAACACACGGTGCCCGTTGGTGAGCAAGAGCTTCTCGACGGCCAGGTTGTGCAGGTTCTGCCGCTTGCCGACGCTCCCTTGGAGCCGGTCGTCCACGACGTCGTCGATCGCCTCACGTCAATCGACGTCCGGGGTTTATGGAACGACACCAGCCGCCCGTGGGTGCTCGGCATTCTTTCCACTGTCCTTCTCCTTCTTTCCCTGTGGTTCATCCCCGGTGCGTTTTCCCGCCCGTGGTGGCCCGTCGCGGGAATGTACGCGCTCACCATCGTCACCGCGGCACTGAAGGTCCACACCCTCGCGTGGCCGCTGTACGCGGGCTCGCTCCTGCTCACCTTCCTCGGAGGGATCAACTTCGAATTCGGGAGCAAGGAGAGCGCGATCTGGTGGATCAGCGCGTTCGCGGCCAACCTTGCAGTGTTTGGGGTTCTCCGCCGACGCTTCCTTGCGCTCGGCACTGCCCTCGCCACCCTTGCCGCCGGCATCGGTATCTTCACCCTGTCCACAACGCTCGGTGCAACGGCGGAGCAGGCCGGTGCGATCGTTGCCGTGATCGCCCTCGCGGCGCTCGGCCTAGTGCCGCGCTTCGCAATGCAGGGGGCAGGTCTCTACAAGGTCCAGGATGCCCTCGCCGAGGACGAGGACGTGAAAGTCAAGCGCGTCGACGTCGCCATTTCAGAGGCGTATGAGGCTCTCTCCATGTCGGTTATCGTTCTCGCGGTGATCTTGGCAATCTCCCTCGGTCTTGCGTCGGCCCTCGTTGTGGAGAACATCTTCGCGGCAATCACCGTGGCCGCCGTCGCCATTGCCATGGTGTTCCGCACTCGTCACTTCCCGTTCGCGCTCCACCGGGCCGTTCTGTGGGGCGCCGCAATCGTGACTGGCGTGTGTTGCGCTCAGGCGATTGTCGCGTCGAACCCCGACCTCTCACTTTGGCTCGGCGTGGGCGTCATCGTTGTGGCGATCGCTGTGTACACGGTCCCGCGTTTCGCCTTCCGAAGCTCCGTGAACTCGGCCCTTGGACGTCGCATCTCCGGCGTAATTGAACGCATTTGCACGCTCGTGACCGTGCCTGCGCTCGTCGGTATTTTCGGTGTGTATAGCGAATTGTTGAGGACTTTCCAGTGAACCAAAAAGACCGCGCACTCAAGATCAGTAAACGCAAGGGCGAAGGCGGGGCGCGTCGCGCGCTGCGCCGAGTGACCGGATGGATCGGCAACGACGAAACCCCGACTCGCATTGCACAGGCACAACGCGATGAGCAACTGCCCATCACGACTGGGCGCCGCGTCGCATTTCTCGGCGCCCACGGCGGCGCAGGCGTGACCTCGCTTCTCGTCGCGAGCGCGGGCTACCTTGCGCAGGCGCGCGGCGGTTCTGTGACGGTGGCCGGACTGCGCTCGACGAGTGACCTCGCATGGTTCCTCGGTGAGAACTACCACCAGCGAGGTCTTCGCCTTCAGCAGACACCTCTCCTGCAGGCGCGTGAATCGATCGGCGAGATCTCGCGATCGCAGCAGGTGCTTCTCGTCGACTGCGACTCGCACGTGAATGACGACGAGCTTTCGATGCTCATGCCGCACGTGATCGTCATCGTGGGTCGCCGTACCGTGCAAGGCATCGAGAAGGTCGAGAACATTCGTGAGGCTCTCGGTGACAAGCACGGCGCTACTATTCGTTTGCTTCGCGAGACCCCGGAAAGTGGCCTTGGAAAGCCCCGCGGCGGCATCCAGCTCGGTGACCTCGTGGTCATCCCGCAGGATCAGCATCTCGCTGGCGACTCCCACGTTCGTATCGCCAACATTTCAGAACCCTCCCGCGTCGCAATCGAGGAGCTGGGTGCGCTCATGATGCAGTTGGCGGTCAGTCGGTGAGTACACGAATCGTCCACCGTCCCGCCCGAACCTCGCCCTCGGCCCCGGGGATCACACGCCACGAGATCGAGCTGCCGCCGGCGCTGCCCGAGAACGACGGCACGGCTAACTTCCTCATGCTGATCCCCATGCTCGGTGCCGCGACGAGTATGACCCTCATGATGCTGTTCAGGGGCTCCGCCCTCGCCGCGATCGGTGCCCTCATGATGATCGTGACGGTCATCGCGTTCATCATCATGTTTATGAGCAACCGTGGTCGCACAATCAGGCGTCGGCAATCCCTCCGTGACCGCTACCTGACCTACCTCGACCGCCAATCGAGCGAGCTCTTTGAAGCCGAGCAGCATCGGGCCGAGCTTGCGCGTGCAGCTGAACCCCACCCCGGGGCTCTTCTGTCTCTCGCGCGCTCCACCTCCAGGCTGTGGGAGCGCCGCCGCGACGACCAGGACTTCATGCGCTTGCGGCTCGGTACGGGTTTCGCGCCGGCGGTCGAGTTCGACCGCGTCGGCGAAGATAACGCGATGAGCCTCGACGATGAGTTCATGTCGAGCGAGCTGGATCGCGTCGAAGCCCGTTTTTCGACGATGCCCGATGCGCCCGTGACTATCCCGTTCGACTCCGTGGGCAACGTGAGTATCGTGGGCGATCAGCCGTTCTGCCGTCGCATCGCCGTGTTGCTCACGAGTCATGCGGCAGCACTGTCCTCGCCCGAGGACATCCAAATGGCTCTCACCTACCCCGAGGGTGAAGCGCGCGAATTTTGGTCGTGGATGACGTGGCTTCCGCACATGGCTGACCAGTCTCGCGCGACTCAGCACGGTCCCATTCGCCGCATCGCGAAGGATGAGCGACAGCTCGCGGAGGTGCTCCGCCCTGAGCTTCACCGACGCCTCACGGAGGCTGCGCAGCTGCGACGCAATCTTGGTGGTGGCAACATCTCGAGCACCATGGCGCGCATGTGGATCGTCTCGGACCATCACGGAGAAGACGCGCTCGATCTTCCCATCGGCGACCGCGAGGTGCGCCCGTCGGACGTCGGCCTTACGATGCTGCACCTGCTCGCGAGTCGCGAACACGAACCCGACGACATCACGCTTCGCATCAGCCCCTCATCGGTCAAGTCCGATGAGGCGATCATCGAGCGCTACACGTCGCGCGATCAAGAGCCGGAGCGCCTTACGGTGAAGCTCGACGAGTTCACGCACGAAGAGGCGAGGGCGCTCGCGCGCTACCTCTCCGGCGTTCGCCTCGCACCCGACTCACTTGAACACGACGAAACGCAGCAAGCACTGCGCGCCTCGGACCTTCTTGGCGTCGGCGAACTCACGAACATCAACCTTGAGGAAGCGTGGGCCCCGCGCCCCCGCTCGAGCTTCCTGCGCGTCCAGATCGGTACCGACGACCAGGGCGCTCCGGTCATGCTCGACCTCAAGGAGTCGGCACAGTACGGCATGGGGCCACACGGCCTCGCGATCGGTGCGACCGGTTCCGGTAAGTCTGAGCTCCTGCGCACCTTGGTGCTCGGCCTCGTCACGGGACACTCGCCGGCGGACGTCAACATGGTGCTCATCGACTACAAGGGCGGTGCAGCCTTCGCGCCGTTCGAGAATCTCCCGCACGTTGCGGGCGTCATCACGAACCTTGGCGACGACGCGAACCTCGTGGAGAGGGTGTACGCGAGCCTCGAGGGCGAAGTCAAACGCCGCCAGCAACTCCTGAAGGACGCTGGAAGCCTTTCGGATATTACGACGTACCGGCGTCGGCAGGCGGCCGACGGTGGCGAACACATGGAGCCGCTTCCGCATCTGCTCGTGATCATTGACGAGTTCGGCGAGCTTCTGACCGCCCGCCCGGACTTCATCGATCTGTTCCTGTCGATTGGCCGTATCGGTCGTTCGATCGGTGTGCACTTGCTTCTGTCGAGCCAGCGCATCGAGGGCGGCAAGCTTCGCGGCCTCGAAACCTACCTGTCGTACCGCATCGGTCTTCGTACCCTGTCGGCGGCCGAGTCGCGCACCGTGATCGACACGGTTGATGCGTTCTCACTTCCACCGTTGCCCGGTTACGGCTATCTCAAGGTCGACACGACGACCTACACGAAGTTCCGTTCGGGCTACGTGTCGGGCCTTTTGCCGGCGCAAGAGGATGAGATGGAGGTTGCGGACCTCCCTCACGTCTCCCTTATCGATGAGTTTGCAGTCCTCGATACCGATTCGGAGCCCGATAAGAAAGCTGCCCCGGGCGGCGCCGATGATGAGGACGAAGAGGGCGACACGATTCTTTCGACCGTCGTTGCCCAGCTCGAGAAGCAGCCTCGCGTCACGCGCCCCATTTGGCTTGACCCGATCGACAAGGTCATTACGCTCGACCAGGCTGCCGGCAAGCCCATGGCTACGAGGCGCGGTCTGCGTCTGCCGAAGGACAAGCTCCTCTCGGTGCCGATTGGCATGATTGACGATCCGGCGCGTCAGTGGCAGGGCAAGCTCAATCTCGATCTTGCTGGCCCAGGCGGTCACGTCTTTATCGTGGGTGCTCCCCGTTCAGGGAAAACGACGGCACTCCACACGATCGCGGCATCCCTCGCGCTCACGCATCCTTCCGCGGAGGCGATCGTGTACGGCATTGACCTTCTCGGCTCTGGCCTCATGGCAATCGAGAAGCTTCCGAACGTCGCGGGCATCGCGACTCGCCAGCAGCGCGAGGCCGTGCGCCGCACGGTCGAAGAGGTTCAGGCCGCCATGCAGGCCCGCGAGCTTCTGCTCCACCAAAGCCAGCTTCCCGACCTCGAATCGGTACGGCGTGCGGCGGGCCTCGACGTTGATCCGAAGCTCATGAGCGAGATCGTGCTGCTCGTTGACGGGTTTGGTCAGTTCAACGAGGAGTTCAACGACCTCGAGGAGAACATCAAGGACATCGTCCGCCGCGGTGCTGGCCTCGGTGTTCACGTGGTCGCGACCGGTTCGCGCCTCAATGACGCGCGACTGACGATGCAGACCTACTTCGGTAACCGCCTCGAATTGCGCCTCACCGACCCGGGTGAGTCGAGCGTTGCGCGTAAGCTCTCGGCGACGATTGCCGCTGATCGCCCGGGTCAGTGCTTGACCTCGAAGAGCCTGTTCGGGCAGATCGCGCTCCCGCGCATCGACTCTAAGGCAGACCGCGAAACGACTGTCGAGGGCCTCACCAACCTCGTCGAAGCGGTTTCGGCATCGACCACGGACCGCGCGCCCAAGGTGCGTCTGCTTCCGACGGTTGTCACGCCCGATCTGCTCGAGCAGAGCGAATCGAAGAATCTCATCCCGATCGGCCTTTACGAGGGCGACCTCGGCACGGCGCAACTCGACGTGGAAGGCACCGACTGGAACATGGTGCTCCTCGGCTCCAACAAGATGGGCCGCACCAGCATGCTCAAGTACATCGCGCGCGAGATGATGAAGCGGTGGAGCGAGGAGGAGCTGGTCTTTGCCGTATTCGATCCCCGCAGGAACCTCGCGGATGTCATCCCCGAGCCCTATCTCGGCGGGTATGCGGCTTCCGCGACCTTGGCTGAGCAGCTCGTGGCCGCCATTATTCCCGAGCTTAAGAAGCGCGTTCCTGGCTCGCCGGAAGCGGCGGAGGCCGAGGGTGAAACGCAGCCGCGCATTGTTCTGCTTGTCGATGACTATGACGTGCTCACGGCCGGCAACATGAGCCCACTTCAAGCTCTTCAGCCGTTCCTCGCGATGGGGCCGGAGATCAACCTCTCCGCGATCATTGCTCGCCGTGTCGCGGGCGCATCGCGCGGTCTGTACGAGCCGGTGTTCAACACGGTGCGTGAGAGTGGCGCGACGGGCTTCATGTTCTCGGGCGACCGTACTGAGGGCCTCCTCCTCGGTGGCGAGCGCGCCCGATCCCTCCCGACGGGCCGGGCTCGCATGTTCCGCATGGGGCAGCCGGGCGAAACTGTTCAGATCGTGTACGAGGGTGGAGATGAGGAAGTGACGCACTCGCGTGGCTTCGGCAGTCCACACGCAAACAACTGAGAGGTGAAGGCATGAACCAGCAGGCCATTGTGCGGCTTCACAGCCCGCGCGCATGGGAGGCCGAGCGCCTTGCCGAAGTGGTGAGCGCCGTGTTCTCGCCCGATCACGAGATGTGGCCGACCGACTGTTCTGCGGTCGCGATCACTGACGGCACATCCACAACCCCGCCCATCTGGTTCGTTGACGATGCGGTCATCGCCGCTCCCTACTATGCGGCCGAGATCGTCGGGCCACGCGCCGAGACGATCGCATTTGCGAAGGCCTGCGCGCGTGCATTCTCGGCGAGCGCGAGCGACGTGAGCATCGACGTGGACCTCGTGGATGATGCGGGCTGGGTGAACCGGACCCCGCGGGAGCAGATCAGCCGCGGTGAGTACTACGAGGACGACACGCCTCTTGTGCCGCGCGTGATCGACATGCCCGTCGAGGTCATCGAGTACAGCCCGTGGATCTCCGCGCTCATCGCGAGTGCGCAGGCCGAGCCCCATTCGCTCATCATTCGCACACCGGAACGTACGCGCATCACCCCGTACATGCGCCGCATTTTCGAGACATTCCAGGTGCTGTGGATTCGCGAAACCGCCGATGGGCCCGTCGAGGGGATCACGGGGCTCGGGTACGACTGGACGAGTGATGGCGTTCTCGAGCAGGCGGAGGCGCGCAGTGTTGCGCACTTTACCCCGCAGAGTTTGCGCATTCGGCTCCAGGTGCTTCACCCCCTTGACGACACCGAGGCGGTGGGCGAAGCAAGCGAGCGCCTTCTCGCGGCAACCGTCGGACTCCCGAGCGTGCGGGTGGGGCGAAGTGAAATTTCTCGTGCGCCGTGGGATCGCGAGGCCGTGGTAGGTATGTCAGCGGAGGCATCGCCCGCGATGATCACGTGGTGTCTGAGCGGGCCGGACATGCGCGGGACGCTTGATCTTGTGCCGTCTAACCAGGGTGTTCTCGAGGATATTTTCCTTGAGCTTCCCGTGGGGGAGTCGAGGCTGAGCAGCGCCGATGCGCGCGCACTCTGGGATCAGTTCAAGGAATACATGCCGCTCGGCTTCGTGATTGCCGAAGGCATGGAGGCCACGACTCGGCTCGTGCACGAGTCGGCAGAGCACGCGTTGAAGGACGACCTGGAGCCGTGGGAGGGCGGCTTCGGCTACCTCGGCTACCTCGGTGGCAACCCGGGCGGGGAGAATGCGGGGGAGGGGTCCGACGGCTCCTTGGCCTCCGATGAGGCTGCGCCCGAATAATCCAGGACCGGCACCCGGATGAAAGGGGCCGGAGATGTAGAGAAGCGCCCGTCGGACCCCCTCCGCCGGGCGCTTCTCGTACCGCGGAAATCCCCTCACCGCGGCACCGCCCCACCCGCGCGATGGCGTCAGCTGCGGGTGGCGATGGGAACGCCGCTTGGCGGCGCGGGCCTGAGCCCTCGTTTGTGAAGATGAGGAACGCGGTTCCGTCACGGGGAGGCCCGCGACACGAACAACATCACGAATATATAACAGCCGCTGGTCAAGCGCTATTCAGAGACATCGTTTTGGGAAATTAGGGCATGTGTGCTCCGCCACTTTGGCGCTAGATGCCGTGTTTTGGCTGCGCAGAGCCGGAGCTATGAGGCTCGCGCCGCGGCATGCTGGCCACCAGGGACGGCACACAGGTAGGGCAGCGCTCGGGTTGGGCTCCTCGGGTCGCCTTCGGCTTGCGGTTGAGGGCGGGCCCGACGGTTGCCGGTTTAAATGTCTCACCCCCGGGATACCGTTGTGGGCGTAACGGGAAACGGTCGAGAGGGGCCCTCGTGAGGATTCGATTTGGCTGGCTTGCCGACGGCGCCGCGTGGGCGTCGCGCGGCGGCGCGGAGCGTACGTGGGACATGGTCGCGGGGCCGCGAGAGCTCGTGGGGGTGCTGCTCACGCGGCTGGGGCTGCGCCATCCGGAAACCTCGCACGCGGTGAGGGTCGCGCGCATGCACCGCCTTCTCGGCGAGGTGGATCACTCGTGGTATCGGCGCTCGCGAGAGTTGGATCCGTGGAACACGGCGCGCGTGCTGCTTCGGCTACGCGATGAGGCGCTCGAGTTGGGGTGGCGTGCGCCGGAGCCTCGCCGGGTTGATGGTGTACGCCAGCCGCGGCTTCAGGCGCTCGCGGCTCTCGAACAGGTCATTGTCGTGGGTGTCGAAGGAGTTCCCGGTGCGAATCTGCCACCGGGGTTTGCCGATGATCTCGCGAGTGTTCACGCCGAGCTCGAAGAGCTTGCGGCTTCGAGCGAGGTGTGGCCACTGGGGATCGAGGCCATCGAGTGTGCTGAGGATCCTCGCAGCCTCCCGGGCCGGTGGCCGGCGATTTTTGCGCTCCTCTCTCGCTGCGGCGTCGAGGTGACGGTTCGCGAGGAAGATGCACGCGTGCCCGGTTCACTGTCGATCGTGCGTGCGCCCCAGGAACTTTCGGCCGGAGAAGTCGCCGCGCAGATCCTCGAAGACGCATGCGCGGGCGAGGGCACGGGGACCGTGCTTGCAAGTAGGGGAACGCTTCCGCTTGACCTGTCGCTGACGCGGCGCGGCCTCCCGCCCGTCGCGCATGCACCGGCGGAGTTGCCACGGCTTGCCGCACAGATCGTGCCGCTTTTTCTCGAGGCGAGTAGCGCGCCCGTGAACGTGCAGGCGCTCGTGGAGTTCCTCAGTGTCGAGGTTCCGTGCGAGAAGGGGCGGGAACCTGCGGGGGAGGGGCAAGCGTCGGCCCCCGTGCTGCCGTGGAAGGTGACCCGCGCGCTCCTTCGCGCCCTCGGAGAGGAAGCGGGGATCGACGCGAGCGACCCGCATTCGGCCTTCTCACGGGCGCTCGAGGAGATAGCTGCGGATCCCGAGGCCGGCACGCACAATGTCGCGATCGTGCGTGAGCTGTGCGCGTTCACCGCCGAAACTCCGGGGGACCGCGTGGCGGTCGGTGCTCTCGACAGGCGCCTTGAGTTTCTCGAGGCACGAGTGGAATCGATGCCGAGAGCGGCCGGGCCCGCGAAGAGCGTTATTCGCCAGCACCTCGCGACCCTTCGCGATCTCGTGGACCTCGTGGGCGGGCCCTCGATCAGTGAGCGCGAGCTGCGCGACCTCGTCTCGGCATCCGCGCCCTCGGCACGGTCGGTGCTTGCACGTCCATCCGTCGCCCCGTGGGAAACGGCGATCAGCGAGGCGCACGTGGATGGAGGGACGGTGGTGTGGTGGGGCGCCGCCGGAGTCCAGGGGAGGCGCAGTGCCACGTGGGACCGTTCGGAAGTTGACCTGCTCGAAGAAGGTGGGGCGCGCGTCATTGAACCGGAGGCACTCGAGGCGCTCGAGATGGGCACGAAACTGCGTGCACTGAGCCGAGCTTCAACGATCGTCGCCGTCGTTGCCGATGTCGTGGACGGAGAGCGTGCGAGCCTCAACCCTGCACTCGCGCCGCTCGCGGGAGCATGGCTTGACGCCCACCCCGACATCAAGGCTCTGGACGCGAAGCAATCCGATCCCACGCAGCACCGGGCGCTCACTATCGATGCGCGTCAATGGGCCGCGCGACGGCTCGAGGCGGGGTTGCTCGAAACAGTGCCCGAGCTTCGACTCATGCCGCCATCAACCCTCGCGCACGACGTGACGCCCGGGATGCACCTCATGCCAGAACGCCTGTCGTTTACGCAGCTCGAAAAGCTTCACCGCGACGCCCTTGAATGGGTGCTCCGCTATCCGTTCGGCATCAAACCGGGCAGCGCCGCGAGCGTCCCGAGCGGCAACCGCGCGATAGGCACGCTCGTGCACGCCGTTATCGAAACTCTCGTCACTGACAAGCTCGTGCCGCCAAGCTACGAGGTTCCCGAAAGCACCGTCGAGGAACTCGCGGCGCGGCTCATCCCCCGCTACGCGAGCCACCTCGACCTCCCCGGCAACGAGGCGCTGCGCGCGTACGTCCTACGGCGGGCGAAAACTAGCATCGGCATGCTGTTTCGCACGCTCCGCAGCGCGGGCATCAGCGTGCTTCAGATCGAGCACGCACTCGAAGGCGTGCCCCTCGCCTTCACGGTGGAAGCCACCGGCGCAGCCCAACAGTTCACCGCGCCCCTCTTCGGTTCGATCGACTTCACGGGAATCGACGAGAACGGGAGCCCCGTTCTCCTCGACTTCAAGTGGACGAAAAGCACGTCGCGATACGCGAACTACGTCGCCACACACGAAGCGCTCCAGCTAGCGACCTACGCGTGGGCCTATGGCGCACAGAGAGGTGAGATGCGCGAGCCGCGCTCCGGATACTTCATGCTGCGCCACGCGGAGTTCGTGACCCTCGACCGGGGCCTCGGCGGGCGAGGG
Organism: Dermabacter hominis NBRC 106157; assembly: GCF_001570785.1. GTDB lineage: Bacteria > Actinomycetota > Actinomycetes > Actinomycetales > Dermabacteraceae > Dermabacter > Dermabacter hominis. The sequence goes on from NZ_BCSI01000011.1 coordinate 10,856, forward strand.
GAAAGCGGCGAAACTTCCGACGGAAGCCTCGCCCTTTTCGAGCGGCTTCGCGCCACGATCGAGGATGAACTGAGCGCGATCGCCCAGGGCCGCGTGACGAGTGCGCTGGGGGACATCGCCCTTGCCAGCGGTCTTTCGCCCCTCGACACCGCCCACAAAAAAGCCGCGGCGGAACTTGCCGAGGAACGCGCGCAAGCGGGGCGCGTATTCGTCGACGCTAACACTGCCTACAGCGACTACTGCCTGCTCACGGGACTCACGGGAGACTACTCATGACCTTCACCGTCATCACCGCGTCGGCGGGATCCGGCAAAACCTACACCCTCACCACGCGACTGGCTGATGCGCTCGCGGGCGGCGTGCGCACGAGCGAAATCATCGCGACGACCTTCACGGTGAAGGCCGCGGCCGAGCTTCGTGAGCGGCTCCAGGTGCGCCTTATCGAGCTCGGGCACGTGGAGCAGGCGAACGAGATCGGCTCGGCACTCATTGGCACGGTCAACTCGATCGCGGGGAGCATCGTTCAGGACTACGCGATCGACATGGGGCTTAGCCCCGAGCTGCGAGTGCTGAGCGAAGAGGAAAGCGAGCTCATTTTCACGGCGTCGATCAACCACACCATCGCCGAGATCGAGGAGCGCGAGCACAAGCTTCTTGCTCGACTCGGATACGAAGGAGCGCCAGACCGAGGCGCGGACTCGTTTGAGCGCGATGAATCGTGGGCGAGCGCCGTCACGAGCATGACGAGGCTCGCACGCACGAACGGCATCGAACCCGCCGCCCTCGAGCGCAGTGCCGAGGAGTCAATCACCGCTTTCCGCTCGATGATCCATGAGGCGGGCTACGAGAGTGGACCCGATCAGCGCGGAGCCTGGCTGCGAGCCTTCGAAAGCTGCCTCGCAGAACTCACGGCGGATCGCGACGCGGCACGTGCGGCCGAAACCCAGGGTGAAGAGCTTACGCATTGGCCGAGCGACGGCGAGCCCGCGAAACGGGTCTCGTCGACACTTGGAAACATCGAGGGATCGATCGTGACGCTCGAGTCGCTCTACCGTCGCATGAGCCGCGGTATCGAGAACGTGCCGTGGACGCAGTGGATGGCACTCGCCGACGTGACGAAAGTGCGCCCGGCCCACGGAGGCAAAAAGCCCGGTGCGCGACCCCAGGCTGTCTTCGCACCGCTTGCCGATCTGATCCTCGGCGCGAGCGACGGCGTGGGGGTTCTCGGTAATGAGGCTTTCCTCGCGGACGTCGAGAAGCTGATTCGCCTCGCGTTCTCGACTGCGGCACACGCGCTCGAAGCGTATGCCGAGCACAAGGCAGCACTGGGGGTCATGGACTTCGCCGATCAAGAGACCCTCGCGCTCGATCTTGTCACTCACAACGAGCGCGTGCGCTTCTCGCTCAAGAGCAGGTTTCGCTTCCTCGCCGTTGACGAATTCCAGGACACGTCCCCGATCCAGCTCGAGCTCTTCATGCGTCTTGGCGACCTCGTCGAGGATGTCGTGTGGGTGGGGGATCAGAAGCAGTCGATCTACGGTTTTCGCGACGCGGCCCCCGAGCTCATGTCGGGCGTCGTCGACGCCGTGCGCGAGGGCCGCGGAGGGTTCGCTGGCGGAAATGTCGAGGCGCTTACCGATTCCTATCGAAGCTCTGAGCCGCCGCTCGCCCTCACCAACGCCCTGTTCACGGCAATCTTTCGAGACATGAAGCCGTCGACTGTCGCGCTTGACGTGCCCGGTGCCCGCGAGAACACGCGGCATGAGGGCGGCGTGGAGCTGTGGAAGGGCCCCGAGAACCTGCCACGCGCGAAGGATGCAGCATTGCGAAGCTCAATCGCGACGGGCATCCACGCGCTCCTCACCTCGGGCGCCACAATCGCCGGAGAGCCCCTGACTCCCGGTGACATTGCCGTGCTCGCGAGAGGCGGGGGAGCGCTTGCCACCGTGACGGACGCGCTTGAAACCCTCGGCATACCCACGACTGGCGCGAAGCGTGATCTATGGACCGGGCGCGAGGCGCACATGATGCGTGCGGGCCTCGCGTCCCTCCTCGACCCGAATGACACTCTCGCTCTCGCCGAGCTGGTGAGCCTCGTGCCGGAGCATGCGTCGCACGAAAGCTGGTTCCACGAGCTTGGCGCACTCCCCAATCGTGCCGAGCGTGCGCGGCGCATGCACACCTGGCGTGAAGATCCCGCACTTGCGGGTCTCGAAGCTTTGCGTGCGCGCGCTGCTCAACTCAGTCCGAGCGAAGTCGTTCTCGCCCTCATCGATGCGCTCGAGCTTCCCCGGCGCGTTAAGCAGTGGAGTGCGAGCGAGGAGCGACTCGCAGTTCTCGATGCCCTTCATTCGCTCGCCCGCGAATACGAGGAGGAGTGCACGGGCAGGGGCCGCGCCATGGGCCTTGCCGGCCTCGGGGCCTTCCTTGCGGAACACGGCAAGGAGCACAGGCTTGCGCACGACCCGAACGCCGTCACCGTCAGCACCATCCACGGCGCAAAGGGGCTCCAGTGGCCCGTGGTCGTCACGATCGTTCCCGAGAAAGCGAAAAACGTTCGAGACGCGGTGACCGTGCGGCCGAGGCCAGCGTCGGAATTCGATCCCGAACACCCCCTTACCGGTCGAGCGCTGCGCTTCAACCCGATCATCAACGACTCTTTCGCGCCCATGGCAAAGGCGCTCGCACACGATAGTGATGTGACGCGCGCGCGTCTCGCCAACCGCGCGGAGGAGGCCCGCATCCACTACGTTGCGCTCACGCGAGCGAAATATCAGCTCGTTCTCGCAGGTCACAAAGACCTTACCGAGACGCTGTACGCGCAGTTTTCGCCCGAGGTTCTCGAGGCGGAAATCGCCGAAGCAGCCTCGTGGACGCCCGAGCGGGACGAATCCACGACGGCCGTGAAAGAGCGCAAAGAGGCTCGGGATCAAAAGGCCACCTACACGCTCGGGCTCACCGGAAAATCCGACGGCTCCGCGGCCCTCACCGTGACCGGGGCGCGCGTCCCGGCCGGCCTTCCGGGCCAGAGCGAGCCTCACTGCACCGCTGATGCTGACGACAACGCCCAGGCGAACGGGTGTGAGTGCGGGCCTCGCGTCTCAACGATCCCCGTGACGGTTCTCCACCACGAGACTCCAGGCGACGCCGATGACCCCGATTCGCCTTTCGAGCCGTACCGCCGGGAGCGAAGCCCACTCGCGGCGGAACCCACGGCGGCTCCCACGGGGACGCCGTCCAGTTTCATCGAGCACGAGGACGGCCTTCCCGCGCGTTTTGCCGCGAGCGCCGTTGATTCCACTGGCATCGACGCGCGAGTCACGATTCACGCGAAGCTCGGCGCCCCGCTCGTCGGAGAGGGCGGAACGCACCGAGAACTCGTAGGCGAAGCCGTCCACGCCTACCTTGCGACCCCGTACTCGCAGCTACCGCGCGAGCGCCAGCTCACCCTCGCCCGGAGGATCACCGAACGATGGCTCGGCACAAATCCTCTGCTCAAAGCGAAGGTCACGCCCGAGGTCATCGTCGAGGCCGGCGAGCGATGGCACGCCTGGATCACGCGCGAGTTCCCGGGGCACACCGTCGGCACCGAAGTTCCGGTGGCGTGGTGGAATGCCGACGGTCAAGCCATGGAAGGCTGGATCGACTCGCTGCTCACCCTCGAGAACGGTCACAGCATCGTCGTGGATCACAAAACGAACTCGCGGACCGAACCAGCCGACGTCCTCGATTTCATTCGCCGCGAATACGTGGGTCAGCTCGCGACCTACCTGAATGCCCTCGAGGAACGCACGGGGCGCCGCCCCGATTACGCCCTCGTGCATCTCCCACTCAGCGGGTACGTCGTGAAAGTGGAGGTCAAGCCCTAGTTTCGTGCGGGAAGCATCCCGAGCGCTTCGGCGATCGGAACGGCGCTCGCCGCAGCCCACGCCTGCGGGCGGCAGGACGCGGGATACGGCAGCGGCTGCTGCACGGCAGCCCTCGGATCCCCCGCAAACAGTTCGGGCAGGCGCCAGTCGAAGCCCTTCGCCGCCCGCACGAGCGACCGGGCGATCTGCCGTGCCTCGCTTGTGAATCCTGCGCGCATGGCTTGGCGCATGATGAACGCCGTGTCATGGCTCCACACGCTGCCACCGTGGTACCGGGTGGGGAAGTAGGCGCCGTTGTCGCTCGAGAGGGTGCGGATGCCGAAGCCCGTGAACATCGTCGAGTCCATGAGCCGGTCGATGACGAGGCGTTCTTCGCGCTCCTCGAGGAGCCAATCGGCGGCGCGCGCAACGTTGTCCGCAAGGGCTGACGGCGTCCCTAACGAAACCAGGAGAATCTGTCCCCAACAATTGTGGCGGAACTCGATCTCATACCGCCACAAACGTGGGGGTTAGTTTCATAGAGCCCCAGCTGCGTCGTTGCCCGTGTCGCGCAAGCGCTCGACCCAGCGCTCGTGGAGCACGCTCGCGGGGCTTTGTTCCTCCTCGGCAATGCCAGGTTCGAGCGGTTCATAAGTGAGGTCCTCATTCACCTCGTCCTCGGCGACGTTGAAGCGCAGCACGATACGGGTAGGAACTGGCTCGCCCGCGGCCTCAAGGGCGTCCTGGAAATCGGCCGTGTTTTCGGTGAGCGGTTCGAGGAGATACTCGACCTGCTCCTCGATCGGGCTTTCGAGCTCGGGGACTGCTTTACCCAGCTCGTGCGACCGGACGATGGCACCGTCGATCTCGTATACGGCGTTCACAGAGACGGCTCCGCCGAGGTGGGCAACGACCCATACGCGCTGAAGTGAGTCGTGGCAGTCGGCGAAGCTATAGGCGACTTGCAAGCAGTATGCCGACCACTGGTCGAAAGGTGTCTCGCAGTCGGTGGGGTCCGTCGGCTCGAACTCGATAGTGGTGGCGTGAGCGTCCTGTTCGTCGCCGGGTTCCTCAGGGAGCGCGGATGCAGAGTCATCGCCGGTCTCGCGTAGTCGCTCAATCCACCGCTCGATGAGTTCGGTGTTGCTCACCTGCTTCTCTTCGGGAACTCCGGGTTCGAGCGAGTCGTAGGTCATGCTCGCCGTAAGTTCCTCTTGCTTGACGTCGTAGCGCAGCACGATGCGAGTGGGCAGCGGCTCGCCCGCCTCGACGACTGCGTTTCGCAGTTCGACCGAGTTCTCGAGGAGCGGATCGAGAAGTTCCCCCTGCGCGTCGGGGGAGCAGTCGAGTTCAGGAATCGCCTCGTCGAGGTTGTGGGGTTCATAAATGCGACCCGCGACCTCGTAGGCAGCGTACGGCGTCACGGTTGCACCGAGGTGCGCGATCACCCAGAGCCGGTCGAGTGCGTTGTGGCCGTCGGCGTAGGTGTAAGCGAGTTGCACGCAGGCGGGTGCCCACTCTTCGAACTCGTTCTTGAATGTGTCCTGGTTCACCATGTCTCAAGGCTAAACGGTCGCGCCTGGGGGCTCCTCGAGGGTGGCGCGAATCTAAACCCAACGTTTGCGGCGGAACTCAGCCGAATTGCGCCACAAACGTAGGGGTTAGTTTTCTAGGTCAGGAAGGAGGGGCCGGGGAGTGGGCGAGAGGGTCGGGAAGGGGGCCGGGCGAGTGGACGAGGGGGCCGGAAAGGGTCGGGGCAGGCCCGCCCCTCGGGCATCGGGCCGGGGAGGGCCGGAAGGGCCCGGGCCAGGCCCGCCCCTCGGCTAGGGAGCGGAGGGTTCTTGGTGGTCCGACGGCGCCTTTTCCCGGCCTGTACCCTGGAAGTTATGGCTTCTTCCGCGCGCACCCCTCAGCCGCCGTTTCCCTTCGTGCCGAAGGCCCTCATCGAACCGATGTTCGGGCGCGTCGTCGTGGAGCGCGCGGCCGAGTACGCGAATGACGACCATGTTCGCCTTCCCAACTGGGTGACGACCTCGACCGGGTCGAAGGGCGAGCTCATCGGCGTCGTGCACGGCCGCGGCGCGGATCCCTATCGCGTGCGGGTGTCGCTCCACCGCGTCGACGATGACGAAAACGACACCGAAGGTGAGCTTCCCCTGTGGATTCCCGTGCAGTCGACGTGCACGTGCCCAGTGGTCATGAACTGCAAGCACGGCGCGGCGCTTGCCCTGTGGTCGGGGCAGCAGGCAGAGGCGTGGGCGGAGGCCCGCGAGGCGGAACCCGAGGAGCAGGCAGCGTCGTGGCTTGAGACTCTTGCGCCGCTCTTGCGCGCGAGCGAGGAGGAGACGGAGGATACGACCCCTCTCGCGCTCGGCTTCGAGCTCAAAGCCGAGCAGCTCACGAAGACGAGGTTTTCGTGGGGCTATGAGCCGTTCACGATGGCTCACCTCGAGGCGGGAAAGAGCGTGTATCTGTCGATCCGCCCGCTGCGTCGCGGCAAGCGCAACAATTGGATCAAATCGGGGCTGTCGTGGCGGACGTTCGAGTACCGCATGAACGGTCGCGGCTTCGACCCCGCGCATGCTGACGCCCTGACCAGGATCTTTGCGCTCTCGGAGGCGGATCGCAGCCATACGGCCGCGGTCGAGCAACTGTGGATCAACCAGTTTCGCTCCCCGATCCTGTGGGAGGCTCTCGCGCGCGCTCGCGAGGCGGGAGTGGCGTTTGTGGGATTGGAGAACGTTGGCGAGGTCCGGCTAGGTGAGGGGGCCGACGTCGGCCTGGACCTGACCGGCGCCGACGATCTCACGGTGCGGGCCCTCGCGCATATCGACGGCGAGCCGAGGCCCGAGGCGCGCATGCTCGGCTCGAACGGCGTCATCGACATTCACCCAGGCAAAAGCGGCACGTTCAATATTGAATTCGCGGGGACCGGCGCCCCCGTGCCGATGCCCGTGCAGAAACTCCTCGAGGCACGCACTCGCATCGACGTGCCGAAGAGTGAACGCGAGGCGTTCTTTGATAGCGCGCTTCCTCGCCTGAACCGCGTCACGAGCGTCGCAAGCGGCGACGGAAGCGTCACGATGCCCGCGCCGAAAAAGCCGCGGCTGCAGCTCGAGGTTGCCTACAGCGGTGCGAACACGGTTGCACTCGCGTGGTCGTGGTTCTACCCCTCAACTCGGAATCGCTACGGTGTGTATCAGCAGGGTGGTGCTGGCCGCGACCGCGACTTTGAGGATGAGCTCCTCGCCGAGGTGCGCGAGCTGTGGCCAACGGTTGGCGGCGCGCGCCCCGATGACCGCGCCCCCGAAGGCACCGAGAAGCTGAGCGACGTGGACACCGCGCACTTCACGACGCGCGTTCTGCCCGAGCTCGAGGCGATGGACGGCATCGACGTCACGATCTCGGGCACGCGCCACACCTACCGCGAGCTCGATGGCGCGCCGTCCGTGCGCGTGAGGCAGACCGAGAATCCGGCGAAGAACGACTGGTTCGACCTTGGCTTCGAGGTCACGCTCGAGGGCAGAACGATCCCGTTCCCCTCCCTTTTTGTGGCGCTCGCGAAGGGTCAGTCGACGCTGCTGCTCGAGGATCGCACCTATTTTTCGCTTGAGCATCCGGCATTCGATGCCCTGCGCGCCCTCATCGCCGAGGGGGAGGCCCTTGCGGAATGGAACCCCGAACGCCAGCAGATCTCGAAGTATCAGGTGGGGTTCTGGGAGGATCTCGCCGACGCGGCGGATGCGACCGAGGCTGCCGACGGTTGGGAAGAAACCGTCGGAAAACTGAAGAACCTCGAGGCCATCCCGCACACGCCCCTTCCAGCCGGGCTCCACGCGAAGCTGCGCTCCTACCAGCGTGAGGGCTTCGAGTTCCTTGCGCTGCTGTATTCGCTCGGGCTCGGCGGGATTCTCGCCGATGACATGGGCCTCGGCAAAACACTCCAGGCGCTCACGCTTATCCAGCACGCGCGAGAGACGGCGAGCGCGGGGGAGGGGAACGGCTCGGTGATGGTGCACGCGGGGGAGACCTCCGCCCAGGCAAGTGCAGGTCCGACGTCTGCCGGCACCCATCGCCCCTTCCTCGTCCTGGCGCCGAGCAGCGTCATCGGGGTGTGGCAGGCGGAAGCCGAGCGCTTCACGCCCAACCTGAAGGTCGCGCTCGTGGTTCGCACGCGACGCGCCCGAAAAACGGAGCTTCGGCGCGAAATCGAGGGCGCCGACATCGTCGTCACGAGCTACACGATCGCCCGCATCGATTCAGAGGATTTCGCACGCGAACAGTTCGCGGGCCTCATCCTCGACGAGGCCCAATTCGTGAAGAACCGTGCCTCGCGCATCCATCAAGCGGTCAAGAGGATCAAGGCGCCGTTTCGCCTCGCGATCACCGGCACGCCCATGGAGAACTCCCTCGGGGACCTGTGGGCGATCATGTCGATCGTCGCGCCGGGTGTTCTTGGCCCTCACGTGCAGTTCCGCACCCACTTCACGCAGCCGATCGAATCGGGCGAGCATCCGGAGAAGATGCCCGTGCTTCGCCGCCGGCTCCGCCCGTTCATGCTGAGGCGCACGAAGGAACTCGTAGCGAAGGATCTCCCGGAGAAACAAGAGCAGGTCGTCAAGGTCGAGCTCGAGGGGGCGCATCGCAGGATCTACGATTCGGTGCTTCAACGCGAGCGCAAGAAGGTCCTCGGGCTTATCGACGACATGGACAAGAACCGCTTCATCGTGTTTCGCTCGATCACGCTCTTGCGGATGCTCGCGCTCGATCCCGCGCTCGTCGACGATGGTGGCGATAAGAACGCCCCGTCGACGAAGCTTGCGGTTCTTTTCGAACGCCTCGACGAGGTCGTCGCCGAGGGCCACAGGGTGCTCGTATTCTCCCAGTTCACGAGCTTCCTTGCGCGCGCAGCTGAGCAGCTTCGGGAACGCCAGATCGCCTACCAGTATCTCGACGGTTCGACCCGCGATCGAGCCGACGTCATCCGCGACTTCCGCGAGGGCAACGATCCCGTATTCCTCATCTCCCTCAAGGCTGGCGGTTTTGGCCTGACGCTCACCGAGGCCGACTACGTGTTTCTCCTCGATCCGTGGTGGAACCCCGCCGCCGAAAACCAGGCGATTGACCGCACGCACCGCATCGGCCAAACGGAGCGCGTCATGGTCTACCGTCTCGTTGCGGCGGATACGATCGAGGACAAGGTCCTCGCGCTCCAGGAGAAGAAACGCGCGCTGTTCGATTCGCTCACCGACGGTGGCGAGGCGTTCAGCGCACAGATCACCGCCGACGACGTCAAGGAGCTCTTCTCGTGACCGGTCTCGACAACCTCGCCCGCTACTGGCCCGCGCCTACCGAGCGCGACCACAAGTACACGCGCGGCGTTGTGTGCATGGCGACGGGCAGCGAGCACTACCCGGGTGCGGCGCTCATCGGCTGTGAAGCGGCGGCCCGCTGCGGCGTCGGCTTGGTGCGCTATCTCGGGCCCGAAGCGGTTGCGCGCATGGTGATAGCGCGTACGCCCGAGGTCGTTCCTGCCGCGGGTCGCGCCCAGGTATTCGTGGCTGGCTCCGGATGGGAGGGCGCCGACCGTTTCGCCGCCGTGCGCGCGTGCATGAAGGAAACCTCGCCCGGAGCCCTTCTGGTCGCGGATGCAGGCGCGCTTGGACCCGCCCTGGGGCGTGCGAATTCCGACGGTTGCCCCGCCCGCCTCGTCCTCACCCCTCACGCAGGGGAGGCCGCGGTCCTGCTCGACGGCTGGGACCGTGACCGCATCGAAGCTTCATCTCGGGAAGCTGCCGAGGCCCTCGCGGTGGCGACGGGCGCGACGGTGATCCTCAAGGGGTACACGACGTGGATTGCCGCGCCGGGGACCGACACTCTCGCGGTCACATCGCCCACGACGCGCCTCGCGACCGGGGGAACGGGCGATGCGCTCGCGGGCATCACCGGGGCGTTGCTGGCGCTCAACCACGCACAGATCGCGCAAGGGCTTGAGCACGGCGACCGTCGGACGCTCCTTGCGGTGTGCGAAGCCGCTGTGACCCTGCACGCTCACGCCGCGGCCCTCGCAGCGGGTGAGGGCCACGCGCCGATTCTCGCAAGCGACATTGCGCAGGTGATTCCCGACCTCTTCGCTCGACTCTCGTCCAAGGTGAACACGTAGACTAGACACAATCCGAAGATGGGCGCCCCATGATGTGAGGCGCCCTCGTCATTTCCACCGCCCCCAGCCCGAAGGGACCCCGATGGGTGAGATTTCCCTGCAGTTCGAGGTCATTTCGCTGATCGTCCTCGTTGCGATCCTCGTTATCGACCTTCTCCTCGTTCTCAAGCGCCCCCACGTGCCGTCCTTCAAGGAATGCATCGGCTGGGTCGTGTTCTACGTGGCGCTCGCGCTCATCTTCGCCGTCACGCTCTACTTCCTCGCCGACCACCAGGTCGCGGGACAATTCATCGTGGGCTGGCTCACCGAATACTCGCTCAGTATCGACAACCTCTTCGTGTTCATTGTGATCATGTCGAAGTTTGCTGTGCCGAGGAAATACCAGCAAGAGGTGCTCATGGTGGGCATCATCATCGCGCTCATCGCGCGCGCGATCTTGATTTTGCTCGGCGTCGCCGTGATCAATTCCTTCGCGTGGGTGTTTTACATCTTTGCGATCTTCCTGTTCTACACGGCCTATAAGCAGGTCCAGGGCGAGGAAGAGGAGGAGGCCGAGGACGGCTTCGTCATGAAGAACCTTAAAAAGGTCGTCCACGTCCACGATCACTACGACGGGAATAAGATTCGCACGGTGGTGAACGGCAAGAAGGTCTTCACGCCGATGCTGCTCGTGTTCCTTACGATCGGCCTGACCGACGTGATGTTCGCGTTCGACTCGATCCCGGCGATCCTCGGCATTACGCAGAACCCGTTCATCGTGTTCACGACGAACCTCTTCGCGCTCATGGGGCTTCGCCAGCTGTACTTCCTGCTCGGTGGGCTCGTGGACCGCCTCGTGTACCTCCACTACGGCCTCGCGGCGATCCTCGCCTTCATCGGCGTGAAGCTCGTCATTCACGCGGCCCACGAGGCGCCGCTGTGGCCTAAGGATTCAGGCTTTGGTCACTTCGTGCACTCGATCCCCGAGATCCCGATCTGGCTTTCGCTCGCCGTGATCGCCGGCTCGATGATCATCGCGATCATCGCCTCGCTTCTGTGGGCGCCGAAGACGAACGACGATCAACCGGCGGCTGCTGTCGAGGGTGGCGAAGGACGCTAAGGGTAGGCTTCCCGGTCTAGCGGGCAAGGTTTTTAGCGACGTAGCGTGAGAGCTATGAGTAGCTCTAGCACCGCCCCAGAAACCTCCTCCGAAGACACTCGCGACCGCGCCGCGTCATCGGCGAACCTCAACCGCCTGCGTGCCGGTGTGCTCGGCGCAAATGATGGCATCGTGTCCGTCGCCGGCATGGTCGTTGGTGTCGCCGCCGCAACCCCGACCTTCGGCGCTCTCGCGATCGCAGGTGCCGCCGCGCTCAGTGCCGGCGCGCTCTCGATGGCGATGGGCGAGTACGTGTCCGTTTCGACGCAGCGCGATACCGAACGTTCGCTCCTCGAGCGTGAGCGGCAGCGCCTCGCCACGGACCCGGAACGTGAACTCGCCGCCCTCGCGGCCTCTCTCGAGGAGACCGGGATCCCCGAAGACCTTGCGCGCGAAGCTGCCGAACGCATGAGCGCGCACGACGCGCTCGACGCTCACGCCCGCGTGCGCTTCGGCATCGAAGAAGAGTCGATCGCCTCTCCCCTTGGTGCGGCCCTCGCGTCGCTCGTCGCGTTCACCCTCGGTGGCCTCCTTCCGGTGATTGCTGTTCTCTTCACGCCCGTTGCCGTGAAGATTCCCGCCGTCGTGGCGTCGGTAGTGCTCGCACTCGCCCTCACCGGTTTCATTTCGGCGCGCCTCGGCCAGGCGAAAGCGGGCCGCGCGACGATCCGCACGATTCTCGGCGGCACGGCAGCGATGGCCGTCTCCTACGGCATCGGCACGCTGCTCGGCGTGAGCGTGATCTAACGAGAGGCTCGCGCGCCTGGCGTGTAAATCCAAGGTTCGTGCGGAAGGTTTTTCGGCTCGAAGGCCTCGAGGATATCGCGGGCGCTTCGGCACCCCGGAAGCCCCAGGGAGTCTCCGATGGTTTCGGCGACGTCCTCGGGGCTTTCGCCTTTGGCGAGGCGATCCCTGAGCGTCACGGCCCCGTCTCGCTTGGCGAGCCTCGCCCCATCTATGTTGAGGGCGAGCGGGACGTGAATGTAGGAGAGATGCGCCGACGGATGCGGCGGCGAGGCTGTCCCGGCGACCGTCGGACCTGCGCCGAGCCGATCGGGGTGCGGGAAAAGCCAGGGCGCTGCAAGCGCGAGCAGGTCGGTGAGGTATGCCTGGCGCGGGCTCGAACTGAGGAGGTCATCCCCGCGCACGACCTGGTCGACGCCCGTCTCAATATCGTCGACCACCGCCACGAGGTTGTAGGCGAACATCCCATCGCCGCGCACGAGCACGAAGTCGTCGACGTCGCCCAGGGTGTGCCCGGCGTACAGGTCGATGGCCTCGTAGGAGTGCGTATCCGCGCGCAGTCGCAGCGACGGCTCCCGGTTTAGTGCGCGCATCTTCGTGCGCCCGGCCTCCCGTTCGACTTCGGTGAGGTCCCGGCAGGTTCCGGGGTACGCCCCCGGTGGGGCGTGAGGGGCCGACGGCGCCTCGTGAATCTCGCGGCGGGTGCAATAGCACTCGTAGACGAGCCCGCGTTCATCGAGGGCCGCCACGACCCGTCGATACAGGTCAAGTCGCTTCGACTGCCAGGCGACAGGGCCGTCCCAGTCGAGGCCAAGCGCCTCCATGTCCTCGAGCTGCCTCGCGGCGCTTCCTTCCTTCACGCGGTTGAGATCCTCCATGCGCATGAGGAAATGACGGCCGGTGCGGCGCGCAAAAACCCACGCGAGGATGGCCGTACGAAGGTTGCCGAGGTGCAGATCGCCGCTCGGCGAGGGTGCGTAGCGGCCCGCGAAACCGAAGGGCGAGCGGGGATCAGGTGTGGCCATGAAGATCGAGGAGGTAGACGACGTGGGCGCCCGATTCGGTCGGGTCGCTTTCGGAAGACAGGGTGAAGCCGAGGCGTTCGGCGAGGCGGCGCGCCGGGTGGTTCGCGAGGGCCGTGATGAAAGCGGCTTCGTGCGGCGCGGTGTCGAGCGCGGCGACCTCGCGAAGACACGTCGTGAGCGCGTCCGTGGCGACCCCGGTTCCCCAGGCCTGCGGCGCTAAACGCACGTAGGTGTTGGCGACCCAGCGCTTACCGAGCGGCATCGCGGAAAGCCCCGCGATACCGAGGAAATCGCCCGATTCAGCCTCGCGGATGGCGCAGTAGCCGAAGCCGTCGCGCTCATGCGAGGCGATCCACACGTCGAGGACGCGCTGCATCTGGTCGACAGTCTCGAGCGGCCCGATCGTGTCGAGCTCGAATACGCGCGGGTCGGAGTGGAGGAGCCACAGCTCAGGTAGATCCTCGCGCGTCAACGGATCGAGGGTGTGCGAGAGAGCCCCGCTCCCACGGCGGGCGTGGGGAACGGGGCTCGTGCTGCTGTGCGGCGGAGTGTCACTCACCCTTGTGAGTGTTTTCCTTTTCGCCGTCGGCGAGGGACTCGGAGACGTCGCCGGCCTCGGCTGCGGCCACCGAATCTGACACCACGGTCGAATCCTCTTCGCTCACGCCAGCGGCGGGGTAGTGCGAGCGGGCGAAGTCCGCGGGCGGGGCCCACGGATCCTCGACGGGGCGGGTCTTCTGCCAGGCGAGGTAGCCGGCGGTGCCGGCAACCGCGGCAATGCCGAGGACGACGAGGACGGTGCCGACCTTCGACTTCTTCTTGTCGGCAACGGGGCTCGTGGTGGCGGCGGTGCGGATCTCGGGCGCGCCCTTCTCCCATTCGGCGCGAGCGGCATCCACGGCGGCGGCAACGGCCGCGCTGAGGGTCGTGTTCGCGGCGTCCGCGGTGCGGCGTGCGCGGGGGAGGTAGTCAGCCTCGAAATCGCTGCGGAACTTGCGAGCGCGCGGGCCGACGTTGCGATCGAACTCATCGGAAAGGCGGCTCGAAAGCCCGCTCACGCGGGCCTGGCCGGCATCGAGGCCCTTGCGCACGCGCTTTTCAACCTCGGGAGCGTAGTCGCCGTAGAACTTTTCGGCGCGCTTACGCGCCTCCTTCGACGCCTCGCTGAAGAGCGGCCCGGCGTTGTTGAGCGCCTTGTACCACGTGCTCTGCGCGCGCTTCGCCTGCTTTTCGGCCTGCTTCTTCGCGTGCTTTGCGTGCTTCTTCGCGGCCTTTTTGGCCTCGCGCTTGGAATTGGTGAAAGCCATCGCTGACCCTTTCGTTCGTGCGCCGGGAATCCCGGCGGCGGTCTGGAAGTGCGGGTGGTGGCCACGCCGCGATGACTCAAGCCTACTAGCGGTGCATCGGCAGATCACAGTTTCTATGCAGAATGGCTGTGCGCCGTTCAGCGGTTTTCAGCGAGGGTATGGGAGGATCGAGGCATGTTTGCAACGCTTCACACGAATCACGGCGATATCCGCCTCGAACTGTTCGCTAACCACGCCCCCAAGACCGTCGCGAACTTCGTTGAGCTCGCGAGGGGTGAGCGCGAATTCACGAACCCGGTCACGGGCGACAAGGAAAAGCGCCCCTACTACGACGGCGTGATCTTCCACCGCATCATCGATGGCTTCATGATCCAGGGCGGCGACCCGACCGGCACCGGCACGGGCGGCCCCGGCTACAACTTCGACGATGAGATCTCCGAAAAGAACTTCAACGAGCCCTACGTTCTCGCGATGGCCAATGCCGGTAAGCGCATGAACGCCATCACGGGCCTCCCCTCGGGCACCAACGGCTCGCAGTTCTTCATCACCGTTGCCCCGACCCAGTACCTGCACGGCAAGCACACCGTGTTTGGTGAGGTTGCCGACGATGCCTCGAAGAAGGTCGTCGACGAGATCGCCAAGGTCGATACCGACATGCGTGATCGCCCGCTCGAAGACGTCGTCATCAACTCGGTGACCATCGAGGACTGACCCGAAGGTTCACTTCGTCGATGTCCCAGAGCTACGGAAAAGGAGCCGATCCGCAGCCGGGCGCGGGCGAGCCGAACTACACGAGTAGTACGGACTCCGTGTGCCCGCGCCACCCGGATCGGCCCTCTCTTATCCGCTGCCAGCGCTGCGATCGCCCCGCGTGTGTCGAATGTCAGCGCCGGGCCGCCGTCGGCGTCCAATGCGTCGACTGTGTGAGCGAGGCCGAACACAGTCAGCGTCAGAGTGCCCCGCGAACCGTTGTGGGAGCCGAGCCCGTGCGCACTCTCCCCGTCGTGACGTACACGATCATGGGGCTGTGCGCCGTGATCTTCGCGCTCCAGTTCATCGGGCTTGACCGCACGCTCTCGCAGTGGTTCATGTTCGCGCCGTTCCGCTCGCTCGCGATGCCGTGGACTTTCCTCACGAGCGGCTTCCTCCACGGGGGAATCGCGCACGTGGGTCTCAACCTGTATGCCCTGTGGGCCGTGGGTCAATTCCTTGAGCGTGCGCTCGGCCATTGGCGCTATCTTGCGGTGTTCCTCGTGAGCGTGTTCGGCGGGCACACCGCCGTGCTGCTTCTGTCAAGCATCGGCACGGATTCGTGGTTCACGGGCACGGTAGGAGCCTCGGGCGGTCTTTTCGGCCTGTTTGGTGCGCTCCTGATCCTCCAACGCCGCCTCGGTGCGGAGAGCACGCAGGTTCTTATCCTTATCGTGCTCAACTTCGTGATCGGTTTTCTCTACCCGGGTATCTCGTGGCAGGGCCACCTTGGAGGCCTCGTTGTGGGGGCAGCAGCCGTCGGCCTTTTCTTCGCAACCCGACCCACCGCCGAACCTGGCGCGGATCGCGTTGCAGTCGCGAAAAAATCGGCGCTCATTCACGGCGGCGTGATCGCGGGACTTGTCGTGTTGCTGATCGCCGCGTGTGCGGTCAAGTGGTGGCTCGCGGCACAGGCGGGCTACCTCGTCTAACGCCGCTTCGGTCGGGCTGGGTTTCACTCTCGTATAGCCCCGCCTCAACAGAGTTATCCACAACGTTGTCCACGGTTGGGGAGAACTACACGGTTGTCATTCACGCGTGAACAGCACGGATGCCCCGCCCAATCGGGCGGGGCTTTCGCGTATGCGGTTTGCGGGTGTTTAGAGTGCTCGATACGCCTCGTGTTCGCGCGCAACTTCGGCCTCCGCAGCCGCGACGCGCTCGCTCCACGCCTCGCGGAGAGTCTCGAGTGCGTCGTGCGATGGAGCGTTCTCCACATCGAGTTCGAGAACAGTCGCGCCCTCGTCCTCCATGAGGGTCGCTTGCACAATGATGCGAGCGCTCACGAGCGGGCTGTCGTACTCGACGCGGATGCGGTGCCCGAGTGCCGAGCCGAGCACCTTGCCGATGATCTGGCGGTTCTTACCGGGGTTCTTGACGAGGGGGCCGCCCACCATGAGGGGGATCGACGGAAGGCCGAGCCACGCGGGCAGCCACTGCTGGGTCATGCGGTCCCACGCCTCGTCTTGCGAAAGCGCGAAATGACCGCGTGCGCGGAACGTGTAGTCGGTGCGTGAAAGGGTGCGTGCGTCACTCATGCCTCCAAAATAGGAAGGCCCGCGCCCCCGGGGAAGAGGGCGCGGGCAGGTTCCGCACAGTGTTCGTGAACTTGTTACCTTCCGCTTGGCGGAACGAAACTTCACCGCCGACGGTTTACTTAAAATCCGCCGTGGCCGGATCCGGGCCGCCGCGGCCGTCGGCGCGCGAGAGGGCGTTGATCTTCTCGATCTCCTCACCGCTGAGCGTGAGGCCAAGCGACTCCCAGTTCTCGGCGATGCGCGAAGGCGTGACCGACTTCGGGATCGCAATGGTGCCGAGCTGGCGGTGCCACGCGAGGATGACCTGGGCGATGCTCGCGTCGTGAGCCTTCGCGATGGCCTCGAGCGCCGGATCGCTCAGAACGTCTCCGCCCTGGCCAAGCGGCCCCCACGCCTCGGTTGCTACGCCGTACTTGGTGTTGGTGACACGCAGCTCGGCCTGGTTGAAGTAGGGGTGAAGCTCGATCTGATTGAGGACGGGCGTCACGCCACTCGTCTCAATGAGATCCTCGAGGTTTTCCGCCGGGAAGTTGGAGACACCGATCGAGGTGATGCGGCCTTGCTTCTGAAGTTCGATGAAGGCCTTCCACGTGTCGTTGTAGAGGCCGAAGCTCGGGCACGCCCAGTGGATGAGGTAGAGATCGAGCACGTCGAGGCCGAGCTTGCCCATCGACTCGTCGAAGGCACGCATTGTCTCGTCGTAGCCCTGGTTCGCGTTCCACAGCTTCGTCGTGATGAAAAGGTCCTTCGGGTCGACGCCCGCGGCATCGATGCCCTGGCGCACCCCCTCCTCGTTGCCGTAGACGGCGGCGGTGTCGATGTGGCGGTAGCCGGTCTCGATTGCGGCCTTGACGGCGGCGGCGGTTTCATCGTTCGGAACCTTGAACACGCCGAAGCCGAGCTGCGGGATCGTCTTCCCGTCGTTCAGGGTTGTGAGTGGGCTTTCGTAGGCCATTGTTGTCTCCTTACGGTTGGCGGTCACGGACTGTCGGGGCTGCGGTGCGTGGTGCCTAGCCTTGGTAGCCAGCTCCTCGCTCCATGGTTTCTGGGTCGAAGCCGGTGCGCCCGGCCTCGCCGCGGTCGAGGGCCGCGATTGCCGCGAGGTCCTCGGGCGTGAGGCGCACATTGAGCGCGCCGAAGTTCTCGCGGATTCGGCTCGGCGTCACCGATTTCGGGATCGCGATCGTGCCGAGCGCGAGGTGCCACGCGAGCACGACCTGCGCGGGGGTTGCCTCGAGGCGCTTGGCGATCTCGCGGATGATCGGTTCGTCGAAGAGGCCCTTGCCGCGATGAAGGGGCGCCCAGGCCTGGCTTAGCACGCCGCGCTCGCGATTGGCTTCGCGCAGGTCGTTTTGCGCGAAATAGGGGTTGAGCTCGATCTGGTTCAGCACGGGCACAACCCCCGTCGCCTCCGTCAGCTCGTCGATGCGCTGTGCCGGGAAGTTCGCGACGCCGATCGAGGTCACGAGGCCCTCCTCGCGGAGCCTGATGAGTTCCTCCCAGGTGTCGACCGCGAGGCCGTTCATGGGCATGGGCCAGTGGATGAGGTAGAGGTCGACGTAGTCGAGGCCGAGCCGTTCGAGGCTCTCTTCACATGCGCGGCGCGTCTTCTCGCGCCCGTGATCGTCGTTCCACACCTTCGTCGTGACGAACACGCTCGAGCGCTCCAGGCCCGAGTTTCGCACGGCGCGCCCCACGCCCTCTTCGTTGTCGTAGAGCTTCGCGGTGTCGATGTGCCGGTAGCCGGCCTCAAACGCACACTTGATCGCGGCCTCCACCTCATCGTTCGGAGTCTTGTACACCCCGAAGCCGAGTTGGGGGATCTTCTTGCCGTCATTGAGGGTGAGCAGCGGGCTTGTCGACGCGAACTCGCTCGTAGAGGTCATCGAATCCTTCTTCCTAAAGCCTCACACAAGCCTATAAATCTCCATCGGGCGGTCCCTGAATCATCGGGATCGGGAAGGGTCGCCCGTACAATGAGCGGCATGGAGGCTTACGGGGGGCGCGCACGCGCTGAGGCGAGGCGACCGTCGCAACCGCTCGTTCTCCCGGAGAAACCGCGCGTCGTGCCCCGCCCGCCGCATACGAAACGCACCCGGTTCGCGAAGTGGAAGCGGCCCGTTCCGCTCACGTATCCCGAATATGATCACGCGGCCGGCCATAGCCACGACCGCCCGCGCCTCGAGGTCTACCCTCGGCTTGACGCCCTATTCGTGCTGCTCGCGACCGTTCTCTCGCTCGTGCTTGCCTACGTATTTCTGCGGCAGGGCCTCACGACCAACCCGAGGCGCCTCGTCAACCTTCTCGTGTTTTGGCTCGTGTTCACCTACGTCGCTCTCCCGCGCATTCACCAGGCGCTCACCGCCGTGTACGTTCCCGACTACTTCATGGGGCGCACGCGCACGGCCGACGGGCTGCTTGGCGACCCCGTGAACCTCGCGTTCGAGGGATCGGCGGAGGATATCCACGTCGCGATGCGCAAGGCCGGATGGGTTCTCGCGGAGGAGAACACGCTGCACAGCGCGAGGCGCACGGTGATCTCGTTTCTTCTTCGACGCTCCTACCCGCAAGCCCCGGTGAGTTCGCTGTTCCTCTTTGGCCGACGGCACGAGTTCGCCTACCAGCAGGAGGTGGGCGGCACGACGCTCAGGCGCCACCACATCCGGTTCTGGCGAGTGCCGCACAAATGGGTCATGCCGGGCGGGCATCGCGTCACGTGGCTCGCCGCCGCGACGTACGACCGGGGCGTGGGCCTCTCGCGGTTCACGTTCCAGATCACGCACAAGATCGACGAAAACACGGACGTCGAACGCAACTACGTCGTCGACACTCTGTTGCACGCCGACCACGCGATCCCCGTGGGCGTTATCAAGGATTATTCGACCTCCTACCACCACAGGAACGGCGGCGGGGATCCGCTTCGCACGGACGGCCATTTGCCCGTCGTTGACGTGACGGGCGCCGAGGCTCGCTCGACCGGGTCCACCGCGGTGATCCAGCCACGCAACCGTGCCACGGGCATCTTCTACCTGCGTGGGCGCTCGCTGCGCCCGCGCGAACTCATGCAGTCGCTCGAGCGCGAATGGTACGGCGCCCGCGCGGATTTCCTGCAGGCCATCCGCAACGTCGGCGATCACCACCTGCCGCCCCCATCGATCGGTTTCGTTGGGCTCATGATCGCGTTTGAAGTGGCAGCGGTGGTGGCCCTGTGGGGGCTCGTGTGGGCACGGGGAGCAGGGGCCGCACAGGCCGACGGCATCGTGCGCGCCCTCGGCTTCGATCAGCTCGGCGAAGCCCCGCTTCTGCCTTTCACCGCGCTCGTTGCGGGGCAGATCCTGCTGTTCCTGTTCATGCTTGGCCGCAACAGGTGGGCGAGGCTCGGCCTCATGGCGCTTCTCGCCTTCGACTCGCTTGCGCGCATTAGCGTCGCCGCGCTCGAGCCCGCGGGAGCGGCGAGTGCCACCGAGCTGCTCGGCGTTGGGCTGAGCACCCTCGCGCTTCTCACGCTCACCTCGGACGCGGCACGCATCTGGGTGCATACCGACCGCATCGCGTACTACGCGAAGCGCGAGGAGGGCGCCGCCGAGTAGAGGCGGCGGCCCCGTGCACGCGGCTACTTCGTGCGCGAGGAATCGTCAGCAAACACGTCGGGGATGCCGTCGCGGTTCGCATCGACCTTCTCGCGCTCGGCGATTTTCGCGTAGCGGGCGTTTCGCGGCGTGAGGATAGCGGCGCCCACGATCGCGGCGAGCACCGAGGCGGTGAGCACGCCGACCTTTGCCCAATCGTGTGCGGGGTTGGCGACGTCGAAGCTGAGCTCGGCCACGAGGAGTGACACGGTGAAGCCGATGCCGGCGAGCGCCGCGACACCCGTGAGGTCGATCCACTTGATGTCGGGGTCGAGGTTTGCGCCTCGGATTCGTGTCACGATGAACGTTGTTCCCACGATGCCGAGCATCTTTCCTGCGACGAGACCGACGATGATCCCGAGCGCAACGCTTGAGGTCCACGCCTCGGCGAGCCCGCTGAGGCCGCCGACGGCGACGCCCGCGCTAAAGAATGCAAAGATCGGCACGGCGATGCCCGAGGAGAGCGGGCGGAAACGGTGCTCGAACGTTTCGGCAAGCGAGTAGCGCTCGCCGTACTTCGAAAGCGGATTCACCGGGATCATGAAGGCGAGGGCCACCCCGGCGATTGTCGCGTGGATGCCGGAGTTGTAGAAGAGCGCCCACACGATGAGGCCGAGCGGGAGAAGAACGAACCACGCGGCGCTGTAGTGCTTTTTAAAGAGTGCCTCGGCCTTGTTGGCGACCAGCCAGTAGAGCGCGAGGGGGATGAGCGCGAAGGCAAGGTAGTGGAGCTTGAGGTCGCTCGAGTAGAACACGGCGATGATCGTGATGGCGATCAGGTCATCGACGATTGCGAGGGTCAGGAGGAAGGTGCGCAGCGCCGCGGGGAGCTTCGAGCCGACGATTGCGAGGACCGCGACGGCGAAGGCAATGTCGGTTGCGGCGGGAATCGCCCAGCCACCGAGTGTCTCGGGGTTTGCCGCATTGATGGCCGAGTAGAGAAGGGCCGGTAGCGCGACGCCACCCGCAGCGGCCGCGACGGGCACGAACGCGCGGCGGGGATCACGCAGGTCTCCCTTCGTGAGCTCCATCTTGAGTTCGAGGCCCACGAGGAAGAAGAAAATCGCGAGGAGCCCGTCGGCCGCCCAGTGTGCGAGGGAGAGGTCGAGGTCCAGCCAGCTTGTCGAAAAACCGACGTGCATGTCGCGCAGGGCGAAGTAGGCGTCGGCGGCAGGGGAGTTGGCGAGGAGGAGCGCGAGGATGGTCGCTCCGACGAGGATGAGGCCACCGGTGGTCTCGGTCGTGAGAATTTTTTCGATGCGGGTCAGTTCGCGATAGGTGCCGCGGGCGAGAATCGCGTCGGTGCGGCTCTTGTGCTTGCTCGTCATGGGAGTCCTTGGGGCTCGGCGGGCATTGTCAACGAGCGAAGCATCCGGGGCCTCGCCCGTGCCGACCAGACTTCCCGGCACACCAGCCACCCACACTACAGGCTGAGGTGCGAATGGGGCCCGGGTCGTGTGACCCGAGCCCCATTCGTGCGGGCGATATGCGAAGCCCTATGGCTGCGACGTGCGCGAGGTGTCGTCGGAGAACACGTCGGGAATGCCGTCCTGGTTCTCGTCCCGCGATTCGAGTTCGGCGATCTTCTTGTAGTGGTTGTTGCGGGGGATAAGAAGAATCGAGCCGACGATTGCGGCGAGGAGCGAAGCGGTCAGCACCCCGACCTTCGCGTCTTCCACGAGCGGGCTCGACGGATCGAAGCTCAGCTCAGCAACGAGAAGCGACACGGTGAAGCCGATGCCCGCGATTGCCGACATACCGATGAGGTCGATCCACTTGATCTCGTCGTCCAGGTTCGCCTTCGTCAGCTTCGTGACGAGGAAGGTCGTGCCCGTAATGCCGAGCATCTTGCCGCACACGAGGCCCACGATGACGCCGAGGGCGACGGTCGTGGTCCAGGCGTCGAGAAGGCCGCTCAAGCCGCCCACGGCGACGCCTGCGCTGAAGAAGGCGAACACGGGAACGGCGACGCCGGTCGAGAACGGGCGAAGCCTGTGCTCGAGGGTTTCGGCGAGCGAATGCTGGCTGCCGTAGGCGCTGCGGGCATGGACGGGCACGCAGAACGCGAGGACGACGCCCGCGATGGTGGCGTGCACGCCCGAGTTGTAGAACAGGATCCACGTGATGATTGCGAGCGGGAAGAGGATGATCCAGGCCGCCGAGTAGTGCTTCTTGAACAGCCACTCAGCCTTGTAGGCGACGAGCGCGTAGATCGCGATGACGGGGATTGCCGCGAGGAGGTACACGAACTTCGTTTCCTCCGCGTAGAAGATCGCGATGATGAGGATGGCGATGAGGTCGTCGACAACGGCGAGGGTGAGGAGGAAGGTGCGCAGGGCGGCGGGAAGCTTCGAGCCGATCAGGGTGAGCACCGCAACGGCGAACGCAATGTCGGTCGCGGCGGGAATCGCCCATCCGTGGTGGGAAGCTTCGGGACCACCGAGGTTCACGAGCGTGTAGATGATGGCGGGCACCGCGACGCCACCGGCCGCGGCGAGCATCGGCACGAGGGCAAGCTTCGGGTCGCGCAGGTCGCCACGCACGAACTCGTGCTTGAGCTCGAGGCCCACGAGGAAGAAGAACACGGCGAGGAGACCGTCGGCTGCCCAGTGTGCAACCGAGAGGTTGAGGTTCAGCCAACCGAGGTCGAAGCCGAAGTGGGTATCGCGGATGGTGAAGTAGAGGTCCGCGAGCGGGGAGTTCGCGCAGATGAGCGCGAGGATCGTCGCGATGACGAGAGCAATGCCGCCCGCCGATTCCTTCGTGAGGATTTCTTCGACGCGGCTGTATTCGCGGAAGGTTCCCTGCTCAAGGATTTTTCGTGGGGTGCCCGGCTTGGGCGCGGGCAGGTCTTGTTTCGACGCCGGCTTGCTGTTCACTGCGTGCCTTTCTGATTGGTCGATTGTGGTGAAGTGGGGTCCTCGCGACGCTTGAGCTACGAGGCGCTCAGCTTCTCGAGGAGGGCGAGGAAGAACGCCTCGCATTTGTCGATTTGTTCGAGGTCAACGTATTCGTTGGCGCCGTGGGCCTGGGCGATGTCGCCGGGGCCGATCACGACGGCGCTCATGCCTGCGGCCTCGTAGATGCCCGACTCAGTGCCGTACGTGACCTTCGTGGGGCTGATGGTCACGCCGAGCTCGCGCGCGAGCTGTGCGGCCTCGCCCTCGGTTCCGCAGTCGAGCGGGTAGAGGAGCGTGCGGATCGTGAGGCTCGCGCCCACGTTTTTCGCTTGCTCGGGATCGGCCGGATCGGCGGGAATTGCTTTTTTCATGTCCGCGTCGATTTCGGCGATCTTCGCCTGGATACGGCGGGCGATCGCGATCGCGTCGTCGCTCGGGAGGGCGCGGTATTCGAAAAGAAGGTGGGCGTGCGCCCCGACCGTATTGATCGCGTTGCCGCCATCAAAGCGGTTCACACCGCCCGTGATGTGCGGGACGAGGAAGGCGGGGTCATTCGGGCCGTCGGCGATGCCTCGGTCGATGATCTCCTCGTGAAACCAGGTCGTGAACATCGTGGCGTAGCGGTTCGCGTTGAGGCCGCGGGGCAGGAGGCTCGAGTGGGCGGCGATGCCGCAAAAATCGGCCTCGAAGGAGTTCATGGACTTGTGGGCGGTGACGACGTCCATCATCGTGGGCTCGCCAACGTAGGCGATGCGCGGCGCAATATCGAGGGTTTCGAGTTGCTTGACGAGCTCACGCGCACCGTTGCAGCTCGTTTCCTCGTCCCACGTAGCGGCGAGGTAGACGGGTTCGGTCAGCTCGGCCGCGAGGAAACGGTCGGCGAGGGCCGTGAAGGTCGCGAGGTACCCCTTCATGTCGGCGGTGCCGCGGCCATAGAGTTTTCCGTCCCGCTCGGTGGGCTCGAAGGGCGCGCTGATCCAGTCCTGTCCCGTGACGGGCACGCAATCGGTGTGGCCCGCGATGAGGATGCCCCGGCGTTCGGTGTCGCGCGCGGGAGCGGCGTGTGCGTCGCCGTCGAGCCTGTCGACACCGCCGCGACCCGTTGCGTACTTCTCTCCGAGTACGTCCTTTGCCGCACGGTCTGTACTATCACCAGCGGTTTCCCCCGCCGCGGGGAACACGGCCACGAGGTTCGCATCGAGACCGTCCTCCTCGCGGAACACGTGGGTGGTGACGCCCTTGCTCGCGAAGATCCGCTGCAGAAGCATGATCGTGTCGAGGTTCCCGGTGTGGGAGGTGCTGTCGATGCGCACGAGAGCTTCGAGAATTTCGCGGGGACTCGAAGGCAGGGTCGACTCGGGGTTCTCAGTTTGCGACATAATTCCACGTTACCCCCTTGACGGTTTCGTCGGGAGGAGCGGTAGTTTCTCTGTGAGAGAGCTGTCGAAGAACGCCCCGGTTTAAAAGGGCAGGAGCAGGGAGGCCCGCGGTGAGGGTTCTGATCGCGCCCGATTCCTTTAAAGAGTCGATGAGTGCGCGCGAGGCAGCTGAGGCGATCGCGCGAGGAGTGCGCGCAGTTGTTCCCGGGGCGGCATGCACGCTCGCTCCGGTGTCCGACGGTGGCGAGGGATTCACCACCTCCCTCGGGACAGCGCTCGGGGCCACCCTCCATTCCGTCACCGTGTCGGATGCGCTCGGCCGCCCTGTGAGCGCCGAGTACGCCTTCGCCTCAGGCGCGCAGCCGTCCACAGTGGTCCTCGAGATGGCGAGCGCCGCGGGCCTCATGCACCTTCAACCGGGGGAGCGCGACCCAATGAGGGCGAGCACGCGCGGCGTCGGCGAACTCATCTCCTCCGCGCTCGATCGGCTTGGCGGCGGCGGCCGGCTCATCATCGGCATCGGCGGCTCCGCAACGAATGATGGCGGGGTGGGGATGCTCGGTGCGCTCGGCGCGCGTTTTCTTGATTCCGACGGTCGCCCGCTTCCCCCCGTACCCGCCTCTCTAGCCGGGCGCCTTGCCCGCATCGACGTGAGCGGCCTCGATCCTCGGCTCTCTGAGGTCAGCATCGAGGTCGCGTGCGACGTGACGAACCCGCTCCTCGGTACGAGTGGGGCAAGCGCGATTTTCGGCCCGCAAAAGGGAGCGGATCCCGCCACGGTGGCGAAGCTCGAGGGTTTCCTCGGGGAACTCGTGGAGGCTGCGGAAGCGTCGGCCCCCTCCCTTGGCGCCCGCGCCCACGCAGCCAAGCCCGGTGCTGGCGCCGCGGGTGGGCTCGGCTGGGCCCTCGCGACGTTCCTCGATGCTCGTTTCGAGCCTGGTTTCGATCTCGTCGCGCGCACGGTGAACCTCGAGCGAGCGATTGCGCACGCTGATCTTGTCCTCACCGGCGAGGGATCGATTGACGCGCAGACGCTTAACGGTAAGGCCCCCGCGGGTGTTGCCGCACTTGCGCAGCGCCACAGCGCGCCGTGCGTGGCCTTCGCGGGACGCATTGGCGAGGGCGCCGAGGTGCTTTACGCTCATGGTGTGAGCGCTCTCGTGCCGATCGTGCAGGGAGTGACGACTCTCGAAGAGGCCCTCAATGACGGTCCGCGCAACCTCGAGCGTGCAGCGACAACCTCGATGCGACTCATGGAACTAGGAAAAGGAGCAGTTCATGGCGACGAATCAGGCTGAAAAGCGTGTGCGCTTTCGAGACGTCAAGCCATTCGAGGTCGCGGATTCGCTCGAGGAACTCAGAGGGCCGTCGGAAGGTTTGCTCACTCCACCCGTGGACGTTCATTGGTCGGGGTTGCGCACCACGTTTGACGTGTCGAATGAGCGGCAGCGTCGTCGCCTCTACCAGGCGGTTCTTTCCAATGGCCGCCAAGAACATTTCACCGCTTTTCTCAACCGTGATCTCCTCCTTCATGACTGGCCGACCCTCGCGCTCGACATTCGCATCGTCGATTCTTGGGCGCGGCGATTTCCTGAGATTGAGCAACGCCGACGGAGGTAGAGGCAATGGACGAGGATATTAGGCGCGAGGTCGCCCGGGTAATGCTCTCCGCACTACGCGACACCGGATTCGTTTTGACCGGCGCGGGTGCACTTTCTGAGCACCGAGTCATTTCGCGTCCTACGCGAGACGTTGATCTTTTTGCTACCGATCAGTTCGCTGGCAAGGTGCCAGAGATCGTGCCTCGCCTCCGCTCAGCTCTGCTCGAGAAAGGAGCAGAGCTGATTATCGGGCGTGAGTTCCAGTCTTTTGTCGACGGCCGAATTCTTTGGGAGGGACACGAGGTCGGGTTTGATCTTGGCATCGATTGGCGGGGGTTTCCACCGACCGAGCTGCCTATTGGTCCTGTTCTCGACATAAGGGACTGCGTGGGATCAAAAATGACGGCCCTCTATAGTCGCCATGAGCAACGCGACTACATGGACGTAGCCGCGATAGTGCTCGACGGCAGGTGGATGTGCCCGGAAATCCTTGATATGGCGAGGCACAACGATCCAGGTCTTGAATTCACTATTCTTGCCGCGCTTCTTGACCCGGAACATCCCGACTTTCCTCGTCGTGAGGACTTCGAGGAGTATGGATTCGGACTCGACGAAGAAGTGGAAATGCGCGGTGCGCTTGGGCTTTTTCGCGAGGCGATTTTGGGGCGAGGGGCCGCAGCCGAGGAACCCTAGAGCGAATCCTGCCACGCCTTGTAGAGGGCAGCGAAGCGGCCTCCCTGCTCGATGAGCGCCCCGGGGGCGTCGTCTTCGACCACGACCCCATCGTGGAGCACGAGCACACGGTCCGCGATCATGACGGTCGAGAGGCGGTGAGCGATGATGATCGCCGTGCGGTTGCCGAGGAGCTTCGTGAGGCCCTCTTGCACGAGGCGTTCACTCGGCAAGTCGAGCGAACTCGTCGCTTCGTCGAGGATGAGGACGTTCGGGTTCGCGAGGAACGCACGCGCGAACGAAATGAGCTGGCGCTGACCAGCGGAGACGCGCCCGCCGCGCTTGCTCACGTCGGTGTCGTAGCCGTAGGGGAGGGCCTCGATGAATTCGTGCGCGCCGATCGCTTTGGCCGCGCGCACGATCTCTTCGCGGCTTGCGCCGGGCCGCCCTAACTCGATGTTGTCGGCAACGGTGCCGCTGAACAGGTACGCCTCCTGGGTCACCATGACCACATTGTGTGTGAGCTCCGCGCTCGTGAGGTCGCGAAGATCCACGCCGTCGAGCTCCACGGAGCCCTGCGTGACGTCGTAAAAACGCGAGACGAGCTTCGCGATGGTCGACTTGCCCGCACCCGTCTGCCCGACGAGTGCGACGGTCTGGCCTGCGGGAATCGAAAGATCGAGAGGCTTGAGCACGAGGGGACCATCCTCGCTATAGCGGAACTCGGCCCCCGTGAACTGAATTGCCCCGCGGCCGCTCGCGATGGATTTCGCGTGAGCGGTGGTGGGCTCGGCAACCGTCGGAACCTCCCACAAAAGCGCACTGATCTTCTCGAGTGCCGCCGTGGCCGACTGGAACGAGTTGTAGAAGTTCGCGATCTCATCGACGGGCTGGAAGAAGCGCCTCGCGTACAGCACGAGCGCGAGGAGCACACCCACGCTCAAGTCACCCGCGAGGACGCGGAAGCCGCCGACGACGAGAACCGCCGCGACGGTGACGTTCGCGAGGAGGCGCAGCGCGGGCTGGTAGATGCCAAACACGGAGATCGAATTGAGGGTCGCGCGGCGGTAGTTTTCCGCGAGCGCCCGGTACTCGCGCGAGTTCGATTCCTCCTTGCGGAAGGCCTTGACGGCGCGGATACCGTTCATCGCCTCGACGAACTGCACGATGAGGGCTGCCGAGTGGGTGCGCATGCCGCGATAGGCGATGCGCGAGCGCACCTGGAACCACACGGTGAGGGCGATGCAGGGGATGAGCAGCACGAGCATGATGAGGCCCGTGGGCCAGTCCATTGCCACGATCGAGGCGGCCGTGAGAACCATCGAGAGGCTTGAGCCGATGAGGATCGGCACGCCGAACTCGAGAAGCTCGCGCAGGGCCTCCATGTCGGACGTTTGGCGAGAGACGATGCGCCCGGAGGTATAGCGTTCGTGGAACTCGAGGGAAAGGCGCTGCGTGTGCCGGAAAACGCGGCGGCGCAGCTCGAGCAGGAGCCGCTGGCCGATGACGGAGGACTGGCGCGTAAAGACGAACGTGAGGGCCGCGGCAACGATCGCGCAGGTCGCGTGGAGACCGGCCGCGCCGAGTGCGGGCAGAGCGTCGCCGTCGATCAGGGCAGGAAGCCCATTATCGATGCCCCACGCGAGAATCGCGGGACCTGCCACGACAGCGGCCTGCGCGAGAACCACCATGATGGCGACAAGCACGATCGAACCCTTTTCGGGCGCGAGCAGCTCGCGCAGCAGCGTAAGCGAGCGCTTGCGCGAGGCACGGTTTTCTTCCTTCGTGAGCTCGTGATCTTCCTCTTCGACTGCCTGGCTCACTGCGCACCTCCCTTCTCGTCAACCGCTTCGCGAATCTCAGCGACCTCGAGGCTTCCCGTTTCTGTCGCGACCCGCGTCAGGTTTCGGTTTCCTCGCGCCTCTTCTTCCTGATTCGCGATCACGTAGCGGTAGCGTTCGCTCGAGGCCATGAGCTGCGTGTGTGTGCCGACGGCCGTGATGCGGCCATCTTCGAGGAGTGCGACGCGGTCCGCGAGCGCCACGGTCGACGTGCGGTGCGCGACGATGAGAGTTGTCGTGTGCGAGAGCACCTCTCGCAGCCGCTCCGTGACGCGCTCCTCGGTTTTCGTATCCAGGGCAGAGAGCGGATCGTCGAGGAGGAGCACCGTGGGTTTCGCGGCGATAGCGCGGGCGAGTGCGAGGCGCTGACGCTGCCCGCCAGAAAGGCTCATTCCCTCCTCGCCGATGTGGGTCTCGACGCCTTCGGGCAGGTCGTAGGCGTAGCGTGCGTCGGCTGTGTCGAGGGCGAGTTCGAGGGCCCGGTCGAGCTTGGCGCTTCGCGTGGACGTGCGCGTCACCGGGGGCACGGTGCCGTCGGAACCAAAGAGCCTGTCCGCGAACTCCACGGTTTCGACGGTTCTTTCGTACCCGGGAGCACCGAGCAGCACGTTGTCGCGTACGGAGTCACTGAAAAGCGTGGCGTCCTCGAATGCGAATGCCGTGATCCGGTGGAGGGTGTCGAGGGGGATGTCGCGCACGTCGTAGCCGTCGATCGTGATCGAGCCCGAGGTGACGTCGTAGAGGCGTGGCACAAGCTGGAGCAGGGTCGATTTGCCGGAGCCGGTAATTCCCACGAGCGCCATCGTTTCGCCCGGTTCGATCTCGAGGCTCACGCCGTCGAGGAGGTCAGGCATGTGCGCAGGCGAATCGGAGTAGCGGAAGTGGACGTCGTGGAGGGCGAGGCGCCCCTCGAATGTGCGTCCGGGTTCGACTCTTGGGTGCTCGGGGTCGGTGATCGTGTTCGCGGCGTCCATGACTTCGAAGTAACGGTCGAGGGCCGTGTTTGTGTTGATGAGCATGCCGAACAGCTGGCCGAGCATGCGCACGGGGCCCGTGACGAGCACGGCCGTCACGAAGTAGGCGCTCAGTTGACCGAGGTTCATGTGGCCGTGGGCGGTGAGGTAGATGCCGAGCAGGAGGCTGATGGAGGTGGCAATCTCGGGAAGGCCGTACATGAGCATGTCGAAGCGCGCGATCGCGGTGGCCTTTTTGACCTCGGTTCCGCGAAGCTCATCGGCCTGGAGGGTGAACTGTTCGAGGGCCGTGGGGCCGCGGCCGAAGGCTTTGAGTACGCGGATACCCTGTACGGATTGTTCGATTGTGGTGGCGAGGTCGCCGTTTTGATCCTGCGAGAGGCGAGAGAGGGTGGAGAACTGCCGGTTGAAGCGGAAAGAGAAGACCCCGATTGGGATGGCCGCTGCGACGAACACTAGAGCGAGGATCCAGCTCGCGCGGATGAGTAGCGCGATACCCACGATGGTTGTGACGGCTGTGGTCACGCCCATGATGACGCCGAACGCGATCCAGCGGCGGATGAGATTCGTGTCGCTCATCGCGCGCGACAGTAGCTGCCCCGAACTCCATTGGTCGTGGAAGGTGACGGGCATGTCCTGGATCTTGTCGTACAGATCGGTGCGCATGTCACGTTCGATCCCGGTCGCGGGAACGAGCGCGAATACGCGGCGGAGGAACAGGAGGAGCGCCTCGAAAATGCCGAGCACGAGCACGGTTGCGCCCGCGGTCCACACGGCTGTAGCGGTGCCACCCTGGACGAGGTCGGAGTTGACGAGACGCTCGAGCACCTGCGGGATCATGAGGCCGAGGACCGCGCTTCCAATCGCGCACAAAAGGCCGAGTACGAGCCTTGTGCGGATGGGTTTCACAATGCCCCACAGGCGAATCATGGGGTGTGGGTGCGGGGGAGCGGCACTGTTCTGCATGATGTACACAATCCTAGGGACGGCGGCGGTTTCGTGTGCGCTGTTTCACGAAGTGAACGGTCGTCAACATCTAGATGAGAACCGTTCTCATGAGTGTAGGGTGGTGCCCACCTGTTCACGCGCCGAGTTCCGCGGCGCCCAGCCGAGAAAGAAGCCATGTCCCTCACAACGCCACGGGCCTCGAAGTCTCGACGCCTCTTCGTCACGATGGCGGCAACCGTCGCCGCCGTTACTCTCGCAATCGCCCCGCTCCACACTCCGCCCGCAAGCGCCGCGCCGGGCGAGACTCCGCACGACTCCTCCCTTTTCGTCGCCGAAAAGGGCCACGTCGATAGCCCCAAGGTTTTCTACAAAGACGGTCATTTGAGCCTCGAAACCGAAGCCAAGGGAGAGAGGCGACCGATCGACACGGCGATCCACAACCTCGGCCACGGCTATACGCGAGACGGCAAGCAAAACTTCATCTTCACCGTTCCGAAGAACGCGCCCGAGCTCGACTTCCTCGGAAAACCCGGGACCGAACTCTTCATGTCGCCCATGATCTCCAACCTCCCGCACGACCCGATCTGGGCAGGGTTTGGTGCGGACACGGGCGTGCCGATCGAAAACTTCCGTGACGGAGCCTTCACGCTCGATCTCGTCGAAGTCAAGGGGCCGGGCCGCGTCGAACAGTTCCGCTGGAGTCCGGGCGGCGAAGGAGAAAGCGGATACCTGACCCGCATGCTCAGCAGCAGCAACTCCCGCTACCGCAGCGCGCTCCTCACTGCCGGGACGCACACCCACAACTACACCACGTTCTCTCGACCGGGCCGCTACGAGCTCACGTATCGCGCAAGCGCACGCACCAAAAGCGGTGCGCTATTGGCGACGAAGGAATACACGACCCAGTGGCAAGTGGGCGGCAACCGCCCCGGAGCCGCGATGACAAGCATCGCCGAAAAGACACCCTCGCCGGCGAAACGCGGATTGACGATCGCCCCCGCCACCGGCGTCGAGGGCAAGGACTCGGCAGTTCAAGGCAAGCTCCACACGCTCGAGGTCCGCACCCCGGAAGTCGAGAAGGGCACCGCAGAATTCACCATCAACGGCTTTCACCTCGCGACCGTCGGCCTTTCGCACGGCTACGCGGGCTTCCATGAACTCCTTCCCGCCGATGCGTCCCAGTATCAGGTCAACGTTCGCGATGAATCCGGCACGCTCCGCTACACCTCGGCGCCGCTCTCGCTCAAGGACGGTAAGGCTAGCACGGGCGAAAGCGCAGAGCCACGTGCGCCGCATGCCGAAAAATCCGAAAAATTCGACGCGAAGGAACTGAGCATCGGCTCGCGCCGCGTATCCGCCACCTTCGCACCCGCGAGCAACGGAGCCCACGCGCTCACGGTGACGGTCGATGACCCTCAATTCACGGGCTTCGTCTCGCTTGGCCAGTACAGCTCCGAAAAAGACGACCTGCCCAATACGACGTTTGATACCGCGATTCGCGGCGGCAAAGCCACCCTCAGCGTCCCGAGCAGCTACCTCGACAATGGCGATGCGCTCAAGGTCAGCCTCACTCCGCATCCGCTCGTGTGCAACGCCAAGAAAACCTCGGTGACCCTCGCGCCCGCGTTCAACGCACGCGACACCTTTAAGAAGGCATTCGAGTTGAGTCCGGATGGGGCGACATCGCCGGGCGATGATCAGCCGCAGCCCGACCCTTCGCAGCCGTCGGACCCGCCCACTCCCGGAGGGGCGCCAACGTGCCGCGACCGCCTCCTGATCGACCACGGTCACCTCGATCTCGCCCTCCAGGGCGATGCGAACGGCGTGAGCTCAACGATCAAGGACGACAGCCGAATCGGCGCGAAAAATACCGTCGATCGCGATGGCGGCGAGATTGCCCTTGTCGTGAGCGATGCCGCCAAGGAGGCGCGCACCAAGGCGCAGGCTGGCAAGGAATGGGACGGCATTCTCGCGCCCGTGAGCAAACCGACGTGGGTGCTCCCGTTCTCGCAGAATCCCTCCCTGCCCTGGCCCGGGTACAGCACCGAACGCGTCAAGGAAGGAGACTTTGCCTCCTACGAATTGACGCTCGAGAAGGCCACGGGTCCCGGCGACGTGTCGCTCTTCGTGCCCGACGGCCTCGGCGGAAAACCGAGGACACTGCTGGCCTCGCGCAAGGGGGCCCCGCATTCCCTCCCGATCGAGGGCCCCACACACGCGCACACCGCGTGGGCCTTCACCAAGCCGGGCACGTACACCCTGACCTTCACCTACAAGGCGGTGAAGCCCGACGGCACCACGGTAACCTCGAACCCTCAGACCCTCACGATCCTCGTGGGCAAGAGCGCGAAAGACGAGTTCTGTTCGGCGGCTACGCTGGAGCCATGATTCACTCACGCATGGATTTCCACTCGCCCGCCCTCGGCATGGGCACGAGCGCCGTGGTGCTCTACCCGCAGCAGACCGACGGCCAGATCGGCATGACGGGAGGGATCGACCTCGACAACAACGGCGAGCCGCACGTTCGGGTCCTGTACCTCCTACACGGTCTAAGCGATGACTGCACGGGATGGACGCGCCGTACGAGCATCGAGCGCTACGCCTCCGCGAAGGGGATCTGCGTGGTCATGCCCGAGGTCCGCCGTTCGTTTTACGCCGATGAAGTGCTCGGTGAAAAGTACTGGACGTACGTAAGCGAGGAGCTTCCCGCCCTCATTAAACAGACCTTCCGCGTCTCGACGGCTCGCGAGGACACGTTCGTTGCCGGCCTCTCGATGGGAGGCTTCGGCGCGATGAAACTCGCGCTCAACCAGCCCGAACGCTTCGCTGCGGCAGGCTCATTCTCGGGCGCGCTCGCGGTCGCCCAGCGCGACTACACCGAGTTCGGGCATGCGATGCCCGCGCGCGTGTGGGGGCAGGGCCTCACGCCCGAGGCGGGCAGCGTGTATGAGTCGTTCTTCGAGGGCGTTGAGCAGGGTGCGTTCCCCGCCATCGATGACGTGAATGCGCTCGCGCGCGCTGCCGAGCCGGGATCGCTCCCGCGGCTCTGGATCGGGTGTGGGACGGAGGATTTCCTGCTCGAAGAGACGCGCACATTCGTGCGCACGCTCGAGGAGCGCGGCCACGCTCACGAGGTGACGTACACGCCCGGCGCCCACGAATGGGCGGTGTGGGACGAGTACGTGCGCCGCTTCCTCGACTGGATCTAGCGCGGGGGCTCTTCGCCGGGTTCGTTCGTGCCCGCGGCGGGCTCGCTCTCAAGGGCGTCGAACACTTGACCCGAGGTTGCACCCTCAAGGATCGTCTCACCCACGAGAGCGATGGGCAGCGCCGCGAAACCGCCGTGCTGCTGCGCGAACGCCCATGCCTCGGTGTCCTGGTGGAAGTTCACCCAGGTTGTGCGGGGGTCGGTTGGCTGAAGGCCGATCTGGATCTGCGCACTGTGCCTGCTGACCGGTGACCACACGATGATCGCGTGATCCGGGGCGCGGCGTTGCAGCGCCTCGAGCCACGGCGTGTGTTGGCCCTTGCGGACGGGGGAGACCCACCACGCGAAGAAGAGCGTCGGCACGAGGATGATCGTCATCGTGATCCACCACCCGTAGTACGCGCAGATCGCCGCGGCGATGGCACCCACGAGCAGAAACATGAATGTGCGTGCCCACAGGCGGATCGCGGATGGGCCTTGCGAGCGATTGCGAGTGGTCATTGTTCGGCTCCTTCCCGCGCGCTGGCCTCGATGTCGGCGAGCGCCTCGAGATCACTGAGATCGCCCGTATCAAGGTGGACGTGGGCGTGGGTGAGCGTGCAGCCGTGGGCGTTCGCGTTGTGGCGAAGCGTGTTCACGAAGGCCGCGATCGCGGGAATCTTGAGGGCGCCGGGCCGGTTCACGATTCCGATCACGCGATTGTCGAGCTCGGTGACTTCTTTGATGACGACCGTGTCGTTGGGGTAGGCCTCAAGCGCGATTTCGGGGAGGAGCGCCACGACGCCAGTGCCGTGCCCCACGAGGCGCTGGGCAACCGTCGAATCGTCCGTGCAGTACCGAATGTTTGGCGTGAAGCCCGCGACCTGCGCGTGGTGGCGGAGGTTCGCGCTGCAGCGATCGCATCCCGCAACCCACGCCTCGTTCTTCAGGTCCCTCATCGAGATGTCATCGCGCGAAGCGAGGGGATGATCTCGCGGCAGAATGAGGCGCACAGGGTCGGCGAGTATGGGCGTCCACTCGAGTGACTCGTTTTCGTCAGCCGAGGTTTGCGCGTAGCGGAAGATCATTGCCACGTCGAAGTTATTGCCGCGTACCCCTTCGAGCGCCTCTGGTGGCTCGCACTCGGTGAAACCGAGCTCGATGCCGGGGTAATCCTTATCCATGCGCGCGAGGGTTGGCGGTAGAAGCATCGCGGCGGCCGAGGGGAAGGCCGCGCAGCGCACGAGCCCCTTCTTCAGGGCGGCGAGATCGTTCATTTCCGTTTCCGCCGCTTCGAGGTTCTGGGTGATGGCGGCGGCGTGCACGGCGAGACGTGCCCCCGCCTCGGTGGGGGTCACGCCACCCGAACCGCGCACGACGAGCTGCATGCCCGTGTCCTTTTCGAGGGCCGCGATGTGCTGAGAAACCGCGGGCTGAGTCCAGCCGAGCTCACGCGCCGCAGCACCAATCGAGCCTTTGGTGACCACCCTGTTGAAGATCACGAGTCTGCGAGGATCCATGCCTGCAAGTCTACAGGCACCCAAAGGGATCCTTATGGGGTGGGGGATATGTTTAGGATTGATTCTCGTAACACCTTGGCGGCGGAAGGCAGAAGATGCGGCGAATTCACGGCCATCGCCAGCGCTACGCGTGGGGCTCGCCCACCGTTCTGCCACAGTTCCTTCGAACGGCAGCCGACGGCGAGCCGTGGGCCGAACTGTGGTTCGGTGCCCACCCGCTCGCTCCCGCCACCGTGGCCTCGAGCGATCTCGCGCTCAACGAAGCGATCAGCGCCGACCCCGAAGGGATGCTTGGCGATTCCGTCGCGCGTGCGTTTGACGGTGCACTGCCGTACCTGATGAAACTCATCGCGCCCGCGGAGCCTCTCTCGCTCCAGGTGCACCCCACGCGAGAGCATGCGCGCGAATGCTTCGCGGCGGAGAACGCCGCGGGCCTCCCGCTGGATTCCCCCGAGCGCAACTACCGCGATGCGAACCATAAACCAGAAATGGTCCTCGCCCTCGAACCCTTCGAGGCACTGTGCGGATTCCGCACCCCGCGCAAGGCCGCCTCGATTCTCGAGGGGCTCGAGGCGCCGCTCGCGAAACGCATGCTCGCCTTGCTTGAAGCTCAGCCGAGCGCGCACGGGATGCGCGCGGCTTTTCGCATGCTCGTCGCCCCTGCCATGCGCCCGGAGCCGGCCGAGATCACGGTGCTTGCCAACGAATGTGCGGCGCGGCTCGAGTCGCACCGCTCGCCCTCCCCTCGCATTGACCGAGCCGTGGCGCTACTCAACGAGAAATACCCGGGCGATCCCGGCGTTGCCGCAACGCTCCTGCTCAACCCCGTGTCACTCAAACCGGGCGAAGCGATGTTTGTTCCCGCGGGCGCTCTGCATTCGTATTTGAGCGGCTTCGCGGTCGAAATCATGGCCTCAAGCGACAACGTGTTGCGTGCCGGTATCACCCCCAAGAAGGTCGACGCCGACGAACTCCTCCAATGCGTCTCCGTGACCGCAGCCCCGCCGATCCGCATCGCCCCAGAGCGCCTGAGCGACGCCACGAGCGCCTACTTCGCGCCGATCGACGACTTCGAGCTCTCGACGTTCACGAGCGAGGCGGGCGGGACGAACAGGGACGCGGTGGCTCGCACGCTCGTGGGCACTGGCCCGCGCATCGTGTTGTGCATCGAGGGGCCGCTCACCCTCGAAACGTCGGCGGGAGTGGACACGCTTGAGCGGGGCGAGGCCGTCTTTATCGCCGCGGCCGAAGGCCCGCTCACCGTGCGGGGGCAGGGGCGGCTCGTGCAGGCGAGCGTCCCGTAGGTCAGTTCCGACGCTCGCCTACGCTGCGGCGCTCTCGTGTTCTTCGAGGTGCATCCACGCGTCACTTCGGCCGCGCCACCAGAGCGTCGCGGCGCGCGAGGCCAGGAACACGAAGGTGAAGATCGCCCACAGGAGCGCCAGTGCGAACGGGGAATCGGCGGGAAGCAGGCCGGCGTCGGACACCCACCAGAGCCCCAGGGCAAACGGGAGATACGCACCCATCGTGACGAGCCCGGCGAGCCCGAGGTAGCGGGCGTCGCCCGCGCCCATGTAGACCCCGTCGAGCACGAAAACGTACCCGGCGAGCGGCTGCGCGATGAGCAGAACGACGAGCGCCCACGTGAGCGAGCGCTGCACCGCGGGATCGGGCGTGAACACCTGGGGGAGCACGAATGACGCGAGGAGAAGAACGGCGGCGACGGCGATCCCGCCGACGAAAGACCAGCGCACGAGCGTACGCGTCACGGACTCGACGCTCTTGCGGTCGCCCGCACCGAGATGCTTGCCCGTGAGAGCTTGCGCCGCGATCGCGAGGGAATCGAGGGCGAGCGCAGTGAGGGAGAAAACGGAGTTCATAAGCTGATGCGCGGCGAGAGTGACCTCGCCGAGCTTGATCGCGATGGCCGTGGCCGTGAGGAGCACGACGCGCATGGTGACCGAGCGGATGAACAGCCAGCGCCCTTCCTTCCACGCCGAGTTCACGCCCGAAAAGTTCGGGGCGAGGCTCACCGAGTGGCGTCGGGCCCCGCGCACAATGATCCCGATATACCACGCCGCCATGCCCCACTGGCAGATGAGCGTGCCGATCGCCGAGCCCGCAATACCGAGATCAAGGCCGAAGATCAGCGCCCAGTTGATGGGCACATTAAGCACCGCGCCCACGCCCGCGATGATGAGCGTGATGCGCGTGTCCTGAAGGCCGCGCACGAGACCGAGAGCCGCCTGGATCATGAGCATCGCAGGGAGGCCCGCAGCGGAAATGCGCAGGTAGGTGGCCGCCTCGTGCGCGACCTCCGCTCGCGGCCCGAAGAGCCCGATCACGACGTCCGCACCGAAGCCCAGAACGAGCGCGCACCCGAGGCCAATGAGGGCGGCGAGCCACGTAGCGTCGATGCCCTTCGTGAGGGCGCGGGTCATGTTCCCAGCGCCCACGGCCCGCGCGACCGCCGCGGTCGTGGAATACGCGAGGAAAATTGCGAGACCCACGACCGTCGTGAGGATCGTCGAGGCGATCGAGAGGCCGGCGAGAGCCGCTGTGGAGACGTGTCCCACGAACGCCGAATCCACGAGAATAAACAACGGTTCGGCCACGAGCGCGCCGAGGGCCGGAATCGCAAGTGCAAGGATTGCGCGCGCATCGGTTCGGGGCTGAGGCGAATCGGTGGGGGCAGAAGAACTCACGCGTCGATGCTACGGTGCCGGTCGATGCGCGCTCGAGCGCCAGGCGCACCAAACGTGACGAGGAAGTCACGGCCTCGATTCGATGAGCGCTGCTTCGTGCGGTAAAGTAGATCCGGTTCAGGGGCTATAGCTCAGTTGGTAGAGCGTTTCGTTCGCAATGAAAAGGTCAGGGGTTCGATTCCCCTTAGCTCCACTGAAACAAAGCGACCCCCACCAGGACAAACACCCGGTGGGGGTTCTCTTTACCCAAATCGAAGCGGCGCGTTGTTGCCCTTCTTGAGAAGCGCTCGACTCCGTTTGGTTTGTTTCCGTGCAAAAACTAACGGGTCCGGCCAACGCCACCTGTTACGGCGGCCCCTGCAGGTTTCATGGGGCGTCACCGGCGCAGCAGAGCCAGGCCCGCTTCGAGGTCCGCGATGATGGCGTTGCGAGTTGCGTTCGGGTTGTTCAGGCTGTCGAGCGTGAGCCCGTTGACGAGGGCGGTGACAATGCGGGCGCCGCGGACCGGGGTGATGCCCTCCCGCAACTGACCCGATCGCGCGACGGCATCGAGGGCTGCCGCGGTTTGTTCCTGAAAGAAGTTCAGCTCCGTGGTGTAGAGCGCTGCGAGCCACTCCCGCGTTGAGGCGGCGGCGCCGATGATTACCCAGGTGGCCGCATCTTCGCGCTGTTCCGGACCGATGGGGAGTAATTTAGCGAGCACCTCGACCAAGGAGGTTGCTGGAGTGGCGCGTTGCCGCGCTTCCTCGGCGCGGTGGACCTGCCGCTGAATGGACCGAACGAAGGCTTTCGCGATGAGTTCATCGCGGGTACCCATGTGGTACTGCACGGTGCCGGGAGCGACGTTGGCCTGTGCGGCGACAGTGCGGACGCTGAGGGCATCGAAGCCGTCGCGGACGAGAACGG
Organism: Dermabacter hominis NBRC 106157; assembly: GCF_001570785.1. Classification (GTDB taxonomy): domain Bacteria; phylum Actinomycetota; class Actinomycetes; order Actinomycetales; family Dermabacteraceae; genus Dermabacter; species Dermabacter hominis. Next base: position 49,631 of record NZ_BCSI01000011.1, read on the forward strand.
TGAGCGCGGCGTCGGCGATGTGTGCAGCGGCATGGCTGAAGTGGTGATCGCGCGTGATGTTCATAGTGGATGCTCGTTTCCTTGACAAACGCGGGACTTATTCATACGATCGTACTACGTAATACGTTCGTATGAGAAGGTTAGTTGTATGTCGCTCCTTTCACTGGTGGGGCTCGCCCTCGTCGATTCGCTGAGTGTGGGCACGTTCGTCATCCCACTGGGGCTCATCATCGTCTGGCGTGGGCTGAAGCCTCGCCTGTTTGGGACGTATTTGCTGACGATCTTGATCGCCTACTTTGGGCTCGGGATGGCGCTGCTGCTCGGGTTCACAGCACTCTCCTCCTTCATGGCCGAAGCGAGTAAGAGCAGAGGTTTCACCATTGTCATGCTCATCATTGGTATCCTCCTTGCCGCGTACGGCATTCTGGCCCCCACCCCGAAACAGCGCGATCACACCGGCGACGACAGTCCGCAGATGACCAAGTTGCAGACCATCGCATCCGCTCCAGAGGCGATGGTGAGCCTTGCGCTGGGGGCTTGCGTCATCGAAGCCGCCACGATGCTGCCCTACCTTGCCGCCGTCGGCATCGTCGAATCCTTCGACTTGCCCTTTACCGTGAAGGCACTCATCATGGCCGGGTACTGTATCGTCATGATCGTGCCCGCACTCATTGCTGGCGTGCTGGCGCGCATCATGGGACCCACCATCACCCGCACCCTGACGCGCTGGCAACCCCGTCTTGAATACGAGGCCAAGGTCACACTGTTGTGGATTGCCGCGATCGCCGGCATCATCATCGCCGTGAACAGCTTCGGTGCTCTGTCGCGCATGTGACGTGGTCGAACCGGCCGCGCGTTGACTAATTTCTAGGGCCGCACAGTTTCCCCGCTGCCCATGGCGTCCCGCACCTTCTCCTGCAACCGACACCCTCCCCGCATCTTCCCCTTCATCTCCGGGCGCCTTGAAAGTGGTGAAAAATCGCCTCTAGACCCGAGAATTCGACTGCTGGGGGTCGTTTTTCACCACTTTCGAAAAGGAGAGGCGAGGGTGGCTAGGTCCGGCGCCCGTGTTCCACCGCCCGTGGCCTGCCGCTCACATCGTGAACACTTTTCACGATTTTCGTCTCAGTTCCCATGGGTCCCGAGGCTTCTTCAACGGAAGGCGTCACAATAGCTCCATGACCAGTCCCAAGACTTCACACGAATCGGCCCTCAGCCGCCTTGTCACGACCCGCCGCGCCGCGCTTGCCGCGGGAGGCGCAACCGCTGCCGTGCTCCTGGCCGCATGCGGAAACTCCGGGAGCAAGGAAGGCAAGCAAGCGTCGGATTCTGGCGCTTCCGACGCCACCCCCGCTCTGCCCGAGCCCACGCAGAGCGCTGCCGTTAGCGTGCCGTTCGACGAATCGAAGCCCTACCTCGAGTTCAACCCCGATTCCGAGGGGCCGGCCGTCGAGTTGCTCGTTGACTACCGATGCCCTCACTGCAAGCTCTTTGCCGAGGCGCAGGATAAGGACATTCGCGAACTCGTCGAGAAGGGCTACATCAACTACCGCGTGTACCCGCGCCCGATGCTCGATAAGGCCACGGGCCTCACGTTCTCGAACGATACGGCGAGCGCTGTCGTCGCCTCGTGGGTCGAGGATCCGAAGCTGTTCTGGGACATGAACGAGGCGATGTTCGCCCTCCAGCCGGAATCGCCTGAGGATCACACGCCCGATACCGCCGAGGTAGCCGAGGCTGCCGTCAAAGCCGGTGCGAGCGAAGAGGTCAAGAAGGCAGTTCTCGACGAGAAGTACCGCGACTACGTCGCGACTATCGAAGAGGTCGGCCAGGAACGCCAGGTTGGCACCCCGACCGTGTACATCGATGGCGAGGAATGGATGGGCGACGGTGAAAAGCCCGGCACGCTCAAAGCCGACCTCGTGAAAGCGATCATCGCCAAGGCCAAGAAGTAAAATTTCTCGATTGATAGCCTGAGGCCATGAAAGAGCGAGCCGCGCACGAGGATGATGTCGGCTCGCTTTTCACGTGGCACGCGCCGCTTTTTGCGGTTGCAAATCGCCGAGCTTTCGCGCGCGAGCGGCGTGCACGCGTGGACGCGTGGTGTGCGGGGCAAGCGTCGGATTCTCTCGAAAGGCGCGTGGTCGAGCTCGTGACTGCGCCCGAGGCGCCTTCGGCAGCGCTCTGCCATGCCGTCCTTGAAAGATCCGCTTCCGCCCCGGGGTTTTCTGGCCCTGACCAGTACCTTCGCGCCGCTTTGCTGCAGCGCTTTGCGCTCTCGGCAGTGGATCCGGGCGGCGCAGGCGGGGGTCGGCGGGCACGCGCATTTGGTCCGACGGATGCCTACGGTGCCGCAGCGGAAGCGTTTTCGTGGTGCGATGCCGCGCGAGGGGGCGGCGGCGTTGCCAGCATTCCAGATGTCGTGGTCGAGCTGGGGCTGACTCTCGTGCGCACGGCGCTTGTCGCGGGCATGACTGACGATGTGGAAGCGCCGCTTGCTGCTGTTGCGGAAAACGCCTCCCGCGTTCACGCCGTGCACGTGCGCTTTCACGCCTGGTCGTCGATCGCGATTGCCCGGCTTGCCCAAGGCGACCCGGAGGCAGCGCTCATCCCCGTCAACCGCGCGAAAATTCTTGCCGATCGCGCTCGTGACCTCGCGGGGCAGTGGCACGCCGAGCGGATCCGCGCACAGGCGCTGAGCATGGCGGGGCGCACGTGGGCGGAGGCCGCCGCTCACGCTGAGGCTGCCTCACTCGCCGAACGCGTCGCCGACGACCTCGACAGCACACCCGAGTTGCGGCGCGATGCCACCGTTTCGGCGCTCCAATCAAGGGCCCGGCTGCTCACTCGCATGCGAGAAGACGGCCGAGACCAGGCTGCCTCGCGCGAGGCAGAGGCGATGCTTCGCCGCATTGCCCGGGCTCGGGCAGCGGGCGATGCCGATGAAGCGGCGCTCACCGAATTCGAGAGTCTCGCGCTCGCGGACTCGCGCTGAGAGGGGCGTTAGGCCATCGTGTCGCGCAAAACCGCGACCACGCGGTCCGCTTCCGTATCGGGGTTCACGAACACAAGCCGCAGCACCGTTTCGCCGCTGTGCTTCGTGGGGATGCACAGGATCACGCCGTCGCGGGCCATGCGCTGCGACCACTCGTGATACTGCTCGTTTGTCCAACCCGGGCGGCGGAACACGAGGACGCTGAGTTCGGGCTCGATCACCATCTCGAGGTGCTCGATATCGTCGATGCCGCGACGCACCGCGCGTGAAGTGGAGAGGCACTTTTCGATCGCCTCGGAATACTTCGCTGTGCCGTGGGTGAGCAGCGAGTACCACAGCGGGAGGCCGCGCGTGCGACGCGAAAGGTGGGCCGCGAGATCGCTCGGGTTGGCGTCGGACCTCACGATCGAGTCCAGGTATTCGGCGTGCTGAGAGTGCGCGCGGTAGGCGGGGCTCGGGTCCCGGTACACGAGTGCGCAGCAGTCATAGGGGGCAAACAGCCACTTGTGCGGGTCAACGATGAAGGAATCGGCTTCCTCGATCCCGTCGAAGCGGGGGCGTGCGCTCGGGGCCGCGAGGGCGGCGCCGCCGTAGGCGCCGTCGATGTGCACCCACACGCCGCGCGCGTGCGCGACTTCGACGACGGAGCGAATATCGTCGACGATTCCGGCGTTCGTGGTGCCACCCGAGGCAACAACCGCGAAGACGCCCGGATTCTCGTCGAGGGCGCGGGCGAGGTTGGGGCCGCTCAAATGGCCGCGCTCGTCCACAGGGACGGTGACGACTTCGACGTCGAGCAGGCGCGCTGCGCTGCGGATCGACGAGTGGGCGCTGCTCGCGCAGGCGACCTTGAAGCCCGTCGTGGGGCGACCGTCGATAAACACGCCACTCGAGGCCCATTCTTCGCGGGCTTTCTCGCGTGCCGTCGCGAGCGCGGAAAGGTTGCCGCTTGTGCCTCCCGAGACGAAGGCGCCAGCGGATCCCTCTGGCCAACCGAGCAGGTCCATGAGCCACCGCAGCACCTGGTTCTCGGCCCAGATAGCGCCGGCGCCGGCCTCCCACACGCCACCGAACACATTGGCGGCGCTCACGACGTTGTCGAAGGCAACGGCCGCGCGCGTGGGGGCACCGGGAATGTAGGCGAGGTTCATGGGGTCATCGGCGGCGCGGGTCGCCGGGATGAGAATGTTCTCGTAGATCTCAAGGGCTCGATCGGCGCCGATGCCCTCTTCGGTGATCATGTCGCCGGCCAGCGCCTTGACGGCTTCGTCAAGCTCGGCTGCGGAGCGTGCCGTCGCCTTCGGGTCATGGGCAAGCGCAGTGTGCTCGCGCGCCCACTTCTGCGCGGCCTCGACGGCGTGCTGCTCATCCCCCCACACGCTCGACAGCATGCGGCTCGGGCGCCGGGTCGCGTAAGCGGTGGAGGCGGAACTGTTGGTGTTGGGGTCGGTGCCGGTGGCAGCCAGGTTTTCGTTCCGACGCTCGCCCGCGCCCTGTCGAAGGTCATTCTTCTGTTCGTTAGTGCTCACGCTCTCAATCCTAGGTGCGCGGGCCGGGACCCGTGGCAGAACTGAGGCGCCCCATCGCTCCAATGCAGGGGACGCCTCTCGCCCCCCGGACAATCTCCACGAATGGCTCTGGTGTCCTCTCGCTAATGGCGGCGTGCCGCTTTCGGCAGCGCGGCCGCTTCCTCAGACTCTTGCATCTGTCGAGACTCTCGCATCTGTCGCGAGCGTTCTTCCCGTGGTGTTCAGGTTGCCTAGCTGTCGTATCTGGGGGTGGTGCCGGTGTAGGTGCGGCCGGTGGGGGTGGTCCAGGTGGTGGTTGTGGTGTCGGGGTGGGTTGTGTTTGTTGTGTCGGAGTGGTGTGGGTTTCTGTTGGTGTGGGTGACGGTGAGGGCTTCTTTGGCGAGGTTGCATCGGGTGCAGAGGCCTTGGGCGTTTTCGATGGCTGTGGGGCCGCCTTGGGCGTGGCGGTGGATGTGGTCGATGGTGGTAATGGGTGCGTCGCAGTAGGGGCCGCGGCAGGTGCGGTCCCTGAGTCGAACGAGTTCAGCGAGTGCTTTGGGGAAGAATCTGGAGCGGGAGTCCATGGCGAGGACTTCCCCGGTCGTAGCGCTTGTGAAGATTCGCTTGTATTTGACGAGGACGTCGTTGTCGAACAGTTCGTTGAGGTAGTCGAAGCCGGTTTTGGCGGTGATGGGTCCAGCCTCGGGAATATAGCCGCTGGAGACGTCGGGGTTGACGGGGACGAGTAGCCCGATCTCGAACCTGCGGGCACGGCTTGATCCGCGAACACCCAAAGAGGTTCCTTGTGTTGCGCCGGTTTTGGTTTCTGTGTTGTGTGTGGCTTCTTTGGTTTGTGGGGTGTTGGGTGGTGGATCGGCCTTGTTGGTTTCCCTGTTCTCGTTGTTGTTGTGTGGGTGGGGTAGTGGTGTCCAGGGGTCTAGGGTGACGCCGGGTGCTTTGGTGGGGGGTGCGAAGTATGTGGCGGGGTGGTCGGGTCGTATGTTGAGGAGTGTTTCGACGAGGGTGTCGATGGCGAGGTTGTTTGTGGTGTGTGCTGGTGGTTGGTAATGGCGCCGCCACGCCCCACTACGAGCCACCACGCTCACCTCTGGTGAACCGTCACTGTTGTTCGTGATTGTGAGGCGGAGTTTTTCCTGCTCGAGCTTTGTGAGGAAGTCTTTGGCTTTGCTGCGGGCGGCATTGTCGACTTCTTCCCGCTCAAACTGTGCAAGTGAGGTGGGGCGTGTGGCCCGGTTGAGGGTGGTGCCGTGTTGGTGGTTGAACCGGGTGGTGGTTTCAGGGGCGTGTGGGGTGTTTGTGAGGTGGCTCAGGTCGAAGTCGCCGTTTGCGAGAAGCGAGTGGAGCTTGGTGGTGGTGTGCTGGGCGTGGTTGTCGGCTTCTTTTTTGGCGGTGGTGACCTCGTGCTGGTGGAGGATGGCGTGGGCGCGGGCAGCGTGGTGGTTGAGCAGGTCGTGGATTCTTTTGGCGTCGAGGGTGCGCATGGTGAGGGTGAGGCTACTCATCCCGTTGCGCAGGGTTTTCAGGGTGAGGCGGCGTTTGGTGAATGCTTTCTTTTCCCGCTCCAGCGCAGTCGCCGGGTCGAGTGATAGTAAGGCACTGCTGGTGAAGGCGCGCCAGTGTGTTTTCCCGGCGTGTGGGGAACGCTCCAACTCTCGCGCGATTGGGTGGTCTAGTTGTTGGGCGTGGGTGCTTGTGGCATCACGCAGACTGGTCGTGATCGCGTGGGTTTCATTGATCGAGATCCGGCCCGCCTCCAGGTTCGCCAGGAGCATCGGCAGGTTCTTCGTGAGCATACGTGCGCGAGCAATCTCGACACTGGTCGCGTAGGGGGATTGTTTGAGGATCAACGACAGCTCATGCGCGAGAGCACGACGCGCCGCAAACACTCGCGCGCGGTCCTTATCACTGAGCGAATCCAAGCCATCAGACGGATCCAGACCAGCAGCATCCACGTTCTCGGTGCCGACAGTAGCGGGGGAAGGCTCCTGCACGCTTTCGGTGTTGTTAGGAGTGGTGGGCGACTCATCAGAGTTCACGCGCGAGGAGACATCAGCGGTACTTGCAGCGATCTCTTTGCCGTTGAGGTGGCCGATGCCGTCGGTCTCATCAAGCTCGCAAAGAATATGCGCTCTGACCGCTTCAGTCAGTTCCGCGATCCGCGTGAGTGACTCCAACACATCCAGACGCGTCAGCAAATCCTGCCCATCAAGAACACGCGCGGGAGTCGTAGCCGAGTGCGCGTCACCTGGAGTATCAGAAGAATGAGAGGGCGCGGTGGGGAAGGCGTCGAGCATGCCCATCAGCGCGGCCTGCCACCCCTTCGACCGAGAAAGAAGAAGATCCAGAACGTCAGTACGCGAAGGGGCCTCCAGTTGGGTGAGATCGCGGAGCGCCGCGAGATCATCGAGAGGAGCGGTGGCAGAGGAGTGCGATGCAGCCGCGACAGCAGCGGTGCCCGTGGCAGGACCGGCAGTGCCTGTGGCAGTACCGCTCGTGCCCGTGGCAGGACCGGCAGTGCCTGTAGCGGCATCGCGGTTCAACACTGTGCTGGTCATTGCGCCCCCTTCCTTTCTCTCGACCGGGTTTTGATGCGGCTTCTGTGTGGTGATGCCTCGAGCCTAAAGAGGGGGTGAGACATTTAAACCCGGCTCTTTTCTTTCTCGAGACAACTCGAGCCTAAAGGAGGGGTGAGACATTTAAACCCGGCTCTTTTCTTTCTCGAGACAACTCGAGCCTAAAGGAGGGG
>NZ_BCSI01000012.1 GCF_001570785.1 Dermabacter hominis NBRC 106157
CCTCGGCCCAATAAACCCAGAAGCGGAAAAGACGGTCCTGCTAGAACCGCGAAACAAGGGGTTTCGAGAGTAAAACGCGGATATCCCTCGGAGGGTAACGGCCACACTCGGTGCCGATTGAAGCCTCCAACCGCGAGGAAAGCGAAGTGCATAAAAGGGGTAGCGAAAGGGGCCGCTTCGTGATGAAGCGGCCCCTTCGAAGGATCCCGTGCGGGAAGCGCAATCGTTAGATCATTCCGCAGGGATCTCGTGGTAGGAGGTGAAATCCTTCTCGGTAGGCTCATCGGCCTCAACGCCGGCCTCTGCCTTCGCTGCCTCATCGGCCTTAGCCTGAGCGTCCTTGAGGTCGTTCTCAGCCTTCAACGCGGCTTGGCTGTCAGCGCCGGCTTTCGACTCTGCTTTACCCACAGCCTCGGTCTGCCTATCGACCTTAGCCTGCTGCGCAGCACGTGCCTTCTCAGCTTCGGGAGCGGCAGCTTCCGCATCAGCGAGTTCATGATCGGCGGTCGTCGAAGCCTCGGTGCTCTCGGTATTGCGCTGCTCAGCGTCCTGCTTAGCGGCTTCGGCGTCCGTGACTTCCTTCGCGCTCTTATCGGCTTCGGCCTGCGCCTCGTCGACCTCGGTCCGAGCGTCAGCGATCTTGGAGTCGAGATCCTTGAGCTCCTCGATCTTTGGAGCGTCACTCAGTGAAGAGATGCGCTCATCCACCCCGCGCTGCACACCCTTGGTGTAGTCGAGGCCTTCCTTACCGCCTTCCCACTTCTCATATTCGGTGGTATTGCGATCGTCGACCTCGTAGGTGAGCTTCGAGCCGCCGGTGGCAGCGATTGCGCCGTCGGGCACGTACTCGCCTTCGAGATTCTCAGGCATCGCCTTCGACTTCGGCTCGCGGGTGTCGGAGTTCGCGAGGCGTGCGTCCTCCTTGAGGTAGAAATTGTTCGTGCCGTACACCTGGCCGTCATCGCTCTTCGCAAGGCCGAGACCGGCGTGAGAGAACTGCTCTTCCAGCATGTTCGCGTTGTCGGCGTCGGAATCGTGCCACTTCTTAAACAGGTTGTCGGCGCATTCATCGACGCTGGACGCATCCAGGTCGCACGTCGCCTGAATGACGTTCTCGCCGCTGTAGCCAGCTTCGTCCTGGTTGGAGTGCTTGAGCTCCTTGCTCGAGGCCATGGTTGTGGACCATTTGGCAGCATTATCGTTGAATACAGGCGCGTAGACGAGCTCGTTCAGGCCGTTCTTTACGCGGTAGGCATTGATGCGTTCGGCGACGGCATCCGAAAGCGCACGGAGCTGCTTGTCCTCATCGAGCTGCGAGTAGACACTCGAGCTGTCCTGCTCGAGCTTTTCGCGCTTGTCCGAAAGCGCCGCAAGCTGCTTCGTGGCGGCGTCAAGCTTCCGATCAGCATCCTGCTTGGCCTTTTGAGCTGTGGCGAGCTTTGCGTCGGCGGCCTTAACATCAGCAGCAGCCTTCTCAGCCTCAACCTTGAGCTTAGCGGCGAGATCGCGCTTTGCCGCAAGATCGCCGTCACCCGGCATTGCCGCGATCAGCTCATCGAGCTTCGCCTTCTCCTGTTCGTAGGCAGCCCTCGATGCCTCGGCCTTTGCGCGCGAGGATTCTGCCTCACGGCGCGCCCTGTCGAGCTCGGTGTTGGCGCGAGCGGACGTGTCGCGAGCGGACTGGAGATTGTTGTTCCAATCCTTGAGTGCGGCGTTGTAGCCTTCTTCGTCAAAAGCCGCGATGGTGACGGTCTTCTTTGGCTTGTTCGGCTTGCTCGGGTTGCTCGGGCGCTCCGGCTGGGAGGTGCCGTCCGACTTACCCGGCTTTTTGCCAGGCTTGCCCGAGTCGCCGCGGTGATCGGTTGGCTTTTTAGGCTCGGGAGCGGCGACGATCGTCCCGTTCTTCCCGCCGTCTGTGTTGTCGTTAGCCGGCTTCGGTGCCGCAGGTTTCGAGGCGGGATCGTCCTTGGCAGGAGTGGGGTTTTGGTCGGGGGTCTTTGCGGGCGGAATGGGCGTATCTGATTCGCCGCGAGCGAGCGCGGTGTCCGGGGTGATCTCAAAACCGGACTTGGCGTTGCCGCGACCATCTGAGGGGGCTTTGCCGGCGTTAAGCTCGGAGCTGTTGTCCATGCCGCTTCTGCCCGGTTCGCCGATGCGGCTGGCATCCTGACCGGAAGTACGGTTCTTCCTCCTCGCCCACCGCTGGGCGAGAGACTCATTCGAGTGGTCTTCGTCTTCTTCCGATTGCGGCGATTCGGTTGCCCCAGCGCCAGAGCCCGCCTCGTTGCCGCTTGTACCGCTTGGTGACGTCGACGCGCTCGATGAGGAGTCGGCAGACGTCGACATACTCGGGGAAGGCCGCGAGGCGGCGTGGTTGGCCGCGCTTCCGCCCGAACATGCGGCTAGTAGCGACAAAGAAAGACCAAGGCCGATCACCGGCCCAAGCTTCTTACGGGTGAAGGTCATAGGGATTCTCTTTTCTGTTCGTCATGGTCGCCGCCGTTGAAATCAACCTGTGAGTCGCGCACCAGGGAACGCGGGAGTGGAAACGGTGGATCTGTGTCCGCTCATCGGCTTGGGCCGCTAGGGATACTACTATCCGCGTATATTTTTACGTAGGCGAAGAGTGACGAGGGTGTTACAAAATCGTAACAATACGGTGAACTTTGCTATCGCGCCGCGCGAGAGCCCCTGCGGACGGTCTACTCGGCGCAGATTTTAGGGGATTCAATTAGGCCGGGTCGTCGGAGCGCGCCGTGACGATGATCGGCTCGCCCTTTGTCACGATAAGGGTGTGTTCAGCGTGGGCCCCTGTTGAACCGTCGCCCGATTCGACGGTCCAGCCATCACGCTCGGTGATGGTCATGACGTCGGTCGTCGGCGTCAAAAACGGTTCGACTGTGATTGCCATTCCCTCGCGGAGTTTCTGGCCGGTGCCCGGGGCGCCGAAATTCGGCACGAACGGCGCTTCGTGCATGGTGCGGCCAACGCCGTGGCCGCCAAACTCATGATTAATCGTGTAACCCAGCTCCGTAGCCCGGGTCTCAACCGCGTGGCCGATATCGCCCACGGTATTGCCCGCCCGGGCAGCACCAATACCTGCCCACATGACGCTTTCTGTATCGCGAATAAGTTTCAGGTGGTCCTCTCGCTGCTCGCCCACGACAATCGAGAGTGAAGAGTCAGCAACCCAGCCCTCGAGCTCGATCGCGAAGTCCATGGAAAGCAGGTCCCCGCTCTCCAAGGTGCGATCGTAGGGGCGGCCGTGAAGCACCGCGTTATTCACGCTCAGACAAATGACTTTCCCGAACGGCGAAGCGCCGAAACTCGGGTGATAGTCGAGGTAGCACGATGTGGCGCCAGCCTCGCGAATCATGCGGTGGACTTCGGCATCAATCTCGAGAAGGTTGTCGCCTATGGACACGGTTCGACGAAGCGAGGAGAGCACGCCCGCAACGAACTCGCCGGCGGGGCGAATCTGTTCGGGGGTGGGGTAGCGGTGAGTGCGAAAGCCCCTCATGACTGGGCATCCTTCGAGTAGTCGTCCGGGGCTGTGCCTTCACCGAGGGGGTACCACGTGAACAGGCTGGCGCCGAGCCACGCAATACTCGCCGAAAGGAGCGCGGCTCCGAGCATGTGGAGTCCCACGAGAGCTTCGGGGAGTCCGGTGAAGTACTGGATATAACCAATCACGGCCTGGAGGAGCGTCACGATCGTGAGCGCGACAAGGGCCCTCTTTGATCGGGCGTGAGCTTTCGTCACCATGAGGACGATTGCCACGCCAAGCAGAAGGCCGCAGAACAGCCACACGAAGTCGGCGTGGAGCCACGCAATTTTCGCGGGGTTAAAAGGGAAACGCTGTGGAGTATTGGCGTCACCGGAGTGGGGGCCCGAACCGGTCGTGAGGGTGCCGAGAATCAGCACGATAAATCCGACGGCAGCGAGCGGCCAATACACGAACTGTGCTCCGCGGTTCACGGCAAGCCTCGCGGAACCGTTGCCTTCATAAAGCCGGTACACCAGTACCGCGGAGGACGCCACGAGGATTGGCGAGACGATGAAGTGCACCGACACGAAAAACGGGTGCAAGTGCAAATACACGACAAGCATGCCCCACACTGCCTGGAAAACGGTAAGGATGAGCGGAACCCAGGAAAGGCGCATAAACCCCTTGCCTTTGGTGCGCAGATGCTTGTAGGTCGCCACGAGCACGAGGATTGCGAACACGAGCAGCACGAGCGTGAGGGCACGGTTTCCATATTCGATGAAGGGTCGCAGCCCCGATTCGGGGTGATAACGAGGAGTGAACTCACCCGGCTCGCAGTACGGCCACGAAGAACACCCAAGCCCGGACTTCGTGAGACGCACGATGCCCCCGGTCGCAATAATGCCAATTTGGCACGCGAGATTGATCCAAAAAATGGCCGTGATGCGGCGTTTGCGTTCCCGTGAAAGGGAGCTGGGGGTGTTCGTGTGTGCTGTCATGCGCTCAGTGTAAGAAAGGCGGGGCGGGATCGGTGAATCAGGCGCTCGTCCAGCGGAAGAATCTCACCGTCAGGCCCCCAAAGATCACGGCCCACAGGGCGAGGAGTCCGAGCGCGGTGAGGGAGGGGGCGTGCCCCGAAAGCGTCTCGGTTAGTGCGCTCGTCGCAGCAGCCGACGGCAACACTGAGACGAGAGTGTCGACTGGCGCGGGAAATCCGTTCGCGGGGATCGCCACCCCGCCGACGGCGATAAAGAGAATAAAAATGATGTTTGACAGCGCGAGTACGGCCTCAGTGCGAAGCGTGCCGGCGATCAAAAGACCGAGCCCCCCGAAGGCGCACGTGGCAAGAATCCACACGGGAATCGACCACAGGATTTCACCAGCGGTGGGCCGCCACCCAAGTGCGAACGACAGGGTGCCGAGCACAACGATCTGCAAGATGTGCACGATCGCTATCGCACCCAACTTGCCAAGCATGTAGCCACCGCGACCGAGAGGTGTCGTGGCGATCCAGCGCAGCACCCCATTTCGACGGTCGAAGCCGGTGGCGATTGCCTGTGAGGTGAGGGAAGTGGCAATGATGGCGGTTACCGCTGTCGCGGCAACGGCGTCGGTCATTGACGGCGACTTGCCGCCAAAAAGAGCGGGCGAAACGGGGATGAACCGCAGGCCAAGAAGAACCATTGCAGGCAGCATGAGCGAAACCATGAGCTGCTCTCCGTTGGTGAGAATCGCTCGTGCTTCAAGTTGTGCGTGCGCAGCGATGCGCCGAGGGGTGCGGGCAGCGCGGCGCGAATCGGACATTACCGAGTGCGGGTCCGTGCTCACTTCGTCTCCTTTGCTCGTGTGCTCGACAGCGATACGAGGATGTCCTCGAGGGAATCGGGGACGTGTTCGATGGCGAGAGTGACCCCTTGGATTTCGGCGGCGTTACGTACTGCCTGTTCAAACGCCACGAGGCGCTCCTCCGAAGGGGCACTCGCAGCAATATCGATCGAGAGTGGGGACTGGCTCCCGAGCGTGCGTTCGACGTCGGCGAGGGTGCCGTCGGCCTTCACGGAGCCTTCGGCGATGACGATGACGCGATCTGCGAGCGAGGCGATGTCGTCGAGCGCGTGAGAGGTGAGGATGACTGCGGCGCCCCGCTCCGCTTCGGCTCGGATAAGCTCTCGCGTGCGCCGCTTGACCGCGACATCCATGCCAGCGGTCGGTTCGTCGAGAAAAAGAACGTCGGGCATACCGAGCAGTGAAAGTGCGAGGCTCAAACGCTGCCGTTGACCGCCGGAGAGTCGGCGCACGAGGGTCGATGAGAAAGCATCAATGCCGAGTTCGTGGGAAAGGGCGCGCCAATCCCGGGGCCGCGCGTAGAGAGATGAGGCGTAGGCGAGAAGCTGCGCTGGGGTGGCTCCTGAGGTGAGGCCGCCGTCCTGAAGCATGACGCCGACCCGAGCGCGAGTCTCGGCGTCGTGAGTGAGAGGGTTGGCGCCAAGCAGGCGCACTTCGCCTCCGTCGGGGGAGAGGAGCCCGGTCGCGCACGCGATCGTTGTGGATTTGCCGGCGCCGTTTGGGCCCAGTAGCGCGGTGATCTCCCCGAAGTTCGCCGAGAGACTCACGTTTTCGCACGCCGTGACGGAACCGAATTGTTTACGCAGGTTGGTGATGTCGAGTGCCGGCGGTGGTGTGGCCGATCGCCCGGCTGCGGTCGAAGTGTGAGTGCCCATGGCACATCATGGTAGTGCGCGCGCAGCCGCGTAGAGGGGCGGGAGGGGGCCGACGGTCGGCTGGCTTTCGCGATGTGTGTGACATACGCCGCGCTCTGCCGGGACTTAGGTAACCCTCTCTATCTTTTCGAAACTCACGGTTTGTAGAATCGCAACGTCCACCGGTTTGGCGAAAGGAGGATGTCGTGAATACTCGCACCGAAGCGTCCGCCAATGATTCGACGCGCGAACGCCTCATCGAGGCTATTAGTATCGACGGTCCCATCGCCGCAGGCGACCTCGCCGAACGTTTTCACCTCACCGGCGCTGCCGTCCGTCGGCACCTATCCCAATTGCACGCCGAGGGCATCATTGAGGAAAAGGGATCGTCCCACAGGCCCCGAGGGCGGGGGCGCCCGCGCAAAGAGTTCGTGCTCGCCGCGACCGCACCAGAGGCTGATGCAGCCTCGAGAGAGTGCGAAAGCCTCGCACTGCTGGCGATGAAAGAACTCGAACGCGCTGGCGGGCACGAGGCCCTCGTTGCGCTCGCGAAGGCGCGCACCGCCGAGTGGGAGGCGGAGTTCGAGCGGCGCTATGCGCGTGAAAGCGATAAAGGTGAGGTGACGCCGGCGCGCCGCGTGCGCCTCGTGATCGACCTTCTCAAGGAACTCGGCTATGCCGCATCGCTCAGGCCGGTCACGGTGAGCGTCGGCTCTCCCGGGCGAGACGGTGCCCCGTCGCGGACCCTCACGACGGTGCAGATGTGCCAGGGACGCTGCCCGGTCCAAGACATCGCCGCGAAGCACCCGGAGCTGTGCGAGGTTGAAACGGCTGCGCTTTCGAGAATGCTCGGCGTTCCCGTTCAGCGCCTCGCGACTCGAGCGGCGGGTGCGCACGTGTGCACCACCCACTTAACCCCGGCCATGAGCACGGCAATTGCCGAGTCCATGGCCGAAGGGGAACTTGCCTCGGACGTCACCACAGATTTGCTCACAGAAGGAAGGAAGCCATGACGACTGCACCAGAGCAGCTCAGTCAGGACGAGATCATCGCGTCGATCGGCAGCTACGAATATGGCTGGCACGATTCGGATTCCGCCGGCGCCACTGCTCAGCGAGGGCTGAGCGAAGAAGTCGTGCGCAACATCTCGCACCTGAAGAACGAGCCCGAATGGATGCTCAAGCGCCGCCTGCGCGCACTCTCGCTCTTTGAAAAGAAGCCGCTTCCCACGTGGGGCGCCGATCTAAGCGAGATCGATTTCGACAACATCAAGTATTTTGTGCGCTCGACAGAGGGGCAGGCGAAGAGCTGGGAAGACCTGCCTGAAGACATCAAGGCGACCTATGATCGCCTTGGTATCCCCGAGGCAGAAAAGGAACGCCTCGTCGCCGGCGTCGCCGCTCAGTATGAGTCCGAGGTCGTGTACCACCAGATCCGCGAGGATCTCGAAAAACAGGGCGTCATCTTCGTCGACACCGACACGGGCCTTCGCGAGTACCCCGAGATCTTCGAGGAGTACTTCGGCACCGTGATTCCTGCCGGCGACAACAAGTTCGCGGCGCTCAACACCGCGGTGTGGTCGGGCGGCTCATTCGTGTACGTTCCGAAGGGCGTCCACGTGGAAATCCCGCTCCAGGCCTATTTCCGCATCAATACCGAGAACATGGGGCAGTTCGAGCGCACGCTCATCATTGCCGACGAGGGCTCGTATGTGCACTACGTCGAAGGTTGCACGGCGCCGATCTACAAGTCTGACTCGCTCCACTCCGCGGTCGTTGAGATCGTCGTGAAAAAGGATGCGCGCGTTCGCTACACGACCATTCAGAACTGGTCGAGCAACGTGTACAACCTCGTCACGAAGCGCACGACCGTCGAAGAGGGCGGAACGATGGAATGGGTCGATGGCAACATCGGTTCAAAGGTCACGATGAAGTACCCCGCGGTGTGGCTCCAGGGTGAGCACGCGCGCGGCGAGACTCTCTCGATCGCCTTCGCGGGCGAGGGGCAGCACCAAGACACCGGCTCGAAGATGGTCCACATGGCGCCCCACACCTCGAGTTCGATCGTGTCGAAGTCGGTTTCTCGCGGTGGCGGCCGTTCCTCGTATCGCGGCCTCGTCCAGGTCAACGAGGGTGCGCACCACTCCGCCTCGAATGTGCTTTGCGATGCGCTCCTTGTCGATCAGGTTTCTCGAACCGATACCTATCCATACGTCGACGTTCGCGTGGATGACGTACAGATGGGACACGAGGCAACGGTGTCCAAGGTCAGCGAAGAGCAGCTGTTCTACCTCATGAGTCGCGGCCTCGAGGAAACCGAGGCAATGGCGATGATCGTGCGCGGATTTATCGAGCCGATCGCGCGTGAGCTCCCCATGGAATACGCGCTCGAGCTCAACCGCCTCATTGAACTGCAGATGGAAGGAGCCGTGGGTTAATGACCACGACGGATCATTCGAAGGCACAGCTCGAATCGGAAGGTATTGCCCTTCCGGGTGAGCGCAGCGGCCTCCTCTCTCGCGCGACTCGTCACGCCGCCTTCGGGATCGACAACCACGAGATCCCGACCGGCCGCGAGGAAGAGTGGCGCTTTGCGAGCTTGCGGCAGCTCGCCCCGCTTTTTGAGGCACGCGAGACCCACGTCGAGGAAAGCGTCGTGAGCTACGAGGTCGAGTCCCCCGAGGGGCTCGTCGTCGATTCGCTCGGGGAGAAGGAAGCCCCGCGCCACACGGCGATCCTTCCCGAGGACCGCATCGCCGCGGCTGCCGCGGAGCTGACCGCGAACGCCCTGTACCTCAAGGCCCCCGCGAACACTGAGGCTAGCGAACCGGCGCGCGTGGAAGTTTCTGGACACGACGCATCCATCGCCAGCCACGGCGAGCTCGTGCTGCACACCGAAGCGAATGCGCGCGCGACCTACGTCATCAACCACACGGGCACCGCGCTGTACGCGCAGAACGTCGAGATGGTCCTCGACGAGGGCTCCGAGATGACCGTGATCGCGATCCATGACTGGGCCGACGATGCCGTGCACGTCGCCACTCACGTCGCGAAGATCGGTAAGGACGCTCGCCTCAAGCACATCGTCGTGACGCTCGGCGGCAAGGCGGTGCGCGTGAATTCAACCGCGACGTTCGCCGGCCCCGGTGGCGAAGTTGAGCAGGACGGCCTGTACTTTTCCGACGAAGGCCAGCACCTCGAGCACCGACTGTTCGTGGATCACGCCGCGCCGAAGTGCACATCGAACGTCCTGTACAAGGGCGCCCTCCAGGGGCGCGGTGCGCGCAGTGTGTGGGTGGGCGACGTACTTATCCGCAAGGAAGCCGAAGGTACCGAGACGTACGAAATGAACCGCAACCTCGTTCTTACCGAGGGGGCCCGTGCCGATTCAGTGCCGAACCTCGAGATCGAGACCGGCGAAATTGAAGGGGCGGGGCACGCCGCTGCGACCGGGCGTTTCGATGACGAGCAGCTGTTCTACCTTATGGCGCGCGGCATCTCCGAGATCGAGGCGCGCCGTCTCGTCGTTCGCGGCTTCTTCCAGGAGCTCATCCAGAGGATCGAGGTTCCAGAGGTACGTGACTACCTCACGGAGCAGATCGAGATCGAGCTGCAGCGGAGCATGAACTAAATGTCCACGACACACGCGGTAGCACGCCTTGATGACCTCGCGCCTGGATCTGTGATGGGCATCGAGGTGGGCGGTATCGAGATTGCCCTTGCGCGCGACACGGATGGAACCGTGCACGCACTCGGCGATCTTTGTACCCACCGCAACGTCAACCTCTCTGATGGCGACGTCGAGGACGGCGCCTTGGAATGCTGGAAGCACGGTAGTCAGTTTGATTTACGTACCGGCGTGCCTAGGCAGCTTCCCGCGCATGTCGCAACACCCGTATACCCCGTCACGATCGACCAGGCGAGCGGCACGATCAGCGTTTCGCTCGACCCCATCGAACTTTCCTGACTCGAAAGGAACACCATGTCCGTTCTTGAAATCAAGGACCTCCACGCAACCGTGGAAACCCCCGAAGGCACCAAGGAGATCCTCAAGGGCGTGAACCTCACGCTCCGCTCCGGTGAAACTCACGCGATCATGGGCCCGAATGGCTCGGGAAAGTCCACGCTCGCGTACTCGCTCGCCGGTCACCCCAAGTACGAAATCACCTCGGGTGAAGTCCTCCTCGATGGCGAAGACGTTCTCGAGATGAGCGTCGATGAGCGAGCAAAGGCCGGGCTCTTCCTCGCGATGCAGTACCCGGTCGAGGTTCCCGGCGTGACCGTCTCGAACTTCCTGCGCACCGCTAAGACGGCGGTCGAGGGCGAGGCCCCGAAGCTGCGCGAGTGGGTCAAAGATGTGAACGCCGCGATGGAAAAGCTCCGTATGGACCCGCAGTTTGCGCAGCGTAACGTGAACGAAGGGTTCTCGGGAGGCGAGAAGAAGCGTCACGAGATTCTCCAGATGGAGCTGCTGCGCCCGAAGATCGCGATCCTCGACGAGACCGATTCCGGACTTGACGTCGATGCTCTTCGCGTCGTTTCGGAGGGCGTGAATCGTGTGAAGGACGAGACTGATCTCGGCGTCATGCTCATCACGCACTACACGCGCATCCTCAAGTACATCAAGCCGGATTTCGTACACGTCTTTGTGAATGGTCGTGTGGCGGAAGAAGGCGGCCCTGAGCTCGCCGAGCGCCTCGAGGCCGAGGGCTACGACCGCTACCTCACGGCGTAGGCCTCACGACCACCGGAAGGACGGCTTAAGCAATGTCCGAATCGAAAGACGTCAGCGTACAGGACGTCACCGAAGCGCTGAAGGACGTCATCGATCCCGAGCTCGGGATTAACGTCGTCGACCTCGGCCTCGTCTATGGCGTGACCGTCGAGAACGGCAATGCCGTTGTCGACATGACCCTGACGAGTGCCGCGTGTCCGCTTCAAGACGTGCTCGAGGAGCAGACTTTTGCTGCGCTCGACCCGATTACGGAGACGCACCGGATTAACTGGGTGTGGATGCCGCCGTGGGGCATGGAACGCATTACTGGGGACGGCAAAGATCAGCTTCGCGCGATCGGCTTCAACCTCTAACCTGCGCGGCTTAGGAAAGGGCGGGGCCCGGCTCACTTCACGGTGAACCGGGCCCCGCCCTTGTGAGGCGTGATGCCGCTTACGCGGTACGTGGCGCGGCCGCGAGAGCCTCGTCTTCGGCGCGTTCGCGATCGCCCTTATCCATCCAGTCTTTGCCGTCAATCATGCGGGCCACGAGCATCGAGGAGGAGTTGTCGCCGACCGCGTTGATCGTGGTTGCGGGAGCGTCGATGATCGTCCCGATGATCGAAATGACCGGCAGCGCAGTGGTGGGAAAGCCGTAGAGCGTAATAATCATGAGTTCGCCGACGAAGCCGCCCGAGGGGATGCCGCTCATTACCATGCCGCTGAGGAGCGCGATGCCGACGGCGATGAGAAGGTTCTCGATCGTGAAGAGATCGCGCTGGAACAGGGTGAAGAGGAACGAGATCTTGAGGATCGCGGAAAGGACTGATCCTTCCATATGGATCGTCGCGCCGATCGGGATGATCGTTTCTCGAATGTCGCGCGGCACGCCTGTGCGCTGCGCGGCCTTGAGGTTCGCGGGCAGACACGCCACCGAGGAACCGGTGCCAAGCGCGATCGCGGTGGGCTCGAGGATGTTGCTCCAGAAGCGTTTGATGCCTTTGGTACCGCCCGCAATATATGCGTAGAGCGTGAATGCGACGCAGAAGTAGACGATGGTGACGGGGAAATAGATGACGAATGCACGTACGTACCCGCCCACGAGTTGCGGGCCAAGTTCGCCGATGAGCGCGGCGAAGTAAGCGCCAAGACCGATCGGCGCGTAGTACATGATGAGCGAGACGAGCTTCAGGAACACGGCGCTAGCGGACGAGAGGAAATCGCGGAACGCGTCGCCAGCTTTTCCAATGCCGCTCGTGGCGAACCCGACGAGTACCGCAAAGATGATGAGCGCGAGCATGTTGGAGGGGGAGAGGAGCTCGCCGAACTCGTTCACGGTGAGGGTTTGCACGATCTGATCACCAATCGATTCGGGCTTTTCGACGGTCCCTGGATCGGTGAGTGTGATGTTGAGCGGCTCGCTTGAACGGAAGATCCACAGTACCGTGAGCATGATGATCGCGGCGACGATTCCCGTGGAAATGAACACGAGCATCATCGACCCCATGATTTTCCCAAGCCGTTTGGCCGAGTCCATGGCGGCGACCGAGGACGCGATTGAGAAGAAGACGAGTGGCACGACGAGCGTGAACATCATGTTCACGAACACAACGCCGAAGGGCTTCACGATTGCGGCATCGGGCCCGAAAACAAGTCCGGCGATCGCGCCGAGAACGACGCATGCCAGGATGATGAGGGGGAATCGGTAATTACGCAGCATGGGTGCATTATTCCAGCTTTGGCCAGCTGAAAGCGGAATTGAGGGGTCTGTGGACTTGGGATATGTCGCACACTCTGGCTTCTAGTAGGCGGCTGGGCGCCCTCTGCGGGGTGACCTTTGCAGAGGGCGCACGGCTTTACCGCTCGTGTGCGAGTACCTCCTCAGCGCTTAGATAAGGAAGGCCGTGCGCCTCAGCCACTTCTTCATGAAGTAGCTCGCCGCGGAAGGTCGAGAATCCCGAAAGCAAGCCCGGGTGTCCGGCGATCCCCTCAATACCTCCGTTTGCGAGAGCACGCACGTAGGGAAGGCTGGCCCCCGCGAGGGCAACGCTTGCAGTGCGGGCAACGGCACCGGGCATGTTTGCGACGCAATAGACCGTCGCATTACCCACGCGGAAGGTTGGGTCGTCGTGCGTGGTGGGACGAGAGACCTCGGTACAACCGCCTTGGTCGATTGCGACATCGATGACGATTGATCCGGGTCGCATCGCCTCAATCGTTTCACGTTTGATGAGCTTCGGGGCCGCTCGTCCGGGTAGGAGCACGGAGCCAACGACGACATCGGCTTCGCGCGCGAGGGTATCGATGGCCTGCGCATTGGAGAATCCGGTTGAGATACGCGTGCCATGCGTGCGATCGAGATCAGCAAGCCGCGCGGAATTAATGTCGAGCACGGTCACGCTCGCGCCCATGCCAGCGGCGACGATCGCAGCCTGCTCGCCGACGACGCCGCCACCCACGACGAGAACTTTGGCACGCGCCGTGCCGGGCGCGCCTCCCATGAGAACACCGGTTCCGCCAAACGGCGACATGAGCTGGTGGGCGGCGACCTGTGCGGAGAGCCGACCGGCGATGATGCTCATGGGCGCGAGGAGGGGAAGCGAACCGTCGGAGCCCTTCACCATCTCGTAGGCAAGCGCGGGAGTTTTCGCAGTGAGGAGTGCCTGTGTGAGCGAGCGTGAAGCCGCGAGATGGAGGTAGGTGAAGAGAATCTGATCCTCCCGGAGGTACCCGTATTCGCTCTCGAGAGGCTCCTTGACCTTGAGGAGGAGATCGGCCTCGCCCCAGACGGATTCGGCCGTGTCGGCGATCTGTGCACCGGCCCCCTCATAATCCGTGTTGGTGAAACCAGCGTTGACACCCGCGTCCTTCTCAACAACGACCTCGTGCCCGGAGCGGATCAGCTCCTCGACGCCGGCGTGGTGCATCGCCACGCGATATTCGTTGTTCTTGATTTCCCTCACGATGCCGATTTTCACGTTCATCTCCTTTGCGTCGTGGCGCTCCTTCGCACCGAATTCACGTTCCTTCCATGCTTACGCAGTCCACGCTCTCGCTCAAGGGGCTTACACAAAAACGTTCTTGATGTGCAGGGCGCTTGTGCAATCCGCTACCCCTAGGCGGGGAGTCCGACGGCTGCACGGTCCGAATCGGCCACGCATTACTAGACTTGTGCGCGGCCCTCAGGGGTCGAGCCCTCCTTCGTCAGTTTGTAAAGGACACCATGATCACGGTTCATGACCTCGAGATCCGCGTGGGTGCACGCATGCTTATGAGCGGCGTGGACTTTCAGGTCGCGAAAGGCGACCGCGTGGGGCTTGTTGGCCGCAATGGTGCCGGTAAAACGACCCTCACTCGCACGTTGGCGGGCGAGCGTGAAGCCGCGGCGGGTTCGATCGATATCCGCGGGCAGATCGGCTTCCTCCCTCAGGACACGACCGAGGGAGATCCGAAGCAAAAGGTGCTCGCGCGCATTCTTGAAGCGCGAAACCTCGCCCGCATTTTCGAGAAACTCGCGCAAAGCGAGCGGGATATGGCCGATATGAGCCTCAGCGAGACGAAGCGCGAGAAGGCGATGGATCGCTACGTGCGCTTTAACAACGAATTAGAAGCGCAGGGGGGTTACGCGGCCGAGGCGGAGGCGAAGCAGCTTGCGGCAAACCTCGGGGTCGATAACCGCCTGCTCGAGGCCGAACTCGGCACGCTTTCTGGCGGTCAGCGTCGCCGCGTCGAACTTGCTCGCATTCTTTTCTCGCAGGCGGAAACTCTCGTGCTCGATGAGCCGACTAACCACCTCGATGCCGACTCAATCGTGTGGCTTCGCGAGTTTCTCATGCAGTATCCGGGCGGAATGATCATCATCTCTCACGACATCCAGCTCGTTGAGCACGTCGTCAATAAGGTGTTCTACCTCGACGCCAATCGCCAGGTCATTGACGTCTACAACATGGGTTGGAAGAATTATCTGCGTCAGCGCGAGGACGACGAGAAGCGTCGTAAACGCGAGCGTGCCAACGCTGAAAAGAAAGCCGCAACCCTTCAGGCCCAGGGCGAAAAAATGCGGGCGAAGGCGACGAAAGCCGTTGCTGCCCAGCAAATGCTCCGCCGCGCCGAAAAGCTTCTCGACTCCCTTGAGGAGGAACGTCAGGTTGAACGCGTCGCGAAGCTTCGCTTTCCGAAACCGGCCCCGAGCGGCAAGACCCCTCTCAGGGCAGAGGGGCTCTCGAAGAGCTACGGGAGCCTCGAGATTTTTACCGACGTGAATCTCGCGATCGATCGTGGCTCGCGCGTTGTCGTTCTCGGACTCAACGGTGCGGGTAAAACGACCCTTTTGCGTCTGCTCGCGGGCGTCGAAACCCCGGACACCGGAGAGGTCATTGCCGGTCACGGGTTAAAACTCGGCTACTTTGCACAGGAACATGACACGCTCGAACTCGAGCGCACGGTTCTCGACAACATGCAGCGCGCCGCGGGAGACCTGCCCGAAGTCGAGGTGCGCAAGATCCTCGGCTCATTCCTCTTTCAGGGCGACGACGTGCATAAGCCCGCAGGCGTTCTTTCAGGCGGCGAAAAGACCCGTCTTGCTCTCGCGACCCTTGTCGTCTCCAGCGCGAACGTCCTTCTCCTTGACGAGCCCACAAACAACCTCGACCCGGCGAGCCGCGAAGAAATCCTCGGTGCTCTCAGCGCCTTCGAGGGCGCGATCGTGCTCGTGAGCCACGACCCGGGAGCCGTCGCGGCGCTCGATCCCGAACGAGTGCTGATGATGCCTGATGCTGTCGAAGACCTCTGGAACGCCGAATACGAGGAGCTCATCGCGCTTGCGTGAGAAGGATCAAGGGGAAACCGGCAACCGTCGGAAATTTCCCGCGCCCGAAGGGCGCTAAAATTAAGGATTGTGTGCGCCCTCGAAGGGGCGCGTGCGAAACTGCAACCCGAACGGAGAATCATGGCAAGCACTAACGATCTGAAGAACGGCATGGTCCTGAAGCTCGAGAACGGCCTGTGGAGCGTTGTCGAATTCCAGCACGTGAAGCCCGGCAAGGGCCCGGCGTTCGTTCGCACCAAGCTCAAGAACGTTCTCTCGGGCAAGACCGTTGACAAAACCTTCAACGCGGGCGTTAAGGTCGAGACCGCAACGATCGACCGCCGTGACATGCAGTACTCATACATGGATGGCGATCTCTTCGTGTTCATGGACACCACGACCTGGGAGCAAACCAACGTGACCGCGGAGGTCGTTGGCGACGCCAAGGACTACATGCTCGAGGGTCAGGACGCCGTCGTGGCGTTCCACGAGGGCACGGTACTTTTCGTTGAGCTCCCCGCCTCGGTCGTTCTCGAAATCACCCACACCGAACCCGGCCTCCAGGGTGATCGCAGCTCGGGCGGCACGAAGCCCGCAACTCTCGAGACCGGCCTCGAAATCCAGGTGCCTCTCTTCCTCGAGCAGAACACCAAGGTTAAGGTCGACACCCGCACCGGCGACTACCTCGGGCGTGCCTGATATGCCGTTCGATCCGCTGGATCTTCCGCTGCCGGGGCGCGAGGGGGACGAAGTTGAACTCGTCAAGACCCTCCCGTCGCGGACGCATAAATTTGGTGCAGTGACGCGTGCGCGCGTGCGCGCGATCGACGTGTTGTTTGAGGCCGACGCCCGCCAGGTGGGTGTCGAGGAACTAGCCGAGCAGCGCACCGTCACCTCAACCGCGCAGACCCCGCTGCCCGAGGCAGCGAAGCGTTTTGCGCTTGTGTATGCCGCGCACGCCGCTGACATTGACGACACGATTGCTTCGCACTCGGAGGCGTGGACGCTCGAACGCATGCCCGCTGTCGACCGAGCGATCTTGCGTATGGGAGCGGCCGAGATTCTTCACGGCACCGGAGTCGATGCTCCTGTGCTTCTCAAGGAGTACACGAGCGTTGCCGCCGAGCTGTCGACGGAAGATTCGGCATCGTTCGTCAATGCGCTTCTCCAGCGCATCGCGGACGCGAAGGATCTACTCGGTTAAGAAGGGAGACGTCCATGGCTGAGGATCTCCGCACGGAAGTGTTCAAAGCGGGCGACATTCGCCGCGCGTTGACCCGGATCGGCTACGAGATTGTCGAAGGTGAAAAAGGTGTCGACGATTTCGTGCTCATGGGGATTCACAGCCGTGGCGTGCCCCTTGCCTACCGCATCGCCGAGGCGATTGCGCGTGCCGGCAACACCGAGCGCGTCCCCGCGAGCATCGTGGGGGAGCTCGACATCACGCGTTTTCGCGATGATCGCTCGTCGAAGCCTGCGCGGGAGGAACGAGAGACGCGCCTTCCCGAGGGAGGGATCGAAGGCCGCACGGTTATTCTCGTCGACGATGTGCTCTATTCAGGGCGTACGGTACGTGCGGCGCTCGATGCCCTGAGCGCACTCGGTCGACCGGCCGCTGTTCGACTGGCGATTTTGGTCGATCGAGGCCACAGGGAGTTGCCAATCCGCGCAGATTTCGTCGGCAAGAATCTGCCGACTTCGCGGCGAGAGCGGGTCAACGTGTTGCTAGAGGAGTGCGATGGCGCGGACTCCATTGTTCTTGAAAGATCAGTAACAGGCGGGAGCTGACCCCGTCCCGAATGCAAAAAACACACGATATGCCTGCTCAAGGTGACAAATAGGTCACGATTTCGCGGTTTTTCAGCGTTCTTCAAGACTTTATCAACTTGGTGGGTAACTCTATACGTAGCTCCAAGCCGAGCGGTTTGCTCGTTGAGTGCCAGTCGCGACGCGGAAGAGTATTTGCAGATTTTCTGGGGCTTCGTCATGAAGCTTCATGAGAATGGGTACCATCCCACGAATAGATTGAAGAGGTAGACACGTGGCTCTCCCCACTTTGACCCCCGAAGCGCGCAAGGCCGCACTCGAGAAGGCTGCACAGCTCCGCCAGGAGCGTGCGCAGGTGAAGAACCGCCTCAAGAACTCGACCGGCAACCGCGGTGAGGAAATCGCAAAGCTTATCGAAGAAGCGAAGACGAGCGAGGCTGTCGCTCGCCTTAAGGTTTCCGCGATGCTCGAATCCCTCCCGGGCATTGGCAAGGTCAAGGCTGCGCAGATTATGGACGAGATCGGCATCTCGCCCTCGCGCAAGATGCGGGGCCTCGGCCGCCATCAGGCGGAAAAGCTTATTCAGCACTTCGCAGAGTGAGCCCGGCGCAGTCGCTCGACGTGCCCCGCGGGCGTGTCGTTGTCGTCGCCGGTCCGACCGCCGTTGGCAAGGGCACTGTTACGCGCAGACTTCTCGAGAAACACCCCGAGGTCTATCTGTCGGTCTCCGCGACCACGCGCGATCCCCGCCCCGGCGAAGTGGACGGGATCCACTATTTTTTCTGGAGTCCCGAACAGTTCGACGATGCCGTAGAAAACGGCGACATGCTCGAATGGGCCCTCGTGCACGGCCGCAACCGTTACGGAACGCCGAGGAGCGCCGTCGAAGCGGCCCGGGCCGAGGGGAGAGCGGTCATCCTTGAGATCGACCTTGAGGGGGCTCGCCAAGTGCGTTCCTCGATGCCGGATGCGCGCTTCGTGTTCTTGGCTCCGCCCAGTTGGGACGTCCTTGTTGAGCGTCTCGTGGGGCGGGGAACAGAAAGCCCTGAGGAGCAGGAGCGGCGACTTGAAACCGCGCGGGTGGAAATGGCCGCTGAAGAAGAGTTTGACGTGACGATCGTGAACGACGATCTCGATGAGGCCGTCGACGCGCTCGCACGCGAAGCTGGGCTCGCCCCTGCGTGAATGACATCACCGGCCTTCGTCGCCGCTAGGGAGCGATTTCCGGTAGAATGGGACCTTGCGCGCTCGTCATGCGCGAGCGCCGATATCTGACTTCACACTAGGAAGGGACGTTTCGTGCCTGGAACCGTTGCCCAGCCCGAAGGCATTACCAACCCGCCCATCGATCGGCTGCTCGAGTCCGTTGATTCGAAGTACGCCCTCGTGCTGTACTCGGCGAAGCGTGCGCGTCAGATCAACGCTTACTACTCGCAGGTCGAAGACGGCCTCCTCGAGCATGTCGGACCTCTGGTTGACACCGAGCCCCAGGAGAAGTCTCTTTCGATCGCACTTCGCGAGATCGACGAAGGTCTGCTCGAGGCCAAGGAGATCGACGAGAACGCTCCCAAGCCTCCCGCGCGCGAGCCGCTCACGCTCGGGGACGACGCCCCCGAGGTGCCGATCGACTTCAACCTCTAAATCGAAGCTTTGACGATGCCCGCATCGCCTCCTTCTGTGCCGCCGCGTCCCCTCGAGGGTCTTCGCGTCATCGTTGGAGTGTGTGCGGGCATCGCTGCATATAAAGCGGCTCACGTGGTGCGCGGCTTGACCGAACGTGGCGCCGATGTGCGCGTTGTTCCGACGAAGGCTTCGCTCGAGTTCGTTGGCATCTCGACGTGGGAAGCGCTCAGCCACAATCCCGTGCGCACCTCTGTCTTTGAGGATGTGGATTCGGTTGCCCACGTGCGTCTCGGCCAGGAAGCCGACGCGGTCGTCGTGGTTCCGGCAACAGCGGATTTTATGGCCCGCGCACGTATGGGAAGGGCCGACGACCTCCTTACAGCCACGCTCCTCGTCACTCGAGCACCCGTCATCCTCGCCCCGGCGATGCACACGGAAATGTGGGAGCATCCCGCAACGCGCGAAAATGTCGGCGTGCTCCGATCACGTGGCGTGCGCGTGATTGAACCCGCGAGTGGACGCCTTACCGGAACCGATACCGGCGTAGGGCGACTGCCCGAGCCCGAAGTGATTGTGTACTATGTTGAGTCAATCCTCGCGGCAGGGTCGCGCACGTGCGACCTCGAAGGCACGCACGTGGTGATCACCGCAGGGGGGACCCGCGAGGCCCTTGATCCGGTGCGCGTGCTCACCAATCACTCGAGCGGTAAACAGGGGGCGGCGCTCGCGCGCGCGGCGTACGTTCGCGGAGCGAGCGTGAGCCTCGTCCTGGCGGGTTCACACATCGACCCTCCCGCGGGCGTAGACGTCGTGCGGGTGGAATCGGCGAAAGAACTTGCGGCCGCGGTACGGGAGCGTGAAAGTAGCGCAGATGTGCTGATCATGGCCGCTGCCGTTTCCGATTTCACGCCTGAGCCATCGCGCAGCAAGATCAAGAAAAAAGCGGGAGAGTCGGGCCTCACCCTTCATTTGGTGGAGACCGAGGATATTCTCCGCGGCCTCGTCGAGCGCCGGCAGGCCGGTGAGCGTCCGTTTGTGATTTGCGGCTTCGCTGCCGAGACGGGGGATGAGCATTCGAGCGCCCTCGCGCACGCGACCAGGAAGGCCCGCGCCAAGGGCGCGGACCTCCTCGCGTTCAACGATGTCAGTGAGAACGCTTTCGGGGCCGACACGAACGCATTGACGTTTCTTGATGCCGCTGGTGAAATTCGCGGAGCCGCACGCGGGACGAAAGACGAGGTTTCCCACGCAATGCTTGATCACGTCGCCTCTCTCCTCAAGCGCGAGCGCAGCTAGCCTCGGGCGACTCCTTTAATTCCGTCACCACCTCTCGCAGATAAGGCAGTACATGACACTCAATGATTTGCGGTACTTCACTTCCGAATCGGTTACGGAAGGTCACCCGGACAAAATCTGCGACCAGATCTCCGATGCAATTCTCGACGACATGATCGCGCAGGATCTCAACTCTCGCGTCGCAGTCGAGACTCTCGTAACAACGGGCCTCGTCCATGTTGCCGGAGAGGTGCGCACCGAAGGCTACAGTGACGTCAACTCGATCGTTCGTGACGTGATCAGGTCGATCGGCTACGACTCCTCCGAGAAGGGCTTCGATGCGGACTCGTGCGGCATCGAGGTGTCGATCGGCTCGCAATCGGC
Organism: Dermabacter hominis NBRC 106157; assembly: GCF_001570785.1. Lineage (GTDB taxonomy): Bacteria > Actinomycetota > Actinomycetes > Actinomycetales > Dermabacteraceae > Dermabacter > Dermabacter hominis. The sequence goes on from NZ_BCSI01000012.1 coordinate 20,755, forward strand.
CGATATCGCGCTCGGGGTCGATAATTCCGAGGAGTTCAAGGGCGGAAGCGTTGAGCAGGGCTTTCAGCTTGGCGCTGGTGATCAGGGCCTCATGTTCGGGTACGCGTGCGCTGACACGAAGGAGCTCATGCCGCTGCCGATCTACGCGGCGCATAAGCTCGCGCAAAACCTGTCGAACGCACGCCGAGACGGCGTACTCCCGTATCTCCGCCCCGACGGCAAATCGCAAGTGACGATCGGATACGACGACGATTTTGTCGCGCGCAGCGTGAATGCGGTCGTCGTATCGAGCCAACATGCCGAGGACGTCGATGTTGCGGGACAACTTACCGAGGCGATCTCCCGTGTCGTGATTCAGCCTGTTCTCGAGGAACTCGCGGAGCTTGGACTGGACACCACAGGGGTCAAGCGTCACATCAACCCAACGGGGCGTTTCGTCGTCGGTGGCCCGAAAGGCGATGCCGGACTCACGGGTAGAAAGATCATCGTGGATACCTACGGCGGGATGGCGCGTCACGGCGGCGGCGCTTTTTCGGGTAAGGACCCGTCGAAGGTCGACCGTAGCGCCGCCTACGCCCTGCGCTGGGTCGCCAAGAACGTGGTTGCAGCGGGTCTAGCCGAGCGGTGCGAGATTCAGGTTGCCTACGCGATTGGTCGCGCTGCCCCCGTTGGCCTTTACGTCGAAACGTTTGGAACGGGCAAGGTTCCCGAGCATCAACTTGCCCGGGCTATCGAAAAGGTCTTCGACCTGCGCCCGCAGGCAATCGTTGAGGAGCTCGATCTTCTGCGACCCATCTACCGCAAAACGTCGGTTTTTGGCCACTTCGGCCGCCCCCTTGCGGAATTTGAGTGGGAAAAGACCAACAGAACTGAAGAGCTCACCCGCGCACTGTGACGCGCCGATCCGCGCGATCGTTTCGCTAAGCAACGAGGAAAGGAGGGCGCGTGTTCGAGCGCGACGTTTACCCCGAAACTGTTCAGGGGCTCGAGGGCGAGGCGCTTGGCGAGATTTGGCCGGACCGAAAAACCTTCCTCGATCTCGCGCGTACACAGCGCATCGTGCCCGTCGTGATTCGGCTTTTGGCCGACCAGGACACTCCGATTTCTCTGTACAGGAAGCTCACGGCACCGTCGGGCCCGGCAGGCAGTTTCCTTCTTGAGTCCGCGGGCCAGGGGGAGGATTCCCGTTGGTCCATCATTGGGGTCAACGCTCGTGCCTCTCTCACCGAAAAAGACGGTAACGCGCGCTGGTTTGGCGATGTCCCGGCCTCCGTTCCCACATCGGGCGACCCGCTCGAGGCGCTCAGGGCTACCGCCGCTGAGTTCAAATCCGCGCGGATGGCGCATCTACCACCGTTTACGGGCGGGCTTGTGGGCTTCGTAAGCTATGACGCTGTGCGGCGCTTCGAGAATCTCCCGCACAAGCCCGTAGACGAGATCGGTACGCCCGAGCTATGCATGCTCCTCGCACAAGACGTCGCCGTGTACGACCACCGCGACGCGACGGTTCTGCTCGTGGCAAACGCGCTCAACCTCAACGGTGCAGACAGCGGCGCAGAGGCAGCCTACGAGGATGCCCTCGCCAGAATCGACACGATGCGCGATTCGCTTCGCACGCACGTCGAGACGAACCCCGTCGTCTACTCTGCCGTGCAGCGCTCGTCGAGTACCGCTCGCACGAGCCAGACGGATTTTGAAGAGTCAGTTGAGACGGCGATCCAGAACATCATCGACGGCGAAATCTTCCAGGTCGTGCCGTCGCAGCGACACACGCAGGCAACGAGCGCCGACCCCCTCGACGTCTACCGCGTGCTGCGCAGGCTCAACCCCTCGCCGTACATGTTTCTCGTGCGCGCCCACGATGGAGATGGCAAATCGATCGATGTGGTGGGAGCGAGTCCCGAAACACTCGTCACTGTGCGCGGCCGCCACGCGAGCACGCACCCGATCGCGGGTTCGCGCCCGCGTGGGGCCAACGCCGAAGAGGATGAGAGGATAAAAAGCGAGCTCCTCGCCGATCCGAAAGATCGATCCGAGCACCTCATGCTTGTCGATCTCGACCGTAACGACCTGCAGAAGGTCTGCGAGCCGGGAAGCGTGATCGTGCGAGATTTCATGAGCGTCGTGAAGTATTCCCACATCATGCACGTGATTTCGACGGTCTCGGGAACGCTCAAAGAAGGCTTGAGTGCCTTTGACGCTCTCGCGGCAACTTTCCCGGCCGGCACGCTCACGGGTGCACCCAAGCCGCGCGCAATGCAACTCATCGATGAGCTTGAGCCCGTGTCGCGGGGGATCTATGGCGGCACGGTCGGCTACCTCGATTTCGCAGGCGACCTCGACATGGCGATCGCAATCCGAACAGCCGTCATGAAAGACGGCCGCGCGCACGTTCAAGCCGGGGGTGGTGTCGTCGCTGATTCGATCCCTACGATGGAACATCGTGAATCGCTTTCCAAGGCCGCTGCTGCTCAACGCGCTGTGGCGAGTGCCGAGACGCTGAGGGAACAATAATGGCTGGTCGATCGTCGGATGCTTCCTCTCCGCGCACCCCGCTCATTCTCGCGCTCGTCGTCGCAGGGGGCGTGGGCGCCGTACTCACCCAACCAACGTGGGTTGAGGGCGAGGTCGTGGGCCTTGCCGGTAACGTGTCTGAACTCAGCATTGCGGGGGCGAAGGCTTCCCCACTCTCGCTCGCGTGCGCTCTCGTGGCGGTTGCTGCGGCGGGCGCCCTTGCATTGTCGAGGCGCGGCCTTGCCCTCGCGTGCGCGATTGTGTCCACCCTGGCCGGTGTGGGGATTGTCGTGGGAGGTGTGCTGGTTGCCCTCGATCCGGCACACGCGGTCGCGAGCGCAGCACTCGAAGCCACCGGTGTGGTGAATGCACCCGTGACTGTTTCGGCATCGTGGCCCGTGTGGCTGTCGATCGTGTCAGGCGTTCTGATTGCGCTCGTCGGAGCTCGATTGACGATGAACACACGTATGCGCGGGGAAGGAGCATCGCGCACTCGCTATACGCGCCATACCGCTACGCGATCCGGAGAAGGCGCCGGAGCGGTGCCGCACACCGATGCGGAAGCGTGGGACATGCTCAGTCTTGGTGAGGACCCGAGCGACGAGCAGCGCGGAGTGTGAAGGTGCGAGGACGCTTGCGCTAAAACATGGCACAATGAAAGACGCAGTTTGACGCGCTCGTGCGCGCATACGCTTCAGAACTAGTTTTGACCGGAGTGAAGAATGCCGAAGACTTACCTTGTTCCCCCCGCCCCGCCGCAGAACGAAGGCAAAACCGTGGCTGCCTGGGTATTTTCGGCGTTTGTCCTCCTCGGTTCAGTGCTCATTGCCCTCGCAATGATCACGAGCCAGAACATCCTCCTTATCGTTGGTCTCGCGTCTGTTCTTCTCGCGCTCGTCGTAGGTTTCGTCCTGCGAGCCGCGGGTTTCGGCCAGAAAGCTAAGCGCTGACGTGTCCGCTCACCGCCCTGTACGAATGACGTGCTCTTCGCGCAGGGCGTTGTGCTGTGATGGCGGGGGAGAGCATCAAGAGAAGGGCGGCGCCCATGCCGACGGTGTGATCGTGGGAAGCGCTTTCGTACGAAGGCTCCTCGAAGCGCAGACACCGTCGGAAGGGCTCCGTTCTCTCGAAGTTCTCGCAATTGAACTCCGTTCCGGAATTGAGGAGGCACGCGCATGATCTCAGCGACTATTCCGAGTCCGCCCGTTAGCTCGTTCAGCATCGGCCCGGTCACGATCCATTTTTACGCACTTTTCATCCTTACCGGCATCGCTATCGCCTACTGGTGGTCGCTGCAGCGCTGGATCGCTCGTGATGGTGATCGTGACGACTACTTCGACATCGTCTTCGTGACGATCATCGCGGGGATCATCGGTGCGCGCATGTACCACGTGGGCGTCAATATCCCGGACTACTTCGGTCCCGGCAAGGATCCGCTGAGTGCGCTTCGCATGTGGGAAGGTGGCCTCGGCATATGGGGCGCGGTCGCGGGCGGAGGCCTTGCGGCGTTGGTCATGACCCGGCGCAAAGGCGTGCAGTTCCTCGCCCTTGCTGATTCGATCGCGCCTACCCTCTTCGTCGCGCAAGCCATTGGGAGGCTTGGAAATTGGGCTAATCAGGAACTTCACGGCGAGCCGAGCACGCTGCCGTGGGCTCTGGAGATTACGTGTGAAACCAACGGCAAAACGATCGTTGGTTGCGTGCCCGGAACCTATCAGCCGACCTTCCTCTACGAGGGGCTGTGGAATATCGCTGCCTGCGTCGTGGTGCTGCTTCTCGCGAAACGGTTCGTCATCGCTGGCGGGCGCATTTTTCTCATGTACATCATTGCGTACTCTGCGGGCCGGACCCTCATGGAAACGATGCGCACGGAACCCTCAACCATGGTTTTTGGCTTGCGAATCCACATGGTCATTTACATCATCACGGGCCTTGTGGCGATCGGCGTGTTTGCGTGGCTCACGATCCGTGCACGCCGGAAGGGTGAGGCGCGCAGCGCTTACGACACGATTAACGGCGATCCGCTGCCGCGGCCGGAAGGGCGCGAGGGGAGTGAGACGGCGGCTGTCCCGCATGACCAGGGAGAAAATCTCAAAAACCCCGCGAAATAAGGCTGAATCTGGGAGTGGTCCCGATTACTTAATTGTAGGGTGAGATGTGGATCTCGGCGATGCGACCCGTGCCCCTGTGCGCTCGCTCCCGAGCACACACAGCGCGTGGGTCCCGCCTTTCAAAGCTACAGATGGGTAGACATGCGTAAAGCAAAAATTGTGTGCACATTGGGACCTGCAACGAATTCGTATGAGCAGATCCGCACGCTTATCGAGTCGGGCATGAACGTCGCCCGCATGAACCTCAGCCACGGCACTTACGCGGACCACGAAGCTGTGTACGCCAATATCCGCAAGGCTTCCGAGGATCTCGGTAAGAACGTCGCTGTTCTCGTGGACCTCCAGGGCCCGAAGATCCGCCTCGGCAAGTTCGAGGACGGCCCTCACGAACTCGCGGTTGGCGACATCTTCACGATCACCACGGACGACATTCTCGGCACGAAGGAACGTGTGAGCACGACCTTCAAGGGGCTGCCCGGCGACTGCCGCCCAGGCGATACGCTTCTCATTGACGACGGCAAGGTCGGCGTTCGCGTGGTGGAAGTGACCGATACCGACGTCAAGACCGTCGTCGAGGTTCCCGGCCCCGTGTCCAACAACAAGGGCATCAACCTTCCCGGCGTTGCCGTTTCCGTTCCCGCCATGAGTGAGAAGGACATCGCTGACCTTCGCTGGGGTCTCCACCTCGGCGCGGACCTCATCGCCCTGAGCTTCGTGCGCGACGCGCACGACATCGAAGATGTTCACCGCGTGATGGATGAGGAAGGCATTCGTCTCCCCGTGGTCGCCAAGATTGAGAAGCCGCAGGCAGTGCGCGCCCTGCGCGGTATCGTCGGCGCGTTCGACGGCATCATGGTGGCCCGCGGCGACCTCGGCGTTGAGCTTCCTCTCGAGCAGGTCCCGCTCGTCCAGAAGCGCACGATCGAGCTCGCCCGCCGCAACGCTAAGCCCGTCATCGTTGCGACCCAGGTGCTCGAGTCGATGATTACGAACCCGCGCCCCACTCGTGCCGAAGCTTCCGACTGTGCGAATGCCATCCTCGACGGTGCAGACGCCGTCATGCTTTCGGGCGAGACCTCCGTCGGCGCGTTTCCGTTCGAGGCTGTGCGCACCATGGCGCGCATCGTCACGAACACCGAGGAAAACGGTGCGGACCGCATCTCTGAGCTCGGCACCATCCCGCATACTCGCGGTGGTGCGATCACGCGTGCGGCGGCCGAGATCGGCGATCAGCTCTCGGCGCAGTATCTCGTGACCTTCACCGAGTCGGGTGACACCGCTCGCCGTCTTTCGCGACTGCGTCCCACCATTCCCCTTCTCGCCCTCACTCCGTACGAAAAGGTCCAGCATCAGCTCGCCCTTAGCTGGGGCATCGAGGCGCACCTCGTTGACATGCAGACCGACACCGATCAAATGGTGAAGGTAGTCGACGAGCTGCTGCGTGAGAAGAAGGGTCTGCAGCCCGGCGATCTCGTGATCATCGCTGCAGGCTCGCCCCCGGGCGTTCACGGCTCGACCAACACGCTGCGCGTCCACCGTATCGGTGACCTTGACGGCACCGAAGCTGCGCGCGTTGAAGCCGACCGCATTGCGAAGGGCAAGGCTATTCCGGAGGCCTGAGTCTCACGTAGCTGCGCATAGAAAGGGTGGGGAGCATGCTGCTCCCCACCCTTGTTCTGTACCGGGTACGGGACTCGAACCCGTACGTCCGAAGACAACGCATTTTGAGTGCGCCGCGTCTACCAATTCCGCCAACCCGGCCATGTGCCCGTCTTGAGGCACGCCCTATAGAATAACCAACGAGTTCGCGCTTGCCTAACTGGCACGAGCCGTTCCTTGCCCGGTGTACGTGAGTAATATCGTTCAGGGGAGCGACAAATGCCGCTTTGGAAGCCGATGTGCTGCACTATGGATGTGGGGTGCGTTTGCCGCACAACCACGAAGACACAGGCGAAAGATTGGATGCCATGAACGAGAACGAAGCTGTGGAAGAGACCGCCGAGAGGGGCCAGGATTCCGGTCTCGTGGCGCGCACGGCTGTTGTGGCTGAGGATGAGAGCCTCATTCGCATGGATATCGTCGAGACCCTCACCGAAGCGGGCTACGAGGTCATTGCTGCCGTTGGCGATGGTGCGAGCGCGGTGGAGAAGGTCCGTGAGCTTCGGCCGGATATCGTGGTCATGGACGTCAAAATGCCGCAGATGGACGGCGTCTCTGCAGCGGAGACGATCGGCAAGGAGCATCTTGCCCCCGTCGTGATGCTGACGGCCTTCTCGCAGCAGGAAATCGTGGAGCGTGCGCGGGATGCAGGCGCGATGGCGTTCGTCGTTAAGCCCTTCACGCCTAACGACCTTCTGCCGGCGATCGAGATTGCGCTGTCGCGTTACCAGCAGATCACCTCGCTCAACGAGGAGATTCGCGATCTTGAGGAACGCTTCGAGACCCGCAAGCGCGTGGACCGCGCGAAGGGGCTTTTGCAGACGAATATGAACCTGAGCGAGCCGGATGCGTTCCGCTGGATCCAGAAGACGTCGATGGATCGCCGTCTGACGATGCGCGAGGTTGCCGACGCAGTCATCGACCAGCTCGGTCCGCATAAGGACTAACGCGCAGGAATCTCGTCTCGCGGCGGGAAGAGCCGCGCGGATCCGAGGACGGTGCTCACGAGAGTGCCGTCCTCGTGTCGTATCTCGGCGAGATAGCTCGCGTGAGTGCGGCCCAGGTGCTGTGCGTGAGCGGTCACGTGAACGAAGCCTTCACGTGCGGGCGCGTGGTGCGTCGCGGTGAAGGAGAGTCCGACGGCGCCTGCGCCCTCGCCGTAAAGACATTCCGCGTGAGTGCGCGCGGCGAGCGAGATGGCGGTTTCCGCGAGCGCGATGCTCGCGCCTCCGTGGAGGAACCCTTGGGGCTGGCGATTGGGAGCAACCGGCATACTGAGGTGTGCTGTGCTCGCGGTCAGTGAGAGCACGTCCATTCCCATGCGCTCGCACAGTGTCCCCTTGAGCTCCTCGCGTACGCGTGCGAGTGCATCCTGTGTCGCGCTTGCTGCGCGTGCATTCGTGTCCATTCGCCTAGCGTGACACACTTGAGGCATGAGCGAGATCGAAAACGCCCCTGAGAGGCGCATCGTTGTGATCGATGGCCATGCAATGGCCTTTCGTGCCTTCTTTGCCCTGCCACCGGAGTCATTCGTGAACAGCGCGGGGCAGGCGACGAACTCGGTGTACGGTTTCTGCCGCATGATCTTCAACATCGTGAAGAACGAGAAGCCCACTCACATGGCGGTAGCGTTCGATCTTCCGGGCGGCACCTTCCGCGATCGTATTTACAGCGAGTACAAGGGCGGCCGTGAGGCCACTCCCGAGGCGTTCAAGGGACAGGTCGCCCTTATTCAGCAGGTGCTCGAGGCTATGGGCATCGCGCATTTCAGCGTCGAAGATTACGAGGCAGATGACATCGTCGCGACAATCGCGACGTACGCGAAAGACGCCGGGGTGCAGCCTCTGCTCGTCACGAGTGATCGCGACGCGATCCAGCTCGTTGATGAGACCATTACGCTTTTGCAGCCGGTGAAGGGCGTCACGGAGCTTCGCCGCATGACTCCCGAAGCTGTCGAAGAGAAGTACCTCGTTCCCCCGACCCTGTATCCGGATCTCGCGGCTCTGGTGGGGGAGAGCGCCGATAATCTTCCGGGCGTTCCCGGTGTAGGACCCAAAACCGCCGCGAAGTGGCTTGGACTGTACGGCACACTCGACGGCATCCTTGAACACCGCGACGAGATTAAAGGCAAGGCGGGGCAGTCGCTTCGCGATCACGTCGAGGATGTGGTGCGCAATCGCCGCATGAACGAAGCCGTGCGTGACCTCGACTTGCCTAAGGACTTCGACGCTTATCTCCTTGGACGCGGGGACAGGGTCGCCATCAACGCGCGCTTTGATGAACTCGCCTTTGGGCCGGGAATCCGTCGGGACGTTCCCGCAGGCCTCCTCCCCGCCGGGGATAGCGGGGCCGAGGAAGCCGAGCCTATCGTCGCCAACCCCACCCTTCCCGTGATTGAACCGGAGGCCGGGCAGCTTGGCGCCCGCCTTGCGGAGCATGCCGCTTTGGGAGGCGCTCTTGAGGCCGACGGTGCCTGGGCGATGGGGGAGGCGGAGTTTCGCGGCCTGGTGATTGCCACTGGCAGCGCAAATCTTGACATCAGCGCCTCGCGCATGAACGAACAGGACCGACGTGAGCTCGACCGATGGCTGCGAAACTCGGTCATCCCGAAATGGACGCTCGACTCCAAGGAGCTCGCGCATATTCTTAGCGGTGCGGGCTTCGACATTCGCGGCCTCGATGTTGATCTCTCCCTCGCGGAGTTCCTGTGCAGGCCTGGGCAGCGTCCCGCAGATGTCGCCGGCCTCGCGATGCGCCACCTTCACGAGGAATTCCCGAAGCTCGCCAAGAAGCCCACCGCGCAGGCGCTGCACGAGGATCTTTTGGGTCGCGCGAGGGCGGAGTACCGTCTGACCCCTATCCTCGTGAAAGACATGGATGCGCATGAGACCCGCGCCATTCACGATGATCTCGAACTCCCGCTTGCTCGTGTGCTGGCGCAGATGGAGGAGTCGGGCATCGCCGTCGACGCTTCCGAGCTTGACCGGCTCGACTCGATGCATGCCGAACGGCAGTCTGAGGTCGCCGCTCGGGCCTTCGCTGAAATCGGTGGCGAGGAGATCAATCTCGGTTCACCGAAGCAGCTTCAAACCGTGCTGTTTGACCGGCTCGGGATGCCGCCGACCCGCAAAACCAAGACGGGTCATTCGACCGACGCCGAGTCCCTCACGGATCTTTACGCGAAGACTGGCCACCCCTTCCTTCAGGCGCTCCTCGAACACCGGGACGTCACGAAATTGCGCCAGATCATCGAAACGCTGCGCAAATCCGTGAGCGAGGAGGGGCGTATCCACACGACTCTTTCGCAGAACGTTGCGGCGACGGGGCGCCTTGCCTCGTCCAACCCGAACCTGCAGAACATTCCGGCGCGCACCGAGGCCGGCCGCCAAATCCGCGGCGCCTTCCACGCGAGTGAAGGCTTCGAGTCGCTTCTTACCGCGGACTATTCCCAGATCGAGATGCGCATCATGGCGCACCTGTCCGGCGACGAGGGGCTCATCCAGGCTTTCCGTGACGGCGAAGACCTCCACAGCTTCGTCGCTTCGCAAGTGTTCGGCACCCCGGTCGACCAGGTGACGAGCGAAGAGCGTTCAAAAACTAAGGCGATCAGCTACGGTCTCGCCTACGGTCTTTCCGCTTTTGGTCTTGCGCGCCAGCTCCACATTCCGCAAAGCGAAGCGCAAGCGCTTCGCGCACAGTACTTCGAACGCTTCGGGGGCGTCCAGGACTATCTGCATGAAAGCGTCGAGAGAGCGCGTTCACTCGGCTACACGGAAACTCTTCTTGGGCGCCGCCGCTACCTTCCCGAACTCACGAGCGATAGCCGACAGCGGCGGGAAAATGCGGAGCGTGTGGCGCTCAACTCGCCGATTCAGGGCAGCGCCGCCGACATCATCAAACTCGCGATGCTGCGCGTTGACCATGCGCTAAAGAAGACCGGCGCCGCCTCGCGTCTCGTGCTCCAGGTGCACGATGAGCTCATCGTCGATGTCGCTCCCGGTGAAATCGACCTCGTGCGGGACATCGTGCGCGAAGGCATGGAAGGGGCCTATGAGCTTTCCGTGCCCATGGATGTTTCGGTGGGCGTTGGGCACTCCTGGCTGGAGGCCGCGCACTAAACTTCATTTCCGAATTGCATAGACGTTGTGGGGGTTTGCGCCCGTAGCGTCCGGTGCTGTCGCTGTGCCCGGCCTCGAGCCAGCACCGACCAGGCCGCATGTATCGCAAGCACTCATTCGTTCGCGTGCCGCATCCTTGCGAGAAGCGGATCGACGGAGCTTGTGGTAGCCACAGTTGTTCGCCAAACGCTCCTGCTTTTGGTATTGCATGCCCGCGACTGGTCTGGTTTGCTGGAACGCGTCGGTCGGGCTCAGATCGACGGGAGCGATAGGCGGGGGACACATGAAGCGGAATGCACGATGGCGCGTGCGATCGACGGTAGTAGCCCTTGCCATTGCATCAGCAGCGCTCACCTCATGTCACGGTGACGCGACACCGGTGATCGGCCCGACTCCTGTTGCACACACGGCACCGGCTCCTGCCGGGAGTGACGCGGGTGGAGCAGGCGTCGGAACTGGCGAGGCGCCCGGGCGCACCGATGGGCTTCCTCCCCACAATGCTGCACTGACGAAACCGGATGGCGACGTGTTCGAGGCACGCCATTTCGCAACTGATGAGGGCGCTAAGGCCACGGCCAGATATGTCATTGCGGCCCTCTATTACGGATACGCGACCGGCGACACGGCCCCCTACGAGAGCGTCGTTTCGCTCGGGGCGTGCAAGGCTTGCGGGGAAACGCTCGCCGAAATGGACCGGTGGCGCGAGAATAAACAGTTCGCGAGCGTCGTGGGTGTCACCCCCGGGGAGATCAGTATTGAAACCACGAAAGATGGTTACGTTGTGGTCCGGTACCAATTCACCATCGAGGATCTCCACCCCGGCTCCTACGGAGGCTCCACGGAGGACCAGCCGACGGAGCAGCACACGGTCAATCTGAAGTTGGATTTCAGCGACGGGGAGTGGCTTGTGCTGCACTTCGATTGGCTCGATTGATGCCCGCACCCGGGATTGCATCGAAGTTGTGGGGGTTTGGACCACGTGAGCGGTACATCTGTTTGGTCAGTGTGCTGCCGCCCCTGGACCTCATAGTCTGCGGCAGCTACTCCCTTCAATGAGACACGTGAGTACAGGAGGATCCCATTCAGATTCGAAGGTCCGCAGTCTGCCTCACCTCGGATTTCCTGGCGAATTGAGGAATCTCCCGCTCGTAGAGTTCTCGTGGGCGGCGATGAAGAAGCAAGGCCCCAATAAAAGCTGGAAACGTAGTTGACTGAATTCTAGGTGGGCGGCAGCCGCATTGGAGATGCAGATAAGCATCAAGCATGGCGCGGCTCCCTTGCCCACCTACCCTTCGCTAGTCGATGGGCAATCGGGCTGATGCTCAGTGGCGGTAGATATGTGTCTTCTAGGCGGTGCTGAATCTTCGCTCGAAATATGCATCTCCCAACGCCAACTTACGTTGCTATTCATAAAAGATGTATGAGCAGGTGAAGGCAGCTTCGCTAGCAAAATCGGTTTAATGCAGAAAGAGGAGTCTGACCTATGAGGCCAAACTCCTCTTCCTAGAGGTAGCGAGTCAATTTAGACGTCTTTGCGCCGCAATGTGAGCAGGCTACCTACGGCTACCAGCGCAAACGAAAGCATCGCGAGCATCCCGGTCATTGAACCGGTCCTCGGAAGCGAGGTTACTTGCTCTCGGGTCGCTGGGGTCTGAGGACCACGTGCCTCAGATCCCGGAGTCGTATCACGCGGCTCTGCTGGCGTATCGACTGGGGCGAGTTCGTCGATCATTTGGACGGTGGTGTTTTCGGCGGGCGTGTATTGTCCGTCGGTTCCTTTGATCTCGAGGGTGCCGTTTTCGGTGATGCGGAAGTTGATGTCGTTCGCGATCAGGTAGCCCTCGGGGGCGGCTTTCTCGGTCATGGTGTATTCGCCGGGGGCGAGCGTTAGTTGCTTCGCGGTGCCGGTGGAAACCCATGTTTCAGAGAAGTTGTCTCCTCCAGTGACGGTCAGTGTGGCGCCGGGGAGTTCTTCGCCTTGCCCGGCGGCGACTTTCGAGAACGTCACGTCCGCTGTGGTCGGCTCATCGACTGGGGCG
>NZ_BCSI01000013.1 GCF_001570785.1 Dermabacter hominis NBRC 106157
TTTGAGGGTTGAGCCCCGGCCGCTAGGGCCGGGGCTCACACGTATTTAACGCCCGAATTTTTGGAGCCAATACCCGTGAGCTTAGGTTCGGGGTTTTCTTTTGCCTTCATGCGATTGCTTGCGTCATCCGTGTGTTTACCGATCGTGCTGCCCGCATGGGGAATTGAGGCAGCTAGCTGAGCGCCTTCGCTCGCTTGGTCACTGAACTTTGTCCGTCGATCGAGGGGATCGCGGAGAAAAGCTGATTGCTCCACTTTTTCGCCGGTGTTAGATGCTTTGTACGTAGGCGATAGTCAGGAGCCGGTGCCCGAAGTTTCGCCGGCACCTTGTCCTGGAGCCGCCCCTGCCTGTCTGGCCACCGAGTCTGCGCTCAAGTGTTGCTACGCTCCGACGGAATCTTGCCATTGGACTCGTGCGGCTCCGCGAGGTTTTCGCCTTTATCGAGATCATCGCCGCTTTCGGGCGGGATGGCATGGGCTAAATACGCTGGCGGAGCCGCTCAGTAGCTTGCAATTACCTTATGAAGGGTTCTTGCACTTTTGTTGTCGTTTTTGAGGAGTGGGAAGTCCAGGTGAGAATGTCTATCCCATCTTCGAAATGAACTCGTCGCCCCAGGCGGTAACGTCTTCTGGGCTCAGCGCTTCGACGTTTGCACCGACGATATAGACGAGTGCGCCGGAAGAGTTCTGTTTGTAGCACGTATGACTAGTCGTGGTTTTGGATTCGCATGTCCAGCTGCCTACGGTCTTCTTTTCTCCACTTCCGTACTTTGTGAACATGTCTTGGGTGTCTTTGTCACTGATGATCGCAGCGATATAGACAAGAGTCATATCCTGGGAGACGTAGGTTCCGCTAGCGTCGCCGATTCCGGCATCGCCGTACGAGGGGTCGAGGCTTGTCGAGCCAACCTGCTGGGGCAGGTTCCCCTTTGCTGCTTCGCCTCCGCCGCCGGGCTGCGGAGCTTCTCCTCCGCCTTGTCCCGGCTGAGGGCTATTCCCGCCGTCCCCGGGTTGCGGGTCGTTGTCCCCGGCGCCAGGCTGGGGGATTTTCTTACCGTCGCCGGGTTGAGGGGTGTCGCTGCTGTTTCCACCAGGCGCGGGGTTCGGAGCAGGAGCTGAACCCCCGTTGCTATTCTTGTTCCCCTCGTCGTTCTTGCCTTTGAGTTCCTTTTCCGCGGAGCTCACTTCTGAGGCAGGAACCTCTTTTTTGTCGTCGCCGCTGAGGAGCGTGAACGCGAGAACACCTCCACCGACCAGGAGCGCGAGAAGAAGGAGAGCACCACAGCCGATTCCAACCCATAGGCCAGCTTTGCTCTTTTTCTGCGGCGGCATGCTGCTCCCGGGGTATCCCGTGGGCTGGTTGTATTGCCCTTGGAAGCTGCCCTGATCGTATGAGGGCTGCTGGTTGTAGCCTTGGTTGCCGTTCGGATTTGCACTCGAAGCAGCTCCTGGCTGCCATCCGGGGTTGCTCATGTTCGATGTCTTCCTGCTGTGCTGGGTCGCGTAGGTGCGAGAAGCGGACGGGACGTGTCGCAGACGCCAATATAGGCGCAGGCGCCAGTTAGTATTACACATCACATCGATGGAAACCTAGAGTTGCCTATCACAAAATTGCGGTGAGAACACCAGGGGTTGAAGAATGCAGGCGGGAGGATTCTGCCGAGCTTTTGCCTACGGAATGTACCTCGGCAGCTTTGCCTTGGCTTTCGCATCTCACCCCCACGCTGTGCGTGCTCCCGTTCGGGTGCTTGTAGGTGGAACCGACGTTGAATCCGCTTACGCTTTGACAAGCCGCAGCGGGGTCCATCAGCCGTGCGGATTACACAGCAACGAGTTCGCAGGTCCGGGTCTAGATCTTCCGTGGCGGTCTCGCCAACGAAGCGGTGTGGGGCCGGGCTGGAGCCGTTCATTCGTTGGTCTAAGGTGCGGTCGCAAGCTGATCGCCGAACTGGGCGATCTCGTTGAGGTCCTTCACATTGGAGGCCATAATGAGCACGATCGTGCCGCCAGGGCCCTGGGCGTAACAGTCGCCGCCGTTCTGTGCGAAGGCGTCTTCTTGGCACTTCCAGTTGCCGATCTGTTTTCCGGTCGCGTCAATATCTTGGACGAAGAGTTGACCGCTCTCGGGATCGTGGAATACCTGGACCCAGAAGATCGCAGCGCTGTTTGGTGAGGAGTACACCTTCTCAACATCACCGAATTCTAGTTTCGGCTGGTTTTCGTCGACTTTGAAATCTCCCACTTGATCCGGGGGAGTGTAGCCGCCGCCGGAATTCGGTCCCGGGGCGGGATCCGGCTCGTTCGGTCCCGGCGCCGGCTGGGGAGCAGGGTCAGGATCGTTCAACCCTGGGGCCGGCTGGGATCCGGGATTAGGCGCCGGGTTCGGGTTCGGGTTCGGCTGCGGTGCTGAGCTCGGCCCAGGTGCTGGAGCCGGGTTGGGGTTCGGTGCAGGGTTATCCCCACCGCCATCACTCGCGGGAGCCTTGGGGTTCGGGGCGGTCGCGGGTGCGCTCGTAGTCGTGTCGTCTTTGGAGTCCGACGCTTCCTTGTCTTTGTTGTTCATGAGCATGAACGCGAGAATCCCACCGGCGATGAGAAGGAGCACGAACGCGACGCCCATCCCGATCGCGACCCACAGAACTATCCTGTTTTTCTTTTCCGTGGGTACCGAACCCGGGTGGTTCATCGGAGCGCCGCTCTGCGGTGCCTGGTATGGGCTTTCGGCTTGGTACTCCGGCGGTTGTGTCATGAGCTCGCTCCTCCGGCTGCGATGAATTGATCACCGAAGTTGGCGAGGGTTTGGGTATCTGGCGTGCCGATCACCTTCACGACGTCGGTGCCGTTGGAAGATTTCACGCAAATGTTTTGGCTCGGGTCTTCTTGGAAGGTCCCGCACGTCCAGCCGTTGATTTCTTGTCCGTCAGTGATGGTTTTCTTTTCATCCTCGGGGCTGAGCGTGGGATTTGCCGCGCCCGACACTTCGATCCAATCCATGGCGCTGTTGCTGTAGGCAGCGACGTAATCCGCACCGACAGTATTGCCTGTTCCAACGCCGGCGAGTCTGTAGTCGCCGATTTGTTGCGGTTTATTTGAACTGCTGTCGCCCGAGGGCTGTTCTGGCATGGGAGCAGGCCCTGGGTCGTTGCCGCCATCGTTGGGAGCCGGAGCGGGATTTGATGCCGTGCTGTCGCCGCCGCTGGGGGCGGGCGCTGGATTTGGTGCCGGTGCTGCAGCCGATGTCGTCGTGCCACCGTCTTTCGATTCCTTCGAATCGTCCCCGCCCATGAGCATCACTGCGAGCACGATGACACCGATGAGGAGAGCGAGGAGCAAGAGGCAGCCGCAGCCGAAGCCGACCCATAGGCCGGTATTGCTCTTTTTTTGCTGTGGCATAGCGCCCGGGTATCCCATAGCGGGCTGCCCCTGCACCGCACCGTGATTGGTCGGAGCCTGATTCCACTGGTTGCTCGACATGTGCGGGGTCCTCATCGGGTGGGGTGGTGTGCGCACGCGCACAAGGGATAGCGCAGCTGACTGTAACGCTGTGCCGTTCGTCAGTATTACACATCACGCCGAAGGGGTACTAGGGCTTCCGTTAATCTACGGCGCGGTGTGCGGGGCGAGACCTACTTCGGCTACTTGAGTTGCTCCATAAACTCTTCACCCCAGGCCGCAATGGTGCTGAGGTCGGCGTCGGTATCAAGCGGAACGAGGAGAACTCTTCCACGTTCGTCGTCGGCCATGCAGACGTTCATCTCGTACTGCGTCCCGCACACCCAAGGCCCGATGTCTTGCCGGTTCATGAGGCCGGCGGTGTCCTCTTCAAACGTGCGGCCCGGATCATTCTCGATCCCGATCTCGAACCCGCCGCCGCTCTCATCTTCGTAGCGGGCGCGCACGACGTAATCGTGATCCGGGTCTTCCCCGCGGGCTTCGGAATAAGCAAGGTGGGTATCGCCCACCGTTTCGGGTTCTCCGGATTTGGGGGACACAGCCTGGGAGCTTGAAGTATCGGGGGAGGGGTCCGACGCTTGCTCTTCCCTATCGCCCAGGAACATGAAGGCAAGAAGCCCGGCAACAGTGAGTGCTGCGAGCACAAACAATGCCCCGACACATCCGAGCAGCGTCCATAGAAGCGTGTTGTTCGTGCGCTTTGACGCAGCGGGTTGGGGATTCGGCTGACTCATCGGTGATCGCAAGCACAAGCTTAGAGGAACGCGTCTTTGATTTCGTCACCGAGGCGCACGAGCGGCTCAAAGCCATCGGCGTTCGAGGACACCTCGAGGTAAAGGTTGTATTTCGGGACGATTTGCGCGCACGTGGGGGAGTCGTTAGCGGCGAGGTGAGACTCGGCCTCGACACAGTGCCACTCGCCGCTCGTGAAAACGTACTCCTCGTCCGTAAAGTCCTTGAGGTAGGTGAAAAGTGTCGACGAACTGGTCTGCATCTCGAACCGGACGATGCGCGTCTCGTCGTCTCCATTCTGCGCGGAGTAGAGCGCTTCGTAACGGTAGGACCCCTCGTCGAAGGGTGAGAGTTCCGAGCGCTCGAGTTTCATGCCATCGAGATCCTCGGGAGGTGTTTTTCCTTCGGGATCGAAGTATTCGGGTTCGCCGCTAAATGGCTCGTCTTCCGTCGACTCGCCGTTAGTGTCGCTTGCTTTGGTGGGGGCGCTCTCGGTATTTGGGGCGGACTCTGCGGCGTGGGCCGATCCGTTGGCGACGTTCTCGCCGCCACCTCCGCACGCGGTCAGGCTCGCGACGGCGAGGAGGATCGCGGCGGTTGCGCCGAGAACGCCGGTGGGACGGGTGGGAAGGCAGTAAGGCATCGGGGAACCTCCTCGTGTGGCGGCGTCGGAAGTGCCGCCTCCACAATTGTGGCAGGGCAACGGCGCCGCGGTGACGCCATTGCCGCGCATCGTTATGGAATGTTCACCGAAGCATGGAGATCGGAAACCGTGGAGCGGCGTTCCCCAGCGCGCCTCCTATTTATGGAAGAGGGTCTTCTTGCCAAATGCCGGTTCGCTCGTCACAAGCACGCCGAGGGCGCGGAACACCGATTCATCTACGGAGCCGAGGATCGTCGTCGTGTGCACGTCGCAGCCACGCAGATTCTTAATCTGCGCGAGCGCGGCGGCGGCATTCTCGTCGCTTCCCGCGGAGACCGATAGGGCGATGAGCACTTCGTCGGTGTGCAGGCGCGGGTTGCGCGAACCCAAGTGGTCCACCTTGAGAGTCTGGATCGGCTTGATCGACTCGGGCGACAGCAAAAGGGCGTCCTCGGGAATTCCCGCGAGATGCTTGAGCGCGTTGAGGAGCATTGCCGCGGAAGCGCCGAGTAGATCGGAGGTCTTCCCGGTAATCAGGGTGCCGTCGGAAAGCTCGAGGCACGAAGCAGGCCCGCCGGTTTTTTCTGCAAGCGCGAGCGCGGGTTGCACGGTCGGGCGGATCGTTTCATCCACGCCGAGTTTCGCCATCACGAGCTTGATGCGCTGCGATTCGAGCGGGGGAAGTTCGAGCTTCTTTTCGGAGACTCGGGCCTTGAAGTACCGGCGCACAACCTCTTGCGTCGCGGCCTCGCGGCAGGCGTCATCGTCGGTGATCGCGTACCCGGCCATGTTCACGCCCATGTCGGTCGGAGAAGCGTAAGGGCACTGCCCGAGGATACGTTCGAGGAGGATTCTGAGCAGGGGGAACGCTTCGATATCGCGGTTGTAGTTGACGGCCTTTTCGCCGTACGTTTCGAGATGGAACGGGTCGATGAGGTTGACGTCGTCGAGATCCGCCGTTGCCGCCTCGTAGGCGAGGTTCACGGGGTGCTCAAGCGGAAGGTTCCAGATCGGGAACGTCTCGAATTTCGCATAGCTCGAGGCGATTCCACGCTTGTGGTCGTGATAAATCTGCGACAGGCACGTCGCAAGTTTGCCCGACCCCGGCCCCGGCGCCGTCACGATAATGAGGTCGCGCTCGGTTTTCGCCCACTCGTTTTGACCAAGCCCCTCCTCGGACACGACGAGGGTCGGGTCCGGGTAGCCCTTGATCGTGCGGTGGCGCACGACCGTCAAACCGAGCCGCTCCATGCGAGTTTTAAACTGCGACGCCGCCTCGTTACGATCGTCCATTTGCGTGAGCACGATCGTGTTAACGAGGAAACCGCGCTCGCGGAACACATCCACGAGGCGCAGAACGTCCTCCTCATACGTGATGCCGAGGTCGGCGCGCATCTTGTCGTGTTCAATATCGTGGGCGTTGATGGCGATAAGGATCTCGAGCTCATCCTTCAGCTCATACAGCATCGCGATCTTGTTATCCGGTGTGAACCCGGGAAGAACCCTCGAAGCGTGCAGGTCGTCGAAAAGCTTGCCGCCCATCTCGAGGTAGAGCTTCCCGCCGATCTGAGCGCGCCTTTCGGCGATGTGCTTCGACTGCAGCTCGATGTATTTTTCGGGATCAAAACCTTGCGTGCGTGCCATGCGAGCCTCCTGCGCTGAGAAAATAAAAATGAGGGGGCCGTTGGCATACGACCTGCATGTGCAGCCCTCGACATCTTAGGGCACGAGCGGGGGAGTTTCCAGGACCTTTGAGGTCCGACGGTCCCCGCGCGTGCCCGGGATGCCTACTCTTTCGCGGTGGCTTGAGCTCTCAGCCCTTGACGGAGCCGCTCATCATGCCCGAAATGAAGTACTTCGACAGCAGGATGTACACGACGAGGGTGGGAGCCGAAGCAAGAAGTGCGCCCGCCATCGACACCCCGTAGTTGGTCAGCAGCGCGCCGTTGGCGAGGTTGTTGAGGGCGAGGGTCACCGGGCCGTTCATCGGGGTCGCGAAGAACACCGCGAATAGGAAGTCGTTCCACGCGTTCGTGAACTGCCAGATCATGACCACCACGAAACCGGGAATCGAGATGGGCAGCGCAACGGACCAGAACGTGCGGAGCATCCCCGCGCCATCAACCTTGGCGGCTTCGATGAGCGATTCGGGAACCGTCTCGAAGTAGTTGCGGAAGATGAGCGTGCAGATCGGGATACCGAACACGACGTGCACGAGAATAAGCGAGGGAACGCCCGAGTCGATGGGCAGAGAAAGCACGAGCGAGAGCAGGGGGATCATCACGGCCTGGTAGGGCAGGAACATGCCAAACAGGAGGAACGTGAACACCAGATCCGCCCCGGGGAAACGCCAGCGGGACAGCACGAAGCCGTTCATGCACCCGAGAGCCGAAGAGATGATCGTCGAGGGAATGACCATCGCAAACGAACGTCCCATCGCAGGCGAGAGCGTTTCCCAGGCTTCCGCCCAGTTCTCAAGCGTCCACTCGCTCGGCAGCGCCCAGGCGCGGGCGGCCGAGGCATCGCCGCCCGTTTTGAAGCTCGTGACGATGAGGACATAGACGGGAATCAGGACGAGGACGACGCCGATGAGGAGAAGGGCAAGGCGGACGAACCGCCACGGGGAAACCGAGGAGGTGTTCACGACTGACGCTCCCTGTGTTGCTGAATGAGATAAGGAACGATGAGGACACCCACGATGATGAGAAGAATCGTGCCGACGGCAGCCGCGTTCGCGTAATCGAAGCTCGACTTAAACACGAACATGTCCACGGCGGGGATCTTGGTTTGGTAGTTCGAGGGTTTCGAAATCGACATGATGAGGTCGAAGCTCTTGAGGCTCATGTGCGCGATAATCACGAGAGCGCTCATGATGATGGGGGTGAGCTGCGGGAAAATCACGTGGCGGTAGATCTGCCACTCGCTCGCGCCATCCATGCGCCCCGCTTCGCGAAGCTCATCGGGAACGCCGCGGAAGCCGGCGAGAAAGAGCGCCATGACGTAGCCGCTCAGCTGCCAAATCGCCGGAAGGGCGATCGCGGCGATGCCCCACGTGATGTTGTTCCACCACGGGTTTTGGAGAAAGCCGAGCCCCACCATCTGAAAGAGGCGGTTCAATCCGCTTGCACTCTCGCCCTGGTTGGAGTTGAGGAGCCAGCGCCACACCACACCCGAGGCCACGAAGGACACAGCCATGGGGAAAAGGTAGATGGTTTGGAACACTCGACCACCTTTGATGGGCCGATCGAGAAGCCACGCCCACACGAACCCGGTGATCATCGCGCCACCTAAGAACACCGCCGTGAAAATCACGAGGTTCATGAGTGAGTGGCGAAAATCGGGGCTCGAGAGAAGAGCGATGTAGTTATCGAGGCCAACGAACTTACTGGGTTGCACGCCGTTTGCTTGCGCCGCCGTGTGGTTGTCCGTGAGAGAGGTCCACACGTTCTGCGCCATAAGCACGTAGACGAAGATCCCCACGAGAATGAGCGAAGGCGAGATGAGCAGCAGGGGCGCCGCATACTTTTTCATGCCTGGTCCTAGGGTGGAAGTGGCATCGGTGGGGGCCGGGCGAGCGTCGGAAATGAGATCCCCGGCCCCGAAACCGATGTGAAAGCGGAGCTACTTCTTCATGTTCGATTCGGCAGCGGAAACAAGCTCGGCCTGGAACGCCTTGGCGTCGGTCGCGCCGGAGGTGAACTTGCTCGTTGCGTCGGAAATGGCGTTGAGCCACGCGACCGAAGTTGCCGCACCGTGGGCGATCGAGGCGCAGATCTTGTCGTGTGCGAAGGACTCGAGCGCGGACTGCTGATACGCCGGGAACTTCGAGACATCAGCGTCGGTGCGCGCCGGGATCGAGCCCTTGGCGAGATTGAAGGCTTCCTGGCCTTCGACCGACGAGATGGTCTTGAGCCACGCCTTCGCGTTGTCGGCGTGTGGTGCACCCACGGGCAGGGTGAAGGAGTCCGCGAGGAAGCCGAAGATCTTGTCGCCAGAGGCGGCCGAGGGCACCTCGAAGTAGACATAGTCCTTCATGTCTTCCTTGCCGGCTTCCTGGAATGCCGCAACGGCCCAGTCACCCATGACGTTGTAGGCGGCCTTCTCGTCGATCACGAGGGCGGTCGCTTCGGGCCAGTCGAGCGAATCTCGGTCGGAGTTGGTGTAGCTCACGAGCTTCTCGAACGCCGCGATCGCAGTGGCGACTTCCGCACCTGCCCAGTCGGTCGAGCCGTCGAACAGGCCGTTGTAGGCGTCCGCGCCGAGGTGGGACATGAGCACTGCTTCAAGCAGGTTGACCTGCGTCCACGGTGCCGCGAGAGAAAGCGCGGTGACACCCGCAGCCTTGGCCTTTTCGAGATCGGCGAGCCAGGCATCGAACGTCTCGGGAACAGCCTTCGGGTCGATACCAGCCTTCTCGAGCACGGCTGCCGATGCCCACACGACGTTCGAACGGTGAATGTTGGACGGCACCGAGTAGATCTTGCCATCCACCGTCAGGAGCTCGACCAGGCTGTCAGGGAAGGCCTTGCGCAGGTCGAATTCGTCGTAGAGTCCAGAGACGTCTTCGATCTGGCCAGCATTGATGTAATCGGTCAGCTCGCCACCGGCGTGCGCCTGGAAAGTGTCGGGCGGATTCTTGGTCTGCAGGCGCGACTGGAGCATGTCCTTTGCGGCACTGCCCGCGCCACCCGCGACGGAACCATTGACGAACTTAATCTTGGGGTTTTGCTCGTTGAATACCTTGACGAGAGCATCGAGGCCCGCTTTTTCCGAGCCCTGGGCCCACCACGTGAACACCTCGACAGAGTCGGCCCCGCCAGCGGAACCGCCACCGGAGGATTTGGAACATGCTGCGAGCGCGCCAAGCGCAATACCAGCGGACGTGAGAGTGAGGAAAGTCCTCCGTGCGATCATTGCTGTTCTCCTTTAAACAACAGGGGCGTCGTTGCCGAGTGCCGCGATGCGGCGGCCCTATTGTAGTCGCACTGGGCCCCGCGGTCCAATCCGAGCGGTTGGAGTGTTGCAAGTGCCGTTTCCGCGCGGTCGCGGCGCATCAGCGTGATTACGATGAGGTGGCATCGTCAGTAGACAGTAGAGACCGCGTCCGCCTAGGGCGTAAGAGGGAGATAGTGTGACGACATACCGAGGCGTCGCCGTAAGTGCAGGCCGCGTGATCGATCCGGTCAAGGTCATGGCCCCTCCCGTGACCGAACCCGAGGCCGGAAAGACGCTCCCAGAGGGTGAAGCGCGCGAGGCTGAGGCTGCGCGCATCTCGCAGTCGGCTGCGGCGGTCAAAGCGGATCTTGAAGCGCGCGCGGAAAGGGCGAGTGGCGACGGCAAGGCCGTCCTCGAGGCGACAGCGCAAATGGCGGCGGATCCCACGCTCACAACGAGCGCGGAGCAGCTTGTACGCACCGCCGGTATGAGCGCCGAACGCGCCGTGTGGGAGGCCGGTGATCAGGTTGCCACGATGCTCGAGGGTCTCGGCGGCTACATGGCCGAGCGCGTTGCTGATGTGAAGGACGTCCGCGCCCGCATCGTCGCCCACCTCCGCGGTGAACAGGCGCCCGGCATCCCGTTCTCGACCGAGCGCTTCGTGCTCGCCGCGATCGACCTCGCCCCCGCCGATACCGCAACCCTCGACCCGACCATCGTCTCGGCGCTTATCACCTCCGACGGTGGCCCGCAGTCGCACACCGCGATCCTCGCGCGCCAGCTTGGGATTCCTGCCGTTGTCGCTGCGAAGGGCGTCGAGAGCATCGAGCCGGGAACGGTCGTGTACGTGGATGGCGCCGCCGGCACCGTGACCAGTGAGTTCGGCGACCGAGAGCGGGAACTCTCCGCCACCTGGTACGAGCTCGTGAAAAACCCGCTCACGTACTCAGGTGGGGGAGCGGAGCTTTCCGACGGTACCCGCGTTCCACTGCTCGCCAATGTGGGCGGCGAAAAGGACGCGGCTTTAGCCGCAGAGGCCAATGCTGACGGCGTGGGCCTTTTCCGAACCGAGTTCTGCTTCCTCGACCGCGACGAGGAGCCGAGTATCGAGGAGCAGGCCGAGGCGTATGCGGGGGTGCTTCGGCACTTCCCGGGTAGGAAGGTCGTGATCCGCACACTCGACGCGGGTGCCGACAAGCCGCTTCCGTTTTTGACCGATGCCGACGAGCCGAACCCCGCGCTTGGCGTCCGGGCCTATCGCACTTCGTGGGAGAAGCGCTCGGTACTCGAGAACCAGCTGAAGGCAATCGCAAAAGCGAGCCGCGAGACGAGCGCCGAGCCGTGGGTCATGGCACCGATGATCTCGACACTCGAGGACACCGAAGATTTCGTGTCGATGGCACGCTCGGCGGGGGTGGAGCGCGCCGGCATCATGGTCGAAACTCCGAGCGCGGCCCTCACAAGCGATCACCTGATGGGCGTAGCCGACTTTGCCTCGATCGGCACGAACGACCTCACGCAATACACGATGGCTGCCGACCGCATGCTCGGCTCCCTCGCGGAGCTCAACGATCCGTGGCAGCCTGCCGTCCTCGCGCTCGTGGGCGCAACGGCGACGGGTGCGCGGGTCGCGGGTGGCGACCCGGAAGCCTTTGGCGATGGCGCGAACAAGCCCGTGGGCGTATGCGGTGAGGCAGCGGGCGACCCCGCGCTCGCGGTTGTCCTCGTGGGTCTCGGCGTGAACTCCCTGTCGATGACGCCTCGATCGCTGCCAGCAGTCGCGAAAGTCCTGTCGACCGTGTCGCTGGCGGATGCGCGCGAACTTGCGCGTCTCGCGGTGTGCGCACCGACCGCCGCCGAAGGTAAGCGGGCCGTGCGTGCGAAGCTCCCCATCATTGAGGAACTCGGACTCTAACGGACTGGGTATAAGCGAAGGGGGGCATGCCGCTCGGCATGCCCCCCTTCATCATCCAACAGAGGTGTAGTTGGTGCTTAGGCCTGGGCGTCGAGATCCGTCTCGAGAAGTTCCGCGAGCTTGTTGACCGACTCTTCGGCTCCGTCGCCCTCGGCGCGCAGAACAACCTCGTCGCCGTGGCCAGCGCCGAGAGTCATAAGCATAAGAATCGACGATGCGTCGATCGGCGCACCGCCAACCTTTTCAATCGTGACCTTCGCGGGCTGCTCACCCGCGGCCTTCGAGAAAATAGCGGCGGGGCGGGCATGGAGCCCGGAAGCGGCCGCAATCTTGACGGTGCGTTCTGCCATGATGTGCCTTTCGACGAGCCGGTATGCCACATGGACAAACACCAGCGGGAAAATTTTAGTGAGGCCACCCTACCGAATGACGCTGCAGGTGACCTTGTTGGAACCCTCTCGTGCGGGCCATCCTCACAGCCCGCGAATCTCCTCGAAGTCAGGGTCAAACACCGCGAGAACATCGAGCGGCGCCTCCGCCTCCGCTAGTGCCCGGCGGCGATCCTCCTCCGCAAACACCTGCGAGATCGCCTGAAGCAGCATCAGATGCTCATCGCCAATGCCCGCAATGGCGACAACGAACGACACCTTCTCCTCGCCGCTGTCACCCCAAGCAATCGGCTCGTCATACTTCACGACACTCATCGCCGTGCGGTGAATATTGCTCTTTGCCTCGCTCGTTGCATGGGGAACCGCAACGCCATACCCCATAAACGTCGATACCTCGGCCTCGCGCTTATGCATCGCCTCAACATACGCCGGATCGATCGCCTCGAGCTCAACGAGAAGATCGCCTGCCTCCTCAATCGCCTCGCTCTGATTTCGAGCAAGCCCCGGGACGCGAATCGCGTGCGGCGAAAGAATGACCGACTCGCCCGACGCCGACGGCGACCCTTTCCCATGATCGCGCGTCACATCGCATGCCCACCGCGGAGCAGCGTGCTCAGATCTGTCACGACTCTGTGAAATGTTCATGATCCACGCCTTTCAAAAGATGCTTCACCTCGAGTCTAGGCGGCGTCGGACCCCTTCGCCTCAGGAAAAACGAACTTCCCGTACGTGAAGTACCGGAACGTCGTGGAGACCACCTGGCCGATGAACGTGCCGCTCACGTTATCCGCGAGGGCCGAATCAAGCCCCAGGATGTAGCGGGAAAATCCCAGGCAGCCGAGCTGCAGCGCGCTCGCGATCACGTTCACGACGACGAACGCAAAAATCGAGCGCACCGTGTGCGGCTTGCCGCGATCCCCATACGTCCAAAAGCGATTACCGAGATACGTGAGGCAGCTAGCCGCAGCGATCGTGAGGATCTTGGCGAGGATCGGCTGGCCGTGCATGAGCCCTTCGCCCCAGCCGTGCGTCGGGCTCCAAAACACGAGCAGGTTGTACATTGCCGCATCAAAGAAGAACACGAGTCCGCCCACGATAAGGAACTTCGAGCCGCGTAAAGCGTGGGCGAGCGCAGCAGTTCTCGACGAGGAATCCTTCACGGTCACGAAGCAAGGGTACAGGCCGTGCCGCAGCGGACGGATGGGGTTAGGGTGAGAGGCTATGGGACGAGTGACAGCATCGACGCGTCTGACGCGCATACGAATCCGGGACGGCAAGCTCTACCACTCTGAGCGGCCCGACACCGTCGCCGTTGAAGAACCCCTCGACATTCGTCTCAACGGCCAGCAGCTCTCCATGACGATGCGCACCCCGGGCCACGATGTTGAACTGATCCACGGTTTCCTTCATGCCGAGGGTTACATCACGAACCGCGATGACATTCGCGAAGCTCGCTACTGCGACGGTGCCGTCGTCGAAGACGACTCCGGCTTCGAACGCAACACCTACAACGTCATGGATTTCACCACCCGCACCATCACCACAGCCCCGGTGATCACGAAGCCGTTCCTTACCTCGAGCGCATGCGGCGTTTGTGGCTCGGCTTCAATCGACCAGGTGACGCAGCGGGTACGTCACGAATTCGTTCCGACGTTTGCCATGCAGCCATCGCACCTTCTTCGCGCGCAGCGCGAGCTCGGCGATGGCCAGGCGGCGTTCTCGAAAACCGGCGGTGTGCATGCGGCGGCCCTGTTGACTCCCGAGGGGGAGCGTCTGGTGCTGCGCGAAGACGTCGGCCGCCACAACGCCGTTGACAAAGTGATCGGCTGGGCCCTCCTCGAGGATCGCCTGCCCCTCAACGACGCCGTGCTTCTCGTCAGTTCGCGCGCCTCCTTCGAAATCGTGCAGAAAGCCGCAATGGCCGGCATAGGCTTCATCGCGTGCGTGAGCGCCCCCTCTTCCCTTGCGATCGACACCGCCCAAAGGCTCGGCATCACCCTGTGTGGATTTGTGCGAAGCGAGGGTGATGATGGGCGCTTCAACGTGTACTGCGGGGTCGAGCGGATTGATCTTTCGGGCAGCGAGAGCTGACGGCCGGGTTCCCTCCAGCACCGTGTGCCACGATGGCTGTGTCCGTAGACATCCCTCTTGGAGGAGGAACCATGAAGAACAAACTCATTCTTGCGACAGGCATCGCCATCGGTTTCGTGATCGGCTCGAAGATGGGCCGTGAGCCCTACGAAAAGCTTGAGGCGACCGCCAAGCAGTACGTCGATGACCCGCGCGTGCAGGAGAAGGTTGGCCAGGCGCGCGAAACCGTCTCGAAGGTCGCGAAGGACGCGGCTGAGACCGTGAAGGACAAGGCCCCCGAGGTTGCCGAGCAGGCCAAGAGCGCCGCGAAGGGAGCTGCATCGACGGCCAAGGACAAGGCGCAGGAGGTGCGCGCCTCCCACAGGGCGAGCACGCCGAAGGTGAAGGCCACCGATACCTCGAGCGACTCGAGCGTGGCCGGTGGCGACGCCGAGGTGCACGAGGCGAAGTAACGCTCCACGCGGCACGCGCCGCCTGGTACACAAAGGGCGCTCCCGGCCATTGAGACCGGGAGCGCTCTTCAGGTTAAAGCAACCGTCGGACCACCTAGCCCTTGACGCCGCCGGCGGCCGCGAAGCCCGTGCCGAGACTGCGGCCGAGCGCCAAATACAGCACCACGATCGGGGCGGAGTAGAAGATCGAGAACGCCGCGAGCTGGCCGTACGCCACCTGGCCGTACTGGGACGAGAACGTGTAGAGGGTGACGGCTGCCGGGAGTTTCTCGGGGCTGAGCAAAAGCATGAACGGCACGAAGAAGTTGCCCCACATGCCCACGAACGTGAAAATCGTGGCGACGGCGAGGCCCGACTTCATGAGTGGAAGAACGACCGAGAGGATCGTGCGCACCACACCTGCGCCTTCCGTCCACGCGCTTTCCTCAATCTCGACGGGCACCGAATCGATAAATCCTTTCGTGAGGAAGATGGCGTAGGGAAGCGACGACGTGGCAAGGAACAGGATCGCGGCGGGCATCGAGTCAACGAGGTTGACCTGCACGAACATCGAATACACGGGGATCATGATCGCCGTGATCGGAAGGCCCGTGGAAAACAGGATGCCGAGAAGCAGCGGGCGCCGTGCCCGGAAGCGATACCGAGAGAAGGCGTAGGCGCATAGCACCGCGACCGTCATCGTGATGAGCGTTGCGCACCCGCACAGCACAAGCGAGTTGAGGAGCGGGCGGAACGTCGTCTGCTCGTTCCAGATTGCCTGATAGTTACCGAGACTCCAGTGTTCCGGCGCTTTCACCGCGAGAGTCGCTTCGGTATCGAATGACGCAAGCACGACCCACAGAATGGGGATCGCGAAACTTACGCTAATGAGGGCGATGACGATCGAGGAGAGGGCGGACGTGAGGCGCCCGCGCGCCGTGTGAGGCTGGTTTCCGCGGTCGCTTTTCGCACGGGCCTTCGTGGGAGCTGCGGTGGTCATCGCTTGTCCTCCTCAGGCAGAAGCTTCAGATAGATGAGTGAGGCGATCGCCCCAATCGCGAGCAGGATGAGCGCGACCGCGGTGCCGTAGCCGAGCTGGCCGTACGAGAACGCCTGCTCATACATGTACAGGGGGAGGGTCTGGCTGCGACCGGACGGCCCGCCACCGGTCATGATGAAGATCAGGCCGAACACAGAGAGGGTCTGCAGCGTGATGAGCATGAGGTTCGTGGCGATCGCGGTACGCATGAGCGGAACTGTGATGCGCATAAGTCGCGTGAACGCTCCGGCGCCGTCGATCTCCGCTGATTCGTACACGTCTTTCGGGATTGACGTGAGTGCCGCCGAGTAGATGAGCATCGTGAACGCTGTTCCGCGCCAAATATTCGCGAAGGACACCGCGAGGATCGGCGCGCTGAAGAGCCAATCCTGACCCGGAAGCCCGATGCTCGTGAGGAGCGTGTTGAGGGAGCCCTGATCGGCGAAGAAGGTGTACAGGAGGTAGCCGGCGACAACTTCTGGGAGGATCCACGCGAGAACCACGATCGACGTGCCGATGAACGTCACGAGGCGGTTGGCCTTCTCCATGAGGAGTGCGAGAACCATGCCGAGGAGATTTTGGCCGATAACCGCGGACACCAGGGTGAAAATCAGGGTGAGGACGACGGCGTTCCAAAATCGATCGTCGCTAAAGGCGGTGATGAAGTTGTCCAGCGCGACAAACTCCACGGCTTTCGCGTTCTCGCCACGCACGGCTTTATTTGTAAACGCGAGATAGATCGAATAGACGATCGGGCCGAGCATGAAAATCGCGATGAGCAGGAACGCGGGAACCATGAGGAGGCCGCGGCGAGGCGTGAGGTGATTCCCGAGGGGAGCCCGTTTGCGATTGGTTGGCGCACTTGCTGGCGCCGCTGCGACGGCATCTACGGAAGTACTCATGAGTTACGCACCTCGATGTTGTCCTTGCCCACCAGCTCGGTGAGCTTGGTGTCGTACCAGGCGGCTGCCTGCTCGGGAGCCTTGTCGCCCACCATCACGGTGTCCATTGCGTCTTGAAGAGCGGAAGACACTTCGGGATAGACCGCAAACGCTGGCCGGTAATAGGCGGCTTCGAAAATGTCGGTGAAAAATCCGACGGTTGGCGAGTAAGTCCTGTATTCCTCGTTTTTCGCGACGTCCCTCCTTGTCGTGAGGTTGGCGCCGCTCTTATTGCGGTAGACGAGACTCTCGAGCGTGCACAGTTCCTTAATGAGTTCAAACGAGAGATCTCGATCGCGCGCGTGGGTGGGGATCGTCCATCCCCAGCCGCCGGCGAGGGTGGTCAGCCCCGGTTCTTCTCCATTTTGCGTGGGCATCTGGGCCAGGCCCACATCGTCCTGCCACGTGGGCCACGGTGCGGCGCCGTCCTCAGCCCACAGGTTGGAGATCCACGAGCCGTCAATGAGGATTCCGAGTTTGCCGGCGGGGAACATCGTCGATTGGATCGCTTCGGCGATATTCGGGTCGAGGTGTTGGGAAACGGGCAGCGTGAGCTTCTCGTCGAACTGGCGCTTGTAAAACGCGAGCGTGTCGATGAAGCCCTGCGACCCTGCGACCCACTTCTTCGTCTCGGGGTTGTAGAGGGTGTCGCTCGTGCCATACAGCAGCATTTCGAAGCCCTGCATCGAGGCTTTTTCGCCCTGCGTTTTCCCGCAGTACATGAACATGCCGGCAGCATCGACGTTCGCGTCACGAATGGTCGTGGCAGCTTCGGCGATCTCCTCCCACGTGCGCGGCTGCCACTCGGTGGGCAGGCCGGCCTTTTCGAAGACCTTCTTGTTGTAGTAGATGCCGCGCGTGTCCGTTTCAGTGGGAACGCAGTGCGCGCGCCCCTCGGGATCGACGGCTGCCGCTTGGGAGGCGGGGTAGAGGTTGTCCCAGCCCTCCCAGCCCTTGACGAGATCGTCGATCGGTTGAATGTATCCGGCGGCAACGTCGGAGAGCAGAATGAAGGTGTCTTCGAAAACGAGATCGGGGCAGCTTCGCGGCGACGACATCAAGAGCTCGTTCTTCGTGAAGTAATCGTTCTCCGCGGCGACGATCGGAACGAGCTCGACGCTCACGCCGGGATGCTTCTTCGTGAACTCCGCGATGATCTTCGTGAGCCACTGCTGGAGGGTCGTGCCCGAACCAAACTGCTGATAGGCGACCTTGAGCGTGGACGGATCGCGGTCACCCGAGCAGCCTGCGAGCATCGCGAGGGGGAGTGTGGTGGCGATTCCTCCGGTCACCTTCAGGAAGGTTCGCCGTGAGGATCGCTCCGTCACCGTGATTGATGGACGCATCGCGCGGCTCCTTTCACAGGACGAATTCGCCCGTATAGGTGGCTTCGCTTCCATACAGCGCACGGGTAAAGGCGCTGACCTTCGCTGACTGATCGCCAGGCTGAAGCTCGTATGTCACAAACGCCCCGAGGCCGTCATCGACCGTGCGCTGCGCGAGCTTTTCAATCCCGCCGAGGGAGATCCCGCTCGCCTTCGAAAGGTCGATCGCGGCCGCGCCGTAGCGCTCTTTCGGCAGCCCCGGGACGTCGAAGACGTTGTATTGGTTGTAGTACGGGTTCCATGCGTAATCGACGAGTTGGCCCGCGCTGAGACCCCGATACTGGGCGTGCTCGGAACTCGGGCCGATGAAGTAAAACGAGATCACGCGGTTGGGCAGTCGCTTGCGCAGCGATGACAGCATCGCGAGGAAGGAGAAATCGTTCGGCTCGCCCGTGCCGTTCTTGCCATATTCGACCCATTCATCGTCGAGATCCACGCCGTCGAGGCCGTAGCGGCGAACGGTACGCGAAACCTGTTTCGCGAAGTCGTCGGCCGCCTTGCGGCTCGGGAAGTTCGCGAAGCCAGCGCCCTCGTGGTTGCCGAGGACGGAAAGGAGGACCTTGATGCCGCGCTGCTGGAGAGGGCGGATCGTGGTCTCTGCGTTGTCGAGGACTCGCTGAACATTGTCGTTCATGTGAAGGTAGGCTTTTTCGCCGTCGTAGTTGATATTCGCGGCGAAAATAACGACGTAGTCGAATGCTGGGGTGCCGTCGGAAAGAACATAATTGCCGACGTTCAGAATCGAATTACTGTTGACCTCGATATAGGTGACCGAGGCAATTCTCGAGCCGCGTCCGGGGCGGTGCGGGTGTGCAAGTGCAGGTGACGCCAGTGACAGTGCACCTGTGGTTGCGGCAAAGGCGACGCTTCCGCGAATAAGGGTGCGGCGGGAAAGGGGGCGATCCATGTCTCACTCCGTTGTAGACGCATATGGGCCAATCGCGTATCTATGGCGCGATTCACACACGAGACTAAAGCCCCTACCTGGGAATGTAAAGGCGCAAGAGGGGCGCGAGCCGTGTTGCCTCCACGGTGCGGGATGCGAGAAAGTGGGAGCATCGAAGACCGGAAGAAGGTCGACATCCGCCACTGTTGGCGGCCAAGAACCCCGAGCGAAATGAGCTAAGAGTGCCCCGCTTTGCCACCGTCGGAACCCCCCACCCCCAAGGCATTGAACTCGCCCCTGAACTCCTTGAACGCGTGTCTGCCCGCGTGCGCGACGCTGCTGGCGAGGACGTCGCCGAAGCCGTGGTGCGATTCCTTGACAACACCGCCCGCACGACGGTTCGTCGCCGCGGCAAGGGGGACACGTTCGTGATGACGGGCGACATCCCCGCGATGTGGCTGCGAGATTCGTGCGCGCAACTCTCGCCACTGCTTCGCCTGGTCAGCGAAGACGAAGCCCTCGGTGATCTGATCGGCGGACTTCTCGCCACCCACTGGCGCATGATTCTCATCGACCCGTACGCAAACGCGTTCAACGAGGAAGCCAACTCCAACCGCTGGGATGACGACGAACCCGAGCCGAGCCCGTGGGTGTGGGAGCGCAAGTTCGAGATTGACTCGCTCGCCTACCCGATTGACCTCGCCGCGCGCCTGCTCGCAACCGGCAACACATCCTGGATCACCGCCGACACGCTCCCAGCCCTCGATGCCGTCCTCGAGGTCCTCGAAACGGAAAGCCGCCACGAAGAACGCTCGGCGTACACGTTCGTGCGCCGCGACTGCCCGCCCACCGACACGCTCGTGCGCGAGGGGCGAGGGCGGCTCACTGAGCCGTGTGGGCTCGTGTGGCAGGGCTTTCGCCCGAGCGATGACGCGTGCGCGCTCGGCTACAACATCCCGGGGAACCTCTTCATGGCCGCCGCTCTCAGGGCCGTGCCGGCGCTCGTGGAGGCATGCGCGAAGGCCGGGTTTAGCGAGGCGCCGGGGGAGCGGGGCGAAGGGGGCCGACGCCTATCCTTGGGCGAGCGTGCCGATCTCGTACGCGAGGGCATCCTTGCAGGATTTGAGTCGCACGGGGTCTGTGAAAGCGAGAACGGGGCTCGGCTCTGGTACGAGGTCGACGGTTCCGGCGACGCACTCTTCATGGATGACGCGAACGTCCCCTCGCTTCTGTCTCTCCCGTATCTGGGCGTGATCGATGCCGAGGACCCGCTGTATCTCGCGACCCGCGCGGCCGTGTTGAGCACGGCCAACCCGTTCTACTACGAGGGATCGGCGCTCGCGGGAGTCGGCTCCCCGCATACGCCCGAGAGCTACGTGTGGCCCATCGCAAAATCCGTCGAGGGGCTCACCTCGACCCACATCGACGAGAAGCGGGCGATTCTCGAGTTGCTCCTCGCGACGACCGGTGGAACCGGCTATATGCACGAAGGCATCGACTGCAACGATCCCACTGCGTTCACGCGCGAGTGGTTCTCGTGGTCCAATGCGATGTTCTGCGAGCTTGCCCTCGACGTTGCGGGTATCCCACGCCCGGCGCTCGTGGCCGAGCCGCTTCTCTAGCCCTCGACGCGCGGCGGGAGAGTGTCGCGCGCGTGCAGGCGCGGGCACTCGAGTTCGCGTGTGCGGGGCTCGGGCCCGGGATTGTCGCGCATGTCGCGGAGGACTTCCACGGCGGCGCTTCCCATCTCGGCGGGGCTTCGCTCGAGCGTCGAGACCGCAGGGGTGCGGAGCGTAAGGCCCGGGGTCGATTCCCACGACACGATGCTCGCGTCTGCGGGGACGGCGACATCGAGGTCGCTGAGTGCGCGCAGAGTCGCGAGAGTGAGGTCCTCGCTTTCGCACACGAACGTTGTCGCGGCCGTGAGGTCGAGCATCGAGGCGAAATCACGAATGGCCGCGCAGGTGTCGTCGAGCTCGCCCAAGGGGATGCCGTGCTCAATCGCCGTGATCCCCGGCCGGCTGCGCCGGAGGGCCTTGAGGCGAGCCTCGCCGTGACTGTAGCGGGCGTGCGAATGGAGGTAGGCGATGCGGCGCGTTCCGTGGGCCACGAGGTCCTCGATAAGCGTGTCCATGACGAGAGCGTCGTCGATGAAAACGGAGGAGAACGGCTCGTTCGTTCCGGGCTTGCCGATGAAGACGGTGGGAACGCCGAGCGTGTTCGTAAGCGCAGGCCGCGGGTCGTCGGGGCGCGGGTTGACGAGGATGAGCCCGTCGATGCGGGACTCGCCGTGCCACTGGCGAATCGCCGTGAGCTCATCCTCGAAGTTCTCGACAATTTTGAGGACGAGGGCGACGGGGCTCGACGAGAGTGCGTGCTCGACGCCCGCGATGAGCTGGAGAAAGAAGGTGTCTCGCGCGAGTTCGGCGTAGGGCGACGTGATGATGAGGCCGATCGCGTTGACGCGTGAAGTGGACAGCGCTCGAGCGGCACTGTTAGGGGTCCACCCCATGTCGCGGGCGATCGCCATGATTTTTTCGCGGGTGGGTTCGGCGACTCCCGGCCGCCCGTTGAGCGCGAACGACACGGCGGTACTCGAGACACCGGCGGTGCGGGCGATATCGGCGATGGTGGGGCGGGCCATGCAGTCCATGATACCTTTTGAACTAAAGCGCTTTAGGTGAGCGCATGGGTATCCAGCGACAACGAGGTGACGCGATGAATCAACAGCACGCGTGGGGCGCGAACTACACTCCCCGAAACGGCTGGTTCCACTCCTGGGCGAACCTCGACCTCGGCTCGGTCGACAACGACTTCGCGACCCTCGCCGACCTCGGCCTCGACCACGTGCGCATCTTCCCGCTGTGGCCGCTCCTGCAGCCCAACCGCACTTTCATTGACTCGAAAGCCATCGACGACGTCCTCGCCGTCGCCGATGCAGCCGGCAACGCGGGCCTCACGGTCTCCGTCGACCTGCTCCAGGGTCACCTCTCAAGCTTCGACTTCCTCCCCGCGTGGGTAAGCACGTGGCACCGCCGCAACATTTTCACCGACGCCGACGTCGTGGACGGCCAGCGCGCCCTCGCGCGCACCCTCGCCACCGAACTCTCCACTCGCACACACGTCTCGGGCCTCACCCTCGGCAACGAGATCGGTCAGTTCGCCGCCCCACGGCACCCCGAACGCCACGAAATCTCCCCGAGCGAGGCCTACGCCTGGCTCGACGGCATGCTCACCGAGGTGCGCGGAGCCTTCCCGACGGGAGCCCACCACCACTGCTTTGATGATGACACCTGGTTCGTCGATGCTCACCCCTTCACTCCCCGCGCGGCCGTTGAACTTGGTGACTCCACAACCGTGCACTCATGGATCTTTGGCGGCGCGGCGCAACGCTACGGCATCGATGCCCCCGAGCTTCCCCACTTCGCCCGCTACCTGCTCGAGGTCGCAGACCTCTGGCACAGGGTGAGCGGGCAACCGTCGGACCGCCCCGTGTGGCTCCAGGAAGTGGGCGCGCCAACGCCGTGGGTGAGCCCCGAGAACGCCGCCGATTTCCTCGAGGGAACCGTTCGCGCAGCGTGCGGGTACCGAAACCTCTCGGGTATCACCTGGTGGTGCTCCCACGACGTCTCGAGAACACTTGCCGACTTCCCAGATCTGGAATATAGCCTGGGTCTCATCGATTCCGAAGGGGCGGTAAAACCCGCGGGCGAGCGCCTACGCGACCTCATCGCCCTCGAGAAAGCCGGCGAGCTTGCCACGACCCCGACCTCGACGCAGAGCGTGATCGTGGAGGGGCTGAAGGCCGATGGATCGAACCGCTCCCTCACCAATACAGGATCCGATGTCTTCGGCGAATGGATGGACTTCGCTCGCCGTGGAGAGTACCGAAGCCTCGAGCTCGGATAGCGCGAGCACCGTCGTTCGCCACACGCCGATCACGACCGTGCCCGCCCGCAACCCGAACGCGCAGCAGACCCTCGACGAAAGGCCAACCGATGTTCAACAACCGCGCGCACAGCGAGGACCGGGTCCGACGGTTCCTCGCTGAACAACTTCCCGCCCGGCGTCACCTCGATACCGCGCCCGTCACGATCGAAGCGTGGGAGGTGCCCGGCGAGCCCGTGTCTTTCGCCGAAGCGAAAGCGCAGACCTATAGCCCCATTGAGGTCGGCGCGCGCTGGGGCCGCCCCTGGTCAACCCTGTGGCTGCACGTGACGGGTGAGGTCCCCGAGACGTGGGTGAGCGACGACGAACGCGACATTGAACTCCAGCTCAACCTCTCCTTCACGAACATGCCGGGTTTCCAAGCCGAGGCGCTCATCTGGAATACCGACGGCACCACCGTCAAGGCGATCAATCCCTACAACCAGTACCTCACGCTCGAACCCGGCACCACGAGCTTCGAGTACTACCTCGAACTCGCCGCCAATCCCAACGTCGCAGGTGACTGGACATTCGCGCCGACGAAGCTCGGTGAGTGGGAGAGCGCGGGAGACGACCCGATCTACGACCTCACGGAACTTCGCCTCGCGTGGCGCTCGACAACGATTTGGGAACTCGAACAGGATGTCGTTGCGCTGAGCGGCCTCATGCATGAACTCCCCGAGGACAGCACGCGCCGCCAAGACATCCTCCGCTGCCTCGACGATGCACTTGACGTCGCCGACCCGGATGATCTGCACGCGACGGCTCACGACGCGCGCGAGGTTTTGCGTCGTGAACTCGACAAGCCCGCCAATGCCTCCGCAATGACCGTGATCGCGACCGGTCACGCCCATATTGACTCCGCGTGGCTCTGGCCCGTGCGCGAGACTGTGCGCAAATGTGCGCGCACCTTCTCCAACGTGTGCTGGCTCCTCGAGCATTACGGCGACCTCACGTTCTCGTGTTCATCGGCGCAGCAGTACCAGTGGATCCGAGACTTCTACCCCGAACTGTTTGAGCGCATCAAGACGCACGTCGCGAGCGGCCGTTTCATTCCCGTGGGTGGCATGTGGGTCGAGTCCGACACGAACATGCCCGGCTCCGAAGCAATGGCCCGGCAGTTCATTCAGGGCAAGAACTTCTTCCTTCGCGAATTTGGGCTCGAAACCACAGAAACCTGGCTGCCCGATTCCTTCGGATATTCGGGCGCGCTCCCGCAGATCTGCGCCGCCGCGGGCAACACCAACTTCCTCACCCAAAAGGTCAGCTGGAACCAGTTCTCCGTGTTCCCGCACCACACGTTCTGGTGGGAGGGCATCGATGGCACGACGCAGTACACGCACTTCCCTCCCGCCGACACCTACAACTGCCAGCTCACCGGCAAAGAACTCGCCTACGTCGAGAAGAATTACAAGGACAAGGGCCGCAGCCACATCGCGCTCAGTCCGACCGGCTGGGGCGATGGCGGTGGCGGCCCCACGCGCGAGCAACTCGCGGCGGGCCGCAGGGCCGCGAACCTCGAGGGTTCGCCGAAGGTCGAGTTCTCTAGCCCCACGGCATTCTTTGAGCGCAGCCGCGCCGAGTACGCCGATGCGCCACGCTGGAACGGTGAGCTGTACCTCGAGCTGCACCGCGGCACGTATTCGTCGCAGATCCGGGGTAAGCAGGGCAACCGCCGAAGTGAAGCGCTCATGCACGACGTCGAGAAATGGAGCGCGCTCGCCGCACGCCTCGATGACTCGTTCGAGTACCCCTATGCGGAGATCAACGAGCTGTGGGAAAAGGTCCTCCTCCTCCAGTTCCACGACATCCTCCCCGGCAGTTCGATCGCGTGGGTGCACAAGGAGACCGAGCACAACTACGAGGGCATCGCGGAGCGTGGCGAGGCGCTCGTCGAGAGGGCCCTCGAGGCAATCGCGAGGGCAAAGGACACGGGCGCGGGGGAGAGCAGCGGCGACGGTGAAGCCGCGGGCGAGGTCACGTGCGAAGAGTCCGACGGCTGCTTCGCCCTCAGCAACGGCCACGTGTTCGCCAAGATTGACGCCGACGGCCACCTCGTGAGCCTCCGCGCCGGCGAAAGCGGCCGCGAGCTCATCGCTCCCGGCGCCAAGGGCGCGCTGCTCCAGCTTCACCGCGATACCCCTAACGCGTGGGATTCGTGGGACATCGACGAGTTTTACCGGCGCATTGGCCGGGACCTGGCAGCCGTCGGACCCGTGAGCGTTGAGCGCGAAGGCGAGGAGCTGCACGTGCGCGCCACCTACGAGACCCGCACGGAGGGCGTGCGCACCGAGGAGCGTCCGTACCCCGGAGCGCCCTCGAACGGGACCGGCTCGAGGATTGTGCTCACATACGTGCTCTCGCCCGGTGCCAAGGGGCTCGAGGTCGTGCTCGACGTGGATTGGCACGAGCGCAAAAAGGTTCTCAAGCTCGCGTTCCCGTTCGACCTGCGCGCGGCGCACATGGCGAGCGAGATCCAGTTCGGGCACATCGAACGCCCCATCCCCGTCAACACGCTCGACGACTTCGGCCGCTTCGAGACGTGCGCGCACCGCTGGGTGCGCGTGCACGAGGGTGATCAGGCCGGCTCGGCCGTCGCGCTGGCGAACGACTCTTCGTACGGACACGACGTGCGCCGATGCCTCCGCGAGAGTGACGGCGGCACGACCACGATCGTGCGCGCGACCGTGATCCGCGCGGCCGAGTTCCCCGATCCGCGCGCCGAGGAGGGGCAGTACCAGATGCGGTACTCGGTCGTTCCGGGTGCGTCGATCGCCGACGCCATCGACGAGGGCACGCGACTCAACCAGGCGCCGCGCGACGTCGATCAGGGCCTCGTGGACGCTGCGCTCGCGCGCATCGAGGGGGAGGGGACCTCGCTGCGCCTCCAGACGCTCAAGCTCGCCGAGGATAAGTCGGGCGACGTGATCGTGCGCCTATACGAGTCCGAGGGCGTGCGCGGCGAGGGCGTCGTTGTGGTGCCTGGCGCTGAGGAGATCGTCGCTGTGGATCTTCTCGAGCGTGAGCTGACCGAGGAGTCGGTGCTGCACTACCAGACCCAGCGCGCTGACGGCGACCGGATCACGATCGCGGCCCGACCGTTCCAGATTGTGACCCTTCGCGCCCGCTTTTAACTGGATTCCATAGGGGTTGTGGGGGTTTGGGCCCGCGGGCGGAGCGATCTGCCTGCGGGCCTTCAGTCTTCCGTGTGGCTGAGGAGGCATGTACACTTAACTTTAGCGGTTTAGTTATCACCGGTCTGGTGCCGCTCACGACATCTCAAGGAAGAGGTACACGGCAATGAAAACAACTCGTCGCGCGGTTCTCGGTGCAGGCGTCGGGCTCATGGGGCTCACCCTCGCGGGATGCGGTCTGAGCGGTGGCGGCGGCAGCGCCGAACAGGATAAAGCCGCCAAGGAAGCCAAAGAAGGCAAGGTCGAGGGCGAGATTTCGTTCCAGACCTGGTCGCTCAAGAACGAAAAGTTTAGCCCCTACTTTGAAGACCTCGTCGCGAGGTTCGAAAAAGAAAACCCGGGCGTCAAAGTCAAGTGGATGGATCAGCCCGGCGAAGGCTACGAGGATAAGCTCCTCGGCCAGGCAAACTCCGGCGCGCTCCCTGACGTCGTCAACGTTCCGCCGAACTTCGCGTACTCACTCGCAAAGAACGGCATGCTTCTCGACCTCGCGAAGGCCGACGACAAGCTCAAAGACATGTACGTCGAGGGCGGCGTCAAGGCCTACGAAATGCCGGGCATCGACGGCAGCTACGGCTACCCGTGGTACCTCGGTACCGACATGTCCTGGTGGAACATCGATGCGCTGAGCAAGTTCGGCGTGAGCGAGGAATCGCTGCCCACGACCTTCGACGAGCTCTACGACCTGGCCATGGAAGCCGCCAAGCAGGGGGGATCCGCCCCGATCATCTCCTCGCTCCCCGAAATCATCATCACCTCTGGTGACGACGGCAAGTTCAACTTCAATACCGACGAAAACGTCGACTTCCTGCAGAAATACGTGGAGCTGTACAAAGCCAAGGCCATGCCGGTCGAGGTGCTGAGCGATAATTACACCGGTAACGCCCAGCTGTACAAGCAGGAGAAGGTGCTGTGGACAACCGCGACCTCGAGCTACCCCACCGAGCTCAAGACCGATAACCCCGGCCTCATCGAGAAGACGGTCGTCACGAAGCGTATGGGGCAGCCGCCTCTGTTCGTACAGGGCATCGCCGTCTCCGCAAAGTCGAAGGCCCCTGCCGCAGCACTCGCCTTCGCGAAGTTCGCGACGAACACCGAAAACCAGATCGAGTTCGTCAAGCTCGCACAGGGCTTTTTGCCCGGCACGAAAGAAGCGGCAGCCGACCCCAGCAAGTTCGCCGAGAAGTCGGACATCGAGCTGCAGAACAAAGCAGTTGAGCTGGCCGCTGAGTCGATGAAGACCGCTGTCGACCCCACGAACGTCATGTGGACCGAAGACATGAAGACCAACATGGGGCAGCAGATGGCGCTCGCCATGCGCGGCGACATCACGGCTAAAGAAGCGCTCGACGCAGCCGTGAAGTACGGCAACGATCAGCTCAGCTGACACCCCCTGGCCGGGTGAAGCCCCTCGGGCCTCGCCCGGCCCCTTTACGCCGCACCGTTGGAAGGAAAAAGTAGCGTGCGTTCATACAAGTGGTACGTCCCGTGGCTCCTCGTAGGCCCCGCAGTTGTGTGGGTTGCCGTTTTTGCTCTGTGGCCGTTCGTCAACACGGTCGTCCTGAGCTTCACGAATGCGCGCCCGCTCACGGGCGGAACCTTCGTCGCCTTCGACAACTATGCGGCACTCTTCAGCGATGCGCGCGTGTGGACATCGCTCGGAACGACGCTTGCCTTCACCGTCGCGTGCGTCCCCCTCCTGACCTTCTTGCCGCTCTTGCTCGCTCTCCTCGTGCACCGCGTGATTCCCGGCATTTCGTTCTTCCGAACGACTTTCTACTTCCCCGTCATCGCCTCGGTTGTTGTCGTGGCCCTCATCTTCCAGTGGCTCTTCGACTCACGCGGCGTCATCAACGAAACCCTGCAATTCCTCGGCCTCGTTCAAGGCCCGTTGCCATTCCTCGCCTCGCGATGGGGCCTCATTTTCACGGCCGTCGTCCTCACCGTATGGAAGGGCCTCGGGTACTACATGGTCGTGTACCTCGCGGCCCTCGCCAACGTCGGCAACGAGCTCCACGAGGCTGCAGCCATGGACGGCGCGAGCGCCTGGCGCCGCTTCTGGTCCGTCACCGTTCCGGGCGTGCGCGGTGCAATGTTCCTCGTGAGCGCCCTCATCACCGTGAGCGGCATGCGCGTGTTCTCCGAACTGTACGTGCTCTCGAAAGGCTCGGGCGGGCCCGGTGGCGAGGCATCCTCGCTCGTCATGCTCGTCCAGCAAGTCGGCTCAGGCCTCAACGGCAGGCTCGGCTACGCATCGGCGCTTTCCGTGCTCCTCTTCCTCTTCACGGTGGGGCCACTCATCCTCGTGGCCTACCTCAACAACCGGCCAGACTCGAACGCGCACTAAGGAACTGATCGGAATGTCCACTCTCGAATCCGGAGCCGGCACCGTGAATAAGGAAGCCGTCGGAACTTCTTCCCGCACCTACCGCAACACGAACCGCCCGTGGCGCAGCAAGGAATCCGGGGGATTTAATAAGCCGACGCTTGCCGGTTTGATCGTGCGCTACATTCTGCTCGTCGCGATGTTCTTCGTGTCGGTGGGGCCGTTCCTGTGGCAGCTCAGCACGAGTTTCAAAGGCCCGAAGGACCCCATCTATCAGTTCCCGCCGTCGCTTCTGCCGAGTGATTTCACGCTCCACAACTACGTCGAGGTTGCCAACACCGTGCCGATCCTCGGCTACGCCTGGCACTCGCTCATCGTCGCCGTGTCACTCGCACTCGCGAACGTGGTCTTCTCGACGATCGCCGGTTACGCCCTGGGCTGCTTGCAGTTCAAGGGAAAGAAGATCGCGCTCGGGATCCTCTTTTCGACGCTTCTCCTGCCAGGCGAAGTGACCCTCATGAGCCAGTTCCTCACGATCAAGTCGCTTGGCCTCGCTGACTCGCTCGCGGGCGTCGTGCTTCCCGGCCTCATCGGTGCTGTCAACGTTCTCCTCATGATGGCGGCGTGCCGATCGATCCCGCCGGCGCTCCTTGACGCGGCCGTGATCGACGGCGCGAATACGTGGCAAATCATCACGCGAGTGGTGTGGCCGAACGTGCGGGGCATGGCGAGTGTCGTCGCTATCTTCGCGTTCATCGGCGGGTGGGATGACTTCCTGT
The DNA here is from genome assembly GCF_001570785.1 of Dermabacter hominis NBRC 106157. Taxonomy (GTDB): domain Bacteria; phylum Actinomycetota; class Actinomycetes; order Actinomycetales; family Dermabacteraceae; genus Dermabacter; species Dermabacter hominis. The sequence goes on from NZ_BCSI01000013.1 coordinate 29,066, forward strand.
GGCCGCTGCTCGTGCTGAGCGATCCCGACAAATACACGCTCACCGTGGGCATGCAGTACCTCAACTCGAACTTCGGTTCCAACCCGCGCGTCATCGCCGCGGGCACCATGATTGCGCTCGTGCCGATCATCCTGTTCTTTGCCGTGTTCCAGCGCTTCTTCTTCAAGGGAGTGGAAGACGGCGCGGTTAAGGGGTGAGTGAAGCACCGCGGAGAAGCGCCCGCGCGACCGCGATCCGGCCAAAGTTCCGCAGGCAGCCCGGTCATCGATAGGCTACGGGAGTCTCCCCGGCCCCTCGCGTGGAGTACGGGGCACCTTAGCCACGCACACCGGTGGCCCGCGAACGAGAGGACCGCCATCATGCACCACGCCGTGAGAGTCACGAACCGGCCGTCGCGCCGAAACTTCCTCACGGTGACGGGCGGTGTGGCGGCAACGCTCCCGCTGTCGATGCTGACCGGGTGCGCGAGCGAGCGCGACGCCTCGACGCTGCGGATCGCGTTCCAACAGTTCGGATCAGACAGGAACCTCGAGCAGTGGCTGACGGGAGTAGCCGCGAGCTTTACCGCGAAACACCCGGGGGTGAAGGTCGAACTCGTGCCGATCGTGGCCGCGGCGAATGACTACTTCACCAAAAATGAGCTGCTTATGTCCTCGCCACGCAGCTGCCCCGACGTTGTCTTCGAAGACTCCTTCATCCTGCAATCCGACATCGCCGCCGGTTACCTTCAACCGATCGATGATCTCGTTGACGCGTGGAAGGCCTGGGAGAGTTTCTACCCGGCCTCCAAGGAGGCTGCCAAGGACCCCGAGGGGCGCGTGCACTTTATTCCCACCGAGACCGATACGCGCGGCATCTACTACCACAAGAGAGTGTTCGAGAAGGCGGGACTTCCCACCGAGTGGCAGCCGCAATCGTGGGAAGACATCGCCGAGACTGCCGCGGTCATTCGCGACGCCGACATCGGCGCGACCGGGATGTTCATGTACTGCGGAAAAGCGCAGGGCGAATCAGCCTCGATGCAGGGCCTCGAGATGCTCCTCTACGGCACGAACGACACGCTCTACAATCCCGAGACGAAGAAATGGGTCGCGGGATCGCAAGGCTTCATTGACGCGCTCGCGTTCTACAAGCGCCAGTTCGACGAAGGGCTCACGCTCCCCGCAGCCCGCCACTTCGACCCGAATCTCATGGACGCCGTGCAGGCTACGATGTTCCCCGCGGGCGAGCTCGGCATCCTCATCGATGGATCGTGGATCTCATTCCTCTGGGCCGAAGGCAGCCTCGCTCCCTGGCCCACGTGGCCCGATGACGTTGGTGTTGCGTCCATGCCCACCCAGTATGGCGAGGCCCCGGGATCGACAACGCTCGCGGGAGGCTGGGGCTGGGCGATCCCCACGCACGCGCGTGATCGCGAGCTCTCGTTCGCACTCGTCAAGGAACTCTGCAGCCTCGAGCACCAGGTTCAGCGCAACATCTCGGGAGGCACGCTGACGACGAGGAGGGACGTCGCGCAAAACGAGGAGTACAGGGGCTATTCGCCAACCGTCGGATTCTTCACCGACATGCTCGAGGGCGCCCACTACCGTCCCGCCTTCGCGGTCTATCCCGAGGTCTCCTCCGCTATCCAGGACGCGATGGACACCGTGATGGTGGGCGACAAAACGCCGGAACAGGCAGCGGCCTGGTACGACGCGAAACTTGCCGAACTCGTTGGCGACGCGAACGTCGAAACCCGCAAAGCCTGAGCGGGGGAGTATTCGCCCCCGCTCATGAAAGAGCAGGCTAAGACTTCACCGCGCCCTCGGCGATGCCGGCGATGAACTGCTTCGCGCCAATGACGAACACGATGATGAGCGGCACGACCGCGATCAGGGCCGAGGCCATGAGCATGCCGTAGTCGCTTCCGTGGGCCGTCTTGAGCTGGCTCAATGCGACCTGAAGCGTGAGCTTATCCGGGTTCGTGAGCACAATGAGGGGCCACATGAAGTCGTTCCATGCGCCGATGAACGTGAACATGCCGAGGAAGGCGAGGGCCGGCCTGATGAGCGGGAGGCACACGTGGCGGTACTGGCGCAGGAAGCCACAACCGTCGATGCGGGCAGCCTCGAGCAACTCGGTCGACACCGAGTTCGTCGCGTATTGACGAAGCCAAAACACACCGAACGCGCTCGCGAGCGACGGGAAAATCAGGGCCTTGAGGTCGCCGGTCCAACCGAGCTTGCTCATGAACAGGAACTGCGGGATGCTCGCGAGCTGGGCCGGCAGAAGGAACGTGGCCATGATGATGAGGAAGAGGCCTTTTTTGCCGGGGAACTCGAACTTCGCGAAGGTGAAGGCGGTGATCGACGAAATGAAGAGCCCGAGCACCGTCACGGATAGGGCCACGACCAGGGTGTTGCCCATTGCCGCCCAAATGTTGATCTTCGAGGTGATGGTCTCGATGTTGGTGCCGAGACGATCGCCGGGAAGCACATCCGGCGGAAACTTGAAGATCGCGGACGACGGGTGGGTCGCGAGGATGAACATCCAGTAGAACGGGAACAGCGAGACGAGCGCACCCGCCGTGAGCGCAATGTATTTGAGGATCGTGGTGATCCGGATCGGCTTCCGGCGGCGCACAATCGTGTCCGTATGAGTCTGAGCTGTCATGTCGAGGCGCCCCTTAGTCCTTGCGCTCGCGGGTCACGAGCCAGTTGATGATCGAGAAGAACATGACGACAACGAAAACGCCCCACGCAATCGCGGCGCCGTAGCCGTAGCGGTTCTCTTGGAAGGCCACCGAGTAGAAGTACATCACCATGGTGAGACCAGAGTTGTTGATGCCGCCCGCACTTGCTGCACCTCCGGAGTTCGAGGAGGTCAGCACCTGCGATTCGGTGAAGCTTTGGAGCGAGCCGATCGTCGACATCAGGGTGACGAACAGGATGATCGGCCGCAGCTGGGGGAGGGTGATGCGGAAGAAGATCTGCCACGAGTTTGCGCC
>NZ_BCSI01000014.1 GCF_001570785.1 Dermabacter hominis NBRC 106157
GACATTTAAACCCGGCTCTTTTCTTTCTCGAGACAACTCGAGCCTAAAGGAGGGGTGAGACATTTAAACGCGCCACCCTCGCCATATGAAGGTCCTGGTGACCGCGGTGTGCGGAAAACGCCCAGTAATCCAGAAAACACTGTGGAAAACCGAAATAATTTGTGGATAAAACAGATTGTGGAGCGCAACCCACCGCATAAAACCCCACCGAGCGACAAATCGCCAACTGAAACGAATTCACGAATGTGGATAGGCCCACCAAGAACAACCGAAGCGCGAGGCGTGTCGCAAAGATGGCGAAGCGTTGTGGGGCCCCGGAGAGAAGTGTGGTGGGGCCCGGGGATACGTGTGGGGGAGCCGGGAAGACGTGTGGTGGGGACTCGGAGAGAAACGTGGTGGACTCAGTGAGAACCGTGGGAGCCATGGAGAGAAGGGGGAAGGAGGCGGCTTGGGCGTGAGCCCACAGGTTGCCGGGCAAGCGTCGGAACCGAATGAGCCACGCGCGTTCCGCCCGTGACCTGGGACCCGCGGCCCAAAATGACCGAAAACCTGTTGAAAACCGCGCGCTCCTGCGACACTTAAGGCATGGCTACCGTGACTCATTTTTCTGACCAGCAGCGCTTCATTGCCACGGAAGGTGGCGTAGAAGCGGGGTACCTCGAATACGACCGCGAGAATGATGGCGCCATTTTCGTCGCCACGCATGTCGTGACGGATCCGGAGTTTCGCGGGCGAGGCATCGCGGGCGAGGTGACCGCCGCGGCGTTCGAACATGCGCGCCGTCACGGCGTGAAGGTTCGTCCCGTGTGCCCCTACGTGCAGGGATGGCTTGAGAAGAACCCGGAAGCGCGCGACCTCGTTGCCGAGTAGCGCTTCGCGGTAGGATTCTGGGGCATTCATGCCCCGCCTCGGGGCAGCCACACCGAGACTTGAGGAGGTCGTATGTCGAGCGCCCTTTTGGAGCCGGGTCCCGATCAGGGGATGGACCGCCTCCCGCCGCAGGATCTAGGTGCTGAGCAGGGCGTTCTTGGCGGCATGATGCTGTCGAAGGATGCGATCGCCGACGTCGTCGAGAAGCTCCGCAGCAACGACTTTTACCGCCCCGCGCACGAACTCATTTACGAGGCGATCATCGACCTTTACGGTCGCGGGGAGCCGGCCGATTTCGTGACGGTCGCCGATGCGCTGCGTGAGAAGGGCAACCTCGAGAAGGTCGGCGGAGCCCCGTACCTCGCCGATTTGATCGATGCGGTTCCGACGGCCGCCAACGCGGGGTTCTATGCCGAGATCGTCGCGGAGCGGGCCACGCTCCGTAGGCTCGTCGAGGCTGGCACGCGCATCGTGCAGCTTGGCTTCGCCGCGGATGGCGGCGAGGTTGATGCCGCCGTCAACGAAGCGCAGGCGCAGGTGTACTCGGTCACGGACCGCACGAAGTCCGAGGACTACGTGAAGCTTTCCGAAGTGATTGAGCCGACGATGGACTTCATCGAGATGCTCCAATCCAGGGGCGGTCAGGTCAACGGCGTGCCCACGGGATTCGCGGAGTTTGATGAGCTGACCCAGGGCCTGCACCCCGGGCAGATGATCATCTTCGCGGGGCGCCCTGCGATGGGTAAGACGACTCTCGGCATGGACGTGATGAGGAGCGCCGCGATCCACAACGGGATGGCGTCGGCCATTTTCTCCCTCGAAATGGACCGCCAAGAGATCATGATGCGCATCATGGCCGCCGAAGCGCAGGTGCCGATGAGCCGCCTTCGCGACGGCACGGTGGACGATCAGGACTGGGAGCGCCTTGCGCGCGCCACGACGCGCTTCATGGATGCGCCGCTGTACATCGACGATTCGGCGAACATGACCCTCATGGAGATTCGCGCGAAGTGCCGTCGCCTCAAGCAGAAGGCGGATCTCAAACTGGTCGTGATCGACTACCTGCAGCTCATGAGCTCCGGTAAGCGCGTCGAGTCGCGCCAGCAGGAGGTTTCGGAATTCTCGCGTGCGCTCAAACTCCTCGCGAAAGAAATCGAGGTTCCCGTGATTGCGATCTCGCAGCTCAACCGCGGAAACGAACAGCGCACCGATAAAAAGCCCATGATGAGTGACCTTCGCGAATCCGGCTCGATTGAGCAGGATGCGGATCTCATCGTTCTCATCCACCGCGAGGATTACTACGAGAAGGAATCGGCCCGCGCGGGCGAGGCGGACCTCATCGTCGCGAAGCACCGCAATGGCGCAACGAAGACCATTCCCGTGGCGTTCGAGGGGCATTACTCGCGTTTCAAGGACATGGCGCAGTAGCGAGCCATGTCGACACTGATGGATGAACTCGGAGGTGAGGACGTGTCGCTGAGCGGGAATGAGCTGGCGGGCGCTGAGCATGCGCCGCTTCGCCGATCTTTGCCTGCGACAATCGCGGAACCGCTCGCCCGATTCGTGTCCCCCCTGACGCCCGCGGATGCACTGCGCAACCTCGTGTACGTGAGCGCGGCCGGGGCCGACGGTGAGCGGCTGTGCCGCGTGGATGCGGTGCTCGACATTCGTGGCGTGTGGGTCGCCCATCGAGGCATACCCGCCCCACTGGCCTCGGTGCAGGGACTTGAGGAACACATCGCACCCGCCTGGGAGTACGCGCTCGAGGCGGCCCGCGAGGCCCAGTACCCGGCGGTCACTGGCGTCGAGTTTCAATGCGATCGCACTGGCGAGGCTCTCGCGCGGATTTTCACCAGCGCCGCGCGCCCACCCGCGGATTCGGGCGCGGACTTTCACGTGTGGCATCTCGTGCCAGAGCTCGATGAACTTCTCGAGCGCGTGAAGCCTGAGTCGTGGTGGGAACGCCGACTCGAGGATCTCCAGACCCTCATTGGACGTGTGCGCACGCGTGGGCAGGGCGGCCTATGAACGCCTACGGCAAGCGTTTCGTGCGGATCGACCTGGTCGAGCGCTCACGCACGGGCGAGGTCTGGCGTGCGTGGGACTGCGAACGCGAGGATCAGTGCGCGCTCAAGATTCTCGATGACGGGCAGTTGGTCTCGGCGAGGCGGATACTCGAAGATTCCGACGGCGCCTTCGCCCACCCGCATCTTCTTTCCCCTTATGCGATGGACGAGTCCGAGGCGCTCGTAGCAATGCCGCTCGTGTCAGGTGGCACCCTCGCCGAAGTTGTGAGCCTCAGGGGGACGCTCGGCGAATCAGCGGCACTCATGATCGCGAGGCAAATCCTCGAGGCGCTCGCAACAATGCATGAGGCGGGGTGGGTGCATCGCCGCGTGAGCGCCACCACGATCATGTGCCGGGAAGATCGCCCACCCGTATTCGCTGTGCTCGCGGGCGTGAGCGCAGCGATGCCGGAGGTCGAAGCGCCAGATTTCCCGGTCGTGGACACCGCGACCGTGGAAGCTTTCTTCGCGCCCGAGGTCGCCGCCGGTGCCGTCGCTACACCCGCGGCCGACGTCTACGCGCTTGGTGCGTCTGTGCTGTTCACGCTCGCCGGCCCCACCGCGCTAAGCGATACGACAATTCCCGAAGGTCTCTCGCCCGAATTCGCCCGGGTCCTCGCCGCCATGCTCGCGAGCGACCCCGCCGAGCGCCCGAGCGCGCGGGAGGCCTTGGCGCAGCTCCCGAGCGTGGAGCCCGGTTCCCCGGCTCTTCTTTCCGACGGTTCCCGGCTTGAAATTGTGGACCTCATGCCGGATATTCCGGAAGATTTCGATCCGTACGAGGGGGAACCGCCCTCCGTTGAGCCCGTGCCGTCGCCCGTGCCGCAGCGTCCCCCAAGCGCCGCGATTATCGAAGAAGTGGACGACGTCGAGGCGCCGTTCGATCCGCCCGAACGACGGATGCCCTCCGCGGTTTCGCTCGTGCCGTCGAGCCCGGATGAGCACGACGTCGATATTCGCACCGGAAAGCGCGGGCTGGGTGAGCGTGCGCGCAGCTATGACCGGATGACTCTCGTGGGGTGGGCCGCGATCATCGCGGGCATGACAATCGCGATCGGCGCGGGTGCCTTCGCATCGCTCACGCTCATTGGCTTCCTATAAAGCGCGGCGGAGCTAAGCGCCGAGGACGTCGCGCCACGGCTCCACGACAGCGGGATGAGGTCCAGAGGCCCGCACGCGCGAGGCAATCTGCATAAAATCCTCGCGAGCCGTAAGGGGGCCTGCCACGAGAATCGAGTTGCCCGTCGCACGGGAGTGCGCGACGTGAGCATCAGTGAGGATCCACGGCTCGGGGTAATCCCGCTCAGCGCACGCTGCGTGAAGCTCTCGCGCCTGCGCGTCGAGGAAGCGTTGGGGCTCGTCGTCGCCGATATTGACGAGGAGCACTCCCGGATCCTCAGCTTCCGCGTCGAGCACGTCGAGCGCGGCGCCATAAAAGGTTGCCGTTGCGAGGTGAGGCGCGGTCTCCTTCCCGCTGAATACATCGAGGACGGCGGCGTGGAACCGTCGGACCTCACCGGAGCCCTGGGCGGGGGATGAGTGGCCCTCCGAGAGCGCACGCACCTCGGCAAGTGCGTCGCCCACGCGGTGCTCGAGGCGCGTGCCCGCTGGAAGAGGCAGGTTCTCGAGCACGAACGTGACGAGGCGGGGTTCGATGTCGACCGCGAGCTGCATGCTTCCCGGGCGCGTGGCCTGCACGTACCGCGCGAGTGTGAGCGCACCCGCGCCGAGGTGGAGAATGCTGATCGGCGCGCCCGTCTCGAATCCTTCGTCGAGAACGTTCGCGATGCGCCTCAAGTACTCGTAGCGGATCTCTCGCGGATCGGCGGGATTGACGTGAGACTGCTCGTGCCCGCCGATCGTGAGGATCGTGCCGCCCCAGTCGAGGTCGTCGACCAGGGCGGCATCGAGGTCGCTCACCTCGAGGTGGATGTGCGGCATTGCGCTCAGATTCCGATGGGTGCGGCGCCCGAGGCCTCGCCCTTGTCCTTCGACTCGCCCTTGATGTTGAGCGCCTGGATCTGGGAGTTCTTGCGCGGATCCATGAGCAGGTCGATGAGGACCTTCCCGCTTTCGCCCTCGAACGTGCACACCGCTTGGAACGGTGAAAGCACCTTCAGACTTGCAGCCTTCTCGAGCGTGAGATCGGCGCGGTCGAGGCCGGCGATCCGCAGGGCCGCGTCACGCAGACGCACGCGTTCGGCGCGCGAGACGTCCTGATCCATGTTGGTCGCAAACAGCGCGAGAAGCGGGTCGCTTTCCTCGCTCACGCCCTGCTTGGCACGGTTTGCGAGAACGGTGCGCGCCGAGCCACTTGGGACGAGGGTCGTCGGCTGGCCTTCGAGCTCGACGTCGCGCAGCCACGCGAGAGCCTTCTCGAGGGCGTCGCGCGTGGTGGGCGCGAGTTCACGCTTGGGAGCGTCGACGAGTTCGGCCTGGTGGGTGCGGATCGCCTCGAGCGCGTCGAGGGAACAGGGGATCGCTGGCGCGTACTTGGAGTTCGCGAGGGCGATCACGGTCAGGCCCGTGCCGCGCAGCCACACCATGTACGAGCCGTAGCCCGGATACCCACCGGAGTGCGAGATGACGTCGCCGAGCTTCGGGAATTTCTCGACGACGAGCCCGTAGCCGTAGCCGCGAACGCGACCGAAACCGTTTCCATCCTCGAGAACCGGCCACTCTTGGATGCGGTGAATCTCCTGCATTTCGCGGCGCGAGGCCGGCGAGAGCATCGCGCGCGAGTCGTCGCTGATGCCGTCGGCGCCATGCACGCCCACCTCGGCGAGGAACGCCGTCCATTTTGCGACGTCGGCGACGGTCGAGAAGAGCCCCGCCATCGCGCCGAAGGCGCCGGGAGTGTCAAAATCGACCTCTTCAAAGCGCTTCGCGCCCTCCCCGTCGCCCACGCGGTGACCCGTGAGCACGCGCGAGCGCTGGTCATCGGTCATTTCCGCGAGCGAGAACACCGTGTCCTTCATCCCGAGCGGATCGATGAAGCGGCGGCGTATCTCGTCGCGGAAGCTCACGCCCGTGACCTCGTCGATCACGCGTCCAAGGAGCACAAAGCCGGTATTCGAGTATTCGAATCCGCAGCCGGGTTCGGCGATGAGCGAGAGACCACCCGCGATGTACTCGTCGAACTCGTCGGTGCTCATCGACTCCTGCCTATCGCCCCACGGGTTATCCGTCACGAAGCCAGCCGACATCGTGAGGGCGTGACGAAGTGTGAGGGCGGGGGAATCCTCGCTAAAGGACCCGATGTGCGCGGCGGCAGGAACGTAAGTCGCGATCGGGTCGTCGAGACGCAGCTTGCCCTCATCACGAAGCGCGAGGATCGTCGCGGCCGTGAACGACTTCGTCATCGACGCAATGCGCGAGATTGAATCGGCGCGAGGCGTGAATGCCCCCTCGGCCCTTTCGCCGCCCACGAGCGCGCTCGAGCCCGCACCACCCGAGGCGAGCACCTCACCGCCCGACGCAATGCCCCACGCGACGCCCGCCATGCGGTGCTCCGCGACAGCCTTGTCAAAAATCGCCGCGACGGCGTCAATCGTCTCCTGTGTCAGCTCGTGAGCCATCGCCCTGGCCCCGTCCTTTCGTCTCGGTGTGCGGCACGTCGCCGCCTCTTTGTGCTTCAGCGTAGAACGCGGCCACGAGAGCCGCTGCCTCTTCGCCCATTGCTCTCACCAGTATCTCGGATTCGAGCCGCGCGGGATCAAAACGGGTGCGAGTCTCCACGTGGGGATGTGGTCCGACGGTTGCCGAGGGAGCGTCGGACGCTGCTTTCGTGAGGTGAAGCTTCTCCACGTCCAACCCCAGAAGGGCAAGGTAGTCCGCTGGCGCCCGGTCGATGTGCTCGGTGAAGGCGACGGCGAGCGCCCACACGTGCTCGCACACGTCGGGCCAGCGCAGGCACGTGCAGCCGAAGGACAGGGGCAACTCCGCGCTCGGGAGGAGGGAGAGGCCTTCGCGATCGAGGGTGCGTTCGTCGGCGTTGTCGTAGGTGCCCGCGAGCACGGCGAGAACCTCGTGCGGGTCGCGCTTGGCGCGCGCGGCGAGGGCCTCGATGTCGTGAGGCAGGCGCGGCCCGAAGTCGAGTTGCGGATGGGTGAGCGTGCCGTCAATCGCGGCGGAGACCTCTGCCTTCACGTGCCCGGGCGTCACGTCGAGCCATTGGACGGCGCCCGCGCGCGCGAGGCGCTTACCGGCCGCGAGCCGCGTGCGGCCGAGCTGCACCTCGGCGCGTGCGAGAAACTCGGTCGCGAGGAAGCTTTCGCCGATCGCGCCGCGTTTCGACGTCATCTCGATGCTCATGGGCGTCTGTCCTTCCGCGCGTCGCCGAGAGCGACGATCTCGGCGAGTTTCTCATTGCTGAGTTCCGTGAGCCAGCCTTCGCCGGAGCGGACGGTGTGCTCTGCGAGCTCGAGCTTGGTGCGCAGCACATCGTCGATCTTCTCCTCGATCGTTCCGATCGAGATGAGCTTGTGGACGGAAACGTCCCGCGTTTGGCCGATGCGGAAGGCGCGGTCGGTGGCCTGGTTTTCAACGGCCGGATTCCACCAACGATCCAGGTGGATCACGTGGTTCGCAGCGGTGAGAGTGATGCCGGTGCCGCCTGCACGGAGCGAAAGGAGCATCGCCCCCGGGGTGCCGGGCGAGTTCTGGAACTCGCGCACCATCTCGTCGCGCTCGGCCTTCGAGATTCCACCGTGGAGGAACGGCACGCGAATCCCGAACGTGTTGTTCCAATGCTCGAGCATCGTGGGGGCAAACGCCGTGAACTGCGTGAAAATGAGGGCCTTCTCGTTGTTCGCGACGACAGATCCGAGGATCGAATCGAGCCGCTCAAGCTTTCCGCTTCTGTGTTCGCCAGCGGCATCCAGCAGGGGCGAGCCGTCGCCGAGAAAGTGCGCGGGATGCCCGAGGACCTGCTTCAATTTCATGATCGTGGTGCTCACGATCGTGCGGCGCCGGCGGTCGCGGGCGAGGGGGTCAGAAACTTTCGCGAGCTGCTCGAGCTCTTTCGTCATGTCCTCGACGAGCGCCTTGTAGAGCCCGGCCTGCTCCTCGGTGATATTGACGAGCTCGCGCTCCTCCCGCTTGTCGGGAAGATCCGAAATGATGCTTCGATCCGTCTTGACGCGCCGCAGGATGAAGGGGCGCGTCACAAGGCTCAAGCGCTCCTGCACGGCCTGGTTGCCCTCGTTGATCGGCTTGACGAACCTCTCCCTAAACGCGGCCTCGCTCGGCAGCAGCCCCGGCGTGGTGATCGAAAGGATCGAGTGGAGATCAGTGAGGTCGTTCTCGACGGGCGTGCCCGTGAGAGCAAGCCGCCGCCCCTCGGGCAGGGCCTTGACGGCCTGCGTGACACCGGTGTCGTGATTCTTGACGTGTTGCGCCTCGTCGAGGATCACACGGTGGAACGTCGCGGAGGCGAGATCATCGAAATCGCGTGCGACGAGCGCATAGGTCGTGAGGGTGAGGTGGGAAGCGCGAGCGCGCTCGCGGAACGCCTCGCCGTGGAGTCGATCGGGGCCGTGGTGAATGTGGACGTCGAGGCTGGGGAGCCAGCGCTCAGCCTCGCGCTGCCAGCTACCGAGGACGGACATGGGGCACACGAGAAGCGTGGGCCCGATCTGGGGGAGCTTCTCGCGTTCGCGCGCGAGGAACGCGAGGACCTGCATCGTTTTGCCGAGGCCCATGTCGTCGGCGAGGATCCCGCCGAGGCCGCGAGAGTCGAGGAACGTGAGCCAATCGAGGCCGCGCTTTTGATAGGGGCGGAGCGTCGCCTTGAGCGTGCGCGGTGCGGGCAGCGCCGGCACGGAGACTTTATCGGCACCGAAAAGGAGTTCGTCGCCATTGGCGCTCGTGGCCTCGACGCGCAGATTCAGATCGCTCAGGTCCTCGTGCGCGAGCAGGCTTCGGAACTGAACGTCGGAGAGTTTCTCGTGCCCGTCATCGCGTGGTTGCACCGCGGCGGCGCGGCGGGCGCCCGCGAGGAAGGCCGTCGCGGCACGAAGCGTCGAGGAATCGAGGCGCACCCACTGCCCGCGGATGTTCACGAGTTCGCGCTGCTCTTCGAGGAGTTCCTCGAGCTCTTCGGGGCTCAGCATCGATTCCCCGACGGCGACCGAGAACTCAAACGACGCCATGGCACCCGAGAGTCCCACCGACTTTGTGGGGCGATCCTCGGGATCCTCCTGCGGCGTTGCTACCTTCGCGACCACGCTCACGGGCTGCTTCGTCCATTCGCGCGGAAGCATGACCGCGATGCCCTCGGTTTCGAGCACGGCCGCATCGTCGGTGAGGAAGCGCGAGAGTTCCTTCGTGGAGAGGTTCCACGTGAGCCCGCCCGGCTCGGCGTGGATCGCCGCAAGCGTCGGAGAAAGACGGCGCACGTGGGAGGCGTGTTCGAGCGCCCCCACACTCGTGAGGTCACCCGCGTTGACGAGCTCCCCGAGCAGGTGCACGCGGCCCGACGTTTCCGCGAGGCACACCTCGACCTGCCAGCGGGCGGCATTGGAGTACACACGCAGTCCGACGGTTGCCGAGCCGGCGTCGTACCCCTTCTTTTGCGCCTCGCGCACGCGCACCGTGAGACGCGGCCGCGCCTCGCTCAAGAGGACGCCGGTGAGCGCCGATTGGGCGAAATCGTCGAGAGCTTTTCGCACGCGGCGATCGTTGATCGTGTCGAGCGTGAGAAGCGCGTCGCTGTCGTCGAGAGCATCGAGGAGCGCCGCGCCCACGGGGTCGAGCCCCGCGAGTTCCTCGGCGCCCGGGAGCTTTCCCGCCCGTTCGTGTTCCGTGCGCAGGCGCGTGAAGGCCACGCGCGCGTGGGCATCGACGAGGTGTTCGAGCGCGGGATGAGCGGGGGAGGTGCCCACCGCGAGACCGGGGGCGAGGCGCCATCGCACGCGGCTCGTGTCGTGCGCGCTTTCAGGACCGGGAACGATGTCGCGCCGCTCGACGATGCGGCGTGCGTGCGAATCGAGGTTGAGAACGGCGAGCGTCTCGGGGGCGAGAAGGATTCCCTCTCCGAGGTCGAGTGGGCGCCCGGCCTCGGCGAGTTCACCGATGAGGCGGTTGATGCCCTCCTTGCTCGTATCTCTCGGCGTTGCCGACGTGCGTGCGAGGTGAGCGATGCGTGTGCGCAGCGCGGTTGTGAGTTCGGCAAGGTGCGCGCTTTCGAGCGCGAGGGTGCGCACGCGGGTGCGGCGGCCAAGGAGCTCGACCTCGATCACGTGACGCATGGGCCGCGTGAGCCACGCCCCGATCGGAGCGAGTGGCGCGGGTCGAGTGCCCTCGGGAGAAAGCGCCGTGAGTGCAGGTTCGAGAGCGTCGAGCGTATGCGCGCGGCGCTCGGAGTCGGTCACGTGGGCCCACAGGCTCACGCCGAGTGCGTCATCAGCGTGAAGGTGGAGCGTGCACGAGTGGAGCGCAGCCTCGCGCGTCGCGTGCGAAGCTGCGGTGGTGCTCAGAGCCCGTCGGCTACTGTCGCGGTTGCGTTCATCCACGCCTCGCGCGTCTCCTTCGAGAGCTTGGCCCATTCGAGGCTTCCGCCATCCACGAAGTGCGGCTCGAACGGAACCTCAAGCACGGCGCGCGTGTGAGCGCCGAAGTGGTGCAGGAGGCGCTTGCGCAGCACGCGGTCAATCTTGCCGCGCGAGGAGTGCGACAGGATCGTGACCGCGTTCTCGACCTGCTTCTTGTGGCCCGTCATGCGGAGTTCATCGATCATCCACGCCGCGGCGTTGAAGGTGTCTTCGCGCACGGTCGAGACGATCACGAGCTGATCGGCGCCCTCGACGGCGGCCAGCCAGTTCGAGGCGCGAACATTGTTGCCCGTGTCCACGACCTTGATGCGGTAGAAGCGCGAGAGCGTGTCGTTGAGGCGATTGAACGCATCGCCATCGATCGACGCCGCCGATCCCGGATCCTCATCAGACGCGAGGATGTCGAAGTTCATGTCGCCTTGCGGGCGCACGTACTTGTCGAGATCAGCAACGCGCGCATCCGTGCCCGCGAAGTGGTCGAGGTTATTGAGAAGGTCGAGCGCCGTGAGGTGGTGGTCGCTCGGGATGCCGCGCCAGCCCAGGGTGCCGCGCGTCTCGTTGTTATCCCATGCGAGCACGCTGCCGCCGCGGAACATGCCGAGAGTCGCGGCGAGCATGAGCACGCTCGTGGTCTTGTGGGCGCCGCCCTTGAGGTTCACGACCGCGATGTTCTTCGGCGCGTCGAGCCGCTTGCGGATCCGCTCGATCTGATCGAGTTCGCGGCGCTCCGCGCGCCCCGGACCGGGCTTAATGAGACCAAAGGTGGCCTGGCGGACGAACTTGTTGAAGCCTCGCGTGGCGACCGGCTTGCGGTGAGCGTCGTTGCCCGCACGCAGGTCATCGAGGGTCGGCAGATCGTCCTTGGGAAGCTCGCGCTTCGGAGCCACAACGGGCTCGTGCGGCTTTGTCGCCGAGGAGGGGGTGAGTTCGTCGCCACCTGCGCGGCGCGTGCCATCGAGGGCCTCGGGAGAGGACATCGAATCGGCAGCCGGACGCTCGTCAGCGGCCGCGAGTCGCTTTTGCAGGTCGGCGAGGGCCGCAGCAGAGGCCGCGCTCGCGGAGCCGGGGGAGGAGGCGCTCGCGGGTCGCGAGGCGTTTCCGGAAGCCGGGCTCGTGGCGCTCAGCGCCGAATGGCGCCCGCGCTTTTGGCCCGAAGCGGCAGGCATTGCTGCGCTTGAGGCGTAAAGCGGCCGAGAATCCGCCTCGCGTGGCTGGATCCGGCCATTGGGCTCGACGCGAAGATTGTGGGTCGCCGGGCCGTCGAAAATGACGACGTCGATCGGCGATTCCTGCTTTCGCGCTTCCGCGACGAAGGCGTGCTTGATCGCAGTGCGCACCTCGTTCCTGCTCTCGCCTTCGATGCGTTCGGCGCGATCGGCGAACTGAATCGTGGCGTCCTTCGCCGAAACGATACGTGCGTGAGCAATCATGAAGGTCCTCGCTGGAAATGGGGGATGCTGACTAGGACGGGTGAGCGCCCTAGCCCCCCATCGTAACGGCCCGACCTTAAACGGTGGATGGCACATGGATGCCGGCACCAATCCGCCCGTGGATAGTACTCGAATGTGGAGGGACAAACGAGGTTCACATTTGCCGCGAAGTGTTTTAGAGTTGGAGTACCGGCGTTGCCCGCTCCGCGGCACTCCGGTGCCGCAGGTGCGGCACAAGCACGGCACATGTGCCGGAATATAGCCGCCGCACAGCGCTCACCCCCTTGCGCGTGCGGCCTGGCGATCGGATGTTCCCCCGAACCCGATCGCCGCTCCGCAGGGACCTCCCCCCTTTGTCCCGCGGAGCCAGCGGACGGACCGTGAGCCCCATTTGTGCGCGCTCCGGTCCGTTCGTGTGTTAATCGATGCGCCCCGCGCTCTCGCTACCTCGCGCCGAGCAGCGCAACGTCGCTACCGAGCTCGAGCCTGTAACCCGAGCCTCTCACCGTCGAAATGAGCTTCCGGTAGCGGCCAAGCTTGTTGCGCACTCGGCGAATGTGCACGTCAACTGTGCGCTCACCCGCATCGCTGCCCGCCGAGCTCCACACCTCGCTCATGAGTTCGTCGCGCGAAACGATGCAGCGAGCATTGCGGGCAAGATGCGCGAGCAGTTCGAACTCGCGATGAGTGAGGTCCACATCCTCACCGTCGATCCTGACGCGCCGGCCATAGAGGTCGATCACAAGAGAGGGCTGAGCGAGGTGAGCACCGGGACCCCCGGGAAGCGAAGGGCTCGCCGGGCTAAGCGCGCTCACGGGCCCGGGCGCGCTCACCGGGCTGACGAGACGCGACTGGATGAGGCGCAGCCGCGCGGCTTCGGCATCGCGGCGGGCGGGAGCGTTCGGCGACACGACCCCGGCTTTGCGCGGGCGGAGAGCCTGAGGTTTGCCGGCGGGGCGCGGCGGGATGGAGGCGCTCGCGCTCTGGCCCGGCACGGCCGTGAAGCGGGTGGGGCGAGGCGAAGATTCCGACGCCACCTGAACGCGCGCGGTTCCACCCTTGGCGGTCGCGAGCGTGAGGGCGTGGGAGCGCAGCGAATCTGCGAGCAGCGTTGCTTCACGAGCGTCGCTCGAGGCGGGCAGGTCAACGGTGAGCGTGATGCTCACCGTGCGGGTCGAGGGGGATGTCAGGGGGCGATCAACAGCAACTGTCATGGCGATTCTCCAGGATGCGGCGCCGCGCGGCGCGAAAAGAATGGGAATCCGGGATCTCGCGGGGGAGTGAGATGAACTCGCGTGCGAGGCGTGCTCCCGGTGGGCACCTGGAGCCCACGCCCAGTGGCCGGCTCCTGTCAGCCGGCTTTCCGCAGTGCGCTTAGAGGCGCGGCTGACCCTGCATCATGGACATCGCCATGTCCATCATCATGCCGCGCATCATGAAACGGGAGACCGAAGCGGTCCCCTCGCTGATGCTCGATGCGGCATGGAAATTCATGCCACCAGTGTGAAACACGAACGGCGCCGGCGCAAGTGGGCGTTCACATACTGAAACACTTCGGTAGAGGAAGCGCGTGTGAACGCGCGCCGCGCCGGCGCCGTGCGGAAGGAAAATGCGAGGCTTAGTCGACGACCCCGAAAAGTCGGTCGCCCGCGTCCCCAAGGCCGGGAACAATGTAGTTCTTCTCGTTGAGCTTTTCGTCGATCGCCGCGGTCACGACCGTGATGTTGGCGCTCTTGTCGAGCTCGCGCTCCATGGTCTCAATGCCCTCGGGCGCCGAGAGGAGAGTGACGCACGTGATGTCGCGCGCGCCCTTTTCGAGAAGGTAGTTCACGGACGCGATCAGGGTGTGGCCCGTCGCGAGCATCGGGTCGACGACGAAGCACTGGCGGCCCGTGAGGTCGTCGGGGAGGCGGTTTGCGTACGTGGTGACTTCGAGAGTTTCATCGTTGCGCACCATGCCGAGGAAGCCCACCTCGGCCGTCGGCAGTAGGCGAGTGATGCCATCGAGCATGCCGAGGCCCGCGCGGAGAATCGGCACGACCATGGGCTTTGGATCCGTGAGCTTACTGCCGATCGTCGTCGCGACCGGCGTCTCGACCTCAGCGGGTGCGACGGCGACATTGCGCGTCGCCTCGTAAGCGAGGAGAGTGACGAGCTCGTCGGCGAGCTGGCGGAAAACGGAACTTGGGGTGTTCTTGTCGCGAAGGACGGTGAGTTTATGGGCAACGAGCGGATGGTCAATGTTCAATACGCGCATGAGGCCAGCCTATTACGATGAGAGCCGATCCGCCGCGGCCCCAGGGCCCGAAACTGAAAGCGAGGCGAGCATGACACACCCGGTTCCTGAATTGGACCAGCTCATGCAGCCTGCGATCGACGAAGCGCGCGCTGCCTCAACGCCGCCGCGCCGGGACATTCCCATCGGCGCAGCCGTGTACGACGAAGAGGGAAGGCTCATTGCGGGCGCCGGCAACCGTCGGGAAGCGGACGAAGACCCAACCGCGCACGCCGAAATCCTCGCTCTGCGGGAAGCGGCCCGTGTTCGAGGCCGCTGGAACCTGAGCGGCTGCACGCTCGCCGTCACCCTCGAACCTTGCACGATGTGCGCGGGAGCGATTGTCCTCGCTCGTATCGAGCACCTCGTCGTCGGCGCAATGGATCCGAAAGCCGGGGCTGCCGGATCGCTCTACGATCTCGTTCGCGAGGAACGGCTCAACCATCGCGTACGGCTCACGACTGGCGTGCGCGAGCACGAATGCGCACAGATGCTGCGCGACTTCTTCCGCGACCTGCGCGAGCGGCGCAAGGGGCTGCGCGCAGGGTAGAAAGTCCCGTACGATGATGCACGTTACAGACGCGCGGTGACCGTGCGTGTGCGCCCACGAGCAAGGACATGACATGACGAACACTCCGCACCAGGGACCATCTCAGGGTTCCGGTCCAAGCGGCAACCCCGATCTTCCGCCTTCGGCATCGTCGGCCCCGCCGGCGCCGAACACCCACCAGGTCTCTGGCCAAGCGCCCCAGTATCAGGCGCCCCAATTCCAGCAAGGCGGGCAGGGCCAGCAGCCTCAGTACACCCCGCAGGGTGCCCCGCAAGGCTTCCCGCAGAGCCAGGCGAGCGCTCCCCAAGCCCCGCAGGGTCAGCAGGCTTCGCAGAGTTTCCCGCCCAACGGGCAGTTCCAGCAGCCCCCGCAGAACCAGCAAGGTCAGCCCGGCCAGCAGGCTCCGCATCCCGGCAAACAGTTTGGCCAGGTCGCATCGTTCATCGGCAACCCGTTGCCGACGCTCGGCGCAGCTTTCGCCTCATACGCGGCGGGGCTTATCGTTGCCGCGATCGTCGTGGGGCTTCCTCTCCTCGGCTCGATGGTGCTGGACACGCCGAGCATTGTTCCTAACCCGAAGGGCGGCCTCGCGGGAATGGCCGGCGGCGAGGTAAAGCCGGACACCCCAGAGTTCCTCTATATCCTCGGCGCGCCCTTCCAGGCAGTGTCGATGGCGTTCCTCGGCTCGTACACGAGCCACGCCACCGTGAAGGGAAACCTGGGAGGCGGGGAAGACACGTCCTTCTCCCTGTATTCGAGTCAGGGGCTCGTGCCGTTCCTTGTTCTTGCGGCTGTGCTCGGTGGTGCCTTCTTCGCGGGTCGATTCATCGCGAAGCGCAAGCCGAACGAAGGCGCAGTGGCCATCTGGGTGCAGGCGGCGGTGGCGAGCTTCCTCGTGGCCACCATCTCCACCCTCCTCACATGGGCGCTTGCCGTGCGTGCGAGCGACAAGGCCGACAGCTACGGCATGAAGTACGAGATGAACATGAGCGTGCACGCCGCGGGCATCCTTCCGTTCCTCGCCATTTGCGTGCTTCTCACACTTGCGCTCGTCGCGGGTCGCTATAGCGTTCGCGCCCTCCCGAAGAAGTGGCCGCTCGTGAGCGAATACTTCGATGCGGCAAAGCTCGCACTCCTCTACGCCGCGACAGCAGCCATCGTTGGGCTCGTGTGCGCCGTGGCCGTTGTGCTCATTGCCGCGATCAATGAGGGGCACTTTGGTGACAGCCTCAAGATGCTCGTGATGCTCGTCCTCGCCCTCCCGGCAACGCTCTTGACGGTGCTCTTCACCTACTTCGGCCTCGCGACCTTCTCGCCAGTGAACTACAGCTTCGGTTTGGGTCCCTACGCTGGACTCCTGATCAGCCAGGAGGGCGACATGGTTTCGGTGTTCACCCTCCCGCACTGGTGGATGATCGTCCCCGCGATCCCGTTCGTTTTCCTCCTGATGTTCGTGTTCGCGGGCGTGTGGGCGAAGTCCCGTCACCGCGTGCAGGGCAACACACTCGCGACCGTGACCTCGTGGGCCGCACTTCCCGCGATGTTCTTCGTGCTGAGCGTCATCGGCATCATTTTCGCGACCCTCAACTCGAGCTACGACGCGAGCGGCGCACGCGACGTGCTTGAATCCGCAGGCCTCGCGAACTTCGAGGGCGAAGCGCACGCGGGCGTGAGCCTCGCGACGCCGTTCATCGCCGCAATCGTGGGCATCCTGATCGAGGTCATTTCCCGCTTTATCGCCCCGTTCTACTCAGCGTTTGTGCCCGCCGTCGTGGGCGGTTTTGTGCACAAGCAGCACGGTGCGAACGAGGAGTATCCCGCAACCGAGGTGCAGCAGAAAAAGGTTGACTTCGCTGCCCTCGCGACGAACGTGCAGAACCAGGCGCAGAACTTCGGGCAACAGGCCCAGCAGGGCCAGACCAGCGCCCCGCAGCAGGGTTACCCGCAGGGTCAGGCGAGTGCTCCGCAGCAGAACCCGGCACCGCAGTATGGCCAGCAGCTGAGTGGGCAGGGCTACCCGCAGGGTCAGGCGAGTGCTCCGCAGCAGAACCCCGCTCCGCAGTACGGTCAACAGCCGAGCGGGCAGGGCTATCCGCAGGGTCAGGCGAGTGCTCCGCAGCAGGACTATTCGCAGCAGAACCAGGCTCCGCAGTATGGCCAGCAGCCGAGTGGGCAGGGCTATCCGCAGGGCCAGCCGAGTGCTCCTCAGGCGCCCGGATTCACACCCGAACAGGCCTACGGCTACGGGCAGCACGACCCGCAGGGTCAGCAGCAACCGCCCCAGGATCAGTAGGCGTCTGCGCGCCCCGGCCAAGGCCGGCACGTGTGAACTGTGTGTCCTTTCATGAACTGACATCTGCCTTCGCGCCGCGTTTCACGGATACTGGAGCGCGTGATCACACTTGACGGCCTTACGAAAGTCTTCCCCGGAACCGGCGGTGCCGAGGTTCGCGCCCTCGACGGCATCTCACTGAACGTCGCCGAAGGCGAGATCCACGGCATCGTCGGCCGCTCCGGCGCTGGTAAATCGACGCTGATTCGCTGCCTCACGGGGCTCGAAAAGCCCACGAGCGGGACCGTTCGGATCGGCGACACCGACATCGCCGCGCTCAATGGTCCTCAGCTGCGAACGGCGCGACGGAAGATCGGCATGGTCTTTCAGCACGCGAACCTGCTGGACTCGCGCACGGCCGCACGCAACATCGCGCACCCCCTCGAGATCGCCGGCTGGTCGCGCGCCAAGATTCGCGAACGCGTCGCGGAGCTCATCACTCTCGTGGGACTCGAGGGTCGCGAAAACAACTACCCATCTCAGCTCTCCGGCGGGCAGATTCAGCGCGTCGGTATCGCACGCGGCCTCGCGGCACGACCCCAGGTGCTGCTGTGCGACGAACCCACGAGCGCACTCGATCCAGGAACAACCCGGCAGATTCTCGCGCTCATCAAGAACCTCAACCGTCGCCTCGGCATCACGGTCCTCCTCATCACCCACGAGATGAGCGCGGTACGCGAAATTTGCGACCACGTGACTCTCCTCGAGGACGGCGCGATCGTGCAGACTGGCACCCTCCTCGACGTCGCCTCCGACCCCTTCGGCCGACTCGCCAAAGAGCTCATTCCGCTCCCGCCAGCACCCACGGGTGTCGATGCGAAGATCGTCAACCTGGACTACGGAAAATCGCCGGTCGTCAACAACGTTAACGACATCGTGCGCTTCACCGAGGAGCACGACGCCCTCGCCGAGGTCGTCGCCGCGTCGATCGAAACCATCCAGGGACAGCAGATCGGCCGCGTGCAGCTCGCGCTCCGCAATGCCGATAACAGTCCCATCAGTGCGCCGGGCTTCGCCAAGTTTGTGAAGGACTGCGCAGACAACAACATCGTCGCCGCGGAGGTGCAGCCGTGACCCAGTGGTTCCAGGAGTTTTTCTCCGACCCGATCTTTACCTCGACGAGCACGAATAACTCGCTGTGGATCAACACGGGTCTCACGATCTACATGGTCGCGTGGACCATGGCACTGAGCGTCGTCATCGGCATTCCCCTGGGGATCGGTCTTTTTGAGCTCTCGCGCGCCCACGGCCGCGTTGCCCGACTCGCCTATCAGGTGCTCGGCTTCATCGTGAACGTGCTGCGCAGCTTCCCCTTCGTCATCCTCATCATCGCCCTCCTGCCACTCGCGAAGGCGATCGTCGGGCGAGGAACGGGGCCAAACGCCGCCATCATCTCCCTCACGATCGCCGCCGTTCCCTTCCTCGCGCGACTCGTTGAAACCGCGCTCAGGGAAATCCCCGCCGGCAAGCTCGAGGCAGTCGAGATGATGGGAGCCAGCCGATTCCAGGTGATCCGGCATGTGCTGCTCGCCGAAGCGCTTCCCGGCATCATCGCCGGCATCACCACGACAACGATTGGCGTGGTCGGCTACACCGCGATGGCGGGCACCGTCGGCGCCGGCGGCCTCGGTGACCTGGCCTTCCGCAAGGGGTACTTGAGCTACAACGACACGGTCATGATCACGACCGTCGTCGTCCTCGTCATTCTCGTCGTGATCGTTCAAGTCGTGGGGGACTGGGCGTCCCGAGCGGTCGATCACCGAGCTAAGGGCTAGGCGCACGCGGGTTCACTACGGGGCAGTCCGACGTCGGACCCGCCCTACCGATCCCGCCACGCACGTTGTTGTCACGAAACGTCACATTTCTCGCGCCAGGCACGTCGCCCGGGGCAGGCTAGTGCCACACGAGATCATCTAAGGAGACCATTATGACGAACCTCAACCGCCGTACCCTCCTCACCTCCGCCGCCGGACTCGCGGGCATCGGCCTGCTGAGCGCATGCGTGTCGAACTCCCCGGGCACCGATGGGGAGAAGGGTGAATCGGGCCCCAACTCCGTGCTCAAGGTCGGAGCCTCCCCCGTTCCTCACGCCGAGATTCTTCAGTATGTGAAGGATGAGCTCGCGAAAGACGCTGGGCTCGACATCGAGATCGTCGAATACACCGACTACATCCTGCCGAACAAGGACCTCGAGGCGGGCGACACCGACGCGAACTTCTACCAGACCCCGAACTTCCTCAAGAACGAGATTGAAGAAAACGGCTACAAGTTCACGGCCGGCAAGGGCGTGCACATCGAGCCTCTTGGCCTGTACTCGGAGAAGGCGAAGAGCATCGAAGAGATCGCCGAGGGCGGCGAGATCGCGCTCAACAGCGATCCCGCGAACACCGCGCGTGGTCTGAGGCTTCTCGAATCGGCGGGGCTCATCTCGCTCGGTGACGCCCCCGAGGACGCTCTCGTCAAGCCCGAGGATGTCAAGGAGAACCCAAAGAACCTCAAGTTCACCGAGCTCGAGGGCGGTCAGATTCCCCGTTCGCTCGGCGACTTCGCCGCGGCCGTCATCAACGGAAACTTCGCGCTCGAGGCGGGGTTGAAGCCCAACAAGGATTCGCTTTTCCTGGAGCCAGGGGAAGACAGCCCCTACGCGAACCTCCTCGTATGGCGAAGCGAGGATGACGGTAACGAGCATCTCAAGAAGCTCGAAGAGCTCCTGCACTCGGCCGAGGTGAAGGCCTTCATCGAGAAGACCTACACCGACGGCTCCGTCATCCCCGCTTTCTAAGAGGGCGTTAGATCAGTTCGGTCGCCCCGAGCTGATCGAGTACGAAGGCGTATTCCTCGGCGCGCTGCTCCCACCGGGCGTAGCGCCCCGAGCGGCCACCGTGGCCGGCAACCATCTCGCACTTGAAGAGGATCGGGTGAGAGGGGACGGCCTCGCCGCCCTCGTAGTTGCGGGTCTGTTCGCGAAGGCGAGCCACCCACTTGGCGGGCTCGACATAAAACACGCGGATGTCGTTGAGACTCGTTGTCGCGAGGATGGCCGGGTACTGCACGCCCCGGATGTTCTCATAGGGCGAGTACTCCTTCATGTACTGGTACACCTCGGGATCCTCGAGCGGGTTGCCCCACTCCTCCCACTCGCCGACGGTGAGGGGAAGGCTCGGGTCGAGGATTGTCGTGAGAGCGTCCACGAACGGCACGCCGGCGACGATGACGCGGAACGTTTCGGGCGAGAGGTTCGCTACCGCACCCATGAGCAGGCCGCCCGCGCTTCCGCCATTTGCCGCGATGCGGTTCTTGTCGAACCAGCCTTCGCTCGCGAGGAACTGTGCGGATTCCACGAAATCACTGAACGTGTTCTTCTTGGCGAGCTTTTTGCCGTTCTCGTACCACTCGCGCCCCATTTCGCCGCCGCCGCGAATGTGCGCGATCGCGACGACCACCCCGCGGTCCATGAGGCTCAGCCAGAACACCGAAAGCGTTGGATCCGTGGGGACTTCGTAGCTTCCGTAGCCGTAGAGGAAGCCGGGGTTCGTGCCGTCGGGTTCGACGTCGGCGCGTGCCATGAGCGAGATCGGGATCTTCGTGCCGTCATGAGCCGTCGCCCACAGGCGCTTTTCTACGTACTTCGTGCGATCGAAGTTCGGGACGGGAGTTTCCTTGAGGATCTCCGGTTCGCCACCCGAGGCGGGAATCTGCGCGACAGTCGTGGGCGTGAGCATCGAGTCGAGCGTGTAGCGAATCGTCTCGTCGTCCCAGTTGCGGTTGTGCGCAAGATAGACCGCATCGAGCTCGCCGCCGTGCGAAATGTCGAATGCGGAGGCGGTATCCCACCCCGTGCTGCTTTCGGCGTTCTGCTCGCCGCTCACCTGATCGCGCTGCAGCACGCGCACGGTGGGCAGCCCCGCCGCGCGCATGGTGATCGCGACGTGGCTCTCGAAGGCGTCGGCCGCCTCGATGCGCTCGCCCTCTGCGGGGGCGAGGATCTCGCGCCAGGTTTCTTGCGACTCGGCACCGCTCGCGTCGAGCTCCTGGCGCGCAAGGGCAAATCCCTTGTGGTCGCGGTTGTGGATGACGAGGTAGTGGTCGCCCGCATGCTCGACCGAGTACTCGACGCCCTCGACGCGACCCGCGACTGAACGAGGCTCCTGAATCGGGCTCTCGAGTGACGTCACGAGCGCCTCAGACGTGACGCGCGAGGCCGTCTCGATGATGAGGGCCTTCCGGTTGCGGCTCGCACCGGCTGCAGTCGTGAACTTTTCGTCGTCCTCCCGGAACAGAAGGCGGTCTTCCGACGCTGGCTTGCCAATCTCGTGGACCCAGATTTCACACTGACGCCACGCCTCATCATTCTTGGCGTAGACGATTTCCGAGCCGTCGAGCGAGAACGCCAGACCGTAGGCAACGTCCTTGACGGAATCGTCGATCACGTCGCCCGAAGCGAGGTCCACGATGCGAAGCGCATACACCTCGCCGCCAGAAGTATCCACGCTGTAGGCGAGGCGGTTCGATTCGTCGTTGAGGGTGATGCCGCCGAGCTGGAAGAACTCGGTGCCTTCCGAGAGTGCTTGTGCATCGAGATACACGTGCTCGCCGGGAAGCAGTTCGTCGTTTTCGGCATCGACAACGGGACGCTCGGGGCTATCCGCGAGGGCGATGCGGCTAAAGCGCGGGTAGTTGTCGCCCTCCCGCGTGCGCGAGATGTACCAGTAGTCCCCATCGCGAAACGGAACCGAGCTATCGGTCTCCTGCGTGTGGCTCTTGATCTCCGAGACGATCTGATCGCGGAGCGGGTGAAGCGGCTCGAGGATCTGATCAGCGTAGGCGTTCTCGGCGTTCAGATGGTCGAGGACCTCCTGGTTTTCCTTGTCGCGCAGCCAGTCAAAGTTATCGACCACCGTGTCGCCGTGATGCGTGCGCTCGATGGGCTTCTTCGCCGGTACCGGCGGCTTCATGAAAGTGTTGTCAGTCATGGGCACAACCCTATAGGGGCCTCAGCCGTCGGACCTGCGCGTTCCGAGCTGCGTACCTAGGGCCCTTGCACTCGTGCTCCTTCGGTGCCCGCTTCGCGAGTCGTTTTCCCTTGCACGCCACGTGACCTGCCTCCCACCAGGTAGCCTCAACTTTGACGTAAGGCGACGAATCGGTAAAGTATTCCGCGGTAGCGTGTCCGAGCGGCCGAAGGTGCAACACTCGAAATGTTGTGTACGGCAACCCCGTACCGCGGGTTCAAATCCCGCCGCTACCGCCACGAAAACGAGCCGTAGCCTCAAGCTTTGGGGTTGCGGCTCGTTTGTTCATCCGGCCCGGAGTGCGAGCGGCGGCTCGTGCGCGACAACGAGGTGGCGAGACATGACGAGAACCGATCGTCATGGTTTGACCGTGAGGGATCGACTCGCCCTCGATGCGGCCAAGCTCTACTATTCGGGACTTTCGCAAGCCGAAGTCGCCGAGCGTCTTTTCGTTAATCGCGCGACCGTGTCGAAGCTTCTCTCGACTGCCCGACGCAAGGGGCTCGTTCGTACGGTGATTCGTGATCCAAGGGAAATGGACACGGAACTATACGGAGCGCTCAACGCCGCCTACGATCTCTCGAGCCTGCGCCTCGTGGTGCCGGTGGGCCGCGGTCCCATGGATAAACGCCATGCACTCGGTGTCGCGGGCGCCGAACTCCTCGAAGGGCTCGTGCAAGTCTCCGACACTCTCGGGATGTGGTGGTCGCAGACGACGTGCGAAGTTGCGCGCGGGTTCCGGCGCACGGCAACCCGGGGAGTGAGAATCGTGGGGCTCAACGGCAGCGACGATTCGGCGCACGACCTCGCGGCGTGGGAATCCGCCCGCGAGCACATTGAACGGGAGCTCGGGTGGGAGACCGTGGCCGCGCGCAGCCCGCACATTTACTCGAGCCTCAGTGACAAGCTCGAGAGTGAGCGCACCCCCGAGGCGAGGGCGGTGCGCGCCGCCCAGAACGCGTGCCGCATCACCGTGTTCAGCACCAGCAGCGCGCACGCACTTATGGCGCGCCAGCCGGACACGCTGAGTGAAGACGAACGCGCGAGGATCGAGTGCACGTCCGTTGGTCACATATGTGGCCACTTCATCGATGCCGATGCGCGGATATGCGAGCCGATCGTCAATCAGCGAACCTCGGGTCTCTCGCTGGCGACGCTCCGCAACGTCGAGCAGAAAGTCCTCGTGGCCTGCGGGCCTGACAAGGTTGCCGCCATGGATGCGATCCTCGCCAACAGGTACGCGAACCACCTCGTGACAGACGTCGACACGGCACGCGACCTCGTGCGCATGAGCGAGGACCGTCAGCGAACTCGCGCGGATTCGCCAATCGCCGAACCCTAATGGCACATATGTGCCAAATCGGTCTCCCGAACGGTGCGCGCGCGTCCCTAACCTAGTGCTCTCTTCACACAAAGGAGTGAGCATGACTACACCGAACCAGATTGTGGACCACACTCTCCTGGCCCCCACGGCAACGCCTGACGAAATCGAGGCCCTCTGCCGCGATGCGCGCGACAACCGCTTCTACTCGGTATGCGTGAGCCCCACCTTCGTTGCACGAGCAGCGAGCCTGGTCGAGGGGAGTGACGTGCACGTGTGCACAGTCGTCGGCTTCCCGTCGGGCGCCCACACGAGCGCCGTGAAGGCCTACGAAACTCGCACCGCAGTCGAGGACGGGGCTGACGAGATCGACATGGTCATGAACCTCGCATCCGCAAAGGCCCACGACTGGGCCGCGGTCGAGAGCGACATCCGCGCAGTCGTCGAGGCGGCTCAGGGGCGAATCGTCAAAGTCATCCTTGAAACGTGCGTCCTTGAGGACGACGAGATCGTCGCGGCGTGCGTCGCCGCGCGCGCTGCCGGCGCCGACTTCGTCAAGACCTCAACGGGATTCGCGGGCGGGGGAGCAACCACCCACGCGGTTCAACTCATGCGTGAGACCGTCGGACCCGACATGGGCGTCAAGGCCTCAGGCGGCATTCGCACAGCGGCAGACCTCGACGCGATGGTCGCCGCAGGCGCAACACGCATCGGATCCTCCGCAGGCGCCGCTCTCCTGACCGCGCAGGGCAACTAACACACCACAATTGACGAAAGAGGAGGTCACCGGTGACTTCACCACAGACGACGAACGTCGACCAAGGGGTTCCCAACACGAGCTGGGGGCTCATTAAAGATCCGACCCGACAGCTACGCGACGGGTACTTGACGAAAACCCCAATCTTCCAATTCATTCTGCTGTCGATCTGCTTCCCCATGTGGGGCGCCGCGGCAAGCATGAACGACATCCTGATCACGCAATTCAAAGCCGTCTTCGACCTTTCGGACGTTGCCTCGGCATTCGTGCAGTCGGCGTTCTACGGCGGCTACTTCGTCATCGCGATTCCCGCTTCTCGCGTCATTCGACGCACCTCGTACAAGACCGGCCTCCTCATTGGCCTCACGGTTTACATCGCGGGCTGCATGCTCTTCTTCCCCGCGTCGACGATGGCGACATACACCGTGTTCCTTGCCTCGCTGTTCGCGATCGCCATTGGCCTTTCCTTCCTCGAGACGTCCGCCAACACCTATTCCTCGCTCATCGGCGATAGAAAGCACGCGACGCTTCGCCTCAACATCTCCCAGACCTTCACCGCGCTGGGGTTCCTGTCGGGCGCCGTCATGGGCAAGTTCCTCGTCTTTGAAGACGGAGATGCTCTCCATAGCCGCATCGCCGCGGCAGGCTCCGAAGCCGCACGTATGGAGATCACCGAAGCCGCACTCGGTCGAACCCTCGGCCCCTACAAGATCATCCTCGCGATCCTCGTCGTCCTCGTCGTGCTTATTGCGATCACGCAGTACCCGCACTGCAAACCGCTCAATAGCGACGCGAAAGAGGCCGAAGCTTCCATCGGCGAAACACTCGCCTACCTGGTAAAGAACAAGATGTTCATCGGCGGCATCATCACTCAGTTCTTCTACGTTGGCATGCAGACCGCCCTGTGGTCGTTCACGATTCGACTCGCGCTCAATCTCGACCACTCGCTCAATGAGAAGACCGCCGCGAACTACCTGATCGCCACGTTCATCGCCTTCTTCATCGGCAAGATCATCGCCAACGTTCTCATGACCAAAATTAACGAGGACGTCGTGCTGCTCATCTACTCGGGCCTCGGCATGATCACGATCCTCTACATCGTTCTCGCGCCGAACTTCACGAGCGTCTACGCGGCGATCGTCGCCTCCGCACTCCTCGGCCCGGGCTGGGCAACGATCTACGCACGTAACCTCGACACGATCAAAGACAAGCGCTTCACCGAAACGGGCGGCGCCATCATCGTCATGTCGATCATCGGCGGCGCGGTCATTCCCGTCGTCCAAGGCTTCATTTCCGATTCGACAGGATCCATGCGCTTCAGCTTCATCGTGAACTTCGTGTGCTTCCTCGCGATCTTCCTCTACTTTGTTGCGCAGTACAGGTCTTCCCACAAGGAAACGCTCACGACGGAGGCAACGAAATGACTCTGACAATCCCGCTCAGCGAGGCGCAATTTCCGCAGAGTCCGCACACCCTCTGCGCGAACGAGTCGTTCACCGTAGAAGCATTCTGCTACCCGAACGGCATCGCCTCAATCACCCTTCGAAACTCGCGAGGCTCGCTGGAGATCCTGCCGTTCATGGGCCAAATCATCTGGGGAGCCGAGTTCGACGGCATCGACCTCACGATGACCAACATGTTCGAGCAGCCCATGCCGGCACGCGAGATCGTGGACACCTACGGGTGCTTCGCTTTCCACTCCGGCCTGCTCGCTAACGGGTGCCCGAGCCCCGAGGACGACCATCCGCTGCACGGAGAATTCCCGTGCCTGCCTATGGCGAGTGCCCGCGTGGAGGTTGACGACGACGCTCTCTCGCTCGTCTCCGTCGGCGAATACGTTAAGGGATTTGGGCATCACTACCGGGCGGAGCCCCGCGTGACACTGCGAAAGGACAGCGCGATCTTCGACATCGGCATGGCCGTCACGAACCTGTCCGCGTACCAACCGATGCCTCTTCAGTACATGTGCCACATGAACTACGCCTTCGTGCCGGAGGGGCGGATGTCGCAAAACCTCCCCGAGGGCGCCTTCAAGCTGAGGTCCACGGTTCCCGCACACGTGACACCGACCCCGGCATGGGAGGCCATCAACGCCAGCATTACGCGAGGGGACGTCGACGCAGACTCCTTGCACGGCGCCGAAGCTTTCGATCCAGAGATCGTGTACTTCGCTGACGACCTCGCGCAATACGGCGAACGTGTGTATTGCGAACTGGCATTGCCCTCCGGGCCCCGGTTCGCGACGGAGTTTTCGAGCGAGGAGTTTTCCACGGCCACGCGGTGGATCCTCCATAATCCTGATCAAAAAGTCGCCGCCTTCGTGCTCCCCGGCACGTCACGGCCGGAAGGCTTTAAGGCGGCAAAGGCCCAGGGGACGCTCATCCAACTGGAAGCCGGACAAACGCGCGAATTCTGCGTGAGGACCGGGCTACTTGCCGAGAACGAAACACTTGACGAAGGAGAACTGTCGTGAGCATCGCTGTCGTGGGGTCGAACATGGTTGACCTCATCTCGTACATCGACCGCATGCCTGCCGAGGGCGAAACCGTCGAAGCCCCGAACTTCACAATGGGGTGCGGCGGAAAAGGTGCCAATCAAGCCGTTGCGTGCTCGCGTCTCGGCTCGAACGTCACCATGGTGACGAGGGTTGGCAACGACATCTTTGCCGAGAACACGATCCGGAATTTCCAGGACAACGGCATCGACACCACCCACGTGCTCACGACCGAGGCGACGAGTGGCGTGGCCCCGATCTTCGTTGATCCTGATTCGAAAAACTCGATCATCATCGTCAAAGGGGCGAATGCGCACCTGAGCCCGCAAGACGTGGAGAATGCACGCGAGGACATTGCGAAATGCAGCCTCATCATGCTTCAGCTCGAGATCGAGCTGGAGACCGTGTACTCCACGATTGAGCTCGGTAACGAACTCGGAATCCCCGTTCTCGTCAACCCCGCACCGGCCTCACCCGAGCTACGCCTCGACAAGATCCGCGGAGCCGAGTTCGTCGTGCCGAACGAAACGGAGCTTTCGCTCCTGTCAGGTATGCCCGTCGACGACATGGACGATGTGCTGAAGGCTGCTCAGGTGCTCCTCAACGTCGGTATTCGCAACGTGATCGTGACCCTCGGCCGAAAGGGTGCCGTGTGGGTCCACGAAGCCGGCTCGACCTACGTCGATGGACGTGCGGTTGATGCGGTCGACACCACGGGTGCGGGTGATGCATTCATCGGGTGCTTCTCCCACTACTGGGTTGAAACCGGAGACATCGAATATGCCATGCGCATGGCGCGCCTGTATGCCTCCGACTCCGTGACGCGGCACGGCACTCAGACGTCCTACGCCACGGGGGAGGACTTTCGTGGCCGCCTGGCAAGTGACATCGCCGAGGTGAACCTTCCGGGCGCGGCCAACGAGAAGAAGGCGTAGCGACGAAGAACCCCTTCGTAAACCCGCGGGGACTACGGGCGGCCGGCTCGTAGTCCCCGTCTTTTATGTGACCTAAGGCCCTAAAACCGAGTCAAATGAGCGGCTTTTTGGGTTGTTTTATGGTGTGGGCCACGAGTTGGGGTGTGTGGTTTGCGCAGGGGTGGTGTGGGGCGTAGTGTTTC
>NZ_BCSI01000015.1 GCF_001570785.1 Dermabacter hominis NBRC 106157
TGGAATCTCAGGTTTCCACGTGGTGGGTTGGCCGAGAGGCGAGGCAGCGGCCTGCAAAGCCGTATACACGGGTTCGAATCCCGTACCCACCTCTCGTGTGGCCCGCAGCCACGCAAAAAAGACCGCACGGTCTCATAAGGGCGATTGGCGCAGTTGGTTAGCGCGTTTCCTTGACACGGAAGAGGTCGCTGGTTCGAGTCCAGTATCGCCCACAGATAAAGACGCCCCGCGGGGCGTCTTTTTTATTGTCATCTCTCGTTTCCCTTGCCGTGAGAGAGTACAAGTATGAGCGGACAGCACGCACTCTTTCTCGACTTCGACGGCACACTTGCCGACCACGGAATCGTCCCTAAGGCTCACGTCGACGCACTCGCGCGCGTGCGCGACGCCGGTCATCTGGCGTTTCTGTGCACCGGCCGCCCGCACTCGCTCATTCCGCGCGACGTCGAAATGGCGCTCGACGGCGTCATCGGCTCGGCGGGAGCCTACGTCAAAGTGGGGGAGTCAATCCTTGAGGATTCGCGCTTCCCCGCGCACCTTGCCCGCCGAACCGTCGACACGCTCCTCGCAGTCGGCGATTTTCCCTTTGTTCTCGAGGCGCCCGAGGCGACCGTCGGAAACGCGACCGCAGAACAGTACATTCGCGAGCGCCTCGCCACGAGCTTTCGCACCGGCACGGCCTCGCAAAAGGAAACGGGAACGCTCGGGCAGGGATCCGCGGATCTCCTCGGCGCCTTTGAGCGTCACAGTGATCTCTCGCAGGTCTCTTTTGCGAAGGTCGTCGCGTGGCGATGCCCGGTCAGCATTACCGAGATCGCACGGTCAATTGGCCCGGAGGTCCGCGACATGCCCTATTCGATTGGCGAGGATCAGGACACCTCTGGTGAACTGCAACTTTCCGCGATCGACAAGATCGACGGAGTTAAGCGCGTTCTCGAGCACACGGGGATTCCGCTCGAGCGTGCGGTCGGTTTCGGTGATGGCATGAACGATGTCGGCATGCTTCGCGGGGTGGGAGTCCCGGTGCCGGTCGAGGGGTCCGACGCCTCCCGCGCCATCAGCGACCCTGCTTATGTCATGAGTGGGCCTCGCGAAGGCGGTCTTGCCGACGCGCTCGAAAAGCTGGGACTCGTGTAGCTCTACTCCAGCTCGAGGCCGAGCTTCTCCTGGATGGCGGAAAGCTGACCAGCCGACGCCCTCAACAGGTGGGTTTCGTGCTCATCGAGCGGGATGTCGAGCACGCGCTCGACACCGCCACGGCCCACGACGCTTGGGACGCTCATCGCCACACCGCTGACGCCACGGTAGTCATTCAGGACCGTCGAGACCGTCAGCACGGCTTTTTCGTCATTAATGATGGCCTCGCAAATCCGAGCCGCGGAAACCCCGATCGCCAGGTTTGTTGCGCCCTTGCCCTGGATGATTTGGTACGCCGAATTTGCGACCTCGTCGCGCACCGCATCCAGTTCGGCCTCGGTGAAGGCGAGGGAACCGTCGGAATTCCTCCACTCGCGAAGCGGAATGCCGCCGATATTGGCGTTTGACCACACGGCAAACTCGCTATCGCCATGTTCACCAATAATGCGTGCGTGCACGCTGCGTGGGTTCACGCCGATCCGCTTGCTCAAGAGCCATTTGAGCCGGCTCGAATCCAGCACGGTTCCCGAGCTAAAGATGCGAGACGGATCGAGCCCCGTGGCCTGCTGGGCGGCAACCGTGAGGACATCGCACGGATTCGTGACGAGCATGAACATCGCTTCGGGCGCCTGCTCGAGAAGCTGCGGCATAAGGGACCGAAGAATCTTGACGTTGGTGCCCGCAAGATCGAGACGAGTCTGGCCGGGCTTTTGACGCGCACCAGCGGTGATCACGACGACGTCGGCGTCGGCCACGCACGAAATGTCGCTCCCGCCAAGAATCGTCGCTCCTGAGCCGAACTGTGCGCCGTGAGCGAGATCGAGAACCTCGGCCTCGGCCTTAGCGGTCGCGAGGTCGTACAGGGCAATCGTCTGCGCGCTCCCGCGCAGCATCGCGGCATACGCGACGGACGAGCCCACACTGCCGGCGCCGATCACGGCGATCTTGGTGGGGCGAGCGGAGGGAGAACCAGTTGAAACAAGGGGAGCAGTCATGCTTTTATGGTTCGCTCGCGCGAGGCCCTTTGGCAAGTGAGTGATCCTCTTTTCACACGATCGATTCCCTCTCGCAGGCGCAGAAACCTTGAGACCTCACTCGTTAGACTGGGCGGTGGAGCCGGCAGTGTAGGTCGGTTCGCACCCGAGAACTAAAGGAGTCATCCGTGTCCCAGCTTTCCATCGTCCTCGACGGCTCACCCACCACGATCGAGCAGGGGACCACGGGAGAAACGCTGTACGAGGGTCGCCGCGAGATCGTCGCCCTGCGCATCAACGGCGAACTGAAGGACCTGTACATCGCGCCCGCCGAAGGCGACACCGTCGAGGGCGTGGACATCGCGAGTGAGGATGGCCTCAACATTCTGCGTCACTCGTGCGCACACGTTCTCGCGCAGGCCGTTCAGCGTCGCGACAGCAACGCCAAGCTCGGTATCGGCCCGTTTATTACGGACGGCTTCTACTATGACTTCGACGTCGCCGAGCCCTTCACCCCCGAAGACCTCAAAGCGATCGAAAAGGACATGCAGCGCATCGTCAAGGAAGGGCAGCGCTTCCAGCGCCGCGACATCGATGACGCCGACGCGCGCGAAGAGGAAAAGGACGAGCCGTACAAGCTTGAGCTGATTGGCCTGAAATCGAATGCCGATACCGCCGCCGAAGGCGCGAGCGTCGAAGTCGGCGACGGTGGCCTCACGATGTACGACAATGTGAATAAGAAGGGCGAGGTCGTGTGGACCGACCTGTGCCGCGGGCCGCACCTACCCTCGACGCGCCTCATCGGCAATGGCTTCTCCCTCATGCGCTCTGCCGCCGCCTACTGGCGCGGCAGTGAAAAGAACCCCATGCTCCAGCGCATTTATGGAACGGCGTGGGCGACTAAGGACGACCTGAAGGCCTACAAGTTCCGCCTCGAGGAAGCGCAAAAGCGCGATCACCGCAAGCTCGGGAGCGAGCTCGACCTGTTCAGCTTCCCCGATGAAATCGGCTCTGGTCTTGCCGTGTTCCACCCCAAGGGCGCCATGGTACGCATGGAGATGGAAAACTACTCCCGTCAGCGGCACGTCGAGGCCGGGTACGACTTCGTGTACACCCCTCACGCGACCAAAGGGCAGCTCTTCGAAACCTCCGGGCACCTCGACTGGTATCGCGACGGCATGTATCCCCCGATGCATCTCGATGAAGAACGCGATGCTGAAGGCAACGTCACCAAGCAGGGCCAGGACTACTATCTCAAGCCCATGAACTGCCCGATGCACAATCTCGTGTTCGCCGCCCGCGGGCGCTCCTACCGTGAGCTTCCCCTGCGTCTGTTCGAGTTCGGCACCGTGTACCGCAACGAAAAGAGCGGCGTGATCCACGGTCTCACGCGTGCGCGGGGTTTCACCCAGGATGACGCCCACATTTACTGCACGCGCGAGCAGATGCGCGATGAGCTCACAACGCTCCTGACCTTCGTGCTCGACCTGCTCAAGGATTACGGCCTCGACGACTTCTATCTCGAACTGTCGACGAAGAACCCCGAGAAGTTCGTGGGTAGCGATGACGTGTGGGAAGAGGCGACGCGAACCCTCGAAGAAGTCGCGACCGCCTCCGGGCTCGACCTCGTTCCCGATCCGGGCGGCGCTGCTTTCTACGGCCCCAAGATTTCCGTTCAGGCGAAAGACGCGATTGGGCGCACGTGGCAGATGTCGACCATTCAGCTCGACTTCAACCTGCCCGAACGCTTCGATCTCGAATACACGGCGCCCGACGGCTCACGCCAGCGTCCCGTCATGATCCACCGTGCACTCTTCGGCTCCATCGAGCGCTTTTTCGGTGTTCTCACCGAGCACTACGCGGGTGCCTTCCCCGTGTGGCTCGCGCCGGTGCAGGTCGTGGGGATTCCCGTGGCGGGAGAATTCGTGCCCTACCTCGAGGAGGTTGCAGCGAAGCTTCGCGCTCACGGCGTGCGCGTCGAAGTCGATGCGTCTGATGACCGCATGCAGAAGAAGATCCGCAACCACACCAAGGAAAAGGTGCCGTACATGCTGATCGCCGGCGGTGAGGATCGCGACGCCGGAGCCGTGAGCTTCCGCATGCGCGACGGAAGCCAGGACAACGGCATTCCGGTTGACGATGCGGTCGAGCGCATCCTCGAAGCGATCCGCACGAAGGCTCAAGTGTGAACCCGATGAACGGAGAGCAGGAGGCTCGAGTCGGGGAGGCCTTCGAGGACGCCCACGCATTCGCCGGCACCCCCGACTCCCTCCAGCGCCTGTGGACACCGCACCGCGTGGCATACATTCAGGGGGAGGGAAAACCCTCGAGCGCGGATGCTACCGACGAATGCCCGTTTTGCACGGGGCCGGACAAGAGCGATGAGGACGCACTTATCGTTCACCGAGGCGAAGCCGCATTCGTGATTCTCAATCTTTTCCCCTACAACTCCGGGCACCTTCTCGTGTGCCCCTACCGTCACGTGAGCGACTACACCGACCTCACGCGCGAGGAATATCTCGAAATCGCCGAGCTCACGCGAACGGCGATGCGCGTGGTGCGTGCCGTGTCCAATCCCGCGGGCTTCAACCTCGGGATGAACCAGGGAGAGGTTGCCGGGGCAGGAATCGCCGCGCACCTTCACCAACACGTCGTGCCGCGGTGGCTCGGCGATGCGAACTTCCTTCCAATCGTGGGGCGGACAAAGGCCCTCCCGTTCCTGCTCTCGCATACACGCGACATGTTTGCTGAAGCGTGGCCCGAGGCAGGGAAGAAAGGCGTAAAGGAGCACACGTGAGCACTACAGGGCAGTCGCGCGGCTACGGCTACGACGTTTACCGCGATGTCCCTGAGGGCATCGCCCATGCGATGCCATCGTTCGGGGAACGTGCGAAAAAGAAGCCGCGCGGCAAGGTCGCCACGTGGATCATCTTTTTTCTCGCCTTTCTCGCGCTCGCCATCACCGCACTGCTGCTCTTCTACTTTGTGATCCTGCCGCAGGGGATTGGGACGAGCCTCGTCTCGCTCACGGCCGCCCTCGTACCGTTTGGCATTGTGCTCAGCGCCGTGTGGTGGCTTGACCGTAATACGCCTCAGCCGCGCTTCACAAAGACCTACGCCTATTTGTGGGGATCTATCGGCTCCATTGCCATGACGTATATTTTCGGCACGGCCGTCGTCTTTTTGATCGCCATGCAGGCCAAGGATGCAAGCTCTCAGGAATTCCTCGCGGTGGCATTCCAGGCCCCGGTCGTCGAGGAGTCGACGAAGGCGTTTGGGCTCGTGCTGCTCCTCCTTTTCGGGCGGCGCTACATTTCTGGGACGATCGACGGCGTTATTTACGCGATGCTCATCGCTGCTGGCTTCGCCTTTACCGAAAACATCACGTATTTCGCACGATCATTCGCGGCTGCTCAAGTCGAGGGTAACTCGACCGTTTTCTGGCAAACCTTCTTCTTACGTGGGCTTCTTTCACCGTTCGCGCACGCGAGTTTCACCTCGCTCGTCGGGCTCGGTGTCGGTATCGCGGCGGAGCGCCGGAGCCTTCCTCTCTACTTTTTCTTAGGAGCCGGCGGTCTGAGTCTCGGTATGGGCCTGCATGCCCTGTGGAATGGCGGTTCGATGCTCCTCGCGCTCAATGGCGTGACGAGTCTGAAAGGGCTTTTGTTCTGGTACGCGATCATCGAGGTGCCGATCTTCCTCACACTCGCGCTGCTCTTCATTTTCCTTCGCTGGCGCGAGAGGCGGATTCTGCGCTGGCGTCTTTCCGACTACGGGCGTGCCGGGTGGTTTACCCCGAGCGAGGTTGACATGCTCGTGGGCCTGCGCCGCCGTCGCCGCGCCGTGGCCTGGGCGGCAAGTTATGGAGCAGTCGCCTCGTGGACGATGAAAGAGTTCCAGCGCGTGGCGTTGCGCCTCGCCGCACAGCGGCAAGCTGCGCTTGCGGGACACACGTCCTCCAGGATCAAGGAATCCGAAGCCATGTTGCTTTCGCAACTGACTGAAACGCGACGAGTACTGGCCGCGCTCACGTATCCGGTTGCGCCGGCGCGTACAATGGTTCAGCGATAATTTCCGAAGAATGAGGGAAACCGATGTCAGGTCACTCTAAATGGGCAACAACGAAGCATAAGAAAGCTGCGATCGATGCTAAGCGTTCGAAGCTCTTCGCGAAGCTCATCAAGAACATTGAAGTTGCGGCGCGCATTGGCGGCCCCGACCCCGCCGGTAACCCCACGCTCTACGACGCGATCCAGAAGGCTAAGAAGAGCTCCGTCCCGAACGACAACATTGATCGCGCGGTTAAGCGTGGCGGCGGGCTCGATGGCGCAGGAGTCAACTACGAGACTCTCATGTACGAAGGCTATGCCCCCGGCGGCGTCGCGCTTCTCGTCGAGTGCCTTACCGACAACAAGAACCGCGCCGTTTCGGAGGTGCGCGTGGCCTTCACGCGCAACGGTGGAAACATGGCTGACTCCGGCTCGGTGTCCTATCTCTTCAACCGCAAGGGCGTCGTGACCGTCACCAAGGCCGGCCACACGGAAGATGAGCTGCTCGAGATCGTGCTCGACGCTGGTGCCGAAGAGATCAACGACGAGGGCGAGGTTTTCGAGATCATCTCGGAGGCGTCGGACGTCGTCAGCGTCCGCACCGCACTCCAGGAGGCCGGCGTGGACTACGACAGTGCCGAGGCCTCGTTCGTGCCGACCATGCGAACTGCGGTGGATCTTGAAGGTGCCCACAAGGTGCTGCGCCTTATCGACGCGCTCGAAGACAGCGACGACGTGCAGAACGTGTACTCAAACCTCGATATTCCCGAGGACGTTGCCGCGCAGCTCGAGGCCGAATAGTCGGCCCACACGAGGGCTGTATGCGAGTTCTGGGAATTGATCCCGGTCTCACCCGGTGCGGGTTTGGGGTCGTCGATGGCGGCCCCGCCCGATCCGTGCGCCTTGAAGCCGTTGGCGTGATCACATCGGCCCGGGACGCCGGCGTGGATGCACGACTCCTCGAGATTTATCAGGGACTCGTGCACGTGATCGAGCAGTATGCACCGGATATCGTCGCGGTCGAGCGTGTGTTCTCGCAAAATAACGTTTCGACCGTCATGGGGACGGCGCAGGTGTCGGGTCTCGCGATTGTGCTCGCGGCCGAGAGGGGAATCCCGGTCGCGATGCACACTCCTTCCGAGGTTAAACGCGCGATCACGGGCAACGGCCGCGCCGACAAGGCGCAGATTCAAACGATGGTCCAGAAGATCTTGCATTTGGATGCGCCGCCCAAGCCCGCGGATGCGGCGGATGCGGTGGCGATCGGGATCACGCAGCTGTGGCGAGGCGCAGGCCCGGTCAAGTTAGGTTCCGACGGTGCCCGGCGAACAAGCGCCCAAGCTCAGTGGGCCGAGGCCGAGCGAAAGGCTCGACTCGCCCAGGAGAGGTCGACCTCCCGCCTGTAGTCGTACGCGTGTTCTAAAATCGGGGGCGTGATTGCTTCCCTTCGCGGCGCCGTGAGCGCCATCGCTCTCGATTCTTTCGTCCTCGATGTTGGCGGGGTGGGGTACCTGGTCAACACGTCACCACAAACGTTGTCTGCTGTGCGCACGGGGCAAGAAGTGCTCGTGCACACGGAGCTTGTGGTGCGCGAGGATTCGATGACGATCTACGGCTTCTTGACGAAAGACGAAACCGATCTCTTCCGCACGATTCAATCGGTTTCGGGGATCGGTCCGCGAATTGCGATCGCCGTGCTTGCAGTCATGGACCCCGCAACATTCGCGCGCGCGGTCCTCGACGAGGACCTCAAAACCCTGACCTCGGTGCCGGGAATCGGAAAGAAGGGGGCGCAGCGCATGACGCTCGAGCTGAAGGACAAGATCGCTCCCTTCGCGGCGGGCACGTCGGAGGGCGCAGCACC
Organism: Dermabacter hominis NBRC 106157; assembly: GCF_001570785.1. GTDB lineage: Bacteria > Actinomycetota > Actinomycetes > Actinomycetales > Dermabacteraceae > Dermabacter > Dermabacter hominis. Next base: position 8,025 of record NZ_BCSI01000015.1, read on the forward strand.
CGCTCCCTCGGCGCCGGAGACCAATGAAAGTTCGGTTCTCGATTCGCGCGCCGCGAAAGACGTCGTGCAGGGTCTCCAGGGCTTGGGGTGGCCCGAGAAGGGAGCCAAGGAGGCCGTCGAGGCGGTGCTGCTGAGCTATGAAGAGTCCGAGCAAGGATCGGGTGCGAGCCTCGATTCGGGTGTGCTGCTGCGCCTTTCGCTCCGTCAGCTGGGTGGTCGCTCATGATTGAACATTCCGGAGTGAGCGGCGAGGGGGCTGAGACAGGCGAGACTCTCCAGCGGATCATCGGTGCGGAAGCCGGCGCCCTTGACCGCGCAGCAGAGGGTGCCCTGAGGCCCCGTGAGCTTGCCGACTTCGTGGGGCAGAAGAAGGTGCGCGAACAGCTCTCGCTTGTGCTCGATGCCGCATCGCTGCGGGGAGCGCCTCCTGAGCACATGCTCCTATCGGGGCCGCCGGGCCTCGGGAAGACAACACTCGCGATGATCATCGCGCATGAGCTGGGCTCGCCCCTCAAAATTACGTCCGGGCCAGCCGTCCAACACGCCGGTGATCTTGCCGCCATTCTCTCGTCGCTTGAAGAGGGTGAGGTGTTGTTCATCGACGAAATCCATCGCCTCGCACGCCCCGCCGAGGAAATGCTCTACATGGCTATGGAGGATTTTCGCGTCGATGTTGTGGTGGGCAAAGGGGTCGGGGCCACGGCGATCCCACTCGAACTTCCCCCCTTTACGGCGGTCGGAGCGACGACGCGCGCCGGGATGCTTCCCTCGCCTCTTCGCGACCGGTTTGGATTCACGGGGCACCTGGACTACTACACGGCTGAAGAACTCGCCCTTGTCATCGCAAGGAGTGCCGCGCGGCTGGAGATAGATATCGATCCTCAAAGCGCGCACGAGATCGCCTCGCGTTCGCGCGGTACGCCGCGTATCGCTAATCGACTTCTGAGGCGCGTACGCGACTACGCCCAGGTGCGCGGCGGCGGCGCGATCACGATGGATTCCACGCTCGAAGCGCTCACGGTGTACGAGGTCGATCCCCGTGGCCTCGATCGCTTGGACCGAGCAGTCCTGCAGGCACTGTGCACAAAGTTTGGTGGCGGACCGGTTGGCCTTTCGACCCTCGCGATCGCGGTAGGAGAAGAAACAGAGACTGTCGAGACCGTCGTCGAACCGTTCCTCGTTCGCGAAGGTCTCCTCGGCCGCACCCCGCGAGGCCGCATCGCGACACCCGCGGCATGGGAGCACCTGGGGCTTGACGTTCCCGCTGTCGACCCCGCGCGTGGCGGAACACTCTTCGATGAGCCCGGACGTGAGGACGGTCGCTTTAACTGAGTGGGGAATAGTGGCCATACGCGGGTACAGTGGAACGGATTGTAACTCCCGATGGAAGGCTCGTCTCGTGCAAAACCCCATGCTTTTGATGATCATCATGCTCGTCGTGATGGCTGTACCGATGTTTCTCATGTCGCGCGGTCAGCGCAAGAGGGTGCAGCAGCACCAGGAACTTGTGAAGTCTCTTGGCGTCGGTGATGAAGTCCGTACCCACTCGGGCTTTTACGGCATGATCGTCGAAGAAGAGGGCGACACGGTGATCCTGGAAACCGAGGACGGCTCGCAGCTCAAGTGGAACCGCAACGCGATCGCCGAGCGTGTCGACAGCTTCGGCGAAAACTCGACCGAAGCGACCTTGAGCGATGCTCCCGCCTCCGATGCCGACCTGCGAAGTGACGCGGCGAAGAGCTCGGACTTCCTCGCTGACGACAGCAAGAACTGAATCGAAGAAGGCGACGCGCGGTACCCACGTGCGTCGCCTTCGTATGACTTAAAGGACCGTTCATGCCAGCACGACGCATAGCGCTTACGACGCTCACCGTCCTGATTCTCGTCCTCGGGGGCATCCTCGGCTTCGGCGTGGCGAACAACGGGTGGAAGGCCGCCCCGAAGCTCGCGCTCGATCTCGAAGGAGGCACTCAGGTCATCCTGCAAGCCAAGTCTCACGGCGGTGAGGCGATCACTCCCGAGCAGATGGAGCAGGCACGCCAGATCATTTCCCAGCGCGTGAACGCGATGGGCGTGGCGGAGACGGAGATCTCCGTCCAAGGCGGCACGAACATTGTCGTGAACGTTCCCGGGAAACTCGATGAGGCCACGAGCGAGGCACTGCGGCGCACCGCCACTATGAGCTTCCGTCCTGTGCTTCTGCAGGTGGCGCCCGACGCCGGTGTTTCCGATGCAGGCGGGGCAAGCGACGGGACGAGCGAGGATGCTGCGTCGCTCGGTCCCGTTGCGCAGGACGTTGCACCCGCCTCGGATGGCGGGGGAGAGGGATCCTCATCGTCCGCGAGCAAAGGCGTGAACAACTATAAAGGGGCGAAGGCCTGGAGCCAGGAGTGGCTCGCCACGGTCGACAAGAAAGAGTTCGCTAAGCTCGACTGCACCGACCCCGACACGCTCAACAACCACTCAGTTACAGGCCGCGACGACGAGGCCGTCGTCGCGTGTGGGGCCGGTGGAACCTCGAAGCTGATCCTCGGTCCAGTTGTCGTCAGCGGCGAAGCGATCAAGGACGCGAACGCCGGTGCGGACAAGAACAAAACCGGTCAGGATACGGGTTTCTATGCAGTCAATCTGACCTTCAACGATGCGGCCGGTAAGGCCTTCGGCGAAATGAGCTCGGCGCTCTACGGCGATCAGGGAGCGACTAAGCAGTTCGCAATCGTGCTCGATTCCCTCGTGATCTCGGCACCGCAGGTCCAGGCCGTGACGACAACCCAATCCACGATTACGGGCAACTTCTCGGCCGATCAGGCGAAGGAACTTGCGAGCCAGCTCAAGTTTGGCGCGCTCCCGCTTGAGTTCACGGTGCAGTCAGAGCAACAGATTTCCGCGACGCTCGGCTCCGATCAGCTCACCTCGGGCCTCATCGCGGGTCTTATCGGTCTTGCTCTCGTCGTCATCTATGCCGCGTTCCAATACCGAGTGCTCTCAATCGTGACAACCGCATCGCTTGCCATCATGGGCGTGCTCGCCTACCTCATCATCACGCTCTTGTCGAACATGCCTGAGATCGGCTATCGCCTTTCGCTTGCAGGTGTCGCCGGCCTTATCGTGTCGATTGCCTTCACGGCGGATTCGTTCATTGTGTACTTCGAACGCGTACGCGACGAAATCCGCGACGGGCGCGGCATCGTGGCAGCGATCGACCACGGCTGGGACCGGGCGAAGCGGACGATCCTCGCGTCCGACGCCGTCAACGTGATCGCCGCTGTCGTGCTGTATCTCGTGAGCGCGGGTGGCGTTCGCGGCTTCGCCTTCACGCTCGGTCTCACGACGGTTCTCGACCTTCTCGTAGTGTTCTTGTTTACGCACCCGCTCCTGCAGAGCCTTGGGCGCACGAACTTCTTCGGCAAAGGGCACCCAGCCTCGGGGCTCGACCCGGCTCTGCTCGGGCGCGATGTTCCAGCGTATGCGGGACGGGCACGCTTCCGCAGCTCTGAAGAGCGCGGTAAGGGACGTAAAGCCAAGGGCAGCGATAGGGGCGCGGCTGGCGTCGGAACTGAAACCCTCGCTGAGCGGAAGGCGCGCCTCGCACGCGAAGCCGCGGAGGAATCGCATGGTGCCGACCACAACGCCACTCCTGCCGGCTCGCACGCAGCGAACACCGAAGCCTCCTCGCCTGAGGACACAACCCCGAAGGAGGACCGCTGATGTCGCGCTTTTCCACGTTCGGCAACGAACTCCACTCCGGTCAACGCTCAATCCCCATTGTTCCCCGCCGCAAATGGTGGTACTTGGGCTCTGCACTCATCCTGGTGATCCTCGCAGCGATCACGGGGGTGCGGGGCGTGAACTGGGGTATCGAATTCACGGGTGGCAGCGAGTTCCAGATCTCGCACGTGAAGAACCCCGACCAAGCTCTCGCTCGTGATGTTGTGCGCGAACACGTGCCTTCGAACGAGCCGCGCATCTCGCAGGTGGGTGGCAATATTCTGCGCGTTCAAACGGAAGAGCTCTCAACCGATGCCACGAAGGCGCTCAGCGCAGACCTCGCGAAGGCGTACAACGTGCCGGCAGAGGACGTTTCGAGCTCATTCGTCGGGCCCAACTGGGGCGGGGACGTCACCGCGAAGGCTATCCAGGGCATCGTGATCTTCATGCTGCTCGTGACCATTGTGATGGCGCTCTATTTCCGAAACTTCAAGTCATCCGTTGCGGCGATGGCAGCGCTCACGCACGACCTCCTCTTCACGATCGTGGCGTACGGCGCGGTCGGCTTCGAAGTCACCCCCGCCACGGTGATCGGTTTTCTTACGGTCCTTGGCTACTCGCTCTACGACACGGTCGTTGTGTTCGACAAGATGCGAGAGAACACTGAGGGCTTCCTCGAGCGCACTGACGCGAGCTTCGCGACCCTCGTCAACCGAGCGACGAACCAGACGCTCGTGCGTTCAATCAATACGTCGGTTGTTGCGCTCTTGCCCGTCGGCTCGATCCTGATTATCGGCGCGTTTATTCTTGGAGCCGGAACGCTGAAGGATATTTCGCTCGCCTTGTTCGTGGGCATCATCGCCGGCACCTACTCATCCATCTTCCTTGCGCCGAGCTTCCTCGTAGACCTGCGTAAGGGCGAAAAATCCATCAAGGACCACACACTGCGCGTTGAGCGCACACATGAAAAGGACGTTGTCACGGCATGACCACTACGCCAGTACCCCCCGAAATTGCCGAAATCGAACGCACACACATCGGGCTCTACCAGGATTTTCCGCAGCCTGGCGTCCTCTTTCGCGATATCACTCCGCTTCTGCGTGACCCCAAAGCGATGAAAACCGTCATCAAGTACTGGGCGAGCACCGTTCCCGCCGAGGTTGATCTGGTTGTGGGAACGGAGGCACGTGGTTTCGTCTTTGGTGCCCCGCTCGCGTACGAGATGGACCGCGGTTTTGTGCCTGTGCGAAAGGCAGGCAAGCTTCCTGGGAAGCCAAACTCTCTCACCTACGACCTCGAATACGGTTCAGCGACGATCGAAATCGCGGAAAACGCCGTCCCGAAGGGTGCGCGCGTTCTCGTTCTCGACGATCTTCTGGCAACCGGCGGCACGGCCGCGGCGACTATCCAGCTCGTTGAATCGCTTGGCGCCGAGGTCGTGGCTGCCAGCTTCCTCATCGAGCTTCTCGGACTCGGTGGCCGTGAAAAGCTCGGTGACATCCCGCTGCACACCGTGTGGAGCATCCAGAACTGACTTTGAGCGCCCTGGACATGGCCACGGGCGTTTTTGGGTCTAAACTGGGATAATTCCGACACGAGGAAGGCGGTGAGCGGCATGGATGCGGATCGTGAGGACTCCCGCCCGCGCAAGGTTTGGGGAACGAAAGATGATCCCCTTCTCCTGCCGCTCATCGACGCAATCCGTGAACTTCATCCGGAAGCCGACCTTTCCCTCGTCTATCGCGCGTATAACGTCGCTGAGTACTGGCATCGCCCCCAGTTTCGCAAGAGCGGCGAGCCATACATTACGCACCCGATTGCGGTCGCGACGATCCTCGCTGGCATGGGATCCCCGCCCGATGTGCTCGCGGCGGCCCTTCTTCACGACACCGTTGAGGACACCGAATACACGCTTGAAGAGCTCACGACTGACTTCGGCGAGACAATCGCCGTCATGGTTGATGGCGTCACGAAGCTCGACAAAGTGCGGTACGGCGAAGCCGCGCAAGCCGAGACCGTGCGGAAAATGATCATTGCGATGAGCCGCGACATTCGCGTTCTGCTCATCAAGCTCGCGGATCGTCTTCACAACGCTCGCACATGGAAGTTTGTGTCGAGTTCGAGCGCTGAACGCAAGGCAAAAGAGACACTCGAGATCTATGCACCGCTCGCGCACCGCCTTGGCCTCAACGCGATTAAGTGGGAGCTTGAGAATCTGAGCTTCCAAGTGCTCTACCCGAAGCTCTACGACGAAGTGGTCGCGCTCGTTGCCGAGCACGCCCCGGCGCGCGAAGAGTACCTTGCGGGCGTGATCGGCACTATCGAGGAAGACATTAAATCCGCGCACATCGAAGGCACGGTGACGGGTAGGCCGAAGCACTACTACTCGGTCTATCAAAAGATGATCGTGCGCGGGCGCTCGTTCAGCGACATCTATGACCTTGTGGGGATCCGCGTGCTCGTGGACACGGTACGCGACTGCTACGCGGTTCTCGGTATTTTGCACGCGCGTTGGAGCCCTATGCCGGGGCGTTTCAAGGATTACATCGCTCTTCCGAAATTCAACCTTTACCAGTCGCTTCATACGACGGTCATCGGACCAGGCGGCAAGCCCGTTGAAATACAGATTCGCACGTGGGATATGCACCGCCGCGCAGAGTACGGCGTTGCCGCTCACTGGAAGTACAAAGCCGCTACGGCCCGCGGCGAAAAGATCGAGGATTCCCCGCAGGGCTCTGCCGTCGGCGGGGATATGTCGTGGCTCCGCCAGCTTCTTGATTGGCAGAAGGACACGACGGATTCCGATGAATTCCTCGAGTCGCTGCGCTACGAGATGGCCTCGAATGAAGTGTACGTGTTTACCCCCAAGGGCGATGTTGTCTCACTCCCGCAGGGGGCGACTCCCGTCGATTTCGCGTACGCGGTTCACACGGAGGTCGGCCACCGCACGATGAGCGCGCGCGTGAATGGCAAGATCGTGTCGCTTAAATCGGAGCTGAACACGGGCGACGTCGTCGAGGTCTTCACGTCGAAGGCAGAGGGTGCAGGCCCCAGCCAGGATTGGCTGAATTTCGTGGCGTCGACTCGTGCGCGCGCGAAGATTCGACAGTGGTTCTCGAAAGAGCGACGCGAAGAGGCGCTCGAACGAGGCCGTGACGAGCTTGCGCTTCAGCTCCGCCGGCAGAATCTGCCGTTGCGTCGCATGCTCACGCACGAGATGCTCACAAACGTCGCGGCGGACCTCAATTACGACTCGGTCGACGCGCTATATACGGCGATTGGTGAGCACCATGTGAGCGCCGAGAATATCGTGGGTCGCCTCATTTCTGAGGTGGGCGGCGCCGAGGGCGTTCAGGACGACATGGCCGAATCGGTCGTGCCATCGCGGGTGCTCGCGAAGCCGCGGCGCGCCTCACATGCCGATCAGGGCGTCGTTGTGGATGGACAGCGTGATTTGTGGGTGAAGCTCGCAAAGTGCTGTGCCCCCGTGCCCGGTGATGACATCGTGGGTTTTGTGACGCGTGGCAATGGCGTGAGCGTGCACTACGCGGCGTGCGCGAATGCGGAGCAGATGCGTGAGAAGCAAGCTGATCGCTTCGTGCCGGTGAGGTGGTCTGGCGCGACGAAACAGGCCTACATGGTTCACGTCAAGGTTGAGGCACTTGATCGGGCACGGCTTCTCACCGATCTCGCTGACGTGATTTCCGAGCTTGAGGTCAATATCCTTTCGGCTTCAGCACACTCGCTTCCGGACCGCATCGGTGTTGCCTTCTTCTCCTTTGAACTTGCGGATCCGTCTCATCTTCGCAACGTGCTCACGCAGGTGCGGAAGGTGTCGGGCGTATTCGATGCTTATCGTGTGACAAGCGATGGCAAGCCGATGTGATCAGTGAGGTGCTGGTGCGCTTCGGCGGCGCGGCATTCGAGCGTATTTTCGATCTCTTTGGCGAGTGCGGCGAGCTTTTTGTAGCGGGCTCGTCCCGTGCGGGGGCCCGAGTAGCCGTTGCCCCGGCCTGAGCGACACGCGCGATAGGCGATGCGCGTGAGGTCGCTGCTTGTTACCCATCCCTGAGCGATGAGCCGTTCGGCATAGACGCGGGCGGTTTCGTCTGCGCCTTTGCGTGCGAGTTCAGCGAAAGCGCGGTGGGGCGCAAGTGTGGGGATTCCCGCTGGATAGACGATGTCTCCGGTGGCGAGGGTGATTTTGCGAAGCTCGAGGTCGTCATAGCGTTGGCTGTGACGTTCTGAGGCGACGATGAGGCGTGAAGGGGAGTAGTCGCCGCCGCACCATACCCAAGCCGCGGTGTGATCTGCGATGACTGCCCCCGGCGCGGTCGCGGTAGGGGACATCCGTTCGAGGGCAACGCCAACGGCGGCTGCCCGCTCGCGTACGCCAACCGTGGGAGTGAGGGCCAGGGCGAATCCCGAGCCGAGTGAGGCGAGCGGTAGGTCTCGCGCGAGAAACGGAAGCGATGCGCCGGGCTCGAGGAGGAGTGCGTGCCCCACGTCGAAGGCGAACGGCGCGCGGCCTGCTTCGCGAAGGTGAGGCGCGAGGCACGCTGTCGCGGTGGCATGTGCGGGGCGAGTCATGGCACCAGAATCACATGGAAGGCGGGAGCCCGCATGGCCCCCGCCTTTCATTGTGGAGAACTTTAGCTGTTGAGCAAGCTCAACGCCTAGCCAAGATCTTGAGCACTACGCTCGATCACTTCGAGCCATTCGCGTCGAGCGTCAAGAGCGGCCTGTGCCTTCTCGATCTTCTTTGCATCACCCGTGGCTTTGGCCTTCTCGAGATCCTCTTCGTAGCTCGCGATGGCTGCGTGCAGCTGCGAGGAGGCGCCCTCGACGCGTGCCTTGGTGCGCGGGTCGGTCCGGCGCCACTCGTCGTCCTCAGCCTTCTGGAACGCGGCGCGAACGGCGCGGATACGGTCCTCGACGCGACGCATCGCGTTGCGGGGGACACGCCCAGCGGCGTCGTAGCGGTCCTCGATCGAGCGGAACTGCTCCTTTGCCTTATCCAAATCGGTGATGGGCAAAAGGGCCTCAGCCTCGGCGAGGAGGGCTTCCTTCACCTTGAGGTTTTCGGACTGTTCCGCCTCGATCTTCTTGAGGTCGGCGTTGCGGCGATCAAAGAAGGAATCCTGCGCGGCTTTGAACTTTGCCCACTGGGCGTCGTCCTTCTTGCGGTTGCCGCGGGGAGCAGCACGCCACTGATCCATGAGCGAGCGGAACTCCCGGGCCGTAGGGCCGAAGTCTTCCGAGTCCTGGATAGCCTCCGCCTGTTCGATGAGGCGCGCCTTGATCTTTTCCGCCTTGGCATGCTGTTCATCGAGCTCACTGAAGTGCGCCCGGCGCTTGCGGTCAAATTCGCTTCGGGCGGCTGAGAGGCGCTTCCACAGCTTGTCCTCGACTTCCCGTTCGAGCGACACCTCGTTCTTTTGCATCTCTTTCCAATTCGGCACCATCGAGCGCATCGTCTCGGCGGCCTTCTTCCAGGAGATGCGGTGGGAGTCGGTGGCGACGAGCTCCTCGATTCCTTCGACGAACGCAGTGCGCTTCTTGGTCGACTCCTCGCGGGCGGCGAGGCGTGCCTTCTCAAGTTCGCCGATGAGCTCCTTCGCCTTCTCTCGAAGTTCGTGGGCGCGCTCGCGCAGCGCGGGGATGTCGCCGACGACCTTCGGTTCCTTCATGTTCTTACGCATCTGCTCGAGGATGCGGTTGAGGTCTGCCTGGGTGAGTCCGGGAACCTGGAGCTTCTGCTCGACCACGTCGAGGAATGCGCTCAGATCGAGGTAGGCGTGGGCGAACCGGGTGAGTGCCTTTTCGCGCTCGGTGCCCTTTTCAACGGTGCCGATTTCGCGGATCTGGGTGCCGTCCTTCACCGTGACGGTGCCTTCGTCGGTCACGTCGCCGAACGTGAGGGCTTCGGTGACTTTGGCGTCGTCGTAGCTTGTTGCAGTGGGAACGATAGGAACGAGCGGGGTGCGCGGCGCCTTACCTTTGAGCTGTGCGGGGGAGCCGGGCTTAGGGGCGCTGGGCTTTGGTGCTCCCGGCTTTGGGGCACTGGGCTTAGGTGCCGACGTCTCGGCTGCTTCTTCCGACGCCTCCGCCGCTTTTGGCGCTTCTGCTTCGGTGGCCTGCTCGCTTGCCTCTGCTGAGTCAGGGGCCTGCGTGGCCTGAGGGGAATGAGGGGCCTCAGGCGTTGCAGGGGCCTCGGGCGCGGCGGGGTTCTCGGGGGTGTTCTGGTCGTTCTCGTTCACGAGCTTCTCCTAGGATTCGAGGGCACCGGGGTGCCTCGGACAGGGGACGGGGCATATTGCCTCGCACCAACGGCGGCGCATTAGCCACGGCATTACCTGAAACTGTATCGCGGATAACACTGCGAACGGAATTCGATGCCGCGGCATGGGAAACGCGGCACGATAGTAGGCATGACTGATGTGCGCGCCACTCTCGATTTTGTGCTGTCCCCCTATTTAAGTGCCACGTGCTCGATCCTGAATGACGGAACCGACGCGCTCGTCGTGGACCCCGGGCTCGAGGTCCACGCTGAAGTTACGAACGTGCTCGAGGAGAAGGGCCTCAACCTGCGAGCGATCCTCGTGTCTCACGGCCACCTCGACCACGTTGCCGACGCCGCCCTCCTAGCCTCGCAGTTCAACGTTCCGGTGTACGTGGGCGCTCGCGACGAATACAGGCTTGAGGACCCTATGGGCCAGCTACCGTCGGCATTTACCAACCAGATCCGGCCCCGCTGGGACGCGCGCGGCTGGTCTAAGCCCGCGGACGTGCGCCCCCTTGGGGACGGCGATGCCCTCGATGCGGGGAACCTGCGCCTCGTCGCACACGCGTATCCCGGACACACGGAAGGCTCGACGCTCTATCTCTTCGACGGTCCCGTGCACATCAATCCGCTCGTCGGTGTGACGCCGCGTGCCCTCACCGCGCCCGCCCTGGCCTTCACCGGAGACGTGTTGTTCAAGGGAACGATCGGCCGCACCGATCTTCCGGGCGGCAACCCTGAAGAGATGAAGGCTTCGCTTACGAAGCTTCGAGGGTTCGCTCTTGAGCATGCTGAGGCAGTGATTGTGCCGGGCCACGGCCCCCTGAGCATTTTCCGGGACGAACTCGCGGATAATGGATACCTGCGCACCGCCTTCTGAGGCTGGATCAGCGTAGAAGACACCACAACTTGTCAAGGAGAATAGCCCATGGCGAAAGTGACGCCGCTTTCCGGATTTCCCGAATGGCTCCCTGCCGAGCGACGCATCGAGCAGCACGTGATGGACACGTTCCGGGATGTCGCAGAGCTGCACGGCTTCTCCAATATCGAGACCCGTGCGGTTGAGCCGCTCGACCAACTTCTGCGCAAAGGAGAGACCAGTAAAGAGGTCTACCTGATCTCGCGCCTTCAAGCCGACGATGAGGATCGCGAGAAGGAGGGCCAGAAGCTCGGCCTTCACTTCGACCTCACCGTCCCGCTTGCACGGTACGTTCTCGAGAATCAAAACGATCTCGCGTTCCCCTTCCGCCGCTACCAGATTCAAAAGGTATGGCGCGGCGAACGCCCCCAGGACGGCCGTTTCCGCGAGTTTTATCAAGCGGATATCGACATCATTGGGCAAGATACGCTGCCCTCTCACATGGATGCCGATGTCGCGATCGTGATGGCCGAGGTGCTCGGAAAACTCCCGATTCCTGGCTTCACGATCTCGGTGAACAATCGCAAGCTTTCGCAGGGCGTCTTCGAGGCACTGGGGCTCACCGACATCGAAAGTGTCCTCAGGCAGCTCGACAAACTCGCCAAGGTTGGCGAAGCGGAGGTGCGCACACTCCTCATCGAGCACGCGGGAGCGAGCGGAGAGCAGGCCGACGGCTGCCTTGCTTTCGCGCGGATCAAGGCGACCCATGAGGACCTTGCCGAGAAAGTCAACGCACTTGGCGTCTCGAGCGAGGCGATTACGCACGCACTCGAGGAGCTGAGCTTCGTGATCCGCACCGTCAACGCCTCGGTGCCGGGCGCTTGCATCGCCGATCTCTCGATCGCGCGAGGTCTCGACTACTACACGGGAACGGTGTTCGAAACCTTCGTAGAGGGCCACGAGGATCTTGGTTCGATCTGCTCGGGCGGCCGGTACGACACGCTCGCAACCGACAACCGCCACTCCTACCCGGGCGTTGGTCTTTCGATTGGTCTTTCTCGTCTTGTCTCGCGGCTCGTGACGCGGTCGCTCGCGACCTCCACGAGGGCGGTGCCGACCGTCGCACTCGTCGCGGTAGCGGACGAGGAGCACCGTGAGGCGAGCGTCGACGTCGCCCGGGTGCTGCGTTCGCGAGGTATTTCTGCCGAAGTCGCACCGAGTGCCGCGAAGTTCGGCAAGCAGATCAAGTACGCGGATCGGCGCGGTATTCCCTTCGTCTTCTTCCCCTCCGAGGAAGGCAGGGGAGAAGTGAAAGACATTCGCAGCGGCGAACAGTCCCCAACCGACGCACACACGTGGCAGCCACCACAAGACGACATGACCGCGCGTGTGGTGGCGACCACCTCGACCAAATAACCTGAAATAAGAACGCCTTTAAGGGAGTTAGAAACGACATGGCTACCGTAGAAATGACCAAGGAAAACCACGACGAACTCGTCAAGGACGGGATCGTCTTCATCGACTTCTGGGCAGAATGGTGCGGTCCGTGCCAGCGCTTCGCTCCGATTTTCGAGAAGGCTTCGGAGGAGAACCCCGACGTGACCTTCGCGAAGGTTGACACGGAGGACCAAACCGAACTGCAAATGCAGTACGGCGCAACCTCGATCCCCACCATCGTGGCGTACCGCGATGGCATCCCCGTGTTCGGCCAGCCCGGCGCCCTTCGCCAGGCTGATCTTGACTCGCTCATCGCGCAGGTGCGCGGTCTCAACATGGATGAGGTCCGCAAGGCCTACGAAGAGCAGCAGGCGAAACAGGGCAAGTAAGCACTTGCTCTCCGCAAGAGGGAAGAGGCTCGCCAGGAACGGCGAGCCTCTTCCCTTTTTGAAAGTGTTCGGTTTTAAAAAATGGGGAGCTGTCGGTATAGTGCTGCGCATGATATCGGAAAGCGCCGCAGCCCCTCCCCGTAGCAAACCTAAGCGCCAGCAGGCCGTGCTCACCGTTCAGGACAAGACGCAGGTGAGTAAGAATCTCGTGAGGCTCTGCCTTGGCGGCTCTGACTACGTAAAGCTCAATCGCAATTCGTGTACGGATGCTTACGTCAAGCTCCTTTTGCCACGGCCGGGAAGCGGTCTAGCAGCACCCTTCGACATGGATCGGCTGCGAATTGAGGCCCCCGAACTCCTGCCCGCACGCCGCACGTATACGGTCCGCCGCTGGGATGATGCGAATGAACGGCTCTGGATTGACGTTGTCCTGCACAACGCTCCGGGTCAGCACGGCCTTGCATCCGACTGGGCCACACGTGCGCACGAAGGTGACCAAATCGCGCTCATGGGGGCTGGTGGTGGCTATTCGCCGCACCCAGAAGCCGATCTCCACGTCCTCGTGGGGGATCACGCAACAGTCCCGGCGATCGCCGCCGCGCTGGAGGTAATGCCGTCGAGCGCACGGGGCCACGCCGTCATTCACGTCGAGGACGAAGCCGATATTCTCTCTCTTTCTCACCCGGAGGGCTTTTCGCTCGAATGGGTTGTTGGCGCGCGCGAAGGGCTTCTCGTGGCTGTCGAAACGCTCGATATTCCACACGACATCATCGACAAGCGCGGTGTCCATGTCTTTTGCCACGCCGAACGCGGCCTCACGAAGCAGTTGCGTGCCCATCTCGTGCGCGAAAGGGGCATTGCGCGCGAAGACATTTCGATCTCGGCGTATTGGGCGCTCGGCCGAGTGGAAGATCGATTCCAAGCAGAAAAGCGCGAAGCGATCGGTCGCATCGACCCCGATTGAGGGCGGTCTTGCTACGGCTCGTGCTCCACACCTAGGTGTTTTCCAAGTCCTTGCACTGCCGAGAACATGCTGCGAAGAACAGTCGCTAGTCTCGAAGCATGAACAGCACAGTCACGCAGTTGCCGAGCTGGGCGAGCTCGAGCCCGCTCATGGAGAGCTACTACCTCACCGAGTGGGGAGTGCCCATCACCGATGAGCAGGGCGTCTTCGAACGCCTGAGCCTCGAAGTATTCCAATGCGGGTTGTCGTGGAAAACGATTCTGGCGAAGCGCGATGCTTTCCGCGAGGTCTTCCACCATTTCGCGGTCGATCGCGTCGCAGCTATGGGGGAATACGACATCGATCGGCTCATGGAGGATGGGCGGATCATCCGCAACCGTCGGAAAATTGAGGCGGTTATTGGCAACGCTCGTGCCGCCCGAGCGCTGCGCGATGACGGGACCGATCTTGCACGACTCCTGTGGAGCTATGTCCCAGAACAGACCTACGCGCCCCGAACTCAGGAGGAGATTCCCGCGCGCGATGAGACCTCGGCGCGTATGTCCGCTGATCTCAAGGCGCGCGGGTTTTCATTTGTGGGGCCCACGACCTGCTTCGCCCTCATGGAGGCGATCGGCATCGTCGACACGCACCTCGTCACCTCACCGCGGCGCGGCAGCTCGGGCGTATTCGATTCCGACGGTCGCCGCATGCCCGGCGAGGCAGGCTAAGAACGTGTGCGCTCAGGCCGGATTTTTAGAATCGAGATCGACTTCGATCACGCCATCAGTCACGCGTGAGTCGTACACGGGCAGGGTGTAGGCGTCGTTGGCGTAGCACTTGCCGGTTTCGAGATCGTAGACCTCTTTGTAAATGGGGCTCGCGAGTGTCGCACGGCGCGCGCCTTCGACGTCGCGGTCGCCAACGATGCCGCGCGACATGACGCCCTGCTGGGTTCGGGGGTCAACGTTTGACACGACGTAGATCTTCTCGTCCCATGCCTTCACGACGGCGACTTGTTCGGTGCCAAACAGAGCGGCTTCGGGAAGGTTCGGGTCGATGTCGGTGACCTTGCAGATGCTTTGCCAGTTGCTCATGAGTGTCCTCGCTTGTCGTGCCGCGAGAAGTGCGGCAGTAGGGGCTATGGCGGGAATTAGCCGCGGTCATTGTAGGGAGCTGGCCAGTGGTTTTGCAGACCAAAGTCCCCCGCGTGGGGCGCATGACTTCGCTGTGAAATTCCCTCGTTCTTGTGCCTCTACTGTACTCGAATAACCCACCGCTCATTGTGTAGGGTTGGAAGACGTCTACACCCCTAAGTCTTCGAAGTAGGAGCCGCCTTGAGCACTACCGACGTAACCCCCAACTCTGAAGCAACAGGCGAGGAAACCCTCGTCAAGCACGTCGTCGTCGTGGGCGGTGGCCCAGCTGCCCAGCGATTCGCCGAAACTATGCAGGCACGCGACAGGGCCGGCGCTTACAAGATCACCGTGATCTCTGAGGAGAACGTCGAGCCCTACGATCGCGTGAACCTCGCGAAGCGCTGGGACAAGAGCTACGACCTCACCCTCGGTGACCGCTCCCTGTGGGAGGACCCGCGTATCGATCTTCGCCTTGGTGATCGCGTGAACTCGATCGAGCCCGAATCCAAGCTCGTGCGCACCTCTTCCGGCACCGTGTACGGCTACGACGAGCTCGTTCTCGCGACCGGCTCGAATGCCTTCACTCCGCCGATCAACGGCTGGGACACCAAGGGTGTGTTCGTGTACCGCACCGTTGACGACGTCGACGGCATGAGCGCGACGGTTGAGGCGCTCAAGGACGATGAAAAGCGCACGGGTAAGGCCATTGTTCTCGGCGGCGGTCTCCTCGGCCTCGAAGCCGCTGGTGGCCTCGCGAGCGAGGGCTACGAAGTTCACCTCGTTGAGCTCGCCGGATGGCTCATGCCGGCTCAGCTTGACGAAGGCGGCGGCAACCTTCTCAATCGCCTCATCGAGCAGCGTGGCATCGTGCTACACACGGGCGTGAGCCTCGAGCAGGTGCTCGCCCGCATCGAGTACCGCAAGGGCAATACTGCAGACGAAGAGGCAATTAACGCCGCAGCCTCGAACGTGCGCGGGGTCAAGCTTTCCGATGGCACCGAGCTCGAAGCTGACCTCGTGTGTCTCGCCGTGGGCATTCGACCGCGAGACGAGCTCGGCAAGGTGAACGGCTTCGAAATGGGTCCGCGCGGCGGCATTATGGTCGGCCAGGATTGCCGCACGTCGGTCGAGCACGTGTGGGCGATTGGCGAATGTGCCGCGATGGAGGGCCGCACCATCGGCCTCGTGGCTCCCGCGAACACGATGGCTGAGGTCGTTGCGGATCAGCTCCTCGGCGGCGAAAAACTCTTCGGCGAAATCGACGGTTCCACCAAACTCAAGCTGTCCGGCATCGACGTTGCAAGCTTCGGCGATGCGAAGGGCGCGGAGAAAGACTCACTCGACGTCGTCTACGCCGACCCCACTCGCGGCATCTATCAGCGACTTGTCATGAGTCCCGATGCGGCCGTGCTGCGCGGCGGCATCCTTGTGGGCGATGCCTCGAACTATTCAACGCTTCGCGCTTACGTTGGGCGCGAGCTTCCGGGCGATCCGGCCGCTTACCTGGCGGCGGGCGGCGGCGAAGTGCCCGATTCAGGCGATATGCCCGATGACGTCATCGTGTGCTCGTGCAACAACATTTCCGCGGGCACCATCAAGGCGGCGATCAATGGCGAGGGAGACTTTGCCGAAGCCTGCCACGACATTCCGTCGATCAAGGCCGCAACGACGGCAGGCACTCAGTGTGGCTCGTGCGTTCCGCTCATGACGAAGATCCTCAGTGCCGAGCTCGCGAAGTCCGGTATCGCGATGTCGCGCGGGCTGTGCGAGCACTTCTCGATGCCGCGTGCGGAGCTGTTCCAGATCGTCAAAGAGCACGACCTCAAGAGCTTCCCCGAGGTCATCGGCCGCTATGGCAAGGGCAACGGCTGCGATGTGTGTAAGCCCGTCGTCGCGTCGATCCTCGCGTCGCTTCGCGACGATTACATCCTCGGCAAAGGGCTCCAGGAGCTCCAGGATACGAACGACCGCTTCATCGCCAACATGCAAAAGGATGGCACCTACTCGGTGATCCCACGTATGCCCGGCGGCGAGGTCAACCCCGAGGCGCTCGTCGTTCTCGCGGAAGTCGCGCGAGACTTCAACCTGTACACGAAGATCACCGGCGCGCAGCGCATCGGTCTGTTCGGCGCCCGCCTCGAGCAGCTTCCGAACATTTGGACGCGCCTCGTGGAGGCCGGGTTCGAGTCGGGCCAGGCCTACGGCAAGAGCCTCCGCGCGGTCAAGAGCTGCGTGGGAACGGACTGGTGCCGTTTCGGTCAGCAGGATTCCGTCGGCATGGCTGTGCTCCTCGAGAACCGCTACAAGGGCCTGCGCTCGCCGCACAAGTTCAAGCTCGGCGTATCGGGCTGTGCACGTGAATGTGCTGAGGCCCGCGGCAAGGACATCGGCGTGATCGCCACTGATAAGGGCTGGAACCTCTACGTGGGCGGTAACGGCGGCTTTACTCCCCGCCATGCCGACGAGTTCGCGCAAGACCTTAGCGACGAAGAACTCGTGAAGGTTATTGACCGCTTCCTGATGTACTACATCTCGGATGCCGATAAGCTCCAGCGCACCGCATCGTGGGTCGAAGCTAGGGGCATTGACCACGTCAAGGAAGCCGTGCTCGAGGATTCCATGGGCATGGGCGAGCAGTGGGAGCACGAGATGCAGAAGTTCGTGGACAACCACAAGGACGAGTGGGTTGAGGCCGTGAAGGATCCCCAGAAGCTTTCGCGCTTCCGGTCCTTCATCAACGCCCCCGACACGCCGGATCCGCTTTTTGCGCGCGTGCCGATGCGCGATCAGAACCGCCCGGCCACCCTCGAAGAGCGCGAAGAGGTCCTCATTTCGGGCCCGGTAATCTCGTTCCGCGATGCCCATGGCCAGGAGGTTTCCGCCGATCAGGTTCTCGAGCGCAAGTAATTGCGTGAAGGCTTCTGATTTCTCAGTCGCACACCAGTGGCGGGGCCGCGTCGTTGATCTGACGGATCACCGCGGCCCC
>NZ_BCSI01000016.1 GCF_001570785.1 Dermabacter hominis NBRC 106157
ACTCCAAGGCCCCGTGCACGTGCACGGGGCCTTTCTCATTCCACGAAACTTCGGGCTTCTGCCAGGCCATCGGGCCACAATGTCGATGCAAACGTGTTTTCGCGCAGCCATCGGCTGCCTCAGCGCAAGGATTCTTCGACAGTGCAGATTTGGCCAGGCTCCCCGTACCCGCTCGGTGCAACCTTCGACGGAAGCGGCACGAACTTCGCCCTCTACTCAGAGGTCGCCGAAAGAGTCGAACTCTGTCTCATCGGCGACGACTTTTCGGAGCGACGTGTCGAAATGACGGAAGTCGATGCCTTCGTGTGGCACGTGTATCTTCCAGCCGTCCAGCCTGGTCAACGCTACGGATTCAGGGTCCATGGCCCCTATGACCCGGCGGCCGGGCACCGCTGCGATCCTTCGAAACTCCTTCTCGACCCGTACGCGCGCGCAATCGCGGGCATGCCCGACACGGACGCGAGCCTGCTCAGTTACGAGCTCGACGATCCTTCGCAGATGAGCAACCTGGACTCGAAGGATCACACGATGCATTCAGTCGTCGTCTCGCCCTACTTTGATTGGGGCAACGACCATCCTCCGGCCCACGAGTACCACGATTCGATCATTTACGAGGCTCATCTCAAAGGCTTCACGGCTACGCACCCTGACATCCCCGAGAGTATCCGGGGCACCTACGTGGCGATGGGGCACCCGGTCGCGATCGATTACCTCAAGTCCCTCGGAGTCACGGCGGTTGAGTTCTTGCCGTTGCACCAGTTTGTTCAAGACGGCCACCTTCAGGATCGCGGACTTCGCAACTACTGGGGCTACAACACGATCGGCTTCTTCGCGCCGCACAACGAGTACGCGTATGCGGGCCAGACCGGCCAGCAGGTCCAAGAGTTCAAGCAAATGGTGAAGAACCTTCACGCGGCGGGTATCGAGGTCATTCTCGATGTGGTCTACAACCACACCGCTGAGGGCAATCACTTAGGCCCAACCCTGTGCTTCCGCGGAATCGACAACGCCAATTACTACCGCCTCGTCGACGACGATCTCACGCACTATTACGACACGACCGGCACGGGCAACAGCCTTCGCATGCGCACCCCGCACGTGCTTCAGCTCATCATGGATTCGCTTCGGTACTGGATTACCGAGATGCACGTTGATGGCTTCCGCTTCGACCTCGCCTCGACCCTTGCCCGCGAGCTGCACGAAGTGGATCGACTCTCGAGCTTCTTCGACATCATCCAGCAGGACCCAATCATTTCGCAGGTCAAGCTCATCGCGGAGCCGTGGGATCTCGGCGAGGGCGGCTATCAGGTCGGTGGCTTCCCTCCCCTTTGGTCGGAGTGGAACGGCAAATACCGCGATGCCATGCGCGACTTCCACCGTGGTGAGTCAGGCATGCTCGCAAAGTTCGCAAATCGATTTGCTGGCTCAAGCGATCTCTATCAGCACACGGGCCGCACGCCCATCGCCTCCGTCAATTTCCTTACCGCCCACGACGGATTTACCTTGCGAGATCTCGTGAGCTACAACGAGAGGCATAACGAGGACAATGGCGAGGGCGGCAACGATGGCGAATCGAATAACCGCTCGTGGAACTCGGGGGCGGAAGGGGCCACGGATGACGAGGCGATTCTCGACCTCCGCCTCCAGCGCATGAAAAACATGATGACCACCCTGCTCCTCAGCCAGGGCGTTCCCATGATCCTGCACGGCGACGAGCTCGGTCGCACCCAAACGGGCAATAACAACGTGTACTGCCAGGACAACGAGATCGCGTGGATGAATTGGGAGATCAGCCCGCGCCAGCAGGACATGCTGAACTTCACGCGCATGCTTATCGAGCTGCGGCGGTCGCACCCTATTTTCCGCCGTCGGCGCTTTCTCTTGGGTGAGGTCCGCGACGGAGCATCCTCGAGCCTGCCCGATGTCGCGTGGCTCGGAGTCGACGGCACCCCCATGACCGATGAGGAATGGAACGATCCAGTGGCAAAGTGCCTGACGGTGTTCTTTAACGGAAGTGCGATCCCCGAGCCGAACACGCGAGGCGAACACATCGTCGATGATTCCGCGCTCCTCATGTTCAACGCCTCCGAAACGGACGTGGAGTTCACGGTCCCGGAGGGCGAGTATGGCGAAGAGTGGACGGTCACGGCAGAAACCTCTGCGTCGCTCAGCCCCGGCGATACCGTCAAGGCGGGCGAGGTCCTCGTTCGCCCCGCCTACACGACTCTCGTGCTCGGCAGGGCCCCCATGACGCCCCCGGGAGAAGAGGACGACGCGACGGCTCTCTCAACTCCCCTGTCTCCCCCCACGTCCGTTTTGACCCCCACGGGGCCGAATGATCCAGGTACCAACGAGGGCCCCGCGCTCTGACGACGCGCCAGCACATCCACGACGAAGGAGGGCCCATGTCCGGCGCGCCGATCAGCACGTACAGGCTTCAGATCACGCCTGAATTCACCTTCCAAGATGCGACACAACTCGTGCCGTACCTGGAGCGGCTCGGGGTGAGTCACGCGTTTATTTCACCGATCTTGCAGGCGGCGCCGGGGTCCATGCACGGCTACGACGTCGTGGATCATTCCCGTGTGAGCATGGATAACGGTGGCGAAGAGGACCTGCGGGAGCTCGCAGACGCTCTCCATAAGCGAGGTATGGGCCTCATCGTCGACGTCGTCCCCAACCACATGGCGATCCCCACCCCCATGTGGCACAACCACGCGCTGTGGTCGTTCTTGCGGGATGGGGCATCGAGCCCCTACGCGTCGTGGTTCGATAGTGATCCTCACGCAGAGCACGGAATTCTCCTGCCGGTCCTCGGCCGCCCGATCGGCGCAACGATTCTCGACGATGAGCTCAGGCGAGGGACCGCGGAGGTTCCTCTGCCGGATGGCTCGCGGCGAACCGAGCATGTCCTTCGATACTTCGATCATGTGTTCCCTCTCGCCGAGGGCACCGAGAATCTGCCAATCGTGGATCTTCTCGAGGCCCAGCACTACCGCCTTGCCTATTGGAGGGTCGCCAATGACGAGTTGAACTATCGCCGCTTTTTCGACGTCCAGACCCTCGCGGCCGTCAAGGTTGAAGACCGTGCAGTCTTCGACGCGACTCACGCGACTCTCCTCCGCTTGCAATCGGAAGGCGTGATCGACGGGTATCGGATCGACCATCCCGATGGCCTTGCCGACCCGCGCGGGTATTTGCGGCGCCTCGAGAGCGCCACCGGTGGCGCATGGACCGTGATCGAAAAGATTCTCGCAGGCAACGAGTCGCTGCCACCGGACTTTCCCGTCGCCGGAACGACGGGTTACGACGCCCTCTGGCGCGTCCAAGGCCTTTTCCACGACCCTGCGGGCGCAGCCGCCCTCACGCACGTGTGGCGGACATTCACCCACGATTCGCGCTCCTTCGACGAGATCACTCGCGAAAGCGCCAAGGAGGTCATCGACACCTCGCTGTGGGCCGAAATTGCACGTCTCGTCGATCTCGCCCAGCGGATCTGTGATGCCGACATAATGCTGCGCGATACGACCGAGCGGCAGCTCGAACACGCGATCATCCAGCTCCTCATGGCGATGGATCGCTACCGCGCCTATATCGTCCCCGGGGAGAAGGCACCCGCGTCTGAGCGCCAGGTGCTTGCCGAGGCCGCAGATCGAGCAGCCTTGGCCATCGGTGACGACGATGGAGACCGTGCCGCCCTCGAGATCGTCACGGCATTTGCGGGTGGTCAGGGGCAGTTCACGTCCGACGGTTCACTCGATCCATTGCGCGCGGAGTTTGTCACACGTTTCGCTCAAACGTGCGGGCCGGTTCACGCGAAGTCCCTTGAGGACACAGCTTTCTACCGGTACCACCGGCTCCTCGCAGTCAACGAGGTGGGAGCCGACCCGAACCGCATTGGCGTGGATCCCGAGGAGTTTCATCGCTTCTGCGAGCGGATGCTCGGCACTTTCCCCGCATCGATGACGACTCTCTCGACGCACGATACGAAGCGCAGCGAGGACGTGCGAGCAAGGCTTGCGGCGCTCACCGAGTATCCGTCGGAATGGGCCACACACGTGGCTCGCCTTCATGCCGTGAGCGCACAGAAGCGAGGACCGCTAGTCGATGCGTCGTTTGAGTATTTTGTGTGGCAGACGCTTGCGGGGATGTGGGACCTTCCCGGCTCGCGGCTTGCGCCGCTGAGCGAGGAACGCCTGGCGGAATACCTCGAGAAGGCCATGCGCGAGGCAAAGGTTCATACGGGATGGGTCGATGGCAACGATGAGTACGAGCGCGAAATCCGCGACTTTGCCCTGTGGGCTCTCGGGAACGACGACGTGCGGGCGATCCTCGACGAGTGGACCTCGCTGACGTTCGATTCGCAGCGCGCTGCAATTCTCGGCCAGAAACTCCTCCAGCTCACGATGCCCGGTGTGCCCGACGTGTATCAAGGCAATGAGACTCTTGACTTGAGCCTCGTCGATCCCGATAACCGACGCCCAGTCGACCACGCGGCGCACGCGGCGCGACTCGAGGACCTCCTGTCAGGTGCCGCACCCGAGGGCATCGCCGATGAAAAGCTCCTCCTCGTCTCACGCGCGCTTGACACGCGACGGCACCACCGCGAGTCGTTCGTCGGCCCGGATGCCACCTACACGCCGCTGCCAACGACGTCCTCCCACGCGATCGCTTTCGCCCGTGGATGCGCGGTTAGCCCCGCCAATATCGTGGTTATCGCCACGCGCTTGCCGCACGTGGAGGCTTCGCAGGGACGCGGGTGCACCAAAGCGCGGATCGTCGTCGATGAGGGGCGCTACACAAACGTCCTCACCGGGGAGCGTGTGGAGGGCGGCACTGTCGAGCTCGCCTCCCTCGTGCGCGAATGGCCCGTCGCGCTCCTTGTGCGCGAAAAACCGGAGCACTCGGAAGGATAGGCCGATGAGAGACTATTCGCGTTTCGAGGTATGGGCGCCGAAGGCCGGCACGGTCACGCTTGCACTCGAGCCCCGGTTCGAGGGAAAGCGCCGCGAAATCACCATGGAACGCGGGGAGGGTGGCTGGTGGCATGCCCCCGGAGTCGAGGCACACCCGGGCGATCGCTACGGCTTTCTTCTCGACGACTCCCCCGTCGCACTGCCGGATCCACGCGCACTGGCGCAACCCGAGGGCGTCCACGCCTTAAGCGAGGTCGTCGACCCGCGCGCATTCACCTTCACGGCTCCGTGGGCGGGCATGGATCTTCGTGGGAAAGTTATTTACGAGCTTCATATCGGCACCTTCGCGGCGGATCGAGATACCAGTGCGTCGGGGACCTTCGACTCAGCGATCACGCGCTTGGATGAGCTTGTAGAACTCGGCGTCGACGCCGTTGAAGTGATGCCTGTCGCGGCGTTTCCTGGCGAGCGCGGTTGGGGCTATGACGGCGTCGGCCTTTTCGCCGCCCATGAGGCCTACGGCGGGCCCGAAGCATTCGCGCGATTTATTGACGCTGCGCACGAGCGCGGACTTGCCGTCATCATCGACGTCGTTTACAACCACCTCGGTCCCGACGGAAATTACCTTGGGGAATTCGGCCCCTACTTCACGCACACGCATACCACCCCGTGGGGGCCCGCTATCAATTTCGATGCCGAAGAAAGTGCCGAGGTGAGGGCGCTTGTTGTTCAGAACGCGCGCCAGTGGCTCTTCGACTTCCACCTCGACGGCCTTCGACTCGATGCGGTGCACGCCCTTCGAGATCACTCCCCCGCGCACATTCTCGCGGAACTGTCGAGCGCGGTTGCGGATATGAGCCGAGAGGTGGCTCGCCCGCTTACCCTCATCGCGGAGTCCGATCTGAACGACCCCGCGATGGTGACCTCCGTCGCCGAAGGTGGTTTCGGCATGCACGCTCAATGGGCGGATGACATCCACCACCATCTTCATGCGTGGGCCACCGGCGAACGCGCGGGCTACTACGTCGATTTCGGCACGGCGGCCGGCGTGAAAAAGACCCTCGAGCGCATCTTTGAGCACGATGGGTCCTATTCGACCTTCAGGCAGAAGAACTGGGGGGCGAAGGTCGACGCCGCGAGTGCGCACTACGATGCTCACGCCTTCGTCGCCTTCATCCAGGACCACGACCAGGTGGGCAACAGGGCATCGGGCGACCGCATCACCGACACAATCGGCTATGGCGCGCATGCGGCGATCGCCTCGCTCTACCTGCTGGGCGCGAGCACGCCGATGCTCTTCATGGGCGAGGAATGGGGCGCTCGAACCCCCTTCGCATTCTTTAGCGACCACGGGGAAAGGATCGGCCCGCTCGTCAGCGCAGGCCGAAAGGAAGAATTTGCACGCATGGGCTGGAGCGATGCGGTCCCCGATCCGCAGGCGCGCTCAACCTTTGAGGAGTCTTTCCTCGACTGGAGTGAAGCCGAAAGCGGCGAACACGCGACGCTGCTCGAGTTTTACCGGGCGCTTCTTTCGCTGCGGCGCAAGAATTCTGACATCCAGAAAGGCGCATTCGACTCAATTGCGGTAGACGTTCTCAGCGAGGGGGCAATCCTCATGCATCGCGGACGCATCGGCGTGCTCGCCTCGCGCGGGGACGCACCCGTGACATGGGAGCCAGGCTCCCGCGTGCAGGTGCTCGCCTCCTTCGGTGAGGAAAGTGATGGTCGCGCGCTCACGCTCGACGGTGCGGGAGCGCTCGTATTCGAAAGGTCCGACGCCTGATGGCTTCACACGCTCACGATAAAAACACGCCGCTCACCCGCCTCATTGGCGCCGGTGTCCCGGTTACGCCCGAGGAGTTTCGCCTCGACGATGAGGGCGCCCGCGCCCTCGGTAGCCTGCTCGCATTTCCCTCGGACCGCGTCCACGTGCGCTCGATGATGAACCAGAGCCTTGACGGCGCGATCGCGGGGGGCGATGGGACGTCAGCCTCGCTCTCGAACCCCTGGGATTTCTTCACTCTCACTGTTCTTCGGGCGCTTGCGGACATCATCGTGTGCGGCGCCAATACGGTGCGCAGTGAAGACTACCGTCGTCCCTCTGGCCGGCCCGCGCTTCGCACCGAGGCGCTACGCCCGCGCGGCGCGGAGTTCCCCGCACTCGCGATCGTGACGACGAGCGGCGAGATTCCCGAGCACATTGACCAAGCCTGGCCGACCTTCCTTATCTGTCCACCGGGCCGCGGAGCTCACGTTGCCCGTGTCAGTGGCTTTGAAAGCGAGGCCATTATCGAGGCGGGCCGCGCCCAAGAGATCGTACGCGCACTCGCAGAGCGTGGATTTCTCGGCATACA
This sequence comes from Dermabacter hominis NBRC 106157, assembly GCF_001570785.1. Lineage (GTDB taxonomy): Bacteria > Actinomycetota > Actinomycetes > Actinomycetales > Dermabacteraceae > Dermabacter > Dermabacter hominis. The sequence goes on from NZ_BCSI01000016.1 coordinate 7,271, forward strand.
AGTCGAGGGCGGCCCGCGGGTAAATGGAATGTTTGCCGAGGATGAAGCGTTCGATGAACTTGTCTGGACGCGCTCGGCGATTACCGTGGGAGGCGATGCGCCGCGCGCAAGCGTCGGAAGCGCACACCACCTCGCGTGGCGCCTCGCGGATCTCTTCCACGGTCCCGGCGCCCAGATCGAACGCTACGTCCGCACTCACCCCAAGGAGACTCCATGAACGTGCCTCTCGGCGATGGCCGCTACCCGCTCTCGCTTACGAACGACGAATGGCGCAAGCGCCTCAGCCCCGATGAGTACCACGTTTTGCGTGAGGCTGGAACCGAGCGGCCCTTCACGGGTGAATACGAAGAGGTGCGCTCAGCGGGCACGTATGCGTGCCGGGCCTGCGGGGCCGAGTTGTTCCGCGCAAGCGAACAGTTCAACGCGCACTGCGGGTGGCCCGCTTTCTGGGCCCCAGCCGAGAGCGACCGCGTGGAACTTATCGAGGATCGCAGCCTCGCAATGGTGCGGACCGAGGTGCGTTGCGCTTCATGTGGATCACACCTCGGGCACGTGTTCACGGGCGAGGGTTTCCCCACCCCAACTGACGAACGCTACTGCATCAATTCCATTTGCCTCGTGCACAGCGATGACGAGGACCCGGCTGCGCACTGATGGGGGCGCGGCGCGCCTCCGCCGCGACGCGGTAAGTCAACGATAAGTTAGCGGCCGTGGCCATTCATCACTTTCCCCAGGAACGCGAGGAATTCGTGAGCGCGATCGATGCGCTCACCGCTGCGCCTATGCGCCACGAGGTCAAGTGGGACGAGATCCCCGCTCCTTCCAGACTCGCCCCCTTTTCGTGGGCAGCCGAGGCCGATGTCGTCATGCACGACGCTGATCTCGCGAGCGGAAAGTTCATCGTGCTCTACGACCCTGAGGGCAGGGAGGACTGGAACGGTCGCGCACGAATCGTCACCTTGATGCAAGCCCAGCTCGAACACGAGTTCGCGCTCGAGTCCATGCTCGGTGATGTGGCGTGGAGCTGGGTCACCGAATCGCTTGAACTTGCGGGGGCCGAAGCCCACGAGCTTGGGTGCACCGTGACGCGCGTCGTTTCCCAAAGCTACGGTTCACTCGCTGCGCGCCCCACGACGGTCGACATCGAGATGCGCGCATCATGGAGCCCGGACTCCCTCGACCTCGGCGCCCATTTCGGCGCGTGGTCCGCGATCCTCTGCGCCGCAGGCGGCCTTCCGCCCCAGCCACTCTCCGTGAGCCCTCTGCATCCGTCCCACCGCGCGAGGGCGCCTCATCTTTCAGCCTCGAAGGATCACTAGAACGTTCATGACTGATTTCCACAACCAGTTGCCGGATCCCGAGTGCGCGCCCCTCATTAAAAAACCCGCGGGTGGCACGCCGCCCCTCGTCACGACCATTCAAGGCATCCTTGAGTGGTGCGCGCGCGTCAAAGCCGACGAGGACTTAGCGATCGACGTCGAGCGCGCTTCGAGCTACCGATACTCCGCTAAGGCCTACCTCGTGCAGATCAAGACGGAGGCGGCAGGGATCTTGCTGCTCGATCCTCTCGCGTGCCAACTGCCTGGAACCTTCACGGACATCATGAACTCGCATCCGTGGATTCTTCACGCCTCGAGGCAAGACCTTCCCTCACTCGCAATGCTCGGGCTTGAACCGATCGCGCTTTTCGACACCGAGGTGGCTGCGCGCCTCCTCGGACTTCCCAAGGTGAGTCTCGGGGCTCTTACGGAAGAACTGCTCGATGTTCGGCTTGCCAAGGAGCATTCGAGCGCCAACTGGTCCAAGCGCCCACTTCCGGAATCGTGGCTCGATTACGCCGCGCTCGACGTCGAATACCTTGCCGAACTCAAAACCGTGCTCACACGCATGCTCGACGACGCGCACAAGACGTCGTGGGCACGTGAGGAATTTGCCTTCGAAGCCACGTTCGCCCACCCGGAGGTTCCCGACGAGCCGTGGCGCGGCCTGCACGGCCTCGGCCAGCTCAAAAGCCCCCTGCAACTCGCGGTCGCGCGATCGATGTGGGAAAGGCGCGATGCAATCGCGCGTAATTCGGACGTCGCGCCGTTTATGGTGCTGCGCGACAAGGCACTCGTGGCCATGGCAAAAGCCTCGAGCAAGGGACGCCAGGAGTTCGACAACGCCGCACCGAAGAACCTCAAGCACCGCGAGCAGTGGTGGCGATGCGTCCGCGAAGCGCGAGAACTGCCCCGCGTTCACTTGCCGTCGAAGCGCGACCTGGGCCCCTACCCCAACCATCGTTCGTGGTCTAGGCGCTACCCCGAGGTTCTCGAGGCCTACAAGCAGGTGCGCGAGGGGCTCCTCACGCGCGCCGAAGAGCTTCACATGCCCGTCGAGAATCTCATCTCCCCCGGTCACATGCGCCACTGGGTGTGGAATCACTTCAGCGCAGAGGCCGAGCATCGCATCCCACACGCGAGCTCCGAACAGATCGTGCAGGAGCTCGAAGCGGTCGGGGCGCGCCCGTGGCAAGCCGCTCAAGTCACGCCAGCGATCATCGAATCGCTGCGCTCGTACGCGCGCTCGCGCGGTTAAGCGCCGGGGGCCTCGCCGCGGCGCACGCGTGCCGTATAGGCGAGAGTGGCGATGATCAGCGCACTGTTGTGAAGGCGGCCTGACAGCGCCGCATCCTCGAGCTCGTCAAGGGGCACCGTACGAGTGAGGATTTCCGCTTCCTCGTCGACGCGTTCGAAGTCGACGCCCTTCGCCTCCGTGCAGTCGAACGCAACATACACGCTGATTTTCTCGTTCGAGCCGCCCGCGCTCGGGTAGTAATCGAGAAGGTGGTGCGCTGCGCCGGCCGTGTAGCCCGTTTCTTCTTCGAGTTCACGGACGGCTGCCACGGCTGGGTCTTCCCCGGCCTTATCGAGGAGACCAGCGGGCAGCTCCCACATGTGAGCGCGAGCCGGATGGCGATATTGGCGAATCACGACGACTTCACGCTCTGGCGTGAGCGCGAGGATCGCGACGGCGCCCGTGTGAGCGACGTAGTCGCGTGTAAACCTCACACCGGGCGCGAAATCGACGGTATCGCGCGCAACATCCCACACGAGCCCCGTATACACGGTCCGACTCTCAGCGACGGGTCGCGCGCAAAAATCGTCGGCGAGCGAATTCTCGGAGGTGGTCATGAGCGCTGGTTCTCCTCGTCGTCGGCGAACGTGAAAAGCGCGGATTCGAGCTGAGCGATCAAGTCCTCTTCGGTGGGGAGTTCAGCGGCGCGTGCTCGGGAGGCAGCCCGAAGCTCGCCGAGACGTTCCTCGGATCCCGGGTGTCCGGGCACGAAGGCAATAAGCCGTTCCGCCAGCTCGCGCGCATTCGCCGGCGCGACGAGAGGAATGCGCTCGCCCGTCACCCAGCGCGTCCCGCCGGCATCGGTAGCAATAATCGCCGCACCTTCACCGATCGCTTCCTGAATGGCGACGGGCTGCCCTTCCCACGCGCTCGTTTGGACCACCACGTGCGTCTCGCGCATGAGGGCGCGGGTGTCCTCTACACGCCCAAGCAGCTCCACGGGAAGGTCGTACTTCTCGATGAACTCTTCGAGGCGCGTGCGTTCCGGCCCCTCGCCGGCCACCTTCACGCGAAGAGATCCCGGATACTGCTCTTCCACGAGCCGCACTGCTTCACACAGGCATGCGAGGTCTTTTTGAGGAGCAAGGCGCGCGACACACAGAACCTCGAGGACATCGCCGTCGCACGCTCGCAATGGCCCGCAATTCGCGGGACGCGCAGCGGGAATGAGCGCCCTTTGAACCGCGCGTGCACCACTCGCGCGCGCGGCACCGGCGAGATCAGGCGAGACTGCGAGCACAAGATCACTACGGCGTGAGGCAAGCGTGAACAATGCTCGCCCGATGACTGCACCAAGACCGGCGCGCGGCATCCGATTATGAAGCGTCGTCACGAGCCGAATGCGGGGGCGAAACCCGGGCATGAGCGCAAGGGCAGCGAGTGCTCCTGCACGCGCGCCGTGGGCATGAACCGTGAGCCGTTCGCCCTGTGCACGGCGATGCTCCTCCCGAAGGATTAAGCGCAGATTCGCCCGTGCGCGAAGCGCCGCAAGCGGAGAAGCCCCCGAGGCGATCGCAAGGTGCCGATGTTCGACTACGGGCCCAGCGGTATGCGAGGTGGCGTCGTCGAAGCACGGCGCTTCCCCCGCGTCCACCACGTGTACGCCTGACTGCGCGAGCACGCGTGCCTCATCGCGCACGTGCGCGAGCAAACCGCCTTCCGCGCGGGGTCGCACGAGGATCACACGCCGCATGCCCTACCCCTTCTTCGTCGCCTTGACGATTCGCGCACCGAGCTCCACGATTGGCGCCGCAAGAGAGCGATCGGCGATCATCAGCACGCCCAGACACACCGCTGCACCAGCCGCACCCGTCCCGAGGCCAAGCACGAGCGCACCCCACGCTCCACGAAAAGCGTCACTCGCGAGCTGTGCGAGAGCGAGCCCCGCAATTGAGCCGAGGGCCGACGCCACAACCGAGGCGAGGACCGTCGTGAAAAGGGGACGGACGTGTTCGCGAACCATGATCCGCTCGCGAAGGATGTTGAGCCCGCCAATCGCCGCGATCCACATGCCGATAGATATGCACAGACCAAAAAGGACTCCGGCAGTGGCCGTCGATCGCGGTGGGGACGTCACGACCGTCACGAGAATGAGCATGCCCGCGATTCCCCACCCGGTCGCACCGATCGCGAGAGATTCCCCGGGCCTCAGCGCCGCATTGAGAACCCTCGCGGTGAGCATCACGATGCCGTACGCGATCAGCCCTGTGGCGAGCGCCGCCGTGACCGCGCCAACGCCGCGGATCCCCGCGCGATCGATCGCCACAAAAAACTTATCGATGGGGAGTCCCGCACCCCATAGCGCAGCCCCACCCACGGCTGCGAATGCCACGACCGCCTGGACGGATCGAAGCGTCAGCGCCGAAAACTTTGCCCTATCACCGAGTGCCCGCAGCTCGGAAAGCTCGGGGAACACGCTCGTCATAACGGGGACGAGGAGAACCGCGTAGGGCAGGAGGTACACGGCCTGGCCGTACTGGAACAGCGGAAGGGTGCCCGTCCCACCCGCGCGAACGGAGAGGGCAAGAATCAGGGCGGTCGTCAGTTGCTGAGCGCCGACGGTTGCCACACCCGAGCCGGCAAGTCCCAAGGCACGCGCACGCACGCCTCTGGTGAGGGCGAGTTGGGGCGTATACACAAACCTCGATCGCAACGCGGGAAACACTACGCATACCGCCATCGCGACAACCCCGAGAGTTGTCCCCCACCCGAGGGCAGCTTCAGAGAGATTCGAGAGCGTTCCCGCAGACACGCCCACGGGGACCGTGAGGGCATAGAGGCCGTAAGTTGCCATGACGGCGAGACTCGAGATGAGCGGTGCGAGCGCGGGCCAGAGAAACTTGCGTCGCGCCTGCAGGTAGGCGCCAAGGACGATCGTGATCGCATAGAACGGCAGCTGAAGGGCGAAAACCCTCATGAGGCGAACGCCAAGATCGATCGCTGCGGCATCGGCGGCTTGCGCACCGGTTCCAAGAATGGCTCGAGCGAGTGTGGGGGCAAGCGCCCACAGCACGAGTGCGAGGATGAGCGTGAGCAGAACGCTCCATGTGAGCAGCGCTGAGACAATGCTCGAGGCGTTTTCGCGCGGGGCAACGCGGCTGCCTCCTTCACGCGGGCGGGAAGGCTCGTCAAGAAGACCCGCGATAAGCGGGATGACCATGCTCGCGAGCGCCCCTCCAGCGGCAACTTCGAAGACGACACTCGGCACAAGATTGGCACTCGCATAGGCGGTTCCAATCTCACCCGCTCCCACGCTCGCGCCGAAAACGAGGTATCGCGCGAACCCTGCGAGCCGCGCGAGAACCGTGACGACAGCGATGAGACCCGTCGCTCGCACGAGCGACGGCGTCCGTGACGTAGCGCTCATGACCGCCCCCATTCGTCAATCGCGCTCAGAAATTCCGAGGAGGAAATGATGCGTGTGAAGCTCACCCGTTCACTCACGAGTGTGAGCCCCACGGCCACAGACGCTGCCGCAGCGCGGAAGGCACGCGAGGATGACAGCGCGGCGAGGGTGCCCGCATTCGCCCCGAGGACGTTTGCCCCCGCATCCCCGAGCATCCCCCGCGCACCGAAGTCGCGCGGAGCGGCAAGGAGTGTCGCGGCCGCATGCGCGGCGGCGAGGGCCTTGCGAGAGCGCGAGGCTTCCTCGCGCGACGGCCCACACAGGGCGAGCAGGACGCCTATGCTCGTGGCCTTCAGCGCCCTCGAAGGTCGCACATCGAAAAGGTTGGCGAGGTTCGCGCAGGCCGCAATCAACACGGTGTCGAGGCCACGATCGACGACGGCAAGAGCACTGCCGCCGAAGCCGGCGTCGGACGCTTCCCTCCCCCGGACACGTTCACACTCGCGCGCGAGCACGTTCGCCGCCACCGCGATCCCGAGAATCTTGATGTTTCCCGTGGTGAGTTGTCCGTGCGCAAGCGCCCCGAGATGCCCCTTGAGCCCCTTCGGGGGCGTGGTCTCAACATTGCGCATGAGTATCGGTTCGACGATGTCATCAGCGAGCCCCACCGCACCGACGAGCGCAGTGGCACCACTCGACGGCACGCCGAGTCCCGCGAGTGCGCCCGCCGAGAGTGCGCCTGCCACCTCAACCCCCTCGGCGAGAGTGACGGGCTCACCGCGGAAATTGGTGCGGTCGAGGTGTGCACGAAGCGACTTAGGGCACTTGGCGAGGGCGCGAGCGCATGTACGCGAGGCAAGAGCCGCCGCTGCGGCGCTGAAACCCACCGTCCGGAGGATACTCGTCACTGTCCACCGCCGTCGCTCGAGGAGGCCTCTTCATCGTTCGTCTGCCCTTCCGCATCCGTGTCATCCGAGCGCTTCTTTTCGCTTCGATCACCATTGCGCTCTTCGACCTTCTCGCGGATTGCGGACGCATCTGGCACGAGCGCCTCGGCGTCGGTCGCTGATCCGTATGCTCCCGGCATCTCGACCTGGGCACCGGCAAGCGCGAGCGTAAGCGTCGCCGGACCCGAGGAATACGTCAGCATGTCGATGCTCGCGACTCGCTCATGAAGATCACTCGTGCGCACAGCCGAAACAAGACCCTCCGAGCCTCCGCGCACGGATGAGGAACCTCCAACCGCTACCGTGACGCCCTCGCCATCGAATGCCGTCACGAGCGCGCGGCGCGACTTATCAAGGTTGTCCGAGCGGGTCGCAGCCGCCTCCGGCGAGTCACTCGTGACCGAAAAGAGCGACTCTTCGCCCGAAAGCACCAAAACGGAATCCACCGCCTCAATATCACCTTTGAGCGTGAGTACGCCGCTTGCGCTCAGAACCTTTGCGATCTCGAGCCTCGCTGCATCGTCAAGATCCTCGCTCGGGGCAAGAATCGTCGCGATAATGGACGCAAGCTTTTCCGAGGTCGACGTTCCACTCGGTTTCACGCCTGGCCACGTCTGGGTGATTGTCGTCAGGGCCGAACGCCGTTCGCTTTCCGCCGCGGGATCCCACAGCGACTGACCGAGCTCGATCTGGGGTCCGGTTTGTCCCCCGGCAGCCTCAATGAGCGTGCGCGTAGCCTCGACTTCGTCATACATCGAGGAATGATCGGCAATCGTCGCGACCTTCTCACCGTGCATGGTGCCCGTCACCAGGCCCGCACCCGCGGCTTTGACGAACCCTTCGAGGTCAGAGTTCTCAGCGTTCACAGCATCGTTCGAGGCTCGCATTTCGTCTCGCTCAACCCTCAGTTGCTCGACCTGCGCGGTTAGGGTCTGCCCCACGCCGTCGCGAAGAGGGCCCGCACCGAGCACGATGCCGATCGCGAGCGCGAGGAACACCGCCACGAGCGAAACGAGGTGATAACGAAAGTCGATCATGGGATCGGTCCTCCCTGGACAAACAGAGCGGTGAAAAAGCGCAAGGTGTCATCGAGCCTTGCACCGAGAATCTGGATAAGCGTCTGGCCACCATCGGTAACCGCCATGGCGACGGCGAGCGCCAGGAGTCCCGCAACAACGAGGAGAACGAGCTGGAAAGTCGAGATGCGCTGCCGGTAGAGGCGAGAGACGCCCTTCGCGTCCACGAGCTTCGAGCCCACCCGGAGCCGCGTGAGGAACGTCGAACTCATACCCGCACGCCCTTTGTCGAGGAACTCCTCGAGCGTTCCGTGAGTGCCGACGGCGACGATTACGTCGGCGCCGCGATCGTCAGCAAGAAGCATCGCAATGTCTTCGCTCGTTCCCGAAGCCGCGAAAGTCACGGCATCGTCGGCAAGTCCAAGCTCACGGATGCGCTCCATACCCGGAGCGCGACCATCGCGGTAGGCGTGCACGACAATCTCGGCGCCGCTCGCAAGCGCCCGATCGGACACCGAGTCCATGTCACCAATAATCATGTCGAGCCCGTAACCGGCATCGAGCACGGCATCTGCTCCCCCATCGACACCGATAATGATCGGTCGGTTCTCACGAATGAATGGCATGAGGGCCACGAGATCCTCGCGATAGTGGTAGCCGCGCACGACAATAAGGACGGGCCGGCCCTGGAATCGCGTACGGACCTCCGGTGTGCCAACGCCGTTGATGAGAAGCTCACGCTCACGAAGCATGTATTCCATCGTGTTGGAGGCAAACGCCTCAAGCTGCTCGCTGAGCCCCTCACGCGCCTTGTCGAGCTTGTCGTTGAGAACCGCAGGCGTGTAAAGCTCCGCTTCGAGCCGCTCCCCCGTGCTGAGAGATACTCCGCTTTCGTCGATCTCAACGAACCGCCCCTCGCGAACCTTCGCGAACAGATCCTGGTCCAGTACATCGAGCACCGGTATTCCCGCCTCGACGAGGATCTGGGGGCCCGCGTTCGGGTAGCGGCCCGAGATCGACGGTGACGCATTGAGGACTGCAGCAGGCGCGCGATCAACGAGTGCCTCGGCCGCAACGCGGTCGAGATCCTCGTGGTCGATCACCACGATGTCTCCAGCCTCGACGCGCTTGGTCAGGTCTTTCGTCCGTTTGCCCACCTTTGCCCGACCGGCAATAGGGAACGTAAATCCAGGTTTCACGCGCCGCGAGCCTCCGTTGACGTTGCGAGAAGCTCAGCGGCGTGTTCAAGCGCGGCGTCACTTTCTGCATCTCCCGCGAGCATGCGCGCCAGTTCGCGAACACGCGCTTCTCCCTCGAGCGGTTCAATCCTCGAAACCGTGCGGTCCTCGCCGCCATCGCTGTGCGTCTCTTTCACAATCCTGACGTGGCAACTCGCCCACGAAGCCACCTGCGGGAGGTGAGTCACGACAATGACCTGGGCATTTTCGGCGAGCCTCGAAAGCCGTTCTCCTACCGCCCGCGCCGCGCGGCCGCCAATACCCGCATCGATTTCGTCAAAAACGAATACCGGGGGTGCGCCGCCATCTGAAACGTCCGTAAGAGAGGCGATTGCTACCTCGAGCGCGAGCATCACGCGAGAAAGTTCGCCGCCTGATGCGCCCGTCGCGACGGGCATGTATTCGGCACCAGGGTGCGGCTGCATCGTGAACGACACACCGTCGGTGCCGCTCGCACTTCGAGGTGCCGGCGTCACGTCAATACGAAGAGACGCCCCGGGCATCTCGAGCCCGGCAAGTTCGTTCTCGATTTCGGCTGCAAGCTTCGCCGCGGCCTCGTGGCGTTCTACGCTCAGTGCATCGGCGATTCGTGCGAGTTCTGCGTCAAGTTCTACGCGACGCTTGTCGAGCTCGCCAAGCAGCGCCGCGCCGTCCTCGAGCGCACGCAGCGCCTCGAGGGCCTCACGCGAGTGGAGCAGAAGCTCACTCACGTTCTCCGCCCCGCCGAGGCGAGGCCCGTACTCACGCACGAGCACTGTGAGCTCGTGCAAGCGCTCTTGTGCCTCCTCGAGACGGCCCGGCGACACCTCCCACCCGTCTCGCAGAAGCGAGATCTCGCGCGCAATATCGCTCGACTCGTCGCGCAAGGCGATAATGCGGTCCAGAACCTGCGACGCACCGGGCGCCTGAGTCAGCGATGCCGCGGCGGCATCGGCATGGGTCAGGACGCTCGAGGCTTCGTCGCCCGCAAGGTGCATGAGCGCACCTTCGAGCGCAGTGAGCGACTGAGCAGCATCATCCAAGCGTTCGATTTCCGTGCGCAGCGCGTCATCTTCGCCCTCAAACGTGCCCGCCTGCTCTATCTCCTGGAGGATTTCGGTGAGCTCCGCCTCGCGCTGCTCGCGATCGCGCAGAGACGATGACAGCTCCTTCAGCTCGCGTTCGAGTGAAGCGAACTCCCGAAAGAGTAAGCGGTGCTCGGCGAGCAACCGTCGGCCCTCCGCCCCCAACACCGAATCGAGCGCTCCAAGCTGCGCCGCCGGCTCGCGCAAGCGAAGCTGATCGCTTTGGCCGTGGATCGTAATCTCCCCGCCAACAATCTCGCCAAGCGTGCCCACGGGAACCGGAACGCCACCAATGTGGGCACGCGAGCGCCCGTCCTTCGTCACTCTGCGCACGACGAGAATTTCGCCGTCCTCGACCTCGGCACCAAGCTCATCGAGGCGCTCGTGCACGGGCGTTCCCGGGGCGAGGCCTACGCGGCCCGACACCGTGCTTGATACACCGGCGCGGCGGGAATCGAGGCGACGGCCCAAGAGGAGGCCGAGGCCCGTGATGACCATCGTCTTACCAGCGCCGGTCTCGCCCGTGAGCGCGGTAAAACCCGGCCCAAATTCGATCGACGCGTCGTCAATAACTCCGATCCGGCGAATCGACAGGGAACGCAGCATTCAGCTCTCCCCCGCGTTCGAGTCGTAGCGCGTATCGGGATTACCGCCGCGCCACCCCTCAACGGGAAGCTTGAACTTCTCGACGAGTCGATCGGCAAAGGGGGTCTCCGCGAAACGGGCGAAATGAACGCTACTCTTCGACAGGTGCGTCTCGAGCCTGGACCCGGGCGGAAGCTCAACCTGTCGCCGTCCATCGAGCGTCAAAACTGCAGCCGACGGCGACTCAGGCGACACCTCGATCTCCACAACTGACGAGCGCCCCATCACGAGGGGGCGTGCGAAAAGGGCATGCGCCGCGAGCGGAATGAGCAGCATCGCGTCTACCTCGGGCCACATCACGGGCCCGCCCGCCGAAAACGCGTACGCTGTCGAACCCGTGGGGCTCGACAGGAGCACCCCATCGCAGCCGAATTCGGATACCGGCCGCCCGTCGATGCCGACGACGACGTAAATCATGCGCTCGCGTTCGCCCTTTTCGAGGCTCGCTTCGTTGAGGGCCCAATCCGAATGCAAGAGCGAACCATCGGCAGCATAGGCTTTCGTGCGGATGACGCTTCTGGCCTCAAGAATGTAATCGCGCGATAGAAGCCTGCGCACCGTTGTCCCGAGTTCCGCTACCTCGCTCTCCGCAAGGAATCCCACGTGCCCAAGGTTGACACCGTGCACGGGAATGTTAAAGGGGCGAATCAACTCGAGGGCCCGCAAGATCGTGCCATCGCCTCCAAGAACAATGCACAGTTCTATTTCCGCCGGCAATTGCTCGTGGTCAAGAACCTCAAGTCGACCCGCACGGATCGTGTCGAGGAGCGCGAGAGCAGCCGGATCTTCCGGCCGAGAGGAGACTTCTTCCACTTGCGCGGAGGTCACGATTGGCCTCACGCCCGCGGCGTGCAGGTCCTCAGCGACCTGACGCGCTGCTTTGAGAGCCACTCCTCGACCCGAGTGAACGTACAGCAAAAAGCGCCTCAGGGCTCTCCTCCTCCCTTACGGTCAGCACTCCCGGCGCTCATGAGCCGGCGGGTGCCTCACGACGAAGACCCTCGGCTTCGGCGAGGGCCTCCTCGATCATTCCACATTCACCTTCTGGATCGCGTGCGCCGGCGGGCAATTTTTCGCACAGAAGAAAAAACTCGACATTCCCGTCTTGCCCGGGAAGCGGGCTCGGGTGCAGAGCCTGGAGCGCGAGGCCGACGCTTGCGGCGCACTCGGTGACGCTCACAAGGGCATCGCGCCACGCCTGCGGGTCAGTCACGACACCCGATTTTGGCAAGCGCGCTCTTCCCACCTCGAACTGTGGCTTTAGCATGAAGAGCAAGCTCGCATTCGGCTCGACAAGGCGCGATGCGCCGCCAAGGATGTGCGTGAGAGAAATAAAGGAGACGTCGGTGACGACGACATCGGGAATGCCTACTCCGCTGGGTTCATGCGCCGCGAGCATGGTCCGGGTAACGCAGCGCGCGTCGGTCCCCTCGAGATTGGCCAGCCGCGAATGCCCTACAAGACGAGCAATGAGCTGCCCATGGCCGACGTCCACAGCCCACACGTGGGAAGCGCCCCGGCGCAGGCAAACGTCGGAAAACCCGCCGGTCGAGGCCCCCAAATCGAGAACTCGAGCTCCCGCGAGTTGAGGCGCTCGGGCACCGAGGCGCTCAAGCGTACCCTCGAGCTTCAAGGCCGCACGCGAGGCGAACTCGCCGCCTTCGGGAACCCCGAGCACCTCGAGAACATCACCCTCCGCCACGGTCATTGAGGGTTTGCGGGCGACGCTACCGTTGACGTGTGCGCGTCCTTCCTCAACGATGCGACGCGCATGCGTACGTGAGGACGCGAGATTGCGCGCAAAGAGTGCGGCATCGAGGCGTGGCACAGCGTGAACCCTTATTCGCCAAATGGCCCAAAGAGCTCACCCGAGGCGGCGCGAATCGCACCCTCAAACGTGCTTTCGGGGAATCGCGCGTTCACGAGCGACAGGACGACCTGTGCCGCGCGCCAGCTCGACGCATCGCCCGTGACGACGATGTCACCGCCCTCGAGGTGCGCCGCGGTAGAGCCGAGATGCGCTCGCTCTGCGTCAATGACAGGGTGCGCGGCGCTCTTCGCCAAGAACGAGAGGTTGGGCCGCACAAACACGGGACGTTGAATAGCCGGCGCATGCGCCGCATCGATCCAACTCGACACCCCCGTGAGCGTGTGGAAGGTTGGAACGTTCGCGCGGTTGCCGCCCTCGAGGTCCGTATCGAGGCGATCCCCGATTGCCAAGGGGCGGCTCGAGCTGGAGATTTCTGCCGCGACCTTGAACATCGCAGGCTCGGGCTTGCCGGCAGCTACAGCCTTGACACCCGTCGAAAACTCGAGCGCGTGCACGAGCGACCCGTTGCCCGGCGCGAAGCCCTTCTCGGTGGGAAGGGTCGAATCAATATTCGTCGCGACGAAAAATGCGCCGCGCCGAATCGCGTACGCCGCCTCCGCCAGATCCGCCCACCCAACGGTAGGCGCGAAGCCTTGAATCACGGCCTTGACGTCATCGCGGTCTTCGCGCGTCACGGTGTAACCGTTTCGTTCGACTTCCTCCACGAGCCCTCGGCCGCCCACGACGAGTATTGTGCTGCCGGGTTCAACGTGCGCCCTCACGAGGCTCATCGCAACCATCGGCGAGTTCACGACCTCGTTCGCGTGGGCTTCGTAGCCGAGCGACGCAAGGTGCTCGACAACCATGTCCGGGGTGCGCGAGGCGTTATTCGTCGCGAAGGCAATCGCGAGTCCTCTCGCACGAGCCGCTGCCAGAGCATCGACCCCGTGCTCGATCACTGTGGAACCGTTCATCAGCGTCCCATCCATATCGAACAGGAGTGCATCGAAAAGGTCGAGGAACGTTGGGTCGGGGCGCTTCACGTCACTCCTTGTCGGATCGTAGGTCTTCTTCGGTGGGCTCGTGAGGGAGCAGCGGGGGTTCAGCCGATTGATCCGGGTTATCCCTGGACTCGTCCGCGGCCTCAAGGCCCGCGTTGGCCTCACTCGTCGTATTCGAGGCGTCAACATCGCCATGCGACTGCTCGGAGGGACCGCTCGCCTCGCTCGTATCTGGATCGTCGTTCACATCGTGGGGATCCGACGCTTGCTCGGCCTTCGCTGCTTCTCGTTCAGCAGCTTCGCGCTCTGCCCGCTCAAAATCAGCCTCGACGTCGAACACGCCGATCTCTTCCTCCGTCCGTTCCACGGCCGCCTCCCTCGGACGGGGCGCACGGCCAAGGCGCGCGTAAGCGTCGGTCTCCTCGTTAACGTCTGCGTCGGCAGCGAGCGTAACCCACTTCTTCGCCTCATCGGCACGCCCTGCGGCTTCGAGAAGATCGGCGTAAGCCAGCCACAGCCTGAACTGCCACTTGCCGTCGACCTTCGAGCGCAGTGCCGGAATCTCGAGCGTCGCGATGGCCGTATCAAGATCTCCAAGATCCGCGTACGCACCGGCAACGACCATCATGAGCTCGATCGTTTCCGCATTCGTGAGCTTCGCTGCCTCTTCGGACTGCGCGATATCGAACGCTTTTTCAGGGCGCCCCAGGCCCCTCTCACAATCGGCGACGATCGGGAGGAGATCGACTTTTCCGCTCATGCGCATGGCGGCGCGCATTTCCCGAATCGCGCCGCGGTAGTCGCCTGCCTCGTACAGCAGGGCGCCGTAGAGCTCGCGAACGGATGCGACTCGCGCGCCGAAACGAGCAGCCCACTTTGCATGCTCGAGGGTCCGCTCCGGTTCATTCTCGGTCAGCATCGCGCACGCAACGAGGTGGCGCGACACACGCTCCATCTGTTCCTTCGTAAGAGCCTTGAGGGTGGCGCGGAGTTCGGGAGCAAGCTCGTTTCCGGTGATGTCTGCCGGGACGAATGGTTCGCGCCCTTCGCGAAGGCGTTCTTGGCGATCTGCCTCAAAACCTTCCGCGCTTGACATCCGCTCACGCTGCTCGAAACGCCGCTTATCGCGCTGGTCACGATAGCCGCGCTCCCCTTTGCCGAAGCGCTGCCCGCGGCCCTGGGCGTCACCACGGCGACGATCACCATCGCGGTTTTTGCTATCACTCTTATTCCAGCGACGATCCCCGTCGCGGCGCGGCTTATCATCCCTGGACCAGCGACGCTCACCATCGCGGCGCGGCTTTCCCCCCTCGCGACGATCGCGCCAGTTGCCGTCGCCGCCATCGCGCCCATTCCGGTTGTTCTTCCAAGCTCCGTCGCGTCCCGAACGGGAGTCACGAGAACGTCGATCCGAACCGTATGAGCGTCGCTTGCCGTCACGACCGCGCTCTCCCCAAGAATCACGATCACCACGCTTGCTCGCACGGTGCTCCCCGCGACGAGCTTCGGTGCGCGGCTTTCGCGATCCATACTCGCCTCGAGTACGGGGGCGGCTTTCGCTCGCGGAACGCGAGTCAGGTGCAAAGTTCTCGTTGTCGGACAATCCGCAACTCCTCCAAGGGGGCGAGCCACGAAGGTAAACGTGGCCGCAGGAATAAGGCTCCGTTGGCGGTCCCGCGACAAATCGCGGTACACAACGTAGCTCTACGCTAGTGGACTACTTCCCCGTTGCCTCGACAATGGAATGGTTTTCGGGCCAAGTTCACATCGCGCGTCGATACGAAAAGATGCTTTCGTGAGAACCATTGGCCACCCGGCCCCCTTCTCACGCGCCCTGGCGCGCTGTTGACCGCGGTGACCCGCGCAGCCCCGGTCCCCGTCCCATCTCGGGCTGCGGATGCGGGAGACACCCGTGTTAAATGTGGGGAGCCCCGGCCCTAGCGGCCGGGGCTCACACCAACAAAA
>NZ_BCSI01000017.1 GCF_001570785.1 Dermabacter hominis NBRC 106157
CTCGTTTTGCAGCCAGGCGATGTTGTCGAACCCCACCAGGTTGATGAGAACGTTGGCGATGCCGAACTGGCTGGAGAAGATTGAGCTGAAGAGCATGCCCATCGCGACCATCGAGGTGATGTTCGGGATGAGATAGATGACCTTGTAGGTCGTCGAGAACCTGAGCGTTGAGTTGAGCATAAGCGCCAGGATCGTTGCCAACACGAGGGTAGGAACCGTGCCCATCACCCACAAGATCAAGGTGTTGACGAGGGATTTATAGAAAAGTGGATCAGTGACGAGGTATTTGAAGTTCGTCAGGCCGATCAGGTCGAAATCGCCGAGGCCCGACCAGTTCGTGAACGCGAGCCCCATCGTAAACACCACGGGCATCGCGCCGAACACGAAGAAGAAGAAAAAGTACGGCGAGATGGCGAGGTATTGCGGCAGTGCCTGTTTGATGCGCGTCCCGAGTGGTCGGGCCTTCGGCTCGATCATTGTGGTCAGTTCACCTTGATGCCGGATTGTTCAGCGATGCGCTTGGCAGCCGTGACTGCATCGCTCCACGCCTTTTCGGGGTCCTTCTTTGTCGATTCCACCTGCTCGAGTTCCGCGGAGAAGGGGGCGTTCACTGCTTCCGAGTTCGGATCCTCGTAGAGCGGGCGCACGGTTTCGGCGGCGGCGCTGAAGACCTCCGCGGCCTTCTGACCACCGAGGAATTCGACCTCACCGTCAACTTCAGGCATGGCGTGAGCCTCGGTGGCTGCGGGGAAGTTTCCGCTGTGCTTGTACTCGAGTGCCTGGTTCTTCGCGTTGAGAATGAAGGAGAGGACCTCGAACGACTTCTTCGGATCCTTCGCACCCTTCGGGATTGTCAGGAACGAACCGCCCTTGTTCACGGCCTCACCCGGGTGCTTGCACACGTGCCACTTGCCGGAGGTCTCGGGAGCGTCCGACATGAGATCGGCGAGATGCCATGAAGCTCCGAAGTCGGCCGGAAGGCGTCCCTCGCTCACTGCTGCCGCTGAGTCGGTGGTCTGTGCGGCGAGCGCGCCGTTGATGCCGGCAGCGTTGGCCTTGACCGCGAGATCCCACGCGGCACGGATGTGCTCCTGGTCGCCGATGAACGCGCCGTTTTCGTCGATGAAGCCCTTACCGGCCTGACGCCAAACCGTGCCGAACACGCTGGCCGTGTTGCGAATGAGGAAGGTACCGGGCTTCTTCGCAATGAGTTCCTTGCCGAGTTCGAAGTACTCATCCCACGAGCGGATCGCGTTCTCGAGCTCCGTGGGATCGGAGGGGAGGCCCGCCTCTTCAAACACATCGAAGCGGTAGAAGAGGGCGGTGGGGCCGATGTCGATCGGAATACCGACCTGTTTGCCGTCTTTCGAGGTGGCCTGCTGCCACTTCCAGTCGAGGTAGTCGCCCTTGATGTCTTTCGCGCCGAGCTCGTTGAGATCCTCGAAGTAGTCGGTCTTCGAGAGGAAGAAGGCGATGTCTTCGCCCTTGACGCCGGTGATGTCGGGAAGGCCGGAGCCTGCGCTGAAGGTCGTCGTGAGCTTCTGCTTGAAGTCGCCGCCGATCACGTCCTGGCGGAGCGAAATGTCAGAAAATTTTTCTTTGACGGCGTTGAGAACGTCGTCACCGTAGCCCTCGGGCCACATCCACAGGATGAACTCGTTGCCGTCGCCGGCGCTTGACCCGGAGTTGCTCGTCGAGCAACCGACGAGAGCCAGTGGGCCAAGCGTGAGCGCGCTGGCTCCGAGGAATGAACGACGGGAAATATTCATTGAAAACTCCAAGTAAGCCTCGGTGGGATGCGCCGTGGATGATTCCTGTACGGCCGCGTTGCCGTGCCAGTCAATACCCGTGCGGTTAACGTCAAGTAAATGGAAAATGATGACGTAAGTAAACTTTTATCGATGCGGTTTGCGCCGACCGAAGAGTGCACTTTCTTCGAGCTAGGCCTCCGGCGTGTTTTCCCCTGTCATGGGGGTTTTTCTGGGTCGGTGCGTGAGATGCCCGGTCGTGCCTCATCGAAAGCGTGGTTTCTTCCCAGGGGTAAAAGGTCATTAGGTGTGCGTTTAGTTACACGAGGTGTTTTTGTGGCTGATAGGCTCGCTGCGTGCGCGGTTTAGCTATGGTGCTGGCCGTGAAACGAGGGCGATGTTCTGGAGGGTGGAATGTTTGACGATTCAACGCTTGTGGAGGACCGCATCGAGCGTCTCCACGAGAGGCTGGGCAAGGAGCTCTTCAGGGTTCTCGCGCCCGTTCACGTCACCGCGTGGAAGGCGCCGGGTGAGCCCGTTGACTTTGCAACGGCGGCGGGCGCGAGCTATACCCCGATTGCCTCGGGGGATCGCTGGGGGCCGGCGTGGAGCACGTGGTGGTTCAAGCTTTCGGGCACGGTTCCCACCGAGGTGAAATCTGAGCGCGTGCAGCTGCGCGTGGACCTCGGCTTCGAGGGGGATTGGGCTGGCAATCAGTCCGAAGGCCTCGCCTACACCACCTCTGGCACGCCGCTCAAGGGCGTCAACCCCATGAATCGCCTCATCCCACTCACGGGCAAGGGCCTTCCCGAAACGATCGCGAAGGCGGGCGAGAGTCTTCTCGACGAGAACGGGAATGTGGACCTCTTCATCGAGGCCGGCGCCAATCCCAACATGGGTGACTGCATGAACAACCCCACCGATCTCGGGGATCTCTCGACTCGCCCCGATAAACCCGTGTGGACGTTCGGTGGTGCTGACCTCGTGGTGCGCAACGAGAGCGTGTGGCACCTGTGGCTCGACATCGAGGTGCTCTGGGGCACCCTCAAAGAGCAGCCCAAAGACTCGACTCTTCGCGCGACCCTCCTGCGCACGCTCGAAGAGGCGGCCGACATCGTCGATGCCGAGGGTATCCACGAGGGTGCCGACGCCGCCCGCGCCCACCTCGCGCCCGTGATCGCGAGTGGTGCCGGAGCCTCCAGCCAGGTGATGAGCGCCGTGGGACACGCGCATATTGATTCCGCGTGGCTGTGGCCCTTGCGTGAAACGCGCCGCAAGGTCGCACGCACCTTCTCGAACGTCCTTGCCCTTGTCGAGGACTACCCAGAATTCACCTTTGCGTGCACGTCGGCGCAACACTACGCATGGCTCAAGAGCGGCGCACCGGCGCTGTTCGAACGCGTGAAGGACTCGATCGCGAACGGCCAGTGGCACCCGGCAGGCGGAATGTGGGTCGAATCCGACACCAACCTCCCCGGTGGCGAAGCCCTCGTTCGACAGTTCACCGTGGGGCTTAACTGGATGGAGCGCGAGCTCGGAGTTGCCCCCACGTGCACGTGGCTTCCCGACTCCTTCGGGTACACGGGCGCTCTCCCGCAGATTGCGAGATTGAGTGGCATGACCACGTTCTTCACGCAGAAGCTCAACTGGAGCCAAACGAACACGCTCCCGCACCACACGTTCTGGTGGGAGGGGATCGACGGCACCCGCATCTTCACGCACTTCCCGCCCGTGGACTGCTACGACTCGATCGTGAGCGCCGAAGAGGTCTTCAAGGCCGAACGTAATTTCAAGGAAAAGGGGCGTGCGAAGCGCTCGCTGCTCCCGTACGGCTACGGCGATGGCGGTGGCGGCCCCGTCGCGGAAATGGTGGAGCGCGCCAGGCGATTCGCCGACATGGAAGGTGCGCCCCGCGTGGAGTTCGATTCCCCCGACGGGTTCTTCGACAAGGCGCGCGAGGAGTATCCCAACGCTCCCGTGTGGAGCGGCGAGATGTATCTCGAGTTCCACCGCGGCGTGTACACGTCCAGTGCGGAACTCAAGCGCGGCAACCGGGAGGTCGAGGCGAAGCTCGCCGTCCTCGAATGGCTCGGCGCACTCGCGACCGAGCGAGGAATCGACTATCCGCTCGCTGAGGTCGAGGAGCTATGGCAGCGTGCCCTCCTCCTCCAGTTCCACGACATCCTGCCGGGCTCGTCGATCCACTGGGTCAACCGCGAGGCGCGCGCCGAGTACGAGGCGCTGCGCACCGATATCGAAACTCTCATCGACTCGCTCCTCGCCTCCCTCGCGGGTGGGGGCACGGGCTCGGTGGAGGCCCTCGACGGCGAAAGTGGCAAGGCAACGGCGCTCGCGGGCTCTGAGGTCACCGTCGTTAACCCGTCGCCCGTTCCTCGCCGCGAGGTGTGGGAGCATTCCGACGGTTGCTCGCTCATCGAGGTTGCGCCCTTCTCGAGTGGTCCCCTGAGCACGCTTGAGCAACCGCTCGCGAATCCCGTGACCTGTGAAGAGCGCGGGGATGACATCGCGCTCGCCAATGGCCTCGTGGAAGTTGTGATCGACGAGGGCGGTCTTGTGTCGTCCCTTCGCGATCTCAAGGCGGGCCGCGAGCTGCTCGCCGCAGGCCAGAGGGGCAATGCCCTCAGCGTCCACCCGGATTTCCCGAGCTGCTTTGATGCGTGGGAGCTTCAGCATCAGTACAAGCGCAGCGAAACAGTGCTTGAGGAAGCGCTCGAGGTGAAGGTCGTGACGAAGACGGCGCTTCGCGCGTGCGTCGAGGTGCGCCGCTCCCACGGAGATTCCACCTTCACTCAGCGCATCACGCTCGATGCGGACGCTCGTGCCGTCGACTTCGAGGTGCATGTCGATTGGCGCGAGAAGCATCGCGTGCTGCGCGTGGGCTTCCCGCTTGCACTGAGTGCCCGGACGGATCGTTCGGAGATCCAATTCGGGCATATCGACCGTGCGATTGCGAAGAACACTTCGTGGCAGGAGGCGCAGTTTGAGGTGAGTGGTCACCGCTGGGCGCTCCTCGAAGAACCCGGCTACGCGGTTGCCTTCGCCAACTCGCAAACGTACGGGCACGATGTCCGCGTGCTTGACGCCGCTGGCGCCGACCGTCGCGGTGGTGTCGCGTTTGGCTACACGCTCTTGCGCTCGGCCACGGCGCCTGATCCGGAAGTCGATCTCGGCGAGCACACGCTTCGCTACAGCCTCGTGTGTGGCGCGGATATCGCGCACGCGCACGCCGCTGGCCTCCGCCTCACGCAGCCGCTTCGCGAAACCGCTCACGCGCTCGAAACATCGGCTGTCGCGAGCATCGAGCACCGCGAGGGCGACACGCTCGCCCTCATCGACGCCGTGAAGCCCGCCGACGACGGCTCGGGCGACCTCATCGTCCGTCTCCACGAGGCCGAGGGGCGTGCGGGCATCGCCCACGTCCGTTTCGCCTCCGCGCCGAGCGAAGCTCGCGCGACGAACCTGCGCGAGAAGGACGCGCCCGAGATCGCGCCGGGCCTTGTCGCGTGTAGCGAGGACCCCTCGCTCTACGAAGTATCGATGCACGAATTCCAGATTGTGACCTTGAGGGTGGCACACGCATGAAACTCCTGCTTATTTGCCTCGATGGTGTGAGGGCCGATGTGGCCCTTCCCGAATTCGTGGCGGCCGATCCGCACTTCGCGAAACCCGATCACGACGCTGATCCGCGCTTTCGGGCAGTGACCGACGAAGGCGAGCCTGCCGTCGGACCGAACGACCCCCCGCTTGACCGCACCCTCGCCCCCGAGGACGCCCCGAAGAACCTCGCGCCCACGCTCGCGCGGCTCGCTCGCGGCGACGAGCACTCGGGCGGGCACATCACGCCCATGTGGATGACGCCGCCGACGGACTCCGCGCCCGGCTGGTCCACCATCCTCACGGGCTCCACGCACGAGGAATGCAACGTGTGGTGGAACGAATTCGTTGGCCATGACCTCGCGCGGCGCCCCGACATCCTCTCGCGCGTGTACTTCGCGAACCCCGCCGCGCGCACACTCGCCGCCGCCACGTGGGAGGCGTTCTGTGCGCCCCACGGGCTCGGGCCGCTGCTCCAGCACCGTTTCGACCAGCAGCGCACGGGTCAGCACCAGACGTTCCACCCCGACCTTAAGGACGGATTGGATCGCGCGGACGATGACGTCGCGCACTGGGCGACGTGGAAGCTTCTTCACGAGGGGCCCGACGCGGCGGTCGTGTACTTCGAGGGCGTCGACGGCGCGGGCCACGCCCACGGCGCCGAATCGGAACAGTACCGCGACGCGATCCGCCACGTCGATGAACTCACCCGTCACCTCGTGAAGGCTGTTGCCGAGCGTCACGAGCAGCTCGGCGAGGACTGGCTCGTGGCCGTCACGACCGACCACGGTCACAAACCCGAAGGCGGCCACGGCGAGGACGAAGTGGAGGTGCGCCGCAGCTTCCTCATTACCCACCGCATCGGCGCGCCTTTGCCTGACGTTCTTACCTCGCGCGATGTGCTCCACAGCGAGCAGGTCATGTGGGACCTCCTCGATGCCATGGGTGTGCGCCAGGGCAGCTACGACGCCGAAGGAGTGGGAGTGCTACGCGACATCGAGCAGGTAGGCCCCACGCGCAACCTCGCCTTCGAGTGGTGAGGGCGACTGTGGCAAAAACACTTCCGAGCCGGGTTGCCGGCGTCATCTTTGACATGGACGACACACTTTTCGATTCGGAAAAGGCGTGGCACGAAGCAGCCGCTGCCCTGTGGCGCGATGCCGGGGGAGTCTTTCGCGGCTACGACGACCGCGGCGGCACCGTCGAAGACCTCGCGAACGCCTTCCTTGACGAATTCGGCGTCGAGGGTGCGCGCGAGGAGCGAATGAAAGAGGTCTGTGCCCGGCTCGAGACCTCGATCCGCGAGCGACTCGACGTCGACCTCGCGCCCATGCCCGGAGCCGACGCCCTCACGTCTCGCCTCGCAAAAGTTGTGCCGCTCGCGATCGGATCCAATTCGCCGCAACGCATCGTCGAGCAGTGCGTGCGCGCGATCGGCTGGCAGGACCGCTTCACCGCAGCCCTCGGTGTGAGCGCCGACATGAACCCCAAGCCCGCCCCCGACCTCTACCGTGAAGCGGCCACGCGTCTCGGAGCCGACCCCCGCGATTGCGTCATTTTCGAAGACTCGCCCACGGGGGCCCGCGCCGCTGTCGCTTCGGGCGCCTTTGTCGTGACAATCGGTGACGACGCGCGTGGAATCGGGACGCTGGCAGTCGATACTCTTAACGATGACATTGTGACCTCGTGGATACCGGAGCAGCTGACATGAGAACCCTTATTCCCGAACCAACAACCGTGCGCGAGCTGGACGGCCACTTCACCCTTCCCTCGCCTCTGCCCGTAACCGGAGGCGGGCAGGCCGCCGACTATCTCGAGGAACGCCTTTCCTGCGCGGCCGGCGTGCGCGTGTGCGAAGGCTCCGGCGGAGTGGTGTTCTCCCGCGACGACTCCCTCGGTGACGAGGCCTACCGCCTGCGCGTGGACGCCGACGGCATCCAGATTGAGAGCGCCGACGATCGCGGTGCCGGATGGGCCGTGCAGACGCTCCTCCAGCTCCTTCCGCCCGCAATCTACTCATCGGGCCCCATGAAGCCCTCCTCCCTCGTCGTGCCGTGCGTCGAGATCGAGGATGCCCCGCGCTACCACTGGCGTGGCTCCCACATCGACGTCGCCCGCAACTTCCTTCCCCTTGAGGGCCTCTACAGGCACCTCGAGGTCATGGCGATGCACAAGCTCAACGTGCTGCACCTTCACCTCACCGACGATCAGGGCTGGCGCATTCCCATCGAAGGGTTCCCGAAGCTCATCGAGAAGGGATCACGGCGCCCGGGAACCCTCGCGGGCCATCAGCCGCCGCCCGACGAAAACGACTGCGACGATGTCGCGGAACACGACGGAATCGAATGCGGCGGCTACTACACGCGCGACGAGATCACCGCGCTCATCGAACGAGCCGGAAAGCTTGGCATCCAAGTCGTGCCCGAAATTGACATGCCTGGGCACATGGAATCCGTCGTCGCCGCATACCCCGAGCTCGGCTGTGTCCCCATCGAACACCCGCGCACGTGTTGGGGCATCTCCGAACACGTTCTCGCCCTCACCGACGAAGCCGTCGAATTTTGCCGCGCCGTGCTCACCGACGTCGCCTCGCTCTTTCCCGGCTCGCCCATCCACGTGGGTGGCGACGAATGCCCCGGTAAGGAATGGCGCGAACACGAACCGTCGCGCGCAACCATGGAACGCATCGGTGCAACGACACCTGCCGAGGCCCAGGCCTGGTTTGAGAACGAAGTGTGCACGCACGTTCTCGGCATGAATCGCCGCGTGATCGCATGGGATGAGGTGCTCGACGGCACCGTTCCAGAGGGGACGACGGTCATGGTGTGGCGCAAATCCGAAGCGGTCGAGGCGGCGATGAACGCCGGCTTCGACGCTATCGCCGCGCCCACGGAGTTCACGTATTTCGACTACCGCCAGCACTCCGGGGAGGACCACCCGCTCACGATCGGCGGCAACCTCCCGCTCAGCAAGGTCGCGGGCCTCAGCGACCTCCTCGACGCCGTTGGCGGCGAAGGCAAAGGCGAACTGCTCGGTGCGCAATTCCAACTGTGGACCGAATACGTGCACGACTGGGTGAAAGCCGAGTATCTTCTGTGGCCCCGAGGCTGTTCGGTCGCGCAGCAGGTGTGGTCCGGTTCGGCCGGCAACGCCCGTGAGCTCGAGACGATGAAGGCCCACCTCGCGCGCCTCACGGCACGCGGCCTCAACTGGTGCCGCACGGCCGAATAGCCTTTGATCGGCTCAGCCGTGAGCCGGTCATGAGAGAGCTGTGTTGCTACTGTGGTGGCGTGTCAGTTGAGAAGCTCTCCGGTAGCGTGCAGGATTACCTCAAGGCTGTGTGGGTTCTAGGCGAGTGGTCGAACGAACCCGTGACGACCTCGAAGATTGCCGCGCGCGTGGGAGTTCGGCCGGCAACGGCATCCGAGACCATTAAGAAACTGGCGAAACAGGCGCTCGTGGAGCATTCGCCTTACGGGGCAATCACGCTCACGGAAGAAGGACGCTGCCTCGCACTCGCTATGGTGCGCCGACATAGACTCATCGAGACCTTCCTCGTCGAAAAGCTCGGCTACGGGTGGGACGAGGTGCATGCCGAAGCAGAAGTGCTTGAGCATGCGGTCTCCGATCTTATGGTGGAGAGAATCGACGCCGCGCTGGCGCATCCCACGCGAGACCCGCACGGTGACCCGATTCCAGGGCCCGACGGAAAACTTGAAACGATCCCCGCGTTCCAACTCACGGATCTTGCGGCTGGGGAGTCGGCACGGGTGGAGCGAGTGTCGGATGCTGATCCAGCGCTTTTGCAGTTCCTCGCGGGGAAAGGGCTCACCTTTGGGGCGATCGTGCGTGCACGCGAAGCGGAGCCTTTCTCCGAGACGCTCGACCTTGAGGTCGACGGCGTGAATGGGACAGCGGCGCTCGGCAAGACTGCGACTGACGCTGTGTGGGTCACGGTTCTCGAATAGAGGGGCGAACCCGAGAGAGCACCGTGCGGGCGGCGAGTACGCAGAAAAAGATGAGGCCATAGACGACAGCCATGCCCGCGCTCGTCGCCGCGCCGAGCACGTAGGCGAGCCAAAACCCAGCGAGCGTTCCGAGCGTAGCGACGAGAACACTTCCGATCACCATGTCTCGAAGGTCTCTGGACCACAACCGCGCTGTCGCGGCGGGAATCACGACCAGGGCAAGTACCAGGACAGCGCCGGCGGCGTGAAAAGCGGCCGTCACGGTGAGCGATGTGAGAAACATGAAGACCACATTGATGGCTCCCGTGCGCACGCCGATTGATTGGGCGAATGCTGGATCGTAGGTGGTGATGGTCAATCGTGGGAACAGCGCGGCGATTACGCCGATGTTAAGGGCGAGAACCGCGAGCATGACGTAGAGGTATTGCGGTCCAACGTCGATGCCGCCGATGGTGAGAGGTGTCCATGCGGCGAGATTGACATCGCCCACCAAGACCGCGTGTTCATCGAGGTGGACATTGCCGAAATCGATCGAGATGAGAAGAACGCCGGCGCTGAAAAGAGCGGGAAACACAAGGCCCTGCGACGCATCTCCCGCGAGCAAACGCGTGCGTGAGAGTGCTTCGCTTCCGAGCACGACGAGGAGCCCCGCGCCTGCGGCGCCGACGATGAGCAGGGGAGAGGTAAGAGAGTGCGTCAGCGCATAGCCGATCACGACTCCCGGAAGAACCGCATGGCTCATACCATCGACCATCATCGAACTCTTGCGAAGTACGACGAAAACTCCGGGAAGGGCAGTAGCGAGTGCCGTCGTGACAGCTAGGGCACACGTACCAAGGATGAAATTCACGGTTTCCTCCCTTGCCCGGGTGACGATCGAAAAGTGCGGCGCGTCGTCGAAGACGCGACCATGCGCGCAAGGATTCCACGTCGAGGGGCGCACAGGAGTGACACGACGAGAGCCCCGACGAGCACGAGAACGGTCACTGGACCGCTCGGCAGTTCCCCGAGCGCGACAGATGCATAGGCGCCGAGGCTGCTTGCGCCCGCACCAACGAGAGCGGAGCAAAGTGTCATGGAGGAAAGCTCGCGGGTCCACTGGCGTGCGACCGCCGGAGGGGTCACAACGAAAGCCACCATGAGCACGAGCCCGACGGCTTTTACCCCCGCGACCGTGGCGATCGCGAGCATGGCGAACATGGCCGCATCGATCGCCTTGCCGTTCAGTCCGAGTACCGTGCAAAACTCCGGATCGAACGCACGTAGCGAAAACTCTTTCCATAGGGCGAGCGTCGCGAGGATTGCGCAGCCTCCGACTATCGCGCTCGAGGTGATGTCGGCTTTCGTGAGCGTTGAGGCGTTACCGAAAAGAAACGCGCCGATCCCACCCTTACCGGGGAGGGAACTCTTGCTGATGAACTGAAGGAGCAGCATACCGGTTCCGAAAAAGAGCGAGAGCGTCGTGGCCATCGCGGCATCGATCGTGAGCGGTGTGCGAGACGCGACGATGTTCGCGACGAGATGCGCTGCCGTTCCGGTGACCGCCGCGCCTATGACGAGAAGAAGTGGCGAATGTACGAAGGCGCCCGGACCGAGCGTTGAAAAAAGGAAGGCGAGGAGAACCCCAGGGAGGGCTGAATGCGAGATGACGTCGCTCGCAAGCGACTGGTGGCGCACATAGGCGAAGCAGCCGAGCGCCCCAGCGATAGCCCCGATGAGGCTCGTCCCCACAAGGACGCTGCGGTAGGTGTAGACCGAAAGAAAATCGACGATGCTCACGAGTGACCTTCTTCGCGAGAGACGAGGGCGCGCGAGAAACATCCATCGAGGTCATACGCGCGCCGAATAGCTACGTCTGTGAGGGTGCGTTCCACGGGGCCCGATGCGATGAGTTCAGTATTGAGAATCGCAACGTCAGAGCAAAACTCCCGAACAGTCGCAAGATTGTGATGAACGAGCACAACGGTGCGCCCTTTCGAGCGGAAGTCGGCAAGAACATCAAAGATTGCACGCTCGCTTCGCGCATCGACCCCTTGAAATGCTTCGTCGAGGATGAGGAGGTCTGGCTCTTGTACGAGGGCGCGGGCGAGAAAGACGCGTTGGCGCTGACCACCCGAGAGCTCATTAATGTGGCGTGTGCTCAGATCCTCGAGGCCGACCTGGCGAAGCGCCGCGAGCGCACGCTCACGCTCGCGGCGCCCCGGCCGGCGAAACCACCCGAGAGTGCCGTAGGTCCCCATAGCCACAACGGTGAGCGTGGTCGCGGGAAAGTCCCAATCGACGCTCAGAGATTGCGGCATGTACCCCACTCGCGAACGTGCCACGCGGAGGCTTTGCCCGAAAAACTCGGCCGTGCCCGTGAGGGGTGGAACGAGCCCAAGCATGGCTTTGAGCAGAGTGGATTTTCCCGCCCCGTTGGGCCCGACGATCGCCATGCAGGCGCCGCGTGCCACCTCGAGCGTGACACCTTTGAGGACGATATTTTCGCGGTAGGCGACTGTCATGTCGGTGACGCGACACGCGGGCGCGGCGACAGTCTTAGCAGGGGGTTGCGCCGTCACTTCCCAAGCGCCTCCGCGACAGCGTCAACGTTGTGGGTGAAAGCTCCCAGGTACGTGTCGACCCCGGGTTCCGCTCCAAGGGAATCCGCGTAGAGCTCGGCATCCGAGATCTTGACGTCCCACCCTTTCGCGTGCACCGCTTCTTGGAGACTCTTGATGGCCTGCGGGTTGGCCTGGTTGTCGAGGAAGATCGTGGGAACTTTCTTCGAGGCGATGAGGGTTGCAAGCTCGTCGATTTCCTTTGCGCTCCGCTTGGCTTCCGTCGAGATGAAATCGGTCGCGTGAACCTCGAGATCGAAATGCTTTCCGAAATAGTTGAAGGCGTCGTGCCCCGTCACGAGGATGCGGGGCGCATCGATCTTTGCGAGTTTTGCGTCGGCCTCACTCACTGCTGCGCGAATTTTTTCCTTGTATTTCTCGGCGTTCGCGCGATAGGTTTTTTCGTTTTTGGGGTCGGCCTCGGCGATCTTGTCGGCAACCGAGTCAACGGCGATGAGCCATGCTTCAGGGCTGTTCCAGATGTGAGGGTCATGGAGCGGGCGCCCTTTGTCGTCCTTTTCTGGCCACGGCAGGAGAAGCTTCTCAGGGACCTTCGAGCCGACGGCGAGTTGACGATCGCCGAAGCTTTCGAGCTGAGAGGTCATGTGGGCCTCGAGATTCAAGCCGTTCCAGAAAACGAGGTCGGCGCTTCGCATCTTTTCGATGTCTTGGGTGGAGGGCTGGTAGGTGTGGGGATCCCCTCCGGGACCCACCATCGTCGTGATCTCGGCGTCTGGGGCGATGTTCGCGACGGCATCGGCGAGGTAGCCCGTCGTCGCGTACACGGAGAGTTTCTTGCCGTCGTCTTGGCGTGCGGTTTGGCCTGAGCAGCCTGTGAGTGCGAGCGCCATGGCAGCGAAGGCAACGACGGCAGCGCGTGCTGACTTTCGAAGGTTCACGTTATCCCTTTGATGCTGGAGTGAAGACGTGCCGAGCAGGCGTGCATCCGTGCACATCGAGCGTCGATCCGTCTCTCGCGCCCTATGACGCGAGAAATCCAGGATGCACTAACAAAGAAGTTAGGGCAACCTAAAACCGTGAGTGTTGTGTGTCACGAGAGCGCGGTCGAGCAAGGAAGATGCATCGTTGTGCTCCCTCGCGCCTCGATTTAACCGTGGGTCGATTTCTCTCGATTAGCCGGGTGTCCTGGAGTGCTACGTATGGAGCATCGAAGGGGGTCCGCTTCGTGTTCGACGCTGACATAGTTCCCGAGGGGAGCTTCGTGGGGTCATCCGTTTACAGGAGGCGGAGCATGAGGCTTAGGCGCCAGAGAGTTTCCTCGCGATCCGGGCAAACGGGGTGAAATCCCCGGCGGGGGAGCGAAACACCTCGGGGTTTGCGATTCCGACGGTAGTCAGGCAACCGTCGGATTTCACATCAAGAGCTGATGCCGCCGGGCCTAGCTTCCCGGCTACGCCAGCCCAACATTTAGCCTTGCGCGTTCTTCGCGGCCTGTGCACGTGCCACATCATGTGCGAGTGCAAAGGCATCGGTGTTGCGCATGAAATCTCGTGCCCACTCCGCTCGTCTCGTGGCTGCACGTCGGTACTGACTGCGCTGAACCTTGTCCCCGGAAGTAGCAAACCCCTGCACGTTCTCGAGCCTCTCAAAGTGTTCCATGACCTTCGCGAACGCATCGTCGGGGGAGGCGAGAGCGTGCGTGACGCTCTCGCCGTTCTCGATCTCGTCGTACAGCCAGCGCCCCTGAGCGTTCCGAAGCGCCCACGCGGGGGCCCGGTCGCCAATCTCCCTGCGCAGGTACGCATCGGGTTCCTCGGCCACGGTGATGTCGATACGCGCATACCGATCGCGCACGGCGGGCGAGCAGCGGAAGAGACGGCTAATGTCTCGCGCGTCGAATCCGGAAAAGTAGGGAACCTGCCCTGCAAGGGAACCGTCGGACTGAATCAGGTGATTGAAGAGGTAACTCGCGCTCCCGATGTACAGGCGGTCGCTGCCGGAGGTTAACGGAGAGAGGTACTCTTCGACGTAGTACACGCACGAAAGGATGGCGGCCATGTCGGCGGCAATGGCCCGATCGAACTCTTGCGTACTTTCGGGGCGGAACTCCCACGTTGCACTTCCGTATTCCTTGTAAATCAGGTCGCGGAAAGCCTCAACGGCTTCGTCGATTTTGCCCGTCACGCGTGGATCCCCTTCACCGGAATCTTTGGTCGAAAACCGATGCCTAACGTGCTTATCCGCGCGATCGGCGAACACGAGCTTCCACGTACCGCTTCCGTCGCTCCTTACGTTACGAAAGATCCCATACGAAACCGGTAAAATCCGACTCGTCGCCGTGGTCACCATGTTTACACCCTTAATTTCGCCCGGCTCGCTCCCCTCAAATTTCTCGTCGAGGTCATCTTTGAGGGACCGAAGGAAGCGATCGGGGGCCCCGCTCCTCGGCCGCACACGCCTCAGCTCACGAATGTGAAAACCCGAAATATGGTCGATGACACTCTCGGAGCGCAACTCATCGAGATAGAGGCTTGCAGCAATCTTCGTGGGGAAGTGGTGTTCGGGCGGCTCCTGCGAGCACGCCTCTGCGCTCTGTGCGGTGCACTGTTGAATCTTGTCGAGCGGGGTAATGTGCCACATGCGGGACTCCAGGCGCCGGTCGTCGCTTCGTCGTGATTGAAAGGGGCGCGCACCGAGTTTACGTACCGGTTCTGGTGGAACTGCGAGAGCCCCAGCGCGAAAAACGGGCACCGGCCCAACCGTGAAGGCTGAGGCGGTGCCCGCTCAATCCGCGGAGGATAGGGGATTTGAACCCCTGAGGGCGTGAACCCAACACGCGTTCCAGGCGTGCGCCATAGGCCGCTAGGCGAATCCTCCATTGGCTGCCGGCCGCGAAAAACTCGCGAGCAAAAGGCAACGCGCTCCAGTGTACCCAAAAAGCTCCGTGCGGCGCATGTGCGGGCCGGAATCGCTCGGTGCGGACGGGGCGAAGGTCACACGGCCTAGTCGTCTTCGGCTGAAAGGTCGGGGTGGCGAACGAGGTTGATGATCGCGGCGCCAAGCCCTCCCCACAGCATGAGCATCGAGACGATGAGCAGAGTGATCGCAGAGGCATTCATCGTGTGTCTCCCTTCGTGAACAGGCGCGAGAAGAAGTTCTTTCCCTTCGTGAACAGGCGCGAGAAGAGGCCAGCGCGCGCGGGGTCATCGTCGGCGCGCAGCTCTTGCGGGAACTGGGTGTCGGGCGTGGGAACCTCGAGGGGCTTACCGCGCACGATGCTCTCGGCAATCGGGTCGCCGTCGGAATCGAGCTTGCCCGCGTTCGACTTTTGGGGCCAAGGGACCGCGCTCATGACAATCGAGAACGCGACGAGCACGGCAGCCATTCCCCAACCGAACGTGTTGACGAACCAGTCCGGCATGCCGCCGTAACCGTTGTTGACGATCTCTTTCGCATCGAGAACGAGGGTGACGGCGAGAATGGCCGGCGCGATCACAGAGACCATGACGTACCAGAAGTCGCCCACCTTGAATGACCCGTACATGTTGAGGTGGTCGCGCAGGGCGGGGATTGCTCGCACAACGTAGGCGAGGATGAGCGTGCCCACGAGAGCGGCAACCACGATGCCGAAGGAATTGACGAACTTGTCGGAGACATCGAGCAGGTTCAGGCCCGTCGTCGTGGAAAAGCCGAGGGTCGAAAGGACCGCCATGGGGATGCCCACGGCGAGCGTGCCGGCAACGCGGCCAAGGCCCAGCTTGTCCTGCACAGCGGCGATGATGACCTCGAGGATGGAGATGAGGGACGTGAAGCCCGCGAGCAGGAGCGAGCCAAAGAAGAGCGCCCCGATGAGTGCCCCGAGCGGCGCTTGGTTGATGATCGTGGGGAACGCGATAAACGCGAGGCCGATGCCGTCTGCGGCGACATCCGAGACCTGCTGACCCGTGGAAGCCGCCATGAATCCGAGCGCGGCGAAGACGCCAATACCAGCGAGCAGCTCGAAGCCCGAGTTCGAGAAGGCGACGACGAGGCCTGAGCCGGTCAGGTCGGTCTTCTTTTTGAGGTAGGAGGAGTAGGTCAGCATGATGCCGAAGGCCACGGACAGCGAGTAGAAGATCTGTCCATACGCCGCGATCCACACCGAGCCATTCGTGAGCGCGCTCCAGTCCGGAGTGAAGAGCGCGTCGAGCCCCATCGCGGCGTTCGGCAGCGTCACCGCGCGCAACACGAGCACCAGGAACATCGCGATGAGCAGGGGGATGAAGATCGTGCTCGAGCGGGCGATCCCGCCTTGAACGCCGAGAGCAAGAACGGCGATGGTGGCGACCCATACGATGACCATCGCGATGAGAATCTTCGGCACGAAATCGAAGCCGATGCCAGTCGTTTCTGCCGGGACGGATGCCGTGAACGTCCCGAAAAATGCCGCCGGATCCTCGCCCCACGCCTTGTTAAAGCTGAAGATGAAGTACCACGCGGACCACGCGAGGATTGCCGCGTAGTAAGCCGCAATGACGATGCAGATCATGACCTGCCACCAGCCGATCGCTTCGGCCTTCCGGTTCATGCGACGCCACGCGAGTGGTGCGGAGCTACGCCAGCGGTGTCCGATCGCGTAGTCCACGAACAGGAGTGGGACGCCCGCGGTCAAAAGCGCGATCAGGTAGGGGATCATGAACGCCCCGCCGCCGTTCTCGTAAGCGGTGTAGGGGAAACGCCAAATGTTGCCGAGTCCCACCGCGGAGCCGATTGCCGCGAAAATAAACGCGGTTCGGCCGGAGAAGGCGCCGCGGTTGGCGCGCTGCTGTTCGGGGGCGGCGTGCGATGTGGTGGGCACACCGGCGGGTCGGTCGGTGCTCGGGGCCGACGGTTCCACGCCCAAGTGGTGGGGATGATCGGTCATTGTGGTCTTTCCATGTGGGATTTTCGCGTGGGTCGCGAATTGAACTTTCACAGTGTGGGGAGGAGGACTGCGCCGTGTCCACCGCGTTTCGCGATGTGGTCGGCTCTAATGGCGGGGCTCGTCTACATCACAGTGGCCGACGGTGGCTGTGCGAAATGCGTTGCGAGCCTGTATCGTTGAGGGCGACTCCCCGCGTGGTGTCATCCATCGGAATCCCCCAGGGCTTGACGGCAGCAAGGGTACGAAGGCTCTGGCAGGTGCGCGGGGAGTCGTTTTATGCCGTCAGCGAGCAGGGGTTAGTCGAGCGAGTCGTCTTCGGGAAGAACGAACTCTTGACCCACGACTCCCTTGATGAGGAGGGGGTCAATACTTTCCCCCTCGCGGATGACGCTAATGAAGCCGTTCGGCTCCATAATCGCGCACTGAACCTGGCTCCGGGTTGCAATGCCGGAGCGACGGAACGCGAATGCGAGGTCCTGGTCCGTGACGCGAGCCCGCCGCGCATAGTGCTCGATTTTCTTACCGTGCGCGAAGACGACGACGGGGCGTTTGTTGAGGCCAAGCGCGGGATATTTTGTCGATCGTGACAGCGCCGTGTTGAGCGCGCCGAAGATCACTTCCATGAGAACGAGGGTGACGAGTCCGATCACGCCTGCGGCGAGGGTGGGTGGGTGTCCAATTACGACGCGGCCTGCGACTGCGCCGAGCATGATGATGACGGCGGCGTCGAAGCTCGTCGCCCCCGTGAGGATGCGCGGCCCAAAAATGTGAATGAGGAGATAGAAGACGAGGTAAATCACGACCGCGGAGAAGACCACGATGGGGATGCGCCACCATTCGATGCCGATCGC
The DNA here is from genome assembly GCF_001570785.1 of Dermabacter hominis NBRC 106157. Lineage (GTDB taxonomy): Bacteria > Actinomycetota > Actinomycetes > Actinomycetales > Dermabacteraceae > Dermabacter > Dermabacter hominis. The sequence continues at coordinate 17,647 of NZ_BCSI01000017.1, forward strand.
CCCAATCAGTGCTTCGGTCCACTGCGCAAATGTCATGACTTAAGCCTAGGCCACCAGCCCCTGACGTGCGGGGGCCGTCGTCGTCGGGTTCTTCTCTCGCTGTTTCTCTTCCATCCCCCCCCTCCTCTCTTCCTCTTTCTTCCTTTCTCGCCTCACTCTTGTCTCCCTCTTTCGCTTTCTCCCTCCCTCTCGCGGTCACCTTTCCCTCACTGTCCCCTCCCTCGCTGTCTCCTCCCTCCCTTACTGATTCCTCCTTCCCACACTGCTTCTTCCCTTCCTTTACTGATTCCTCGTTCCCTCATCGCCTCCTCTTCCCTCGTTGTTTCCTCTCTCGCCGTCGCACTTCATGAAAATTCTCGAGTTATGCGGGGCTGCCGCCCTTGCCGTGCCCCTGTTTCTTCATGAAGTGAAACAGGAGAAGAGGGGCGAGGCGGGAGAAGAGGGGCGAGGCGGGGGAGGAAGGCAGTGAGGAGCGGAAGGCAGTGAGGGGCGGAAGTGGCGCGGTGAGGAAATGCAGTCGCAGTTCTGCGACAAACCCTTGCCTCTTGCCGCGGCTTTCGCTTCACAGCCTGCGGCCGTCAACAGCGGCCGATACCCGCCGTGATTTGAATACCTCTCAACTTCAATCCTTGGAGTATGAGAATTGACTTTCCCCACGAGACTGTGAGTGCGGCGCAACTTTTCGAGGCGGGTTGGACCCGGCGTTCCATCAACCGCGCTCTCGCAAAGGGAAACCTCGTGCGGGTCGCGTATGGAAGCTACTCGTTCACCCCACTTTCGTCGGAAGATCTGGCTATACGTGCCGTCACGCTCGGCTGTTGGGTCACGTGCTTCTCAGCACTTGAACGGCATGGTCTCTGGGTCCCGCGAATGTCTGGCCCGCCGCATTTGTGCACGACCTACAATCGCCTCGCAAGTGGTAAGGCCCGAAAGGCGAGCGTGGGATCCCACCGCCGATGGACCCGCAACCCGTCGAAAGCGCCGGTGCTCGACATCGTGGATTCGCTCACCGAGGCTGTCCACTGCGGAACTGCTGAACATGCGTTTATCGTGCTCGAATCTGCCCTCCGCCTTGGGAAAGTGGCCCCGTTTGAAGTCGAGCGCATTTTGGGAAAGTGCTTCGCCTACCAGGCCAAGGAGATTGGAGTCCCGGGCCGTTTCTCAGAGTCGGGAACGGAATCGGCGTTCGCCTTTCGCATGAAGCGCCTGGGTGTCGGTTTTCAGCAGCAGGTGTACATCGATGCCATTGGGCGCGTTGACTTCTTGATCGGGGAGTGGCTCGTCGTTGAGCTCGATTCGTTCGAGCATCATCAAGCGAGCCGGCACGGATTCAATCGAGACCGCGAGCGCGATGCCGATCTTCAGCTCCGTGGCTACAGGGTGATCAGGCTGACTTACGATCAGGTGTTTTACCGGTGGGAGGAGTGCGAGGCTCGAGTGAGAGAGGCCATCAGGAAGGGTTTTCATCGCAAGCGGGTGCGATGAACTGGACTGCGTCACTGTCAATGAAAATTTCGGGGCTACAGGCCCTCGAAGGCAAGCAGCTCTGAGGTTTTCTTCATGGTGTGGAACGCAACCGCCGTGACATCCGGGCCCAGCCAGCACGCCCGCGCGATTCCCAACCTCCTCCACACTGCTGCCCTCCATTAGGCTGGTGTCGTGGCTACAGCTCTTTACCGTCGTTATCGCCCCGAGTCCTTCGCCGAAGTGATCGGCCAGGACCACGTCACCGAGCCGATCCGGCGAGCGTTGAAGTCGGGCCGAATCGGCCACGCCTATCTTTTTTCGGGTCCGCGCGGCTGCGGCAAGACCACGTCGGCACGCATTCTCGCGCGGTGCCTGAACTGTGCCGAGGGGCCCACGGATACGCCCTGCGGCACGTGCGATTCATGCCGTGATCTCGCACGCGACGGGGCGGGCAGCCTCGACGTCGTCGAGATCGACGCGGCGAGCCACGGCGGCGTGGATGATGCCCGTGACCTGCGTGAACGTGCAGCTTTTGCTCCGGTCCGCGACCGCTTCAAGGTCTTCATCATCGACGAGGCCCACATGGTCACCTCGGCCGGCTTCAACGCGCTGCTCAAGCTCGTTGAGGAGCCGCCCGAGCACGTCAAGTTTGTGTTCGCGACGACTGAGCCCGACAAGGTGATCGGCACGATCCGTTCGCGCACCCACCACTATCCGTTCCGCCTCATCCCGCCGCAGGTGCTGCTTCCCTACCTCGAGCAGATTTGCGCCCAGGAGGGCGTCGCTGTTGAGGATGGAGTCCTTTCGCTCGCCGTGCGTGCGGGCGGGGGCTCAGCCCGTGACACGTTGAGCGTGCTCGACCAGCTGATCGCCGGTTCTGACGAACGCGGTGTCGAGCTTGAGGTCGCGACGAACCTGCTCGGCTTCACCGACGTTGAACTGCTTAATCGCGCGGTTGATGCCATCGCGGCACACGACGCCGCGACCCTGTTCGGCGTTCTCGACGAGGTGATCGGCTCGGGCCACGAGCCTAGGCGCTTTGTTGAGGACCTGCTCGAACGCTTCCGTGATCTCATCGTTCTCGTGGCTGCCCCCGAGCGCGCACGCGAACTGCTTCCGGACGTTCCTAGCGACCAGGTCCAACGCCTGAGTGCCCAGGCCGAGGATTTCGAGCCTCGCACGCTTACGCATTTGGCGCAGGTGACGAGCGAGGCCCTCAATTCCATGGTGGGCGCGACCTCGCCACGCTTGCATCTCGAATTGCTCGCCGCGAGGCTCCTTCTTAGCCCGGCGACGGGTACGGGGGAGAGCGCAATCGGGGCGCGCCCCGGCGCGATGGGAGGCACCGCGGGCGCCTCTTCCGGTGGCGCGAATGGGGGCGGGGCTGCGCAGTCCGACGCCTCCCGCCAAACCCTGTCTCCACGTCAGCGCGCCGTGCAAATTGCACGTGAACAGGCAGCGGCGGCTGCGGGCCGCGACAAAGATCAGGTCTCGCGAGTGCCGCAGGCCGAGGAATCGTCGCCCCACGAGCACCGAGATCCCGCGCGAGAAGAGCAGAAAGCGGTGCAGGCAGACCAGCCTCGGACGCAGCCCAAGGCTCAAGAAGAGCCGGCGCACGTGCCAGCCTCGTCTGAAGCTGAACCCGTGAGAAGTGCGCAGTCCTCTCGGCCGACGCCAGAGCAACCTCAATCGCAGCCACGGCGGCCGGCGGCGAGCAACAGCGATGATTCATGGGGTGACCTTGTGTCGCAGCAACCGTCGGACTCCCCGAAGCCGAACCCGGCCACCGAGCAACCGGCCCATTCTGCGACGAACGGGGCGAACCCGCAGGCCACACCTGCGAATTCGGGCGCGAGTGCGAGCGATGTTGAGGGGCACTGGTCGGCGCTCATGGACACGCTGCAGACGCTCAAGCGCGCATCGTGGGCGCTTATCGCTCAAAATGCGGGCATCCAGTCGTTTGACGGCTCGACCCTCGTGTTGAGTTTCCGCAGCCAAGGGCTCGTCAATGCCTTCTATCGCGGCCAGCACGCGCCGCATATGGCCGAGGCCGTGCGGCGCATCATGCGCATCGACGTGACGGTCGAGGCTACCTCTGGCGATGTGCCGCCGGGAGGAGGGAACGGCGGTTCTCCCTCCAATGGCTCGCCCGCGAACGGCAATCGATCACGCGAAGGCGGACCCCCCAAGGCCGCCGCCCCCACTGAGCGGTGGGGCGATGCCGTTGCTCCAGCCGAGCATCCGGCGCCTTCACCGCACGCGTCCGGGCAGAACGCGGCGAATGCACGCGCAACACGCGACGTGGAGGCGTCTCCAGGGGGCCAGCCTCCCGTGGCAGCTGCCGCCCCTCGCGAGCCTGACGCGGACGTGCCCCCGTTCTTCGACGAGGAGCCTCCCGGTGACGAGGATGCCCCACCCGAGGACTACACACCGCAGCGCACCTCCGAGCCTGAGCCTCGGGCGCAGTTTGATGAAGCAACGCCCGCGCGCGACACTGCTTCGATGCCGCGCGGGGTCACGGAGCCGGTGCGCATCCCGGCACAACCAGGCGAGGGAGAGCCTCGCACCCACGGCCAGAAGGCTCTCAAGGAGGCGATGGCAAGCGCTTTCGGTCAGGGTTTTGAACCCGCGGCGACTCTCGTAGACGAACCCGAGGCGAACGTCCCGGCGGGGCACGAGAAAGATCCGGCAATCCGACGGGCTCAGGCCGAGGTTGATGCGGAGCAGGCCGATGCATGGTCGGGGACAGCAACCGCTTCTTCGACTGATGGGGACAGCTGGGGACTACGCACGCAACCAGATGCACAACCTGATCCGGCTCCCGAACGACAGGAGCTCAAGCGGGGCCCGGGTTTGGGTCCCACCGGTGCGCCGCGTCTGACGGGTGCCGCGCTCGCGCGTCAGGCCCTCCACGAAGCGCAGGCCAATCGACACGGCAACGGTGAACATGCTGGCTATGGGCTCAATGGGCGCAGCCAGCACTCGAGCGAGACTCAAGAATCGCACGCGAGCGCCGAGGGTCAGAACTACGATGACCCTTTCCAGGGAGCTTCGCTCGATGACGAAGACGCGTCGTCGACCGGCTCGCAGCGCCGCCCCGGTCGCGACATTGTTGAGGAATTTCTCGGCGGCGAGGTGCTCGAGGTTATCGACGAGCAGCCCTGAGCCCCGTCTCGTCTCTATGCTCTGGGCTCGGCTCGA
>NZ_BCSI01000018.1 GCF_001570785.1 Dermabacter hominis NBRC 106157
TTCAGCCGGCTTCGTTCGACGAAGAACGAAGGCGCTATAAAAATTTCATAGAGACGCTGCCTCGAGCAGCATCGCCGAGAGTTTTTCGGTGGTCATAGCGTTGGGGAAACGCCCGGTTCCATTCCGAACCCGGTAGCTAAGCCCAACTGCGCCGATGGTACTGCACTCGGGAGGGTGTGGGAGAGTAGGACGCCGCCGAAATTATTCATCCAGAGCCCCGGTCCTGCGACCGGGGCTCTTTTTATTCGGAAACCGTCGGAAATCCCTGCTGGCTTCTGCACTAGCGTGACCCTCCCCATCCGCGCGCGCCGCAGGCGACTCTTCCGCTGCACGCAGCCTCAAATCCCGATACAGTTAACGTCTGTAGTTCGTTCGCAGGGAACGGGCCCGTCAGGTAAAGGACAGTGATGGCGAGCTTCACGATGGATGACATCGACCCTTCCCTTGCGGAAGCGATCCAGAGCAGGCTCGAGGCTGTCGAAAAAAAGCTGCGCGCTGCCGTCTCCACGTCGGACCCCATGATGCAGGCCACCGCTCCGTACCTGCTCGAAGCCGGCGGCAAGCGTGTGCGTCCGGTGCTTGTCATGCTCGCTGCTGCCTTCGGCGATCTCTCGGCACCTCAACTTGTTGACGCCGGTGCTCTCGTCGAGCTCACCCATCTCGCCACGCTCTACCACGATGACGTCATGGATGGCGCAGAAACCCGTCGCGGTACGAAAGCTGCCCATCGCGTGTGGGGTAACAACATCGCCATCCTCACGGGGGATTTTCTCCTAGCGCGCGCGAGTGCAATAAGCGCAGGCCTCGGCTCGGACATCGTCGCCGTCCACGCGCAGACCTTCGAGCGCCTGTGTTTGGGGCAGCTCAACGAGACGGTGGGTCCCACCGAGGGTGACGATCCGTTTGCTCATTACATCGACGTGCTCTCGAACAAGACAGGTTCGCTCATTGCGACCGCCGGTGTTCTCGGAGCGATGATCTCCGGAGCGCCTGCGCAGGTGGTGGAGACCATGCGTGAATACGGCGAAGCCGTTGGCGTGGCCTTCCAACTTGCCGACGACGTGATCGATATCCGCGCTACTCCCGAGCAATCCGGCAAGACGCCTGGAACTGATTTGCGAGAGGGCGTGCCCACGATGCCCACCCTCCTCTTGCGCTCCCATGTTTCCGAGCACCCCGACGACACGGCGTCAGCAACGTTGCTGTCCTCGCTCGACGGTGATCTCTCGAGCGATGAACGTCTCGCCGAGGTCGTCAGCCATCTGGCCAAACACAATGTCGTCGACGAAACCGAGAAGCTTGCTGAAAGCTACGCTGATCGCGCTCTCGCTCTTGTCGAAGCACTTCCCGCAGGCGCGGCAAGGGATGCGCTCACTGCATTTACCGTGTCTCTCGTAAGGCGTCGTGCCTAAGGGGGCGTGTGCGCCTGCACCGTTCATCGCTTCTCGCTATGCTTGAGTACGCTCCAGGTACCGCGTGCTGAGTCCCCGCGGCGCTTCCTTATCGCGGCTGTACGGCCCGAATGCGCTCACAGCGTTTCGGCCTTCACGCCGTGCTCGACCAAGGTGATGTGAACCAACTCGTGAATGCAGACCTTTCATTGCGTGCCGAACGGCACGGGGGAGATTTCGGTGTGGCCTCGACAGGCGCAACCGACGTTGGTCTCGTGCGTTCTGTCAACGAGGATTCGTTCATCTCCTACGACCCGATTTTTCTCGTCGCCGACGGTATGGGCGGTCACAATGCCGGCGAAGTCGCGAGCGGTATCGTCGCGGATGAGTTCGCCTCACTCGCCGGTGGCGACTACGTAGAGCTCGAGGACGTCGCCGACGCCATGGTCCGCTCCTATGAGCGCATTGCAAGCCTCGACGATGACTCGGGGCGTAGCGCAGGCACGACCGTGGCGATGGTTGCACTTACGCTTCACGAATCCGAGCCCCACTGGCTCGTGATGAACCTCGGCGATTCCCGCGTCTACATGCTGCGCGACGGTGAATTCTCGCAGATCAGCGTCGACCATTCAGTTGTGCAGGAACTCGTGGATCGCGGCGAGATTACGCTTGACCAGGCCCGCGTCCACCCCTATCGAAATATGATCACGCGCGCTCTCGGCGCTGGCCCCGATACGCGACCCGATTTCTGGCTCATTCCCGTTCGTCTTGGTGACCGCTTCCTCGTGTGTAGTGACGGCGTGACCGGAGAGGTCAGCGACGGCGAGCTTCACACGATGCTTCAGGAGACCTCGGAAGCGGATTTCGTAGCCCAGCGCATCGTGGAGACGGCCGTTGCCCATGGCGGGCGTGACAATGCGACGGCGGTTGTTGTGAGTGCCGTTGAACCCGACGCTGCGGGAGTGTACGGCGAACATATTTTCACGACCGTCGACCGGCTGGAACTGCCCGTGGTCGCTGACGAAGATGCGCTCGACGACGGTGCGACTGCGCAGCTGGAGGGCGAGCCTGACACCGGTGACCAAAGCGATCGCGGTGACGGCGCAGAAGCCGTCGGATCGTTCGAGGCCGAACAGGAGCGCCCCGAGGGCGCCTGACGCACCTCGCCTTGTGCCGCACACAACCCCGCTTTTCACAATCGTGAAAGGCGGGGTTTGGCGTATCCCGAATCTTCGCGATTCTTGAGGAGGTAACGGCGGTTGAAAGGAGGCGGGCCCGTGACGCTGATAGTCGAGGTTAGCGCTTCCTCACAGCCTCCCGTTGTGCTGGAGATCGCCGCAGATGCCACCGTGAGCACGGGGGAACTTACCGAGCGCCTGCGGCATCATTTCGGCCTTGAGGGCGATGGCTATGCCCTGCGCATTGCGCCAGGGAGTACGCAGGGGGTGCCGGGCACGCTCTTCGCCAGTGAGGTCTCGCTTCATACGTCTGGGCTGGTATCCGGCATGAGCCTTGAGCTTGTGCGCACCTCGGGCGCCCGCCCGGTGCTCCGGCGGTCTGTGCCTTCGTCGTGGGAACTTGTGGCCGAAAGCGAGGGCGTGGAGCGCGTGCTTGCGCTCGATGTGGGGCTGTCGTCGCTGGGGTCATCCTCGACCTGCCGGCTCACCCTTGAGGGCGGGGGAGTCTCGAGTACGCATGCGTATATTGAGGCGGGCATCGACGTGTGGATCCACTCTGCTCAAGGGGCAGTGATAGCTCGCGAGGGAGAAGGGGAGGAAGCGTCGATTCGTCTCGCGCCTGGTTCCTATGCCCAGGTGGGGCCGTGGCGTGTTAGGGCTCGCCACAGGCCTGGCGCGGAGGTCGTGGTCGACGATGCGCCCGCGCGCGCATATCTTCCGCCCTCTCGAATTGAGCTCACGCAAGCGGAAGTGGAGATCGCGTTGCCGCGTGTGCCGCGGCGCGGTTCGTCACCGCCAGTTCCGTTTGTGAGCTTGTTCTTACCGCTGATGCTCGCCGGCGTCATGTACGCGCTCACGCGGAGCACGTTTGTCATCATTTTTGCGATTGCGATGCCAGCGATGGCGCTTGCGCACTACTGGTCCCAGCGCGCCCGCGTGCGTAGGGAATGGGTGGGTGCTGTTCGCGAGTTTGACGCAGCACTTGATGAGGCCCGAGCCGAAGTGCACGGTGTGCACGAAACGGAGAAAGCGCGCCTCGAGGCGATGCTCCCGTCGGCAAGGGCCATCCTCCAGTGGGACTCGCCGAAAACTGGAGATCTGTGGGCGCTACGCGACGAGCACAGCGATTTTATGGTGCTTCGACTCGGCACTGGCCGCATCTCGAGCGCGGTGAGCTTCAAAGGGGAAGCCGGGGCGGAAGGGCCGCGTGCTCTGAGGGGTGAGCTGGATATTCTCCGGGAGCAAGGCTCAACCGTCATCGCGCCAGTGACCATCTCCCTGCGTGAGATTCGTGGGCTTGGCATCACAGGTGAAGGGCGCATGTCGCTCGCGCGTGCTCTTGCCGTACAACTGGGCGGGCGGCATTCCCCTTCCGACGTTCGCTTCGCCCTCGTCAGTTCTCCCGCCGCTAACGCGAGCGCACGAAATCTCGCCTGGCTTCCCCACGTTCGGCGAGCCGGCGCAGGAGGTGTGCTTGTCCTCGAAACCGACGAAAGCGTTGCGGAGTGGGCCGCGCGGCGCATGCCGGGCACAGCGGAGGACATAGAAGAAGCAAATGTCGTCATTGTCGCGTTTGAACCGACCACGGCGCAGCTTACGTCGCTCGCAGTCCTCGCGGAGGCGTGGGAGGCGCATGGGGAGACCGGGCCTCGGCTGATCGTGACGTCGGGGGACAGCTCGCACGTGCCGGGCGTGTGCGCGGCTTTAGTCGAAACGACGGCGAGCGGTGCAGTGCTGTGGCATCGAGGGCGTACTGCCCCTGTCACTCTCGAGTCTCTCGAGGGGGTGGGAGAGCAGGCGATTCTCCCGTGGGCGCGCCGCCTGGCCCCCTTGGTTGATGCCCGTACAAGGGAGGGCGGTAGTGAAGCGATCCCTGCGAGCGTGTCGCTCCTCGAAGTGAACGGCACCGAACGTCGTCACATCCGTGACCGTATCGCCCGAGCATGGCACGTGAGTGACCATGCGCAAACTCTCACCCTCGATGCTCTCGTGGGGTACGGCGAGACAGGCCCCCTCACCATCCCACTGCGCACATGGGGTCCACACGCGCTCGTGGCGGGCACAACCGGATCGGGGAAATCGGAGTTCTTGCAGTCGTGGGTCCTGGGTCTCGCTCTTCGGTATTCGCCGCGACGGCTCACCTTCCTGTTCGTGGACTACAAGGGAGGGGCTGCACTCGGAGAGTGTGCGCGGTTGCCGCACTGCACTGGGCTTGTCACGGACCTCAGCCCCGGTCTCGTGACACGTGCACTCACGTCGCTCAAGGCGGAGCTTCGCTACCGGGAAGAGATGTTGGCTCGCATCGGAGCGAAGGACAGCGACGAGTACGCCGACAGCGGCGGCACTGACTTGCCCGCGTTCGTGATCGTTGTCGATGAGTTTGCCGCGCTGCGCGACAACTACCCGGAGTTTCTCGACGGGCTTATCGACATAGCTCAGCGAGGCCGCTCACTCGGGATCCACCTCATTCTCGCGACACAACGCCCCGCAGGAATTGTGAGCGAACGGCTTCGAGCGAATGTAAGCCTGCGCATCGCCCTTCGATTGAGCGACGCCGCCGATTCAATCGACGTCATCGGGTCAAAGACAGCCGCTCAGATTTCCCTCGATACCCCGGGCCGAGCCGTCGTGAGCGCGGTGGGGGCGGGCCTTCAGCACGAGGTGCAGATGGCGTACTCTGGCTCGCGCGGAGAAAGTGACCGGTCCTCGAGGCTCGCAGTCACTCCTGTCCCGGCTTTGAATATCGAGGGCGTGCCTCGCGATTGGGATACTGAGCCGAAACGGTCGACGGCCACGCTGACGAGGGGACACACGCGAGAGCGGACGGAGGCGCGCCTCATCGTGGATGAGGCGATCGCCGAATGGTCCCGGACCGGCGCCAGGGTGCGCTCCCCGTGGCTGCCGCCGCTCGAGGAAAACTACGCGGGCGAGGGGCTCGCGAAGGAGTGGGGACTCCCAGCGCCTTTCGCACTCCTTGATGATCCGGCTCGCCAACGCCGTGCGGTCGCGCGAGTGGGGGGACCCGGATCCGTGTATGGCGTCTACGGCGCCTCCGGAACTGGGCGGAGTACGAGCATCGTGAGCATCGTGCGCTCGACCCGCACGGTAGAGGACAGGCCTCGAGTGTTCGTCATCGATTCGGCAAGCAGAGGCCTCAACGTGCTCATCGACGAGTCCCACGCCGTCGCATATGTGAGGGGAGACGACACTGCCTCGGTCCTAAGACTGCTCCGTCACCTTGCTCGTACTGAGACTCCTTCTCGAGCGTCGATGCTCGTGATCGACTCTTTCGCGGACCTATGCCACGAGGCCCATCCGAGCGATCGCGAGGATATGCTTTCGCTTCTCGGCGCCCTTGCCCGCACGGCGCGCGCACGTAAGCTCACCCTGGTTATCGGGGCCACGGGCCCCAGCGAACTTCCACGGAGCCTCGAAACATCGTGCACCGAGAGAATCATTCATCGACTCTCGCGGCCCGAGGACTACGCCCTGTGTGGGCCGGCCGTCAGGCTCACCGGTGCTGCACCCGTTGGCCGAGCTAGCATCGGTGGACTCGAGACCCACCTCGCGCTCTTTGATGAACCGTGCGCGCGCGATGAGCGTGACCGGAACGCATGCCTCGAGGCCTTTACACTCTCCCGACGGTTGCTTGACGTGCGCGAGGCTCGAGAGCTCGTGCGCGATCCGCGGCGCGGGTTTGTAGGTTTCTCCCATACTGAAGGAACACCGGTTTCCCTCCCGCTTACGACCGGAGGGCTCATGTTGGGAGGCGCGGCTCATGAGCGCCTCGCGCTGCTCGAGTCGCTTGCGCACCTCGCCAACGATCGTGAAGTCCTACGTGTCCCTGCTCGTGCCTCGAGCGATGCCGAGCATCCGCGATACCTACTCGAGCGGGCGAAGGGCCTGGGAGCTGCGGCATTCGTTCTCCTCGAGGACATCAAAGCTCTCGAATCCGACGGCGGCGGACCCGAGCTGGGTTCCGCTATCCGCGGGGCACTCGGTGCTGGTGCATGTATTTATGGCGGGCTCGAGGGCGGCTCATTTTCGAGGCTCGGATCCGTAGGGCCGGCACTCGCGCAGTCGGGCTGCGGCATTGTTCTCGGAGCGAGCGAAACTGATGTGTTTACCGTGTTCGGCCGCACTCCGCCTCGCACGAGATGGGCGAGCACCCCGGACGTCGCCTGGCTTGTCGAGGGGCACGAGTGCCGACTTATCGTCCCCTCGCTCGTGACACGCAGCTGCGCGGCATAAATCGCGCCTCCGCTTAGCGGAGGCGAACACACTGCGCGACACGACAACAGCACCCATCAATGACTCGAGACCACCACACACCACCATCACGAAGGAGCACACCTCATGGGTGAAGGAATGGATCCGGCCGCAGTCGAGCGGCTCAGCGAACTCTTACGGTTCAACGCAGAAAGTTGGAGGCATGCGGGGCAGGAGCTTCGTACCCTCATCGGTGCCCTCTCCTGGAAAGGCCCCGATGCCGAGAGTTTCGCCAATCGCGGTCATGAGGTGTCTGCTCACCTCATGACCGTGAGCGACATGCTCAGACAACTCGCCCTTGCACTGGTAGAGCAGGCGGCAGAGCAACGTCGGGCCTCGAGCGTGGTGCACTAGCCAACGAGCGTCGAAAAGTTCTGTCCGTTATCCACATCGGAGCCAGCCGCTCTCGCTCCACAGAATGTTCGTGGGCGCTGAGGCCGTAGCGTGAAGGTGTCGGAAATCGACCGTCGTAAATGACATGAGAAGGGAAAACACCATGATGAAGGGAATGGATCCCGGGAGCGTTGAGACCATGGCGGGTGAGCTCGAGTCGCTTGCCGTTTCGCTCCGTGACATGGGCAGTAACGCGGTGAACATGGTCCAGTCACTCGAGTGGGCCGGGGAGGACCGTGAAAACTTCCTGGCGCAGCTGGGCACTCTTGCCCACGCGGGTGACGACAATGCCGCGAGGCTCGGGCTCTTGGCCGAGAACGCACGCGGGCAGGTAGCAGAACAGCGCGCGGCCTCGAGCGCCGGGTAGCACACACACGCTTCTACACACGACTCAAGGGGGAAACATGAACACGACATTTATCGGTATGTCGCCCGAACAGGGCGTCTCCACGGGCGAGGGCCTCGTCTCGCTCGCAACGGCAACCACGACTGCTCTGAACACCGCACGTGAAAGCGTCCAAGCCGCCCAGTGGGTAGGAGAGGATCGCGACGCGTTCGTCGCGAACTTCGAGGCCCTTGCGACGAGCATCGAAGCGCTACTGACGAACCTTCGCACGCACGGTGAGCAGGTCAAGCAAGAGGCGGCCGAGCAGATGCAGGCCTCGGCTGCAAGCTAGCGTACGCAGCCTCACCGACTCTCTTTGGTTTCACGCCCTGTGCACGAGGGAAGAAGGGGGAGGTGCACGCTTGGCGAAAGAGCGGTGCACCCTGGGACAGAGGGGACGCACGCGAGGACGAGGGGGAAGAGAAGGGGGAAGAATGGTGGGCGCCGCGGTTCAAACGGCTGCGGCGCCCACCCACGGAAAGATCCGGCTTGGCCGCGTGCGCATCCTGTGAGAGGGAACACGGCTCCCAGCAGCCAATCTGCGTGGACGAAAGCGCAAAGGATCGCTAGTATTGATCAGGTTCGCTTCGCGATATGAAACCTCGAGAGGTGGCGTATTCGGCGAGCAAGGCAGGTTACCCTAGCGGCCAAAGGGATCTGACTGTAAATCAGACGGCTCAGCCTTCGGGGGTTCGAATCCCTCACCTGCCACGCAGATCACCTCCACGAAAGTGGCTGTGATCCGCCGCACCGGGGACTTTCCCAAATTGCCTAGGTTGGCAAAACACGGTAAGTTTTCACGCGTTGCCCTGATAGCTCAGTCGGCAGAGCATCTCCATGGTAAGGAGAAGGTCAAGGGTTCGATTCCCTTTCAGGGCTCTGATCGGATGGCGGCCCGGCACCGAAGCATCGGTGTCGGGCCGCAGTTCCGATCAAGCCGGGGTAGCTCAGACGGTCAGAGCGCACGACTCATAATCGTGAGGTCGCGGGTTCGATCCCCGCCCTCGGTACCACTCCAGGTTTCCCTGGCGTGTTGACGTGCCTGCATGACGCAGGCGATAGGACCCGCGTATGCAAGATGCGCGCGAAACGGAAAGAGGCGAGTCATGGCAGCAAAAAGCTCTGACGTGCGTCCTAAGATCACCTTGGCGTGCGTAGATTGCAAGAACCGCAACTACATCACCAAGAAGAACCGTCGCAACACCCCTGACCGCCTCGAGCTCAAGAAGTACTGCTCGACGTGCGCCAGCAGCACGGTTCACCGCGAAACCCGCTGATCCATACGCACATACTCATCAAAAAGCCACCCCGGGTGAGCTCTACGGAACCCCTCCGCTGAGCTGCCCACGAGGGTGGCTTTTTGCTGTGTAGTACGGTCCGGGCGCACCACCACCGGCCGCGCTGAGCGACCGGATACGATGAGAACCTATGCGTGCCGCGAGAGGGCCGCACAACCGATCGAAGGGTGAGAGACAATGGCATCGCCGAATCCTGACTTCGCGGGCCGCGTGTACGACAGTGGCCCGCGCGTGCGAGTGTCGGAAACGAAGATCCGCGAGTTTGCCACCGCTACCGGTAACACGCATCCCCTCACGGTGAGTGAGGATGCTGCACGCGCCGCGGGCTACGAGGCGATTATCGCGCCGCCCACATTCCTCGTGACGCTCGCCCAGGCAGAAGAGGCACGCTACATCAACGACCCGGAAGCCGGAATCGACTTTTCGCGCGTCGTCCACTCCGAGGAGTCATTCACCCTCAGCCGCGCGATTGTGGCAGGCGACGAACTCACTCCCAGCCTCACCGTCGAAGCTCTCAAGCAGGTTGGGCCGCACGCGATGGTGGCGACTCGTGTGGACTTTACCGATGAGGCAGGCGCGCATGTCGCGAGCGTCCGTTCGTCGCTCGTTGTTCGAGGCGAGGAAGGCTAACCGACACCATGACCACTCCCACCACTCCAACGCTCGAAACCCTCGCAAAGGGCGATGTCGTTGCACGCGAGACCCGACGCTTCACGCGCGACAGCCTCGTGCGCTATGCGGGCGCCTCTGGCGACTTCAACCCCATCCATTACAACGACGCGTTCGCACGCGAGGTAGGGCTTCCCTCCGTTATCGCGCACGGCATGCTCACGATGGGCACCGTGATTGCCCCCGTTCTCGATTGGCTCGGCGATCCGGGCCGACTCGTGTCGTACGAGACGCGCTTTACGCGCCCGATCGAGGTGCCTGCGCTCGGTGGCGTCGACATTGATATTGAGGCAGCCGTCGGACTCGTGACCGCTGAAGAGGGCACCGCGCGCATTGACATCACGGCGAGTGTTGACGGGCACAAGGTGCTGACGAAGTGCCGCGCGGTGGTGAGGCTCGCGTGAAGCTTTCGGACCTCACGACTCTTCGCATCGGTGGCGAGATCAAACACTACGTCGAGGCACGCACCGAAGAGGAACTGATCGCTGCGGTACGCGACGCAGATGCGGCGGGCGAGGAACTGCTCGTCCTGGGCGGTGGTTCGAATCTCGTCGCGTCGAACGCACCCTTCGAGGGAACCGTTGTACGCGCGGTCGGTGAGGATCGCCCGACGTGGATCGATGCGACCTGTGAGGTGTCGACAACAGGCGAGGCGCGGGTCGAAGACCGCACTCCGCTTGCGTCTGCCTGCGGCGGTGCGAGCGTCGAATACTTCGCTGGGACCACGTGGGATGCTGCGGTTGCGTATGCGGTCGAGCGCGAGATGATTGGGATCGAGGCGCTTTCAGGCATTCCAGGAACGGTGGGCGCCACTCCCGTGCAAAACGTCGGCGCGTATGGGCAGGAAGTGTCCTCTGTCATCACTCGTGTACGCACGTGGGATCGGCTCGAGAATTCGATTCGGACGTTCTTTGCTGCCGACTGCCAGTTCGCGTACCGAGACTCGATCTTCAAACGTACGCGGATGCCCGGTGGCGGCGCGACCGGCCGTTACGTCGTGCTCTCGGTAACCTTCCAGCACCACCTCGGCTCCCTCTCGGCTCCCGTGAGGTACGCGCAGCTTGCTGAGCGACTCGGCATCGAGCCGGGGCAGCGCGCGCCGATGCGTGAGGTTCGCGAGGCCGTCCTCGACATCCGTGCGCGCAAGGGCATGGTCCTCGACGAGAACGATCACGATACGTGGAGCGCGGGAAGCTTCTTCACGAACCCGATCCTCACGCACGAGGAGGCAGCGCGACTGCCTGAGGCAGCGCCCCGTTACGAGGCTGAGGGCGGAATCAAAACGAGTGCCGCATGGCTCATCAGCCACTCGAACCTCGAAAGGGGATTCACACTCACGCCGGATAGGCGCGGTGCGGCGCTGTCGACCAAACACTCGCTAGCCCTCACTAACCGCGGTGAGGCAACGAGCGAAGACATCGCGCAGCTTGCGAACCATGTACGCTCCGTGGTCCACGATCGATTCGGGGTGTGGCTCGAGCCTGAACCGGTGCGTCTGAATGTTCGGATAGGTGCGTAGGCGCGGAGCCGACGCTTGCTCATCTGGCGCTGTTGCCTGGCTCACTAAGTGATTACACTCGAGCAGGACATAAGTCTTAGTACGCGAAGGAGCGCATATGAGCACGCATAGCGAATCGATTGCCACGGTCGACCCGGAGATCGCCAAGGTTCTCGATCAGGAACTGCATCGCCAGCAAACCACCCTTGAAATGATCGCGAGCGAGAACTTTGTTCCGCGGGCGGTTCTTCAGGCGCAGGGGTCGGTTCTCACGAACAAATACGCCGAGGGCTACCCGGGCAAGCGCTACTACGGTGGCTGCGAGTTCGTGGACGTCGCGGAAAACCTGGCAATTGAGCGTGCGAAGTCCCTTTTCGGCGCCGATCACGCGAACGTGCAGCCCCACTCGGGCGCGTCCGCAAACGCGGCTGTGATGCACGCTCTCGCAAGTGCTGGCGACACCCTCATGGGGCTTTCCCTCGCGCACGGAGGGCACCTCACCCACGGCATGAAGATCAATTTTTCGGGCAAGCTCTACAACATCGCGGCCTACGAGGTCGATCCCGAGACCGGCCGCATCGACATGGATCGTGTGCGCGCGCAAGCGCTCGAGGCGCACCCGAACGTGATCGTTGCGGGGTGGTCGGCGTACCCGCGCCAGCTCGACTTTGAAGCCTTCCGCTCGATCGCCGATGAAGTTGGCGCGAAGCTGTGGGTCGATATGGCGCACTTCTCGGGTCTTGTGGCCGCAGGTCTCCACCCGAGCCCGGTGCCGTTTGCCGATGTCGTTTCGACGACTGTCCACAAGACTCTCGCGGGTCCCCGCTCGGGCCTTCTTCTCGCCAAGCAGGATTTCGCGAAGAAGGTTGACTCGGCGGTGTTCCCTGGCCAGCAGGGCGGCCCGCTCATGCACGTGATCGCTGCGAAGGCGGTTGCACTGAAGCTCGCCGCGAGCGACGAGTTCAAGGACCGCCAGAAGCGTACGCTCGAGGGCGCGCAGATTCTCGCTGAGCGTCTCGGTCAGGCTGACGCGAAAGAGGCTGGCATCGAGCTCCTCTCGGGCGGTACCGACGTTCACCTCGTACTCGTTGACCTCCGCAAGTCCGAGATCGACGGGCAGCAGGCCGAGGATCTCCTCCACGAGATCGGCATCACCGTGAACCGCAACGCGGTCCCGAATGATCCGCGTCCGCCGCGCGTGACGTCAGGTCTTCGCATTGGTACGCCGGCGCTTGCGACGCGTGGTTTCGGTGCGAGCGAATTCACGGAGGTCGCTGACATCATCGCGACCGCACTTACCGGCAAGGGGGATGTCGAGCAGCTCCGAGGGCGCGTTCGTACGCTCGTGGAAAACACACCCCTGTACGCCGACCTCACCCAGTACTGAGAACCTACGACGCAAGGAGTAAAGACGCTATGACTGCACAAATTCTTGACGGCAAGGCCACGGCGAAGACCATTAAGGAAGAACTGCGCGAACGCGTGGAGAAGATCGTTGCTGAAGGCGCGGTTCGCCCTGGCCTTGCGACCGTGCTCGTAGGCGCGGACCCGGCCTCGGAGATCTACGTTGCCGGTAAGCACCGCGATTCCGAGGCAATCGGCATCAATTCGATTCGCAAGGACCTGCCCGAGGAGACGACTCAGGAGGAACTCTTCGCAGTCCTCGATGAGCTCAATGCCGACCCGGCCTGCACGGGCTACATCGTGCAGCTTCCCTTGCCGAAGCACATCGATACCGACGCGGTTCTCGAGTACATCGACCCGCAAAAGGATGCCGATGGTCTTCATCCTGTGAATCTTGGCCGACTCGTGCTCAACGTCAACAAGCCCATCACCACCCCGCTGCCGTGCACGCCGCGCGCCGCGATTGAACTCGCGAAGCGTCACGGCATCGATTTCAACGGCAAGCACGTTGTCGTCGTGGGCCGCGGCGTGACGGTGGGGCGCCCCATCGCGTCCCTTCTCACGCGTCGCGAGCATAATGCGACCGTCACCCTTACGCACACCGGCACTAAGAACCTCCCGGAGCTCCTCAAGCAGGCCGACATCGTGATCGCCGCTGCTGGTGTGCCGCATCTCGTGAAGGCAGCCGACCTTCGCGACGATGCTGTCGTGCTCGACGTCGGTGTGACGCGCGAACCGGATCCGGAAACGGGCAAGCAGAAGATCAAGGGCGATGTCGAGCCCGCTGCTAAGGACAAAGTCGCCTGGATCAGCCCGAACCCGGGTGGCGTCGGCCCCATGACTCGCGCGCTGCTCATGCAGAACGTTGTCGAGTCGGCCGAGCGCGCGTGGGAAGCCGAAAAGGCTAAGCGCTGATACCCGAGTTGCCTTGCACGTTCACTGTGTAGAACGATCATGGGGTGACTGACGGCAGGGACCCGTCCTTCGTGGGGCGGGTTCCTCCCCGTTAAATCGGGTGCGAGCGCGCCCGTGGATGAATGAAGGAGTAAGTGTGACTTTCACGGTGGCGACGGTTAACGTCAACGGCATGCGGGCGGCGGCTCGCAAAGGTATGGGGGAGTGGCTTGCCTCGTGCGGCGCAGACGTCGTCACCTTCCAGGAGGTGCGTGCACCCGAGGACCTCGTCGAGGGGCTCGTGGGACAGGGGTGGCGGTCGGCCGCACACGCCTCGATGCTCAAGGGCCGCGCGGGGGTTGCGGTCGCGGTGCGCGAGGGGCTCGAAGGAGCGAACGTGGGAGAAGTCCGACGCTTGCTTCCCAACCTCGAGGCGGATTCGCATACCGGCCGCTGGCTCGAACTCGACGTCGAGGACGCTCTTGGCGACGGCATGGACCTAACCGTGATTTCCATGTACATGCACTCGGGAAATGTCGACAAGCCTCAAACGATGGCCGATAAGTACGAGATGCTCGAGGGTGCCTGGTCGCGCCTCGAGGAATTGCGTAGGAGCGGGCGCCACGTGCTTCTCACGGGGGACCTCAATATCGCGCACACGAACCTCGACATCAAGAACTGGAAGGGCAACCTCAAGAGCGCCGGTTTCCTTCCCGAAGAGCGCGCCTACATCGATCGCCTGCTTGAGGCGGGGCAATGGGTTGATGTGCATCGCGCGCTCGCTGGCGATGTGCCTGGGCCGTACACGTGGTGGTCGCAGCGCGGGAAAGCCTTCGATAACGATTCGGGCTGGAGGATCGACTATCACCTGGCCTCGAAGGGGCTCGCCACGCGGGCTGCGTCCGCACGCGTCGACAGGGCTGCGAGTTACGACACGCGCTGGAGTGATCACGCCCCGCTCGTCGTGACTTACGAGTAAATTTCGAGCAGAAAAAGATAGGTGTGCCCCCCGGCGAAGGCTGGGGTGCACTGGCAGAAAGCGATGTGACAGTGGTGAACACTCGGTGGAGTATCAATCGCCGTGGTTTTGTAGGGCTCGCGGGTCTCGGCATGGTTGCCCTCGCCGGATGCTCGGCACAGCCCGAGAAGGACGCCTCATCGAAGGCGCAGGAATCGTCGGAGGCCGCGGATGCTCACGATGGCAGCGTGAAGGTTAGCGACGCGTGGGTGAAGGCAGCAGACCCCGCTGACACGGACATGACGGCAGTCTTCGCGTCCCTCACCTATGAGGGCGGTGCACAGGAGAGCGTGCAAATCACAGGTGCGCGTTGCGATGCGGCGGACATGTGCATGCTCCACGAGGTTGTGACAGAAAACGGTAAGAGCACGATGCGCGAAGCCGAGGGCGGATTCACGCTCAAGGCTGGCGAGAGCTTCATGCTCGAACCCGGTGGCCCCCACATCATGCTCATGGGGCTGACGAAGCCCCTTGTCGCCGGCGAGAGCCTCGCGCTCACCCTCGAAATCGAGGGGATGGATGACGTGGACTTCACCGCAGTCGTCAAGGACTTCGCGGGCGCGGAGGAAAACTATGACGACATGGGCAGTGACGACGGCCAGTGAGCCCCGATGGTGACCGGCGAGCTTTTCTCGCCGCAGGCCTCGTAGGAGCTGCGGGAGTCGGTCTTGGCGCGGCTGGGGCGAGCGCGTACCACGCCTCAGCGGACGAGAATCTCGAGGGCACTGCACCAATCCCTACCGAGGAGGAGCTCGACAAGCGCAGTATCGTGGGCGAGGCGCGCGAGCGCTTCTATGGCCCGCACCAGGCGGGCATCGCTGAGCCACCACTCGCGCACGGGGTCTTCATCGCCCTTGGCCTTCGGCCGGAAACCGATAGAAGCGGCCTCGAACGAATGCTGAGGCTCTTAAGCGACGATGCTGCGAGGCTGACGCAGGGGCGTGCCCCGCTCGCCGACACGGAGCCCGAACTCGCCGATGCGCCCGCACGGCTCCGGGTCATGTTTGCCCTCGGCGAGAAGGCGGTTGCGCTCGCCGGTGTTGAGCCGCCCTCGTGGCTGAGGCCGCTGCCGGCGTTTGAGATCGACAGACTCGAGGATCGTTGGTCGGGCGGAGACGTGCTGATCGCCGTGCAATCGGACGACCCGATCGCGCTCGCCCACGCTCAACGGATGCTGCTCAAGGATTCGCGCGCGTTCTGCACGCTCACCTGGGTGCAAAAGGGTTTCAGGAATGCGCGCTTTGCTGCCCCCACGGGGTCTCAAAGGAATCTGTTTGGGCAGATTGACGGAACAGTGAACCCCGAGGGGAGCGGTCTCGACACGCACGTGTGGATCACCGATGGCCCGTTCGCCGGCGGCTGTTCGATGGTGGTGCGCCGGATCGCGATGGACGTTGACGAGTGGGACCGTGTGGATCGCGCGGGCCGCGAGTTTTCCGTGGGGCGACGGATGTCCGACGGCTCCCCGCTCGCCGGTGGGCCAGGCGAGAACGGCGAGGCCGATTTTGCCGCAAAGGACAAGCACGGATTTCACGTGATCGGCGAATACTCCCATATGCGGCGCGCGAGGTTGGCGGACGACGGTACGCGCCACGAGCATGAGCAGATTCTCCGACGGCCCTTCAACTACGACGATGCCCCCACCGGGAGCGAGATCTCGAACACCGGGCTTATTTTCGTGAGCTATCAGCGCGACGTCGACGAACAGTTCGTCCCCATGCAACAGCGGCTTTCCGACGGCGACTTACTCAATACATGGACGACGCCGATTGGCTCGGCTGTGTTTGTGGTCCTTCCCGGGTGCCGCGAGGGCGGTTTTGTCGGGCAGAGTCTCTTTCAGCGTTGACGCACCGGCTCCGTTAGCCTTGGCCTATGACCACCTCCTCCCCGTTTATTCCCGTCATTCCGGCTGGAGGCTCAGGCACGAGGCTCTGGCCGCTTTCGCGTCAGAGCCACCCGAAGTTTCTCCTCGACCTTGAGGGCAACGGTGCGAGTCTCCTTGTCAATACTCTCGAGCGTCTCGCGCCCCTGTCCTCGGCGCGATCCATTATTGTGACGGGGCGTGCGCATCGTGAGGCAGTTGCCGCCCAGGTTGGCGATGGTGCCCAGATCCTTTCCGAGCCGAGTGGAAAAAACTCGATGCCAGCGATCGCGTGGGCTGCCGCACTTGCTGAACGCGAGCACCCCGGCGCCATCATTGGCTCCTTCGCAGCCGACCACGTGATCGCACCGAAGGAAGACTTCTGGAAGGGCGTCTACAGCGCGATCGCCGCTGCGGAGCTCGGCTATCTCGCGACCATTGGGATTGAACCAACGTCGGCGTCGAGCGCTTTCGGGTACATCGAAACCTGCCCGTCAGATGCGGCCGATGAGGACGCGATCGCCTTGCGCTCCGCGGGAGCTTTAAACGTCGCCCGTTTCGTCGAAAAGCCGGACGCCGCAACTGCTGACGAGTTCGTGCGAAGCGGACGTTTCATGTGGAATGCGGGGATGTTTGTCGTGAAGGCGCGTGTGCTGCTGGAAGCCCTCGACGATCTCCATCCCGAGATTAGCGACGCCGCACGAGCTCTCGCGCTCGAGGGGACCGGGGGAGAGCTTTCGGGGGAGGGCGAAGCGATCTGGGCGAGCCTCGAGCCGATCGCGATTGATCACGCGCTCGCGGAGCCGCTCGCCTCGCGCGGGGCGGTCGCCGTCGTGCCCGCGAGCTTCGCATGGGACGACATCGGAGACTTTCGGGCGCTCGCGCGAGTTGCGCGCGGCGAAAAGGAAGCGGAAGGCGAAGTGGGGGTCGCGGGGACCGCCAAGGTTGTGAGTGTCGATTCTCGGGCGCGCGTGTATTCGAACTCCGATCGCCCGATCGCCCTGGTTGGTCTCAATGGCATTACCGTCGTCGAAGCAGGGGACGTTTTGCTAGTCGTGGACGAGGCGAAAGCGCAAGACGTCGGGGCACTCGTGAAGCGGCTAGAAGCGGAGGGTCTGGAGGGGCTTTTATAGGCTTCAGACGGATGCTCCCCAGATTCCGAGTCTGGGAGTGCATTCAGGTTAACGGAGCGTTACATTAGGAGGAGGACGCTCGGACTCGCCGGGCGTACCCTCAACTGGTCCCCTCACGTTGGAGGCAATCGTGAAGTCCCTTTCCCGCGCGGCCGCACTGCTCGGTGCTGGCGCCCTCGTTCTTTCCGCCTGCGGCACCCCGCCCGAACAGTCCGACTCCGATTCGGGTGCTGGAAAGGGCGGCGATTTCAAGGCCTGTATGGTGTCCGACTCGGGTGGTTTCGACGACAAGTCGTTCAACGAGTCAGGTTTCAGCGGCCTCACGACTCTCAAAGACGACAAGGGCTACAAGGTTCAGACCGCCGAGTCGTCGAGCGAAGCTGACTTCTCGCCGAATCTGCAAAACATGGTGCAGGGCGATTGCAACCTCATCTACGCCGTTGGCTTCCTCTTCTCGCAGACCATCAAGACTGAAGCCGAAGCAAACCCCGATACCCACTACGCCATCATCGACTCGACCGCTCAGGATGCCGATGGCAACCCCGTCGAGGTCGATAACGTCAAGCCGATCACGTTCGATACCGCTCAGGCGGCCTACCTCGCTGGTTACGTGGCAGCGGGTACCACCAAGACCGGTACGGTTGCCACCTACGGTGGCGGTAAGATTCCCTCGGTGACGATCTTCATGGACGGTTTTGCCGATGGCGTCGCGAAGTACAACGAAGTGCACGGCACAAACGTCAAGCTCCTCGGCTGGAACAAGGACAGCCAGGACGGCTCCTTCACCGGCGACTTTGAGGACCAGACCAAGGGCAAGGCCCTCACCGAAGGTTTCATCTCTCAGGGTGCCGACATCATCATGCCGGTGGCGGGCCCCGTTGGCGCGGGCACCCTCGCGGCCGCGAAGGAAAAGGACGGCGTCATGGTTGTCTGGGTTGACTCCGATGGCGTGGAGACCAACCCCGACGCAAAGGACGTCATCATCACCTCGGTGATGAAGGAGATTGCAGCCGCAGTCGAGACGACCGGCACGGAGGCTGCTGAAGGTAAGTTCACGAACGAGCCGTACGTGGGCACCCTCGAAAACGGTGGCGTCGGTCTTGCTCCCTACCACGAGTTCGATAGCAAGATCCCCGCAGAACTGAAGAAGGAAGTCGAAGACCTCCAGAAGCAGATCGTCAGTGGCGAGATCGAAGTGACCTCGCCCGCTTCGCCCAAGCACTGAGTCTCGGAACTCAGTCACTTGTGACGATCATCAATAAGTAGACTGGCGGCCCCCTCCCGCGGGAGGGGG
>NZ_BCSI01000019.1 GCF_001570785.1 Dermabacter hominis NBRC 106157
CGGGGCCGCGTCGTTGATCTGACGGATCACCGCGGCCCCGCCGGCTGGCGTGCTGCGCAGGCGCTTGCTCGCGAAGGCGCCATTGTTTACCTCGGTGACGCGATCCCGCGCGAGCGCGCGTGCAGTTTCGATCAACGTGCGCGGGAACTCGGGCACGAGTCGCTCGTGCTTCAGTGGGCAAGCGAGCCACGTGGGCAGATTCGTTCCGACGCTTGCCCGCCTCACGCCGAGAAAGTGGCGCTCTCCGAAGACCAGGAACCGTCGGACAATCGCGCCCACGCGCCCGGCGCTGTCACCCTCGTGGGTGGAGGGCCGGGTGAGCCGAACCTCCTGACCGTAGCCGCGCTCAAGGCGATTGTGCGTGCCGACGTCATTCTTCTCGACCGTCTGGGCGTGGCGCTCAATGTCATGGATCTCGCGCCTGGCGCACTCGTTCTCGACGTTGGTAAGGCCCCGGGACGCCACAAAATGTCGCAAGAGCGCATAAACGACACAATGCTCGCCTTTGCGCGCGAAGGGGCGAGGGTGGTGCGGCTCAAGGGCGGCGATGTGTTCATTTTTGGGCGCGGGGGAGAAGAATGGCGGTTCCTCGCCGCTCACGGCATCCGCGTCGACATCGTCCCTGGCATCACGAGTGCGCTCAGCGTTCCCGCCCGTGCGGGCGTCTCTGCAACCTATCGCAACGTGACGCGCGCGGTCACGATCATCTCGGGCCACCAGCCGTTTAACAATGCCGAGCTTTCGGCCCTCGTCGCGCTTGGCGGCACGATCGTGATTCTCATGGGAGTGGCAACTTTCCCCTCAACCGTCGCGGGCTTGCGAGCGGCTGGCCTGCCGGATTCCACTGGCGTCGCGCTCTTAGAGCAGGGCTACACCGCCCACGAGCGCCACACGTTTACGACGCTCGGCGCTGCGATCGAGGATGCCCGCTCGCGCAACGTGACGAACCCGGCGATCATCGTGATCGGTGACGTCGTCAATGTCCGGGAAACCTCGGCAGAACTCACCGAAACAACCCCGCTCGCCGCTACCGAATAAGAGGAGTTCCCATGAGCATCCCTAACCCGACCGCTGCAGCCGAACCGACTGAGCGTCCTCTTGCCGGTCTGCGCGTGGCCGTGACCGCTGCACGACGTGCTGACGACCAAATCGCTGCTCTCGAGCGCGCCGGAGCCGAAGCGTTCCACGCTCCCACGATGCGTATCGTTCCAGTCGAAGACGACACGGCACTGATCGAAGAAACCCACGCTCTTCTCGAGGCCGCTCCGCCGACGTTCTTCGTGACGACCGGGCAGGGCATTAATTCGTGGCTTGACGTCCTTGAGGATCCTCTCAAGCAGCGGGTCCTCGACTACCTCTCCACGACACAGATCATCTGCCGCGGGTCTAAAGGCCGTGGCACCGTTCGCAAGTGGGGTCTTCCTGACGCTCCGAGCAGCGAGAAAGAAACGAGCACGTCGATGGTCGAGCTCGCGCTCGAACTCGGTATCGCCGATGGGCCAGTGGGGCTTCAGCGCCACGGATACGTCCCAGACAAGGCTCTCGCGCCGCTCGGCGACCGTGAACTCTACGTTGTGGCACCGTATCGGTGGGAACTCGCCGAGGACCTCGCACCGGTCCACACTCTCGTGAACGCGATCATCGCACGAGAGGTCGATGCGGTGACGTTCACCGCAGCGCCAGCCGTCGTCGCGCTCTTCCAGGTCGCGGAGGAGATGGGAGCTCGCACACAGCTTCTCGAAGCTCTCGACAACGACGTGTGCCCGGTTGCCGTCGGACACGTGACCGCCGAGCCGCTTGAAGACGAGGGGCTGCGCCCGCTTTACCCCGAGCGCGAAAGGCTCGGCGCAATGGTCAAGCTCATGGGAGAAAAGCTCAGGTCTCGCGAGCGTTGAGCCTGGAAAGCGCACCTTCGTAGCGCGCAGCTACGATCGGGGCGAGTGCGTCGCCGAGGTGGTCGAGGACCAGCCAGCCCGCGTCCTGGGCACGCTCGCGCGCCCTATCGAGCAGCAAGCCGGGGGCGGCGAATAGCGGCAGCACCGTTCCTGGGCCCTTGGCTTGTTCGAGGCGATCGTTGATGCGCGGTTCGCACGTGGCAAAACGTACGTGGACGCTGCGTCCCGTGTATGCCGCGAGGTCATCGCCGAGCGCTTGAACCGCTTCGTTTGCACCCGGGCGCGACGAGCCAACCGCGAGGAGGATGATCTCGCCGTGTGGATGGTCACCCTCGCCCTGGTCGAGCCGAGTTGCGAGGACGTCCACCATCTCTGCGCCCGTGCCGAGCACCTCGGCCTGCACGAGTTCGATCCCGTGGGCGGCTTTCGCCTCGCGCAGCTCGGTCGGTGCGTCCTCAGTCGCGTGATAGGCCTCGGTGAAAAGAAGCGGCACCGCGACAGCGGAGGAATACCCGTGTCCAGCGAGCATTTTCGCAACCTCGGTAATTGAAGGCGAGGCAAAATTCTCTAGATAGGCTGCGTGAGCCTCGATGCCGAGGCGGGCTCCCGCAGCGGAAACGAGGGACTCGGTCACGGCTGCGGCATCGGGGTTGCGGCTTCCGTGGGCGATACCTATCAATGCGGGGGCGGTCGATAACGTCATGCCAAAAACCCTACCCGACGTGCGCTTCCTTGATATTTTCGGCTCGCCCCGGCCGGCCGGCGGCAACGGGATCGGATCCCCACATTATGAGTGCTGCCGCGATCGTGCCGGTCGCCATGATGCCCGCGAGCACGAGCAGCTGGAACCGGCCAGCTTCAAGCGGGGAAGCACCCGCGAACACGGCCCCTACAAAGGCCCCCGGCATGGTCACAATTCCCGTGACACGGGTTTGGTCCACATTCGGGATGAGAGCTTCGCTCATGGCCCTGGACGCGATATCGCGCACCGCCCGGCGATTCGTTGCACCGAGACCGAGCCACCCCTCGATCTCGCCCCAATGCTGCGCGACGTCCTGGCTGAGCCTACGGCCTGAGAGGGTCACGACGCTCATGGCATTACCCGTAATAATGCCGCCGAAGGCGAGGAGGTTTTGTCCCGTGAAGGACTGTGCCCCCGTGAGGAAGACGGTAAGAACAGACGCCGCTACAGCCGTGCTCATCGAGATCGCGACGAGCACAACGGTGCGTGCATCGCCGCCAAGTCGCCTCGACGAGGTCCAGATGCCAAAGCCGAGCATGACGAGCAGCGCGAGAAAGACGTACGCAACGTTCGTGATCGCGACGCTAAGGACGCTTGCGAGGATCGCAAGCTGCAAAAGTGCCCGCACGAGGGCCACGGCAGGATCCGCCCACTTGGGAATGCTCCACGCACGCCGGAGCGCGAGCGTCAAAGTGAGGCACAGAGCGAGAGCGAGCGCCGTCTCGAGAAGAACAGACGTGCTCACGCCCAACTCCCGAACCTACTGTTTATCGACACCGAGGCGCTCGAGCTCCTCTTCGATGATGCTCGGATCGAGCTTGCGGAAGATCGGCTTTGGTTTCGCGACAGGCGCCCCGACCGTCACCGGGCGGTGGCCCCACGCAGGAACGTTCGTGTAGTCGCCCGTGATAATCGGGTATGAGCCGTCGGCGTCGAGATCGTCGACTTCTTCGATGCGCGGCATCGGCGCAACCTCGAGAGTGCCGCCCAGCACCTTCTCCACCTCGTTCGCGGAGAACGGCAAGAACGGCGCAAGCATGGTGTTGAGGTCAGTCACAACCTGCGCGAGCACGTGAAGGATCGTGAGCAGGCGGGGCCGTTCCTCTTCCGCCTTGAGCTTGAACGGCTCGGTCGCCGACACATAAGCGTTTGCCTCACCCACGAGGTGCATAATCTCGCTAATCGCGGCACGCTGGCGGTGGGTGCGAATGAGGTTTCCGACGGTGTCAAAGCCCTCGGTGATCTTTGTCAGTAGGGCGCTGTCCGCTTCCGTGAGCTCGCCAGCTGCGGGAATTTCGCCCACGTTCTTGGCGATCATGGCAGCGGTGCGGTTCACGAGGTTGCCCCATCCAGCAACGAGCTCATTGTTCGTGCGCGACACGAACTCGCTCCACGTGAAGTCGGCATCCTGGTTCTCCGGGCCCGCCGCGGAGATGAAGTACCGCAGGGCGTCGGCCTGGTAGCGTTCGAGAACATCGCGCACATAGATGACGACGCCCTTGGAACTCGAGAATTTCTTCCCCTCCATCGTGAGGAACTCCGAGCTCACGACCTCCGTCGGAAGATTAAGGGTGCCAAGCCTGCCGGGCTCACCGCCCTTGCTGCCGCCCCCGTTGTGGGCGATCAACTCGGCCGGCCAGATCTGTGAGTGGAAGACGATGTTGTCCTTGCCCATGAAGTAGTAGGAAAGAGCCTCCGGGTCGTTCCACCACTTGCGCCAGGCTTCTGGATCGCCCGTGCGGCGCGCCCACTCAATCGAAGCGGAGAGGTAGCCGATCACGGCGTCGAACCACACGTAGAGGCGCTTCGTGGGCTGATCCTCCCACCCCGGAACCGGAATGCCCCAGTCGATATCGCGGGTCATCGCACGCGGCTTGATGTCCTTGAGGATGTTCTGGCTAAAGCGGATGACGTTCGGGCGCCACAGTCCCGTCGCCTCACGCTCATCAAGCCACGCCCCGAGCGCGTCGGCGAGTGCGGGTAGGTCGAGGAAATAGTGCGTTGTTTCGATGAACTTCGGGGTCTCGCCATTGATGCGGGAGACCGGATCGATGAGATCGGTCGGGTCGAGCTGGTTGCCGCACGCATCGCACTGATCGCCGCGGGCGCCCGGCGTTTTACACAGAGGGCACGTGCCCTCGATGTAGCGGTCGGGGAGAGTGCGGCCGGTCGAGGGCGAAATTGCGCCGCGGGTGACCTGCTCGATCATGTAGCCGTTGTCCCGCACGGTCGTGAACATTTCCTGCACGATCGCGTAGTGGTTGCCCGAGGTCGTGCGAGTAAAAAGGTCGTAGGAAAGGCCCAAATTGACGAGGTCCTCGACGATCACGCGGTTGTTGCGGTCCGCGAGTTCGCGCGCCGTGATGCCCTCCTGATCAGCGGCCACAAGAATTGGGGTGCCGTGTTCGTCGGTTCCCGAGACCATGAGCACGTCGTGCCCGGCCATTCGCATGTAGCGCGAGAACACATCGGAAGGGACACCGAATCCGGCAACGTGGCCGATGTGGCGGGGTCCATTTGCATAGGGCCAGGCAACAGCAGAAAGCACAGTACTCATAGGGCTCCAATTCTACGACTTTTTATGAGGGAAGCGCCTTATCCTGGGGGCATGAGTTACGACAACGACACGAATGCCACCGGACTCACGCTCGCCCAGCAGAAAATGCGCGAGGCGGGCGTGGCGGAAGCTGCCATTAACGTCTTCAGCGACTTTTACCACCAGCTCGAGCAGGGCGTGACCGGTTCGATCCCGGAAGAGACGATCTCGCCGCTCACCGAGGTGGATCGCCTCGCCGATGTCGAGGTTGATCCCGAGGTTGCGAAGGATGCCTTCTCGAAGCTCGTTGTCATCAACCTCAATGGTGGGCTTGGCACCTCGATGGGCATGGATCGCGCGAAGTCCCTGCTCCCTGTACGCGATGGCAAGAGCTTCCTCGAGATCATCGTCGAACAGGTGCTCGCCGCTCGAAAGAAGACTGGCGCCCGCCTCCCGCTGCTGTTTATGAACTCGTTCCGCACGCGCGAGGACACCCTCGAGGTGCTCGCTAAATATCCCGACCTTCAGGTGGGGGATTTGCCGCTCGACTTCCTTCAGAATAAGGAACCGAAGCTTCGCCGCGACGATCTCACGCCCGTCGAATTCCCCGAGAACCCGGAGCTGGAATGGTGCCCGCCGGGCCACGGCGATATTTACACGGCCCTTCTCACCTCGGGCGTGCTTGATGCCCTGCTCGAACAGGGGTTCCGCTACGCTTCAATTTCGAATTCAGACAACCTCGGCACCGTTCCCTCGCCCGAGATTGCCGGCTGGTTTGCCGCTTCCGGCGCCCCTTACGCTGCTGAATTGTGCCGCCGCACAGCAGCGGACCGCAAGGGAGGCCACCTCGCTATCCGTAAGTCCGACTCTCGCCTTATCCTGCGCGACACCGCCCAAACCCCGGCGGAGCAGATGGACTACTTCACCGACGAGCACCGCCACCCGTTCTTCCACACGAACAACCTGTGGTTTGATCTTGAAAAGCTCAAGGAGATTCTCACCGAGCGCAAAGGCGTCATGGGTCTTCCGCTCATCCGCAACGAAAAGACAGTCGATCCTTCCGATAAAACGAGCACGCCGGTCTACCAGATTGAATCCGCCATGGGGGCGGCGATCGAGGTCTTCGAGGGGGCAACCGCGATTGTCGTTGACCGCTCGCGCTTCCTGCCCGTGAAAACAACGAACGATCTGTTGCTTGTGCGCTCCGACGTCTACGAGCTCACCGATGACTTCGCTCTTGAGAAAGTCGTCGAGAAGGCTCCGCTCGTGAAACTTGCCGACGGCCCCTACAAACTGGTGGGAGATTTTGAGCAGCGTTTCCCCGCGGGTGCGCCGAGTCTCAAGGGCGCTACCTCGCTCACTGTCGAGGGCGATTGGACGTTCAATGAGGGCGCCCGAATCGAAGGGGACGTGACGCTCGGGGCCGAGGGCGGGACCCTTCCCTGATCTCCCCTCTCTCCTTCCCCTCCCCCTCGAATTGCATAGGGGATACGGGGGTTTGGCGCGGTACATGCGGCCGCCCAGGCCCCCGTTTTAATGCCGCGTCGCCTTCCAAGAGTCATTGACGCGCCTGGTCTGGGCGAGGCTCGCTAGGTCAAGTGCATGCCGGCTCGCTAGACTCTCTTCGCCCGTGAAGAGTTTCCACATTTTCGAAACAGCCGTTGCGCGGGCTGTGGTGTTCTGGTTGGCTATGTGACATGGGCCTCGCTCGGGGCAGTGGGGTGGTAGTGGACCGGATCGGGGGAGTGCATGTTGAGCGGGCGAGCGCGGGCTTGTGGTGTTTTCGGCGTTGTCGCGTTGGTGGCGGCGGGGTTGGTCGGCTGCGGTGGGGGTGAGCCTGCTGGCGGTCCGACGCTTGCTGCGAAGCCATCGGCTTCTTCGTCCAGTAGCGATGCTGGCGGCTCTGACGGTGGCGGTGCGAGCGATGGCGGTGGGGAATCGTCCTCTCGCACGGCGAATCTGCCGCCCGAGAATGCTGTTTTGAAGGCACCTGATTTCAAGGATTACACGGGCATAAAGTACGAGACCGATCAGGGGGCCCAGGAGACAGCAAAGTACTTTGTTGATGCGATGTATTACGGGTATGCCACTGGCGATACGGAACCGCTGAAAAAAGTGGTTGATTCCGGTCAGTGCGAAAACTGCCAACGGGTCATTGACGGCATAGGTCGGTGGCGGGAGAAGTCTAAACATATTTCGCCCGCAGACATCTCCGAAGATGACATTTGGGTCGTTGAGTCTAACGACAACTTCACTCAAGTCGAATATTGGTACACCGTCAACGATGTGGTTGTGACGGAGGCGGGACAAAGTACTGAAACAGTCAAAGGTGAGAGAAAAGCATCAGCATTTCGCCTCCGTTACCTGAACGGATCTTGGCAGGTCCAAGAGGGTGTTTGGAAAGGGGCGGACGATGTCTCGCAGTAAAATACTCGGCTTCTTTCTTGGCGTGGTCATCGCGATCTCATGTTGGTCGGAACCGGTCTTAGGCGAAGAGACCTCAGATATTGATTTTGACGGAGTCGCCGAAACTGGATCTTTGACAATCGAGGGTAGAAAACCTGGAGCTCCCAGCAATGGCAGGTCAAATGGGCGAGCGAAGGGCAAACCTTCGGGGAAGCGTGAT
>NZ_BCSI01000020.1 GCF_001570785.1 Dermabacter hominis NBRC 106157
TGCGTGTGTTGTTTGATATCTCAATAGTGTGTCTGTTTATTGATGCCAATTTTTTTGGCAGGAACATTGAATTTCTTGTTCAATTTCTGGATGGTCAGCGTAATGTTGATTGTTTTGTTTCTGCTGGGTTTAGATTTTTCTGTTTTTTAATGGAGAGTTTGATCCTGGCTCAGGACGAACGCTGGCGGCGTGCTTAACACATGCAAGTCGAACGATGAAGCTGTGCTTGCACAGTGGATTAGTGGCGAACGGGTGAGTAACACGTGAGTAACCTGCCCTCCACTTTGGGATAACTCCGAGAAATCGGGGCTAATACTGGATATGACCTTGGCCCGCATGGGTTTTGGTGGAAAGTTTTTCGGTGGGGGATGGGCTCGCGGCCTATCAGTTTGTTGGTGAGGTAGTGGCTCACCAAGGCGATGACGGGTAGCCGGCCTGAGAGGGCGACCGGCCACACTGGGACTGAGACACGGCCCAGACTCCTACGGGAGGCAGCAGTGGGGAATATTGCACAATGGGCGAAAGCCTGATGCAGCGACGCCGCGTGGGGGATGACGGCCTTCGGGTTGTAAACCTCTTTCAGCAAGGAAGAAGCGAAAGTGACGGTACTTGCAGAAGAAGCGCCGGCTAACTACGTGCCAGCAGCCGCGGTAATACGTAGGGCGCAAGCGTTGTCCGGAATTATTGGGCGTAAAGGGCTTGTAGGTGGCTTGTCGCGTCTGCCGTGAAAACTCGAGGCTTAACCTTGGGCGTGCGGTGGGTACGGGCAGGCTAGAGTGCGGTAGGGGAGACTGGAATTCCTGGTGTAGCGGTGAAATGCGCAGATATCAGGAGGAACACCGATGGCGAAGGCAGGTCTCTGGGCCGTTACTGACACTGAGAAGCGAAAGCATGGGGAGCGAACAGGATTAGATACCCTGGTAGTCCATGCCGTAAACGTTGGGCACTAGGTGTGGGGAGCATTCCACGTTTTCCGCGCCGTAGCTAACGCATTAAGTGCCCCGCCTGGGGAGTACGGCCGCAAGGCTAAAACTCAAAGGAATTGACGGGGGCCCGCACAAGCGGCGGAGCATGCGGATTAATTCGATGCAACGCGAAGAACCTTACCAAGGCTTGACATGCACTGGATCGCTGCAGAGATGTGGTTTTCTTTGGACTGGTGCACAGGTGGTGCATGGTTGTCGTCAGCTCGTGTCGTGAGATGTTGGGTTAAGTCCCGCAACGAGCGCAACCCTCGTTCCATGTTGCCAGCACTTCGGGTGGGGACTCATGGGAGACTGCCGGGGTCAACTCGGAGGAAGGTGGGGACGACGTCAAATCATCATGCCCCTTATGTCTTGGGCTTCACGCGTGCTACAATGGTCGGTACAATGGGTTGCGATACTGTGAGGTGGAGCTAATCCCAAAAAGCCGGTCTCAGTTCGGATTGGGGTCTGCAACTCGACCCTATGAAGTCGGAGTCGCTAGTAATCGCAGATCAGCAATGCTGCGGTGAATACGTTCCCGGGCCTTGTACACACCGCCCGTCAAGTCACGAAAGTCGGTAACACCCGAAGCCGATGGCCCAAGCTTTATGCGGGGAGTCGTCGAAGGTGGGATCGGTGATTGGGACTAAGTCGTAACAAGGTAGCCGTACCGGAAGGTGCGGCTGGATCACCTCCTTTCTAAGGAGTTTACTTTTGCCCTGCACTGCCCTTTTTGTGGTGGTGTGCGTGTTCTGTGCCGAGTGTGTGCAGCGCGTATCGGGGCTGGGTGGAACATCAATAAAAGATGAGTGGCTTTCTGGTTGTGTTTGAGTACGCCCTGTTGTGGGGTTGGAAAGAGTGCGGTTGGGGGGTTGCTTGTCGTGGGCACACTATTGGGGTGTGAGGCTGCACGCGTGGCGTGTTTGGTCTTGGCCTTCCTTGTGCTGCTGACTGCTGTGTGGTTGGTGGTGTGAGTGTGGGGGTGTTGTTTGTCAACTGCATAGTGGACGCGAGCATCTTGTAAGCAATTTTTTGTTACAGATAGTTCAATGTTTTTGGTCTATGTGTTCATTTTCGAGTGTTTCTAAGTTACTTAGAGCATACGGTGGATGCCTGGGCACAAGGAGCCGATGAAGGACGTGGGAGTCTGCGATAAGCCTCGGGGAGGTGACAACCGACCTGTGATCCGGGGATGTCCGAATGGGGAAACCCGCCGCGATGTAAGTCGTGGTACCCGCCGCTGAATGTATAGGTGGTGTGGGGGGAACGAGGGGAAGTGAAACATCTCAGTACCCTCAGGAAGAGAAAACAATAGTGATTGCGTGAGTAGTGGCGAGCGAAAGCGTAGGAGGCTAAACCATGCTGGTGTGAGACTCGGTAGGGGTTGCTGGTGTGGGGTTGTGGGGTGCATTTACACAATATCTACCGGTGTTGTGGCGTCGTGGTGTGTGGTAGGTGAAGCCTTGTGAGTGGGGCGCCATAGTGGGTGTGAGTCCCGTAGCTGAAACTGCATGGCCAGGCGTGGTGTTGCCCCGAGTAGGGCCGGGCTCGTGGAATCCGGTGTGAATCTGCCAGGACCACCTGGTAAGCCTAAATACTTCCTTGTGACCGATAGCGGACTAGTACCGTGAGGGAAAGGTGAAAAGTACCCCGGGAGGGGAGTGAAAGAGTACCTGAAACCGTGTGCTTACAATCCGTCGGAGCCTTGAGGGGTGACGGCGTGCCTATTGAAAAATGAGCCTGCGAGTTAGTGGTCGGTGGCGAGGTTAACCTGTGTGGGGTAGCCGTAGCGAAAGCGAGTCTGAATGGGGCGTTCAGTCGCCGGCTCTAGACCCGAAGCGAAGTGATCTATCCATGGGCAGTGTGAAGCGCGGGTAAGACCGTGTGGAGGCGCGAACCCACTTCAGTTGAAAATGGAGGGGATGACCTGTGGATAGGGGTGAAAGGCCAATCAAACTTCGTGATAGCTGGTTCTCCCCGAAATGCATTTAGGTGCAGCGTTGCGTGTTTCGTGCTGGAGGTAGAGCACTGGATAGGCGATGGGCCCCACCGGGTTACTGACCTTAGCCAAACTCCGAATGCCGGTACGTGAGAGCGCAGCAGTGAGACTGTGGGGGATAAGCTTCATGGTCGAGAGGGAAACAGCCCAGAACATCAGCTAAGGCCCCTAAGCGTGTGCTAAGTGGGAAAGGATGTGGAGTTGCTGAGACAACCAGGAGGTTGGCTTAGAAGCAGCCACCCTTGAAAGAGTGCGTAATAGCTCACTGGTCAAGTGATTCTGCGCCGATAATGTAGCGGGGCTCAAGTACACCGCCGAAGCTGTGTCACTCCATTTATTGGGGTGGGTAGGGGAGCGTCGTGTGGCCGGTGAAGCTGCGGGGGAACCCAGTGGTGGAGGCTATGCGAGTGAGAATGCAGGCATGAGTAGCGAAAGACGGGTGAGAAACCCGTCCTCCGAATGATCAAGGGTTCCGGGGCTAGGTTAATCCGCCCCGGGTTAGTCGGGACCTAAGGCGAGGCCGACAGGCGTAGTCGATGGATAACGGGTTGATATTCCCGTACCGATAGTGTGAGGACCCATACCGAGGCGTGTGATGCTAACCACCCGAGCTGCTGCTTCCTTCCCTTTGGGTTGGTTGTTGGTGGTGAGGCTGGGAACCAAGTGCGTAGTAGGTCAGCGTGTGGGATGACGCAGTGAGGTAGCTTCCGCGGGGTAATGGTTGTCCCCGTTCAAGCGAGCAGCCCGAGTGCGAGTAATGTTGTGCTCTTGTGGGTGAGTCGTGATGAGGACCCTTTATTGGGGTAGGTGGGTGATCCTGGACTGCCGAGAAAAGTTCCGGCGTGACGAGCACTATTGCCCGTACCCTAAACCGACTCAGGTGATCAGGTAGAGAATACTAAGGAGTTCGAGAGAATCGTGGTTAAGGAACTCGGCAAAATGCCCCCGTAACTTCGGGAGAAGGGGGGCCTGAGGTGTGAGAGCACTGATGGCCGCAGAGACCAGGGAGAAGCGACTGTTTACTAAAAACACAGGTCCGTGCGAAGACGTAAGTCGCTGTATACGGACTGACGCCTGCCCGGTGCTGGAAGGTTAAGAGGACTGGTTAGCCCCTTTGGGGGCGAAGCTGAGAATTTAAGCCCCAGTAAACGGCGGTGGTAACTATAACCATCCTAAGGTAGCGAAATTCCTTGTCGGGTAAGTTCCGACCTGCACGAATGGCGTAACGACTTCTCCACTGTCTCAACCGCGAACTCGGCGAAATTGCATTACGAGTAAAGATGCTCGTTACGCGCAGCAGGACGGAAAGACCCCGGGACCTTTACTATAGTTTGGTATTGGTGTTCGGAACGGCTTGTGTAGGATAGGTGGGAGACTGAGAAGCTGGCACGCTAGTGTTGGTGGAGTCGTTGGTGAAATACCACTCTGGTCGTTTTGGATTCCTCACTTCGAACCATGATCTGGTTCAGGGACAGTGCCTGATGGGTAGTTTAACTGGGGCGGTTGCCTCCTAAAGAGTAACGGAGGCGCTCAAAGGTTCCCTCAGCCTGGTTGGCAATCAGGTGTTGAGTGTAAGTGCACAAGGGAGCTTGACTGCGAGACAGACATGTCGGGCAGGAGCGAAAGCTGGAACTAGTGACCCGGCACCTCATTGTGGAATGGGTGTCGCTCAACGGATAAAAGGTACCCCGGGGATAACAGGCTGATCTTGCCCAAGAGCTCATATCGACGGCATGGTTTGGCACCTCGATGTCGGCTCGTCGCATCCTGGGGCTGGAGTTGGTCCCAAGGGTTAGGCTGTTCGCCTATTAAAGCGGTACGCGAGCTGGGTTTAGAACGTCGTGAGACAGTTCGGTCCCTATCCGCTGCGCGCGTTGGATATTTGAGAAGGCCTGTCCCTAGTACGAGAGGACCGGGATGGACTAACCTCTGGTGTGCCAGTTGTTCTGCCAAGGGCATGGCTGGTTGGCTACGTTGGGAAGGGATAACCGCTGAAAGCATCTAAGCGGGAAGCCTGCTTCGAGATGAGATATCCGTACACTTTTTGTGTGGGAGGTCCCCTGTAGATGACGGGGTTGATAGGCCAGATGTGGAAGCGTAGTAATGCGTGGAGCTGACTGGTACTAATTGGCCGATGACTTACTTGCACTCTTCTTTGCTTGCTTTGTGTGTTCGCGTTCACTGTGTGGTTGACATTCCACACCCCTGCGCCGTTTTGTGGGGGGTTGTTTGGTTGTTTCGGTGGTCATAGCGTTGGGGAAACGCCCGGTTCCATTCCGAACCCGGTAGCTAAGCCCAGTTGCGCCGATGGTACTGCACTCGGGAGGGTGTGGGAGAGTAGGACGCCGCCGAACTATTC
>NZ_BCSI01000021.1 GCF_001570785.1 Dermabacter hominis NBRC 106157
TTCGGTTTGAAGCCACGCGATGTTCTCGAAACCGAACACGTTGATGATGGCGTTTGCGATACCGAATTGGCTCGAGAAGATCGAGCTGAACAGCATACCCATCGCGACCATCGACGTAATGTTCGGGATCAGGTAGATGACCTTGTAGGTCGTCGAGAACCTGAGGGTCGAGTTGAGCATGAGGGCGAGGATCGTCGCGAGAACAAGGGTGGGAACAGTGCCCATGACCCACAGGATCAGGGTGTTGACGAGGGATTTGTAGAAGAGGGGATCGGAGATCAGGTACTTGAAGTTGGTGAAGCCGATCAAGTCGAAGTCGCCCAACCCCGACCAGTTCGTGAACGCGAGCGCCATCGTGAAAACGACCGGCATCGCACCGAACACGAAAAAGAAGAAAAAGTACGGCGAGATGGCCAGGTATTGCGGAAGCGCCTTTTTGATGCGCGTCCCGAGTGGCCGGGGTTGGGGATTGCTCATATCTGTTACTTCACCTTGATGCCAGCCTGTTCGGCGATGCGCTTAGCGGCCGTGACCGCGTCGTTCCACGCCTTTTCAGGATCCTTGCCTGTTGATTCCATTTGTTCGAGCTCTGCAGTGAACGGTGCGATGACCGACTCGGAGTTCGGGTCTTCATACAGCGGGCGAACGGTTTCTGCGGCGGCGCTGAAGACCTCCGCGGCTTTTTGGCCGCCGAGGAATTCGACGGCACCGTCGACCTCGGGCATCGAGTGCGCCTCGGGTGCAGCGGGGAAGTTGCCGCTGAAGGTGTACTCGACTGCCTGGTTCTTCGCGTTGAGGATGAAGGAGATGAGCTCGAACGACTTCTTCGGGTCCTTCGCGCCCTTCGGGATTGTCAGGAACGAACCGCCCTGGTTGACGGCCTCACCCGGGTGCTTACACACGCGCCACTTGCCGGCAGTTTCGGGGGCGTCGACTTTCATGTCGGCGAGGTGCCAGGACGCGCCGAAGTCGGCGGGCAAGCGCCCCTCGTTGACGGCTGCCGCGGAGTCAGCGGTCTGCGAGTCAAGGGCGGCATTGATGCCGGCAGTATTCGCCTTGACCGAGAGATCCCAGGCCTTGCGGATGTGGTCCTGATCGCCGATGAACATCTGGTTTTCGTCGATGAAGCCCTTACCGCTTTGGCGGTAGGCGGTGCTGAAGATGCCGGAGCTGTTGCGGATCAGGTAGGTGCCGGGTTTCTTGGAGATGAGTTCCTTGCCGAGTTCGAAGTAGGCGTCCCATTCGCGAATCGCGGCTTCGAGTTCGGCGGGTTCGGAGGGCAGGCCCGCTTCTTCAAACACGTCGATGCGGTAGAAGAGGGCGGTGGGGCCGATGTCGATCGGGATGCCGAGCTGCTTGCCGTCTTTCGAGGTGGCCTGCTGCCACTTCCAGTCGAGGTAGTTGCCTTTGATGTCTTTTGCACCGAGCTCGTTGAGATCCTCGAAGTAGTCGGTCTTCGAGAGGAAGAAGGCGATGTCTTCACCCTTGACGCCGGTGATGTCGGGAAGGCCGGAGCCGGCACTGAAGGTCGTCGTGAGCTTCTGCTTGAAGTCGCCACCGATGACATTTTGGCGGAAGTTGATGTCGGGGAACTGTTCTTTGACGGCCTTGAGGGTGTCCTCGCTGAAGCCCTCGGGCCAGGTCCACAGAACGAAGTCCTTGTCGCTGCCACCGCCCGAGGTGGAGCCGGATTTACCGGTGGAGCAGCCCGTGAGGGCGAGAGCGACGGGGCCGAGGGTGAGCGCGCTGGCGCCCAGAAGCGAACGGCGTGAGATATCCATGGAAAACTCCGTAATTCGGAAAGCGTGAGGTTATAGGAGCTACTGAGTCCGCAGCCGTCGCGAACACGGAGCACTGAACCTTACTTCCGGGTATTGATGATGTGAATATTCGTGGGGATATAAAGCTATCCACACGGTTGGGGTTATGAATTGTGTGCGCCCCGCCGACGGTGGCGGGAAGGGCCGCGGTGCCCCAATTCGCTGGCTCCGCTGCCCGTTCGAGTATAGCGCGCGAGCGGGGGACTTTTGCCCGCGCGCAGTGCGCGGTGCGCGGGAGGCTGCTCGTGCCCGAGAGTGCGCCGACTGTAATCGCATTAGATGCGCGGCTTTGGGTGGCTTTTACAAATTGATGGGAGAGGTTTTTGTTGGCGAAAAGATCTGTATACAGATTACGTGGCCCGGGGTGGCGTACGGGGTGGCGTGCGGGGTGCGGCACGAGAGCGGCGCACCGGGCGAGGCGACCTCGACGAGCATCGACGAGAACTGTTGCCGGCGTCCGCCGACCCTGACCGGGCTCAGGCCGCCTCGCTACCGTGGAGGCATGAGCGACCTCCTCCCGAACCCCTACTTCTACCAGCAGCTGCCTACCCTCTTCAGCTCGGGTGCGGCCGTGATCCGCGACGAGCACGGTCGAATCCTCGTGGAAAAGCCGAACTACCGAGATCACTGGCTCTTGCCGGGCGGAGGCGTGGATGCCGGCGAGGATGCGCGAGAGGCAACCGCCCGGGAACTGCGCGAAGAGCTCAACCTGGATCTTCCGGTCGGCCGGCTCCTTTCGGTGAGCTGGGTTCCGTCGAGCGCGGCCTATGGCGCTCCCATGGGCGTGCACTTCGTGTTTGATGCCGGTGTCGTTTTCGCCACTGAACTTCACGAAAAGATTCGCCTTCAGGAAGCGGAGCTTGAGGACTGGGCACTCATCGATCCAAGCGACGCCGCCATCCTCTCGCCGTGGGGCGCCGAACGGGTTCACCACGCTCTCGATGTGCTCGAGGGTCGCGCGGAGGTCGATCTCTTCTCGGTCAAGAAGGGCGGGAACGCGGAAGCACCGTAAAGACCTCGGGAGCCCCGCGAGATGGGCGGGCGTCGGAAATTCCGACGGTTGCCGCGCTTACGGTGAGGGCTTTGGTGGAGGGGTGTGCTCGAGCGAGACGCTACTTCAGGGCGCCCTCGGCGATGCCGGCGATGAACTGCTTTGCGCCGATGATGAACACGATGATGAGTGGAACAACGGCGATGAGAGCCGAGGCCATGAGCATGCCGTAGTCGCTGCCGTGGGCGGTCTTGAGCTGGCTCAGCGCGACCTGAAGGGTCAGCTTGCTGGGGTCGGTGAGCACGATGAGGGGCCACATGAAGTCGTTCCACGCGCCGATGAAGGTGAACATCCCGAGGAACGCGAGTGCCGGTTTGATGATGGGCAGGCACACGTGAAGGTACTGGCGGAAGAACCCGCAGCCATCCATGCGGGCTGCTTCGAGCAGCTCGGTGGGGATGGAATTAGTCGCGTATTGCCGAAGCCAGAACACGCCGAAAGCACTCGCGAGTGAAGGGAACACGAGGGCTTTGAGATCACCGGTCCAGCCGAGTTTGCTCATAAAGAGGAACTGCGGGATGCTCGCGAGCTGGCTCGGCAAGAGGAACGTCGCCATGACGATGAGGAACAGGCCACGCTTACCCGGAAAATCAAACTTCGCAAACGTAAACGCGGTGAGGGACGCGATGATGAGGGCGAGGACCGTTACGGACACTGCTACGACAAGCGTGTTGCCCATCGCTGCCCAGATGTTGATCTTCGAGGTGATCGTTCCGATGTTTTGGCCGAGTCGATCGCCGGGGAGAACATCTGGCGGAAACTTGAAGATCGCAGATGAAGGGTGTGTCGCGAGGATGAACATCCAGTAGAACGGGAACAGCGAAATGAGCGCGCCGATCGTGAGGGCGACGTATTTCAGCACGGTCGAAAGGCGAATGGGCTTTCGCCTGCGTGGAACCGCGTTCGCGAGGGGCTTTGCTTGCGTGGTCGAACTCATGACGTTGCTCCCCTAGTCCTTTTTCTCGCGCGTGACGAGCCAGTTGATGATCGAGAAGAACATGACCACGATGAAGACTCCCCACGCGATTGCGGCGCCGTAGCCGTAGCGGTTTTCTTGGAATGCCACCGAGTAGAAGTACATGACCATCGTGAGGCCCGAGTTGTTGACGCCGCCGGAGTTTGCTGCCCCTGAATTATTGGAGGACGTCAGAACTTGCGATTCGGTGAAACTTTGAAGGGAGCCGATCGTGGACATGAGAGTCACGAACAGCACGATGGGCCGCAACTGCGGGAGCGTGATGCGGAAGAAGATTTGCCAAGAGTTCGCCCC
>NZ_BCSI01000022.1 GCF_001570785.1 Dermabacter hominis NBRC 106157
GACTTACCACTACTACGCACATTTGGGGGGTAGTCGATGCAATACGACATCGATCCGGAAGCTTCAGGGCAAATAATTGAAAGCGCAGTGAGCATTATCGATGACCTTAAAATCGCCATCGGTGAAGCTGACTCCGCAATCTCGACAACCGGGAGCGCCCTCCAGTACAGCCCTAAGAGCCAATCCGCAATGAACCCCTATCTGGAAGACATCGTCAAAGGGTCCGTCAAGGCTTCACAAGGCACGGCCTACAACACGATCAACTGCACCATCGAAGCTCTCACCTCATACTGCCAAGGTGATGCCACTATGAGTTCAAACTCCGGGAGCGCCAGCGCGAGCATCGGTGCCACTGACATGCCAGGAGGGACCGCCAATGGATCTTGAGCTTCCCGATATCGACAACCCCGCCGCGGTAACCAGCCTCGCCTCTGAAGTCGAGTCTGTCGGCACGCGCACTTTTGACCTAGTGTCCTCTGCACAGGAGACCTGGTACAACCTGTCCGGCACCTATCGCGCGCCCGAAGCAGAGGCCGTGTACAACGGTATGCGTGAACCACTCAAGTTCGCCTCGGCACTCCAGGTCAGTACCAAGCTGGCCAAGCGCGCTCTTGATGAATATGCCGCGAAACTTGTCGAGTTCCACGTTCGCAAAGCCCAGTTAGAGGTTGAAATCATGGCAGCTCAGCTTGCCATGGCACGGGCCCTAGCTATGCCCAGAACGAAGACAGAGAAAAACTCTGACGGCGAAAACGAAGAAGTCCCGAACGAAGAGCGCGAGGAAGCGATCGCCGACGCCCAGGACAAGCTCGAACACCTCGAGAACGAAGTGAAGAAGCTTCGAGATGACATGGACAAGGCCGACTCGGCACTCGCAAGTACGCTCGACGGCAGCGCGACAAATGTGACTAAAGGCGGGCCTGCGACCCCCAATGACCCCTTCGAGCGGTTGCGTCAGGGTGCACTGGACTCGATAAAGGACACCTTTTTACTCGTCGGTGATTTACTAAAGCTTGAGGTCAAGGGCGCTAAGTTTCTGTGGAATAACCGCGACGAAATTCTGAAAGCGGCGAGGGGGCTTGACGACTTCTTCGAAAACGGTGGCTTAGATCGAATGAAGAGCACTGTTGCTAGGGCCCTCATGAAGTTCAGGTCCCGAGACATAGGTTCGGCGGCCCTACGTGGGACAAAGAACCTGTTAGCAGGCGAGTACCGCGATTTCAAGACGGACCCTGCTTATTACATCGGCGGGTTTATTCCTGACGCCATCACGTCCGTGTTCACTGGCGGGGGTGCGGGCGCCCTCAAAATCGGTGTTACTTCCACTGCAAAGGCTACCGCCGGACTCGCCGCCAAGGGCGGGGCTAAAGCCGCCGCCGGCGCAGCAATCAAAGGAGCCGGAGGCGTTGGAACCAAAGGCGCAGCGACGCTCGGCATTGGTGCCGCTGCTCGCCGGAGCGCGAAGAATGCCGGCAGAAACGCTGGCGACGCAATCGCTAAAGCGGGAACGCGCGGTGCAACTAAGCATTTCGATGACGCCGCAAGGGTTGGCCGTAAACGAACTGCTCACACACACCCCAACCGTTCGGCAATCGACGCTAGCAAGAGCGTTAGTCCAGCCCACTCTGGGGCTGGCGCTCCGGCCAAGAGCCACTTCGCGACTCAAGCAGTTGACAATGCTGATGGACCACACATCAAGGATCGTTTCGGACGGAATTCAGGAGAACCTCTCACCTTCGTCGACGGTCGCAACGCCGCAAACGTCGGTGTAGACGACCGACTGCTCCGTGAATCACGAGATGCTCACAAATACCATCAGGGAGGCCCTCTGGGCGCTGTTACCGAGAATATTGATTCAGCGCACACCCCTCAGCCACACTCTGGTTTCGCAAGGCACCATTACGTGAATGACTCCCCCATTCCCCCGAGCCCCAGCATGCCGGCGAACGAGTTCTACGCCTCGCGTGCACGTGCGTCCATGATTGAGGATGCCACTTTGCACGGGGATTATGACCGAGTTGAGTATCTTCAGAAACTGGACGACAGCGCTATTAAGGCGGAACATCAGCAGTTCAGTTTCGATAAATACGTCGAACGCCACACAGTCGATGGTTCCGAGTTCGAATTCAAGAACAACCTCGAAAGGGATCCGCTCAAACAGTGGCGCGATGCGAACCTTACCCACGAAATAAACGAAGGCGGCTACAAGCCCAAGTCGAACGAGCTTCTTCCCGAAGGCGGCCTGCCCGAAAAAATCGATCGTCCGCGCGGGTACGCTCCAGACCCGAAGGTTCACGTTGCTGACTACGTCAACGAAAACCTTCGTGAAGTGACAGTCGAAGTCGGGCAAAACAAAGTTGTCCACCGGATTTACCCGGACTACATGGAGACTGAAGCTATTGTTCTCGAAAAGTTCACCGCCGTGAAGCGCCTGGATGGCCCGGCCGCACGTGAGTGGATTAAAGAGATCGGAAAGCTCACCAACGACGAGGCCGGCCACATGATGACACACATGTACGCACCAAACTCGGGAATTGGGAATTATCTACCTCAATTCACCGACGTCAACAAAAAGACGATTTGGGGTATCGAGACGTCACAGATGGACGCGATCATGAAGGAAGATACGTTCACACACTTCTCGACACGCGCTACGCTCGACCCCACTGGACGGCCGGAGAACTACCACGCGATCGCCGACTTCTACGACCGCGAGACCGGAAACCAGTGGCTAAGGATCGACGGTGCCATGCCGAACGGTGAACACCCGATCTTCGACCGCAACCCGGCCAAGTCGGAACTTCCGATGAAGCACATCGATTTCCGCGCCGAGAACCTGAGTGAGGTCAAACGCAACGCGCTCGAGTCCGGCTCAGTGAACTGGCTGCACTTCGACTTGGTCAAGAATCCGTAGGAAACAGGGATAGATCACCCCTTCACAAATCGATAGACTTCACATATGACTACAATTCATGCACCTTGGGCGGGGACTCCCACTGAGCGTTTCGAATATTGCGTGCGAAGGGGCCTCGAAGAAACGGATCGTCTCGAATCCTTGACGATCTTCCTCGTTCACACGATAACAGGCGAATTTTTCGACACCTCGCTCGCCAAATTTGCGGGCAAGGATCCCTACACCGTGAACCTCGCATTCGGCAAGGACCAGCGTAAGCTCCTGCTAGAAGTCTTCCTCGAAAAGCAGGTGCACATTGACACGGCAGCGACCCTCGTCGTGCGGTTCGACCTCGAGCAAGACACATTCGTTTACAATTACGTGGATAATTTTGGAGGCGACGAGCAACCCGTGAGCACTCAGGACCTCCTCGAACTCGCAGAGGAGCTACGTAAGCAATGACCCAAAACCCCTCGCACGATAGCAGTAGCCTTTCTCGCGACGAGGATAAGCGTCTCCGGGAGCTTGCGGAAGCCCTCCAACTCGACGTTCAAGATTTCACTGGCGAGTGGGATGCGTTCACCGCGGTCTTCACAGTCGCCGACGGTCTCGACGGTCTCACGCTTCAGCAAGTCGATCCAATTTTCTACTTGAAGAACGGCGCCTTCACTCACGGCGTGTTCTCTCGCAAAATTCTCGAAGTTCCTGTTGTTCGATATGTGGAGGCCCGATCACATGATCGGCCCTTCGACATCGCCGTCGTCTTTTTCACGTACGACGCGGAAACCAAGGGCATCGAAACTCGCGTGTTCTGGAATAACGAGGCCGTCACATTCCTCGTCACCCCCGACACATGGACCAGCGTGGCGCAGGTTGCGAATCCGTATCGCGAAAAGAAAGCCTAAAAGCAGCGCACCCCAAGCACACCGGCCTCCGCAGTGGCATCACCCAGCGGGAGCCACGACGCCTTAGTCGTCTCCTAACAATGCGCCGCTGGAGGAAAACGTTGCCTTAACGGCCGGCACCTCAAGCGCAATTCATAGGCGAAGACAGCGTTTTGAGTGCAGCTTCACCCAGCCCTGGCGTGAACATACGGTGGCGGGTGAACATCGCGGAAATTTCTTGCAAAATGGTTTCTCTTCGGGTGGTGCACGACACGTCGGCTCTGTACTTTA
>NZ_BCSI01000023.1 GCF_001570785.1 Dermabacter hominis NBRC 106157
AAGGCATGAGCTATCAAGCCGCTGCGAATGCTCTTGGTGTCTCCAAATACGCCGTCCGTAAGCTCTGTCGTCGGTTTAAGCTGCATGGCAGGCTATGTCTTGTGGAGAAACCAACTAACCAGCAGTATTCGTTCGAAATCAAGAAGGAAGTTGCCGAGCGCCACCGTGCTGGTGAGACAGCGATGGATCTTGCGCGCGAATTTGGCCTGTCATCAGAGCAGCTAGTCAGAGGGTGGTCGTGGAAATGGCGTCAAGGTGGCGATGAGGCACTAAAACCGAAGCCGAAGGGCAGACCC
Source organism: Dermabacter hominis NBRC 106157 (assembly GCF_001570785.1). Classification (GTDB taxonomy): domain Bacteria; phylum Actinomycetota; class Actinomycetes; order Actinomycetales; family Dermabacteraceae; genus Dermabacter; species Dermabacter hominis. The sequence goes on from NZ_BCSI01000023.1 coordinate 297, forward strand.
AAAGGCTCGGTCGCGCCGAAGCCGCTCTCGGAGGAAGAGAAGCTGCGACGCCAGATCGCACGGTTGGAAGCGGAAAACGCCTATCTAAAAAAATTGCGGGACTTGAGGAATCAGGGACGCGCCTGAAAGTCCAGGCGATCGTCATCCTCAAGTCACAGCATCGTCTGCAATACCTTTTGGATGCGACAGACATGCCAAGATCGACGTTCTTCTACCACCAGAAACGACTCAACGAACCGGATAAGTACGCGGCACTCAAAGACGCGATCCGGGAGTGCTTCGAACGTAACAAGCATCGCTACGGCTACCGGCGGGTGCTACTTGACCTGCGTAACCAGGGCTGGGTGGTCAACCACAAACTCGTCTACAAACTCATGCACCAGATGGGTCTTCGAGCCAAAATCCGCCAGCGTAGGCCGTATGTTTCCTACGCTGGGACGATCAGCCATATCGCTGACAACACACTTGACCGCAGGTTCACCCCGGATAAGCCAAATACCGTCTTTGTCAGCGACGTCACCGAGTTCAGGGTCGCAGGCCGAAAAGTGTATTTGTCGCCGGTGATGGATTTGTTCGACCGTTCAATCGTTGCCCACACCGTTGCTACATCGCCGTCGACAGCGTTGACCACCGATTCTTTAACTAAGACGATTAAAACGTGTGCGCCTGAACCCGGGTGGATGATGCACACCGATCAAGGTTTCCAGTACCAGCATGCCTCCTGGCGTAACCTGATCGGCGATAACGGTGGTGTGCAGTCGATGTCGCGTAAAGCCAACTGCTACGACAACGCGGTCATGGAGAACTTCTTCGGGCACTTGAAAACAGAGATGTACCACGGTGAAGTCTTCAACACGGTCGCAGAGTTCAACCAGGCGATCGACGAGTACATCGGATGGTACAACACCGAACGCATCCAACAACGACTCAAGGGCCTGACCCCGATGCAATATCGGAATCAGACCCTTGAACCCCTAACCGCCTAGAATTAAACCAGTCCACCTTCCGGGGGCCAGTTCACATTGGCCTGTTGCCTGCGGGGCCGGATCTCACGCGTGAGGGCGCTTTGACTGCGACCTACTAACTGGATTTATGCAGTTTTGGTCGCGAGCTTAGCCGAGCGGTCGAAAAGCAGCAGCAGAAGTCCCGTAGCGATCCATGCCGCGAGGACCCACCACGCTGCGCCGGTACCGCCGCCGTCGAAGAAGGCCAGAGACCGAACGAGGTGGCCAGTCGCGCCGATGGGCATCCACTGGCCGAGGGTCGACCAGCCGGCGGGGAGGAGCCAGGGACCCGTTGATAGTCCGGAGAGCGGGTTGGCCAGGAAGATCGTCAGGATCGCACCGATTCCCGCACCTGCGGTGCCGATCACAGCGCCGAGGCCAGCGGTGAGCATGGACGTGGCCAGGATGCCCAGGGAAACCGCCAGCCACTCCATGCCGAAGCTGCCGGACAACGTTCCGTAGACTGAGTGGAGCATCCACGTTGCCACCAATGCGCCCAGAGCTGCGATGCCCACGAGGACGGCGAGCTTGAGCCATTTATTGCCACGGAACAGGAACGTTGCAACGACCGCCGAGATGATGCCGCCGAAAGCCAGCGGGAGGCCGAGCAGAGCGATGCCGGCTGCTTGCGGGTCGTCTTTGGTTGTGGGGGCGAGATCTTCGCGTTCGACGGGCATGTTCTGGGCTTCGAGGGAGGCAGCGATGCCGTCGATAAGCTGCACGTACGGTGCGCCGTTTCCGGAGGCGGTGTACGTGGTGGCTCCGTCGGGGGTGATGGCGATGCCGCCGACCGTTTCCCGGTTCAGGATCGACTCGCGCACAGTCTCTGGGTTGTCCATGACGCGGATGTCGGGTGCCTCGTCTCCGGCTTTGTCTTTGATGCCCTGAGTGATCTGCTCGATGACGGGCTCGGGTGCGGACAGAGCAACAGGGACGTCCTGGGGCCCAGAGGCGGAATTCGGGGCGAGGAACGCAAAGAGCATGAGTCCCATGATTACCGGGATACCGAGGATGACACCGAAGGCTTTAAGTGTTGGGGACGCTTTTCGCGTCTCGGTCGTGGTTGTTGACATGGGCAAACTCCTTAACTGGAACATTGCGTTTCACTTATAAACTGGAGCATAGTGTTCCATTTGTTAGGATGCAAGCGTGAGACAAGATGCAGTAGCGAACCGAGACGTCATTGTCGACGCAGCCCGAAAGTTGTTCGTGGAGCAAGGACCCGGTGTGTCCATGAGGGCGATCGTGAAGGAAGCCGGCGTCGGCGTAGCGACGGCCAGTAGGCATTTCCCTGGGCGCGTTGAGCTGTTCGACGCAATCGGAGCCCGCGCCGTGACCGATATCGAGGCTGTGATCAATGAGGCTCGGGAGAAGTTCGATGAGAACCCTCGGGATGCCTGGCGGGGCGCGGCGCACGCCATCGGCGAGATGAAGCTGGCAGCGCTCGCGCAGGCGCTCTTCGGCGCCCTCAATGCCAGCACTGCGGGCGGGACGCAAGGGGTAGGTGAAATTGTGGATAACCGTGTGGCTGACCTGCGTCGGATCTACGAACCGCTAGTCGACAAGGCGAAAGCAGCCGGGCTATGTCCGCAGAAGGTTGCTCCCCTTGATGTCCATTTTGGCTTAGGGGTGATCACGCGTCCGCTTCCGGAGACTGCCGTGAGCAAGAATTACTTCTCCGAGATTCAGGAGGAACTTCTGGACGTGATGCTCGACGGATTAGAGGTGCGTGCGCAGGGGGAACGCTAAGCCTGCGGCGGAGTACCCCGGTGCTTGCGGATTCCGCGCATAACCAAAACGATGCCAGCGATCCAGCTGGCCAGCGCTGTCATGTAGGAGATCGTGCCCCACGCTGTGGCGATAGCGAGGAACCCGAGCAGGAAGACGATCACCCCGATGATGATGTCCTGCTGCCCGGTAGTGCCGGAAGAACGCGAGTTGCCCGGTTCGTGGGGCGTCTGGGAAGTCATGCCTGCCAGTGTGCCAGGAAAGCGAAAGGCCCGGCACGGATTGAACTGCTCCCCATTAGTTGGACTGAGAAATCAGTTACC
>NZ_BCSI01000024.1 GCF_001570785.1 Dermabacter hominis NBRC 106157
TAAAGTACAGAGCCGTCGTGTCGTGCACCACCCGAAGAGAAACCATTTTGCAAGAAGTTTCCGCGATGTTCACTTAGGTGCGTCGGGCGACGTCAGCATTGATGTTGTGTGCGCATGCGAAGGCCCCGCGGAACGGTGGTGCGACGCAATGTCGCTCCCTGATCTCGCGGGGCCAGCGCCTTTTTGAGTTGGCTACTCGGGGTTACGGAACGAGTTGCTTCACCTCAGGGTTCGCGGACAGGAAGTCCTCGTACGCCTGGTTCGCTTGCCCCTGTGCAAAGCCCTCGGGGTCATCAGCAAAGGCGCGCACCGCATCGCCGTCGATTCCGTCGATCGCCGAAATTTGATCGATGAGATCGTTTCGGAACTCGAAGAAGTCGTGGTGCGATGCATTGCCAAGCGTTTCGAGGGCATCGGCGACAGGGTCCACTGGACGCGGAGCCGGGGCGGGTGCCGGCGCGGGCTGGTTGACAGGAGCCGGAGCTGGTGCAGGCGCAGCGGGTGCCGGTGCCGGTGCGGGTGCAGCGGGTGCCGGTGCCGGTGCGGGTGCTGGCTTGTCGACGGGTGCCGGCGCGGGTGCTGGCTTGTCGACGGGTGCCGGCGCGGGTGCAACGGGTGCCGGTGCTGGTGCGGGGGCCACGGGGGCCGGTGCGGGTGCAGCGGGTGCCGGGGCCGGAGCGGGCGCTGGCTGGTCGACAGGTGCCGGGGCCGGTGCGGGTGCCACAGGTGCCGGCGCAACGGGTGCCGGTGCTGGCGCAGGCGCTGGAGCTGCGGGTGCTGGCGCAGGCGCTGGAGCCGGCTGTTCGGCGGGCGCCGGAGCCGGTGCAGGTGCGGAAGGAGCCGCACCTTGCTCGCCCTGGGAACCGTAGGCTTCTTTCAGGGAGTCGTAGATACCGTTATTGAACGCTTCGCGCGCCGGGTCCTCGTACGCCTTCTTAGCAGCGTCTTTCAGCCCCTTCTTTACGGCTTTTTCGCCTGGCTTCGTAAGGTTCTTGACGACGACTTGGCCGGCTTTCAGCTCTACGCTGAGGCCGCCGGTAACCACGGTGGGGGCGAGGCCTCCGATGGTGTAGGCCGGATCGTGCGCCGTTTCGGTGCCCCATTTTCTAAGCCACGCCTCGCCGTGGATATAGACGGAGGGGGACGCTGGGCCCATGGCGGCGTCCTGCAGATTTTCGTATACCCACTTGCCCGCAGTGAATGCTCCTCGCTTTAGGGAACCGTCTTGCGCTCCTTTCACAATTTCGGGCGCGGTTCCGACAGTTCCAAGAGCTGCTCCCATTCCAGGAGGGGCTAGAAGGGTGCCCATTTGGAGCCAAAACTGCCTGTGACGAGCGCCGTCTGGGCCAAAAAAGAAATTCTTCAAATCGTGGCGATGATTCCAAACGTCAGAAACGTTGATGCGAACCGTGCCGACGATAATTTTTGGCATACCAATAATGGCGTCAAAGACGCCTTTGAAGAAGCTGCCTCCGGCGAAGTTGCTCCACGCTGCTTCACCAGTATGTGGATTGATAGTTTCCCCTGTGATGGAGTCTGCGAGACTTCGGTCTTCTTGCTGCACTTTAAACTTGAAGGCCCGAACCGCACCCTCCGCCGCTGAAATCATTTGATTGGCTTCAGCGAGGGCTTGCTCTCGTTCTTCGTTATCCTTTTCGATCGTCTCGCCCGGATTATCCGGGTCCGGCTCTTCGACCTTTTCAGGCATCGCCATAGCTTCTGCGTATTTCGCGTTGGCCGCATCGATGTCCGATTCGATCTGCGCCTTTTCTGTGTGAAGGTCGCTGAGCGTGTTGGAATACGAGTCGAGAGCGTCCCCAACTTTTTTGGTGCGTCGTTCGAGCTCGTCGGCAGCCTCCGATGGGGTGTGGAATACCCGTTGTACCTTGCCGCTTTCGGGTGCCTGATAGGAGGTGGCAATATCCGTCCAGCCGTACTTGGCTTCATCGATGATGGACTTATTGAGCATGCCAATCGCCACGAATTTTGCGCCTAGTTGGCTTACGGTGCCGGGGTCATCCAGCTCGGGGAGATCAGACTTTGAAACCATGATTTACTCCAGGGGTTTACTTCTCGATGGGGTACGGGCCGTAAGGGCGCTGCTCGGCTTCCCGTGCTTTTGCAAATGAATTAGCTAACATCTCTTCGGGGCTGCTCGCGTAGTTGGCTTGGCCCATCGGGTTTTCTGGTGTGCATACTCCGGGACCACCGCCATTGGCTTCGTTGTACCTGTCCAGATTTGTCATGCGACCTTTGCCTTCGGCGGCGGCTGCGCTGCTGTTACTGTTGTCAGCCATTTCAGAATCGGCGCTCATGTAATAGCGCATTCCCTCGGAAGCGTATTCGATATTTTGGTTGGCGCGCCCACGGCCGTAGTCCACTTCACTTCGGACGTATAGTTCCAGGCATGAACTTGATGCTCCCCGACTGAGAATGCTGTGTTCGAGTGCTTGGCTGGTAAAATCAATTGCTTCGTCCACAAGAGCGTTGACGCCAGTGAGGTTATCGAGGGTGTTCCGAGCATCGCGGGCTCGAAAAAAGTATTCGTTCGGCGTAAGTCTAAAATGCATGGATAATTGATTCCCCCCTGGTCGAGGATCGTGGTTACATAGCCGCGCAGTGGTGATGCATGGATCTCGCACCGCGGTTCAGTTGAGGTTTTCTCCGGCGATCCACAGAGGGTCTAAGCGGAGATGCTCGCACTCGAGGTGTCGTTGCGAAGAGTCTCTGAGGCTGTTGGTTCTATTTGCTATCGGGTGTGCTCCGAAAGGGAGCGCCGCGGCTCTTGCTGGTTCGGCACGCGTCCACTGTTCGGGCTTATATCGGGAATAAC
>NZ_BCSI01000025.1 GCF_001570785.1 Dermabacter hominis NBRC 106157
TAACGGTCAGATAACGGGACGTGTGTCCCGGACAGCACAAGGGGAAGCGTGGGAACCGCACGCGCTCTGACGCCGTGGTTCACACACTCCCACCACTACTTTCAAGGGAGTGCACTCATGAAGTTCGATATGGGCAACCAGACCCTCTCCACCCTCACCACCAACACCGCAAGCTCCAACGACGACCTGGGCAACCTCGTCCAGCAGCTCGTCGCCTCGGTTGAGCCGCTTGAGGGCAAGTTCAACGGTGCCGGCCGCGCCGCCTTCGACCAGTTCAAGGGCCGCACCGACGAAATCAGCGCCGACCTCAACTCCTCGCTCGGCCGCATCGTCGAGGGCCAGTCCGGCATGGACACCGCCTTCCAGACCGGCGACCAGGAGTCGATGGACAACGCCACCTCCGCCCAGGGCTCGGCCAACTTCGACGGCGCACGCTTCTCCGGCCAGCGCTGACCCCCCACACCCACACATACTTTTTTCTAGAGAGGAACTCTCATGCCCACCACCGACCGTATTTCGTTTGACACCGGCGTTTCCCAGTCCGTCCAGGGCGACATCGCAGGCATCATCGGCCGCCTCGAAGGCCTCATCGCCCAGCGCGACCAGCAGGTCGCTACCGCCATGGCCGACTTCCAGGCCGACGGCGTCTCCGAAGAATACCGCCACGTTGAACAGCGCTGGAACCGCGCCTCCAACGAAGTCAAGAGCATCATCAACCTCGTCAAGACCACCATGGGCAAAAACGACGAAACCGCCACCAGCGCCCAACAACGCGCCGCCAGCGCCGTCGCCAACATCGGCTAACACCACACACCACCAACGCCCTGCCGCCCCAGCGGCGGCAGGGC
>NZ_BCSI01000026.1 GCF_001570785.1 Dermabacter hominis NBRC 106157
GCGGTGACGGATGGCCCGCGGAGGGTGTGGGTGCCGGCGAGTGATCGGGATTTGGGGTGTCGTAGCGGTGGGCCCGATGTGTTTCGGGTGCTTGCTGTGACGTCTTTTTGTCGCACTGCGCGCGCGGTGTGCCCGTTAGCTTTTCCGGGGGCGTCAGTAGTGGTGGGGCGTGAGGTGGAGGTGTCGACGGGTGCGCCGGTTTTGGGGACGGAGCGTGTGTCGGGGTGTTCGTCGCCGTCTTCGGGTTCGGGTGGTGGTGGTCCTGTGATGCCGGTGGTGTCGCAGGAGGATTTTCGTTCGCTTGGTGTGAAGCCTCTTGTGGCGCATTTGGGTCCGCCTGGGCAGTGGATTCCGGTGGGGATCGACATGATTGTGTGGGCTGAGTCGGGTGTGCAGGTGTTTGATGTGGAGATGTTTGGGCAGTCGGTGCGGGTGCGGGCGACGCCGGTGAAGTATGTGTGGGATTTTGGTGATGGGACGGTGTTGACGACGTCGTTTCCGGGTCGGCCGCATCCGTCGAGGGATGTGTCGATGCGGTATGTGGGGCAGGGGTGGTATGAGGTTTCGCTTGTGACGGTGTTTAGTGGGGAGTTTTCGGTGGCTGGTGGTCCGTGGCAGCCGGTTCAGGGGACGGTTGAGGTGGCTTCGGAGAAGAAGTGGATTTATTCGGATGTTCGGCAGTCGCGTCTTGTGGGGGATGAGGTGCCCGAGGAGTATGTGGGTATTCCTGAGCGGGGTGCGGACAC
>NZ_BCSI01000027.1 GCF_001570785.1 Dermabacter hominis NBRC 106157
CGAGGGTGTCGTCGAAGACGATCTCAGTTTCGAACGGAACAGGCTTCTCAACCTTGGTCACCACAGAGGTGTCCTCGGCAGCTGGTCCGTACTCGATGATCTCCTTGACCGGGTCCTTCGTCTGCTTCACTTCTGGGGTGACCGTTGCCTGGTCGCCCTTGGCGGTGAAGTCAGCAGTGTAGGTCTTCTCGCCAGGCACGCCCTTCTGGACAACCTTGATCTCACCCGGCTTCAGCTCCGGGTTCGGGCGAGTCTCAACCTCGAACGGAACCTGGGCAGTCCAGGTGACCTTCTCGGACGCCTCCGACGGCTTCGTACCGACCTTGATGACCTGATCAACCGGCTGCTTGGTGATTTCCTCGGTGATCTGCGGATCGCCCGGCTTCGAGTTGGTGATATCGCGCGTGATTGTCACCGTCTTCTCACCCGGAACACCCTCGGTCACAACCTCAGACTTACCGGCAGGCATGTTCGGATCGAACTCGATCTTCACACCGAACGGAACTTCAGACTTAACGGTCTCAGTCGTAGTACCGGTCGTCTTGGTGCCGACACGGATGATCTGCTTGACCGGTTCCTTGGTGCGTTCAGTCGTCACTTCGGGGTCGCCCG
>NZ_BCSI01000028.1 GCF_001570785.1 Dermabacter hominis NBRC 106157
GAGCGGATGACGGGACTCGAACCCGCGACCCTCACCTTGGCAAGGTGATGCTCTACCAACTGAGCCACATCCGCATTTTTGGTCGATCTCTCGAACCAACGAATAGATACATTACGTCAGGATCGCGTTCCGCGCAAAGTAGGCCGCCCGCTTTTGACTCAAATCACCTCGAGCAGCTTTGCGAGCGTGCCGACTCGCCCCTCAGGGGCGATTTTCCAGCCATAGAGCTTCATGCCGCAGCGCGAGGAGCTTCAAGGCGCAGCGCGAGCCGCGAGCGAGCGCCGCACTTGCGAGCCTCACCACAAAAGACCGTCACGAACCCCGCGACAATTTGGGGCCGCGCGCCGGTGGTGTATTGTTGTCTAGTCGCAAAGAGCGAACAGGCGAGTTCCCGCCGGCTCTTATGCGGGCGATTGGCGTAGTGGTAGCGCGCTTCCTTCACACGGAAGAGGTCACTGGTTCGATCCCAGTATCGCCCACGCGGATGTGGCTCAGTTGGTAGAGCATCACCTTGCCAAGGTGAGGGTCGCGGGTTCGAGTCCCGTCATCCGCTCC